>JASFYP010000036.1:0-29980 GCA_045047075.1 Flavobacteriaceae bacterium
TGCGCCAACAAGTGTTGGTGCATTTTTAAATAAAAGAAAGTCCCATAAAAACAAACAAACAAAATGGGACTCTCAGACTTAGATTCCCACCTTCGCGGGAATGACAATTTTAATCGGAAACATCGACGCTGAGCATCGAGGAATTTTTTTCGATTAAATAATTATTGAATAATAATTTTTTGAGTTCCTATTCCTGCATCTGTTTCTGTTTTAACAAAGTAAATACCTTTGCTTAAATTATTTACATCAATATTTAATTGAGTAGCTCTTTCTGATACCTCAACAGCTTTTACTGATTTACCTAGTACATCAAATATTTGAACATTTTTAATGCTTTCATTTGCATTAATTACAAATGTTTTTTCAGTTACTGGGTTAGGATATAAGTTAAAGTCTATTAGGTTGTTTCTATCTACAGATAAAACTTCACTATCTGTCCAAGAAGTAGAAAGTTTGTGATATTTAATAAAATAGCCATAACCATTTCCTGATTTAACTTCAACTTTAGCAAAATCATCAACTGGATCAAATTCAGTTATATTATTATTTAAATCTAACTGAATTTTTGTATCAGCATCTACAGCAAATATTGTTCCAATGACTGGTGTAAAGGCCGCAGGATATCTATCAATTGTTGAAACTCTTAGGCTTTCAAAAGCTCCAGTGTAAAAGTTCATATTAGCACCTCTCCACATATAATTAAGACCCATCCATTCATCACTATTTGCAACCTGAGCCCAAAGAGCATCAGAACTTGAATCAATCAATACACCATTAATATAAAATTTTGCAATCCCATCACCTGAAGAGCGTGAAATAGCAATATGTACCCAGTCACCAAATGATAAATTTTCTACTGCTGTATCAGACTGCATGGTCCCTGTTGCAACGGTATCATCTGCTGCATCTAGTCTATTATACTTAATTGCATAATCTGCATCTGCATCATCAATAATATACAATTCAAAATCTTTTCTTCTATTCATAAGAGATGCACCGTTAGCAGTAAACCCTGTTGCTTCAGTTCTATCTCCAATCAATGCAGTTGCATCTACTTTAATCCAAACTTCGAAAGTGTAGTCTGTTCCAGACATATCACTCATATCAGTTGTGCTACTTCCATTAAATGCATAAAATCTATGATTACTTTCCTGAGTTGTGGATCCATCAAAATTTAAATAAGTAATTGTTTGTGCATTTGCTGTAAAAGCAAACGCTACGATTGTTAAAATTGTAAGTAATTGTTTTTTCATAATAGTAAAATTTAGTTCCGAAGTATTTCGGAGATTAATAATTGATTGTTTTATTGTTTTAAAAAGTTTGAGTAAAATATTTCAGTCTTTGTTTCGATTTTGATATAGTAAATACCAATTCTTAATTTTGAAATATTAAGTTCAATTGAATTATTTCCTTTATTAAGTTTAATATTTTGTGATAGTTGTAATTTTCCGAAGCTGTCATAAACTAATATTTCACCTGCTGTATCTTCAGAAACTTTAATTGAACTTGTAATTCTATCTTTTGCAGGGTTTGGATATAGGTTAGTTATTGCTTCTTTTACAGCTTCCAATTCTTTAACTGGAGCAGCAGCACTTCGTGCACTTTGAGTTTCATCATCAAACATCCAATTTGGTTGATTAGGAGAATTTCTTAATTGGACGGATAAAAAGTTACTAGCATCATCATTTAAAATTGCACCTGTACCTTCGTCTAATGCAAGTAACATTTTTGTATTAGTATTAGTTATATATATTTCTTTTCTATCTGGAGTAAAATTACTTGTATAAACTGCGTTGTCTGTAATTCTGATTTTATCAATTTTACCGTTTAAATACCTTCCATAACCACTCCAATATCTAGCACCAATATTTAAAGCATTTGAAGATGCCGATAATGAAAAGTCACTGTCTGAAGAAGAACTAGCTTGAGTGCCATTAATAAAAAGTTTTGTTGAAGTCCCACTTCTAGAAACAGCAACATGTACCCAATTACCATAACTTAAATTTTCTGTAGAACTATCAGATTGTACAGAAGCTATTACACTTCCAGAATTATTTCTTGCAACAAATTTTACAGCATAATCGGCATTTGAATCGCTAATGAGATACATTGAAAATACTGTTTTACGATCTAGTATTACAGGGTAGGTTCCACTTGATCTTGAATCAATTTTAACCCAAGATTCTATTGTATAAGAACTTGAAACATCAAAATCATTGCTTGAATTTTCGTATACAAAAAAGGAGTCATTACCATCAAAATCTAAATAAGTATAATCATATGGCACCGTAACACCAATTGATTGAGAATAGCTATTAGAATAAAAAGCTCCATCAACTTTTGAGCGAACTCTATATCTATAAGAACCACCAGTTGCAACAGTTCTTGTAAAAGTAGTATCAATAATGGCGTTGCTTATTGTTGTATAATTAGAACCACCATCAGTACTTTCTTGCAATTCAAAAGCATCCCAATTTATTGTACTGCTCGTTCTCCAATTTAAATTAAATGTTTTGCTTGTAGCGGTAAAAGAACCTGTAGTCATAATAGGTTCAGGTAATAAATCAAAAACTCCAGCACTTACACTTGTATACCCTCCTGCACTGAATGACCCACGGATTCTATACCAAGCATTACTTGTACCGTACCAGCCCATATTTAAATGATAATAATACTCGCTTTGGGCATCACCATCATTAAATCTGTAACCATCAACTGCAGGTGCGTGACCAGACCCATTTGTCGCATCTATAGCAATTGGAACTGGATGCCCATTTTGTATATTTTCTTGCATTCTAGACCAAAAACTCGACCAACTTGTATATTGATGATGTCCAGAAAATCTAAAATAAGAGCTACCTACAGATGGTATCCTATTGATATTACTTGTAGAGCCTGTTGACTCATAATCCATATCTAAAGCTGTTGCAGTATGAAATGAAATATAACCCATTGCCTTTTGTTGGGCTAAAGTCGATGGCTTGCCTTGATATTCATCTAGCATGTTATCCCAATCATAAGTTGCTGTACCAAAATTAGCAGACCAACTTGTTTGTGAGTTACCATAAGTATCATAGTTTGTATGAGACCCAACACCTGTTTCTGGCCAGCGATAATAATGTAAAATCATACTCAAAGTTGTTGCAACACAACCTGGAGAATAATTATTTGGTGTATAATAATTACCCACATTAATACCAGCTCCTAAATCATCATAGCAGTTAACACCACCCCATACACTAGTAAGGTGAGTACCATATTGCGTAAGTGCTACTACCCTTGAACTAGCATTTCTATTTGAATTATTTCGTAACTGATTCCAAGCATTTATATTTCTATCAACTACTTTTTGATCATCAAGGTTTAAGCTGTTTTTAATAAGTTGCAGCTCATTTTGGGTGTCACTTTTAATCATATTTAAAAGGATGTTTTCTTTTGTATTACTGAAATCAAAATCAGATTCCGTTGAAAAAGAAATAACTGGAGCAAACTTTTTTGACGATGAAAATACAATGAACCCCTTTGGCTCTAAATTAACCACATGAGCGTAAACTTCACCATTATCATTAATTAATGATTCTAAACTTTCGGGGACTACTTTTCTTAATTGTTGTTGCGCAATAAAGCTGTTACTATATTCAATCAATTCATTTTTATTGAATTGAGAAAAAGTAGTTTCAATACTAAATAATGTAATAAATAATAAGAATAGAAAAAGTTTAGTTTTCATAATATTTAAGTTAGGTTAGTGATTTTAGTTTTATTTCATATGCTATTAGTAGGAGTGTGTTTTACTTTTATTATTGAATAATTAATTTTTTGCTTGCTGTAAATCCATCTCCAGAAATTTGTACAAAATAGATTCCGGTTGGAGTGTTGCTATCAATAGAAACTTCCCATTGATTAAATGTGCGTTGATTGTTGTTAAACCTGATTTGTTTTCCCAACAAATCAAAGATGTGAATTTGTACATTTTCTAGATTCACATTTTCATTAAATGAAATTTTGAAACGGCTATTATTTGTTGGATTTGGATACAAATTGATGGATGATTTTAATAAATCATAATCATCAGTAGATAAGGACCCTGCGGTTCTTTCAAAATTCCACTCAACATAATTTGCTTCATTACTCACTCTAAAACTTAATCCTGCAGCTTCATCTTTTAAACGAACTCCATGAAAATTTTGAAAAGTAAAATACGCAACAGTGTTAGCATCTACCACAAAAATTTCTTCTCTGTTCGGAGTGAAATCAGAAGTATATCTTGCATTTGTAGAAATTCTCAATTGATCCATATCTGCTTTAATTCGGCCTTGGTAACCACTTCTATATTTTTCTCCTAAATTCAATGCAGAGTTTGAAGATGCCAAATTAAAGTTACTACTTATATCAACAGCTTGTAAAGTGCCATCAATATATAATCTTGTAAAAGTTCCGGTATGTGTAATAGCCACATGATGCCAAGTATTTGGTGTTAATTTAAAACCATTTGCATTAGAAATGATAGAAGCTGAACTATTGTGCGATGTAAACTTTACATCATATTCTGAAGCCTGTTCATCAACATTTGTGATATCAATTCCGAAAGCATATTCTTCATCTAAAATTACATTTCCATCAACATTCCCGTCTTTTAATCGTATCCAAGTTTCGAAGGTATAATCTGCAGTAAAATCTAAATGTGTATCAGGTGTTTGGTAAGCATAAGCATATTGACTACCTCCAAATTGACCATAGCCATTAAAATCACCTGTAACCGCATGTATTTCTGATTCTGACCAAGAATTTGCATAGTATGATCCTTGAATCATTGCTTTTACTCTGAACCTGTAAATTTCGTCTTGTGGGTTTGTAATAGTATATTCTGAAGCTGTAATACCTGAAGCAACTTCTGTCCAACCTACATTGTTGATATTTTGTTCTAAGGTATACTCATCTGGAGAAATTTTAGCACTTATTTCCCAAGTGACTTTAAAATCATTCCCAGAACCAGTTCCAGAAATATCGGTTATTTGTGGGTTTGGTAACAAGTCAAAAGAAGCGCCAGTAATTTGGTTATAACCTGGTGATGCGTCTGTCCAAGATTGTATATTGTACCAAGCATTGATTCCGCCATCGTTATACCAACCCCAGTTTAAATAATAGTAAGGTTCTCCTCCAATTTCTTTATATCCGTTTACAACAAATACGTGTCCATCTCCAGTTCTGCTTGCATCTACTGCAACAGGCACCGGACGTCCTTGTTGGATATTATCATATAAGCGTGACCAAAAAGAAGACCAAGTTACATCTTGATAATTACTAGTATAACGGAAGAAGTTTTGATACACAAAAGGTGTTGTGTTAATGTTAGAAGTTGAACCTGATGGTTCAAAATTCATTTGCAAAGCACAATCTGCACTATAAAATAAGTTTCCTACGGCTTTTCTACTTACATCTGTTGATACAACACCTTGATACAAATCTTGCATACTCGTCCAATCATATTCAATAGCATCAAAATGTCTTGAGTGGCGAGTTAATGTACCATTATAATTATCTGCAAAAGTGTTACTACCCATACCAACAATTGGCCATTCATAAAAATGTAAAACTTGCGACATTGATATTGCCACACATCCTGCAGAACAATGAGAAGGTGTGTAATAATTGCCTGGATATACCACTTGCCCATTATTATCAAAACAGTTTACACCACCCCAAATATCGGTCATAAAAGGATCGATATCACCAGTAGGTCTATTAGAAATTGAATTGCTATTTCTAGCCAATACCGTATTTTCTCCAGTAAAATTATTTTCAATAAAACTATTTCTTTCAATTACTTTTAATAACGGACTTCCTTCAAGGCTAAATTCACCAACTTCAGAAAATCCCATTATTTTGTTTCCTGATACAGTTTCTTGTGCAATTACATAACCTCCATTTTTGTAATTAACCACATAAGTTTTAAATATTTCGTTTTTATTTAAAGTAAAATAACTTTTAATTTCACTAGAATTACCAGTTAAATCATTGTAAAAATTTGCAGTAACCTCTTTAGCTGTTCTATTTAATTCTTGACTATAAGAATTTGAGCTCAATATAATTGTGAGGGTTAGGACAAAAACAATTTTTAGGTAATTTAGTTTCATACTTGTGAAATTTTAGAGAAAAGTAAGTTGCTACAAATTGAGCAACTTACTCATCAGTTATTATTAATTCAAAAAAAACAAACTATGTCGTTGGTATTACAGAATCTTCGCTAGTCCAAAATACAGTATTAATCACTTTGATAAAATACGTATATACGCCTTTGATTTCTACTTTATCAAAATCATTTGCTGGGTCGAATGGTGTTAAATTTTCATCTAAATCCATCAATAATAAAGTATCTCCATCTTCTGGAAAACGCTCATGTTGGTTTGGTTCAAATGCTGATGGATATCTATCTACATAAGACACTCTAATATTATCAAAAGAGCCTTTAAAGAAATTAATACTTGCACCGCGAAACATATAGTTAAAATCTAACCACGTATCGTTTACTGGTTGAATCCATAAATCATCATCACTAGAAGCAATTAAAACTCCGTTGATATAAAATTTCGCAATGTTATCACTAGATGATCTTGTAATAGCTACATGTGCCCACTCGTTAAAGTTTAAGTTAATTCCTGACGCATCAGACTGCATAGTACCAACAGCTTCATTATCGCTATTTAGTCTATTGTATTGGATTGCAAAATCTGAATTTGCATCGTCAATTAAATACAATTCAAAGTTTCTACCACGTTCCATAATACATGCACCACCTGCATCTGCACCTTGTAATGCTGTGCGATCTCCAATCAATGCATCTGCATCAACTTTAATCCAAGTTTCGTAAGTCCAATCTGTTGCAGACATAGAACTTAAATCTGTAGCGCTACTTCCACTAAAAGCATAGAATCTATCATCACTTGTATCTGACCCAGAAAAAGTTGGGTAGGTAATATTAACGCCTTGCACAAAAACGGTATCAATTTGTACGATTACATCTGGGTAAACGGGTAATGGATCTGCTTCACAAGAAGTAAAAACGATGCTCATTAAAAGAGCGATTGTTGCGATTGAATATTTAAATATTTTCATTTTTTATAATTTTAAAAGTTGTTATTGTTTTGTTATTATGGTCTATACCAACCATCTATTGCTACATCGATTCCTGGAACTCCGAATTGTGGATTCAAACCTCCGTAGGTATAAAATGCTTCGTTAATGGTTTCTAATTGTTGTGCTGGAATTGGGAAATGCAATAATGAACCGTCTTGTAAAAGATCGTTTCTACGCATATCAAAATATTCGATTCCCATACCTGTTAATGGTAATTCTATTGTGCGCTCGTAAGAAATTGCATCTCTAATTGCAGTTTCATCAACAGCTACATTTGGTAAGTTTCCTCTTACTACTCTAGACCCAGAATTGATGATTGATGCAGCTTCAGACAAACGTCCTAATCTCAACAAAGCCTCAGCTTCGAACAAATCAATTTCTGCTGCACGCATCATTATAACAGGTGCAAAAAAGTTAGCGTTAAAATAAGAATCTAATCTAGAATAACGATAGGTTGACCATCTGTATAAACCTCTTTCTGGTCTGTTGTTGGCTGAGTTATATTGAAAATCACTCAACACTCTTAGGTCATTTGATATGATTCTACCATCATGTGGTAAATCACCAATACCACCTTCTGGCCAGTTTGGAGGAATTGTATTGTCTAATACATTTACAATTCTCATATCTACTTTACCCCAGTTTGGTCTTGCCATATAGTACTTGTACCAAGACATCCATTTTCTTGTACCTCCGTTACCATCACCCTCAATATTAAAATCTTGTGTGATTCCGTTTTGAGCATGCATTAAAATTTTACTCCAATCTAAGGCATCAGTTTCTGCTTTGTTTCTTGGAGAGTACACCATTAATCTTGCAATAAATGAATGTGCTAACTGAGACATTTCGGTATTTGAAAAAGTATTTCCGTTCATCCATTCTGCTGGAAGATTGAATGAGTTATTCTCAAAAACAACAATCGCTTTTTCTAATTGTGAAATTGCCAAATCAATAGAAGCATGATAATCTGTAACTTCTAAAGTGGCATAATCCGTATCTTCATCAGATGGATAAGCTTTATCATATAACAATCCGATATAACCATTACCTAGACCTTGCATAAAATAGCCCATTCCTTTTACCATCATATTGCCTTCTCCATTATCACCAATATTTAATCCGCTATCTACAGCAAAAACAACATCGTTTGCTGTTGTAACAACGGCATACATTTTTTGCCAAAAATTACGTATGGTTGCATGGTATCCATATGATGGAGAGTTATCCATAAAAATTCTTGGCTCCTCACTCATATCTCTGGTGGCATAGTTTGCAAACGTTACCGTTCCCCAATCTGACATTACCCATAATGCTGGACCCGGAGAACCAAAATTGTGCTGCTCTTGAATAAACCACGTGTTGAATAATCCTCCTGTTAATCCTAAGATTCCATCAGGATCTGTCAATACATCACTTCTATCTGGGTTGTTTATATTTTCTACTACTAAAGTATCATCACATCCTGTATAGATAAAACTCAATGCAAATGCTATGATATATAATTTTATGTTTTTCATCTTTCTAATTAAAATTTAAATTCTACAGTTGCTGAATAATTTCTAAAGTTTGGATATCCGAAATCATCGAAAATAAATCCGCTAGATCCTGCTTCTGGGTCATAACCGGTGTAATCTGTAAATGTTAAAATGTTACGTCCGATAATGCCCATTCGAATTTGTTGTAGCCATTTACCAGTTTTTCCTAATTTATCTTGTCCGATTGTGTAGTACATTGAAACTTCTCTCAACTTAACAAAAGAGGCATCTTCAACCCAAAATCCGTTTAATGCTTGGGCATCATACAATGCTTGGTAGTAATCTACCGTTTTCTTTTGCCCTGGCGCATTATGGATTTGATCTATCATTGGGTGACGGTTGTCTCTTACCAAATATTGACCGGTTCCGTTATAAATATCTCCTCCTTGTTTCCAACTCCACAACATATAAAGCGAAAATCCTTTATAGCTAAAGTTGGTGTTCAATCCCATTCTAAAATCTGGATTGATATCGCCAATTTTTACGTTAGCTTCTGCTCCGTTTTCATCTAAAAGGATGAATGGTTTTTCATCGATACTACCGATATCACTTGTTAAAACAACGACCCCGTCTCTGTTTACCGAATAATCAGCAATATCAGATCCGCTTGGTAATTGTTGCTCCATTTGATTTAAAGTTCGTACGAAATCTGATCCGTACATACCTCCATAAACCTCACCTTCGCGAATTTTAAAAGCACCTCTTGGTCCTGTTCTATATTCTGGTATAGTTAATTTTGTAATCTTTTGTCTTGTTCTATCAAAAGTCAAAGTTAAATCCCAAGTAAAGTTTTCGGTAGAAATAATTTTACTACTCAACATTGCTTCAAAAGTGTCACTCTGTAACTCTCCTGCATTTTGCCATTGGCTTCTATATCCACCAGTCCAAGAAGGTAAGGGAGCTAATAAATATTGATCAGTAACTTTGGTATTAGAGTAAGTTGCTTCGAATCTAAATCTGTTTAAGAATGAAGCTTCTAAACCAACTTCTAATTCGTTAGATCTTGAAGGTTTTAAGAATTTGTTTCCTAAAGTTCCTTTAGTAAATACACCATCATTTACATTAAATGTTTCGTATTGTGCAGAAAAACCAGGTCTTAAACCAGCTGTACCATACGCACCTCTAATTTTTAATTCTTGTACACCAGGAATATGAATATCTTTTGTAATACGATATGCTGCCGAAACTCTGTAGTAGCTGTTCCATCTCTCTTCAGAACCAAAACGAGAAGAACCATCTATTCTAAACAATCCGTCAAAAATATAACGGTCTTTATATACAAAAGAAGCAATTGCAAAGTAGTTTAAAGCTTTTGTATCTGATGTAAAATCAGTTGCATCGATATCTTCTTTTCTAAAATAACGTAAAGATGCAATACCAGGTAAGGTAAAGTTTGTACCAGTTGTTGTTACGCTTTCAAAATGATTGTCTTCATATAAAAAACTCAACTTTCCATTAAAATCTAATTCACCCCAGCTTTCTTTAAAGTTCGCTGTAGCTCTAAATGTTTGATTTAAAATTTGAGAATCATAAACACTTAATCCTCCACCAGAATATTGCGGAGCAATTGGGTCATTTGGATCCACAATTGGGCTGTTCGCATTTGGGTCAATGTAGTTTGGTTGTAAATCTACAATTGTTCCACTTGGTGTATAGTTAGTGCTTTTATAATCTTGTCTTTCTAAAGCATAATTTAATTCAAAATTCAACCAATCATTGGTTTTCCATTTTAAATCATAAGCACCCATCAATCTAGATTTATTCGACCCACTTTCTTTTTTCCACAAATCATAGATTGGATTTGCAAATTGTGTGTTCCAATGGTTTGGATAGAAATTATATTTTTGGCCATCTACATTATCAGCAAATAAATCTACATCCGGTTCGGTCATCAACACTTCAAAAAATGCTGCTGTACCTCCTCCTAAGAAATCATTAGAAGTACGGATGTAATTGTTACTTGCCGAGAATCTTAAATTTTCAGCGATATCAAAATCTAAATTTAAACGTACACTTTGACGTTTGTAACCATCGGTTTCGATAACCACCCCTTGACTTTCATTATTTTCAAAAGAAACATATACATTGGTGCTACCGGTTCTTTTCGAAACACTCACAAAGTTGGTAGAATACAAACCACTTGTAAACATTTCTTTTTGCAAGTTTCTGTTTACGCGAAATGGTAAATCTTGGTAATGGTTTGGTTTTTCAATTCTGTTCCCATTAATTCTAGGATCCCAACCCGAAACATAATCAGCAGGATAATCAACAAAATAATATTTTGTATAAGTATCATTGTCTTGCCATTCTGGCGATAAATAATAATGATGAGAAGTTGAAAGATCTAAATATTTAGCCACTTCTTGAATACCAGATTCACTTCTAATAGTAACCGCAATTTTACCATCTTTATTTTTTGCCCCTCTTTTAGAAGTAACAATGATAACACCATTTGCTGCTTGCGATCCGTATAATGAAGATGCAGCAGCTCCTTTTACCACTTCCATATTGGCAACATCATCTACATTGATATCAGCTAAAGACCCTTGCATAATAACACCATCAATAATAATTAATGGGCTATTACTACCTGTTATATTTGTTGCGCCACGCAAAACGATAGCATCACTAGATCCTGGAGAACCACTAAATGAAGTTGAAGTAACCCCTGCTATTTTACCTTGTAATGCTGATGAAACCGACGTTTGAGGCACCTTGTTTAAATCATCTTCATTTAATCGAGCTACCGAAACTGACATTTTTTTACGAGAAGTTCCCGCAGCAACACCAGCTATAATAATCTCATCTAACACATTATTTTCTGGTGCTAAAGTAATTTCGAAATTAGTATTTCCTGCTACTTTTATTGTTTGACTTTTAAAACCTACAAAAGAAAACACCAAACTATCATCATTAGAAACTTCTAAAGAAAAGACACCATCAAAATCTGTTGTTGCTCCTTCTTTCGTTCCAACAACTAAAATATTTACACCTGGTAGTGTTAACCCTAAATCATCATAAACAACTCCACCAACTGTTTTAGTTTTTTGCTGAGAATTCGCTTGTTTTTGTCTAATAAGAATATCATTACCATTGATTGAATATTCAATATTTAAATTATTGAAAGCTTGATCAAGAATTTCATTAACCGTAGCATTTGATAAATTAATTGTTACTCTATTAGATAACTCTTTTAAATTACTATTGTAAAAAAAGCTGTAATCCGTTTGATTTTCTATTTCCTTAAACAACTCCTTTATAGATAGCTCTTCATTAATAGAAATCGATTCTTTTTGATTTACCTCTACTACACTTTCATCGTTCATTGGGACGACCGCATAAGAGAAAGAAACACAAAAAGACAAAATGAGCGTGAGCAAACTCTTACTCCACCATTTTTTAAAATACATTTTAAAATATTCTTTCATTCGTATTTGGGTTATTGATTCTGAATTATTGCTAATTCAAAAAAGGATTAATTGATTTTTGTTAATTATTTAGTTAATGTTACTTGGTTGTTTTCGATAGTGTAGCTAACGCCCTCTGTATACTCTAACATTTGCAAGAAGTGATTGAGGTCATTATCTCTTTTAAGTGTTCCTGTAAATTCAAAATTACTGATGGCTGCACCTTCAATTTTAAATTCTACATTAAACCATTGATTCAATTTAGGAAGTAAGTTTTCTAGTTTTTCGTTGTTAAATATCATTCTGCCCGTAGTCCAAGCAGTAATCGTTTGCACATTTGCAATATCTACGTTAATTGCATTTTGATTGTGATATAATTTTGCTTGATATCCTGGTTTTATAATTTCACTTTCATTTTGCGGATTCGAAACTTTAATAGAACCCTCAACCAATGTCGCGCATGTAAATTCTTGGTCTTGGTAATTTGAAATATTAAATTCCGTTCCTAAAACCTCAACCAACATGTCCGATGATTGCACTTTAAAAGGGCGATTTTCGTTATGAGCAACCTCAAAAAACGCTTCTCCAATTAAAGTAACATTTCTTTCATTTGTAGCTGTTGCATTGTTAAAAGAGAATGTGCTGTTTGAGTTTAATTCTACTTCAGTACCATCAATTAATTTTAATTGGTAATTTTTTCCATTTGGTACAACAATTTTAAAACTGCAATAAGCATCTACATCAACTTTATCTGATGCAGTAAAGCTAATTTGCTCACCATCTATATTCACAAATACTCCGTTTTCTGTCAACCATTTCTGATTTGTTTCATCGGTGATTTTAAAATATTCTTCTGTTGCAGATTGAATTAAAATATCTGAAGTGTTAAATTCAACTTTCGCTAAATGATTTTCGAAGGTACTTTGAGTCCCTGTAAAAAAGAATGCACTAGCTGCAATAGCGAAAATTACAACAACGGCAGCTGCATATTTGTAGTACGATTTTAATTGAACAACCTTAGGCGCTACTTTTTGCGCTCCTGTTGAATATTCTAACAAGTTGATGTATTGCTCTTGAATAAATTCTGGTGATTTATTCGAAGCTTCATCATCAACAGATAACATATTTAATTTTTGAAGTATTGTAATTGCTTTTTCAAATGCTACTATACCTTCTGCATCCAGTTCGCTTTGGTAATTTTCCCAATAAGAAGTGAATGATTTTTTACCTGAAGAAACCCAGGTAATAAAATTATCATTATTCAATAATTCGTTTATTCGTTCATTTTTAGACATAACTCTAGTTCGCTTATTTACTATGAAGAGTAGAAAAAGAGAATTTGTACTATGCTAAAAAGGATGAATTTTTAATATTTTTTTGTTACGCACACAAAAAAAATCGCAACCTTCTTTCTATTAGATGATTACGCTTTTAAAATTTATTAGTTTTTTTAAGGCACTCTTATAAACTGCCCAAAAAAGATAGCATTCATAAATAATTTATTGGTTCCGTACCAAGCTCCTCTAAAATTAGGATTGTCAGCAAATAGTACAACACGTCCTTTTCCTATTCTGCTTACAATAATAGAAGCCGATTTACTCATGTACTTATCTAAGTTTTCTTGAGTCACATAACCATCAATATGTGGGTTGTCTGTATATTTTGCCACTGTAGAAAAATCATTTTTGCTAGGTGCTAACCAAACGCGATTGTTTTTATAAATAGGTAATGTGCGCTCGTGATAGCCATATCCAATTGGGTGTGTGATGTCTAAATCAACTTCAAAAATGGCGCCTCCTATACTGTTTCTCCCAATATGCTCTCTTGCTTTACCATAGTTTAAACGAGGTGTCACAGTAGAGTCTTTTTTAGTACTTATCAATGCTTCTTTTACAATTTTATTTTTGATAACCCAAGAACTTGCAGTTCTAGAAGTAATCAAGGTATTGCCTGCTGCAACCCAATCTTTTAATTTTTTTCTGGTAGATTCTTTTAGTAAAGAATAACTCCCAGATACCAAAACAATCGTATTGTATTTACTTAAATCTACTCTATAAAAAATACGCTCAGGAATTTTAGTAATTGGCATTTTCATACGTTGCTCAAACAAATGCCAAACCTCACCAGCTTCGTAAGATGATACTCCACCTTCAACAACCATCATCACTTTAGGTTGTTTTACTGCTTTAAAATTTGAGCTTCCTAAATCAATTCCACTGATACTAATTCCGGTTGCAACAGGATACGTCTGAATATTAAATTCGACACTCGCATTTTTAACAATGTCAAATATTTGATCAGAAGATTGTTCTTGAATTCCAACAGAAATTAGAAGAGATCCTCTATCAAATCTTTCATTGATTCCGTTAGCGTTTACCGTAAATTCTTTTGTTGCAACTTTTACAATTACACCTTGCTTTTGAAGTTTATATAACAATGCTGGTGCATAATAATCATCCCAAGAAATTACATAGGCATAATTACTTTTTTGCAGACTGTTAATTTTTATCTTATTTGAATCCTCAGAAATCACATTAGCATGTGCAGGTGTTTTTTTTACCTCTTCATAATTCATGTTATAAAAATTTGCTAGAGACCAAGCTGATGCGTCGTAATAAACGCTATCACGATATTTGTCATAAGTCTCAAAAATGGTTTGCACCATATAATGATTGTCCTGTTCCGTTGGTACAAAATATCCAGATTCTTTATTAAATGTTTTATTGTTGATGGTGATTTTATCATTGATTGGATACGTCTCAATCTGATGCTTTAACAATAAAGCAATAAATTCTTTAGTTCTATTCTTATCATAATTATCTCCAAAAACATATCCTTTTATACTTCCTTGGGCTGCTTTCTTTCTAGATTCTTTATAAAAACGTTGCTGATAATCATATAACACATCCTTATTTTTGATGGTGGCAATGATTGTTGAAAAGCTTGAAACAAATTGATTTTTAATTGCAAATGCAAAGCTCATTTCTCCAGTAGGCGTTTCTTGCAGATGCCCTCTTACACTTGCTTGTTCAAATAACAAAGCCAAAGAGCCATGTAAATCTGCATAGGTAGAACCATACCCAGGATATGTAGCATCGTATTTTTCTTTTGTAAAATATAGCGACCCAATTGCATCTAAATCTTTTGAATACTGTTCGGCAAACAAATCATTTAAAGTTATATAATTTTCTTTAGGCGTAATTGGAGTTAATGAAGCAGACAATTGTTTTGGTTCAAAAAAGTAAGTACTGCTTGTTCCCATTTCATGAAAATCAGTCACCACATTTGGATGCCATTCATGAAACCATTTTAGTTTTGCATTGCTTTCTGGTTGTACAGCCAATAACCAATCTCTATTTAAATCGAACCAATAATGATTCGTTCTTCCTCTTGGCCAACCCTCGTTATGTTCAATATCATTTGGATCAGAAATTACTGGAGTGCCTTTAAAAACATTTACCCAATTGGTAAAACGATCTCGACCATCAGGATTTATAGTTGGATCGATAAATAAAATAGATTCATCTAAATATTTCGTCACTTCACTATTTTGAGATGCTACTAAAGTATAAGCAGTTAACATCGCCGCCTCAGTACTCGATGGTTCATTTCCGTGAACTCCATATCCTAAATTGATAAAAATTGGGAGTGAAGAGAAATCAGTAATATTGTGAGTTCCTTCAACTACTTGTTGATGTTTTTTCTTGTAATTTTCTAAATTAGAATGATTCTTTGGAGATGTAACCGTAAGCATAATCAACTTTCGATTTTCATTCGATCTACCATAAATCGTGATTGTTGCTTTATCAGATAACTCTGCCAACTTATAAAAATAAGCTACAACCAAATCGTGACGTGTGTGATAATCGCCAATTGGGTATTCTAAAAATTCTTCTGGAGTTGGAATCTCAGTATCAAAAGGTTGGTACGATTCGTAATAATAGTTTTGAGCTTGTGAGGCGAATTGGTTTGAAATGAAAATCAAAACAACCAATACATTAAATATGTTTTTCATGAAAAAAAATTAAGACTGTCTTTAGACAGGAGTTCAAATTCAGATTTTGTACTATATAAAAATGCAGCTATTTATTTAAAAAGCAGAAACAAAAGTGGTATGATATCTTCTCCTAATGTTCTTAATTTAATAATTGCATTTGCAAGAATATTTCTAACCGTTTGATATTTAATACCTAACAAATCTGCAATTTCTTTATTATTAAAATGTTGAAAATATTTTAGATAAACAATTTCACGTTCTCTTGGACTTAGCTGCGTGATGATTTTTTTTAATTCAATCAGGGCTTTTTCTTTATCATGAGTTTCAACATCACTTTGAATTGCTCCTTCGATCAAACTAAACTCAAGTTTATTACTTTTTTTTATTTTAAAAATTTGATTTCGTAAGCATTTAAATAAATATGCCTTTACATTGTTTACCTCTGTAAGTGATTTTTTATAATTCAATAAATTTAAAAAGGTGTCGTGGATGGCATCTTCAATTTCTGAAGGCGGCAAGAATTTAAGACCAAAATTATATAGCATTTGATAATGGGTACTGTAGATTGAATTAAAAGCATGCATATCTCCCCCAACAAACAACCTCCATAATTGTTCTTGCGATTTATCTTTTAAAATATTTGATATTTTCTCCAATTCCTGTTGCGAATTTTATACAACTTATATCCGTTGCTAACATACAAATTTACGCTAATATTTACTGTTTAGATAATTTTAAAATTTTAATCATGATAAATAGCATTTGATATTTAATAATTAAAATGTACTATTGCTTCTTTGTTTTTGCACTATGAATTATCAAAAAATAATAGAAGAAATCTTTAAAGAAGTGAGCGAATGTAAAGACAACGGAATCGTTGCATCATATATTCCTGCTTTAAAAAAAATTGATCCAACCAAGTTTGGAGTGAGTTTATGCACCATCAAAAATAATTGTTTTGGTGTGGGTAATTTTGAAGAAAAATTTTCGATTCAGAGTATTTCAAAAGTTTTTGCACTCACTTTAGCCTTAAAATTAATTGGAGTGAAATTATGGAATCGTGTTGATGTTGAACCATCGGGTGATCCCTTTAATTCACTAGTTCAACTAGAATTTGAAAAAGGGATTCCTAGAAACCCTTTGATTAATTCTGGTGCTTTAGTAGTCTGTGATGTTTTAATAAGCGCGCTAAAAAATCCTAAAAAAGAATTGTTACAGTTTGTACAAAAACTAGCGAATAATAAACATATTAATTACAATTTAGAGGTGATGCAATCTGAAACTGAACACGGATTTAAAAATGCAGCACACGTAAATTTAATGAAGTCATTTGATAATATTGAAAATGATGTTGATGAAGTTTTAGATTTATATTACCACATGTGTTCTTTAGAAATGACTTGTTCAGAATTAGCAAATTCATTTTTAGTTTTTGCCAATGGTGGAAAATTAACTTATAACAACGAGCAAATAATTACACGTAGTGTTTCAAAAAGAATCAATGCTATGATTTTAACTTGTGGATTTTATGATGAATCTGGAGAATTTGCATTTAGAGTGGGTTTACCTGGAAAAAGTGGTGTAGGAGGAGGTATTGTTGCTATCTACCCAAACGAATATGCAATCACAGTTTGGAGCCCGAAATTAAATAAAAACGGAAATTCTTTAAAAGGAATGACTGTTTTAGAAAAATTTACAACAAAAACAGCTTCTTCTATTTTTTAAAATTTCCAGCTAAAAACTAATTAAAAGTTTTATAAAGGTATCTTTATTTATTTTTTAAGAACTTAATAGATTCTTGAAAAATTATTTTAGTAAGTGAATCGTTTTCAATTTTTAAAGCTATTTCTAAATCTGGTATCGCATAAGAATACTCAGTTTCCTTTAAAATTTTTGCTGCCAACCTTCTTGTTTCTGGGTGAACACTCCGCAAAAGTCCAATATTCCATCTTACAGCTGGTCTTGAACGGTAAGAATACAATGTGTTTATTGCCTTAAATTGTTCTTGTGGGTTCTCACTAAACAAAAGCCAGTAATTCTTCTTTTCTTCTTTTTTGAGAGCATTATTAAAAACAATTGCTTTGTTATTTATTTGAGGTCTTACCCATTTTTGATTATAGCTCACCAACTCACTATCACATACCCACCGTACCATACGAGGTACCATCCAACGCATTCCTGGTGTTGATTCTGGGTGACCAGCAATTAAAAATACTTTTCCTTTTCCTGCTTTTTGACTAAGAATAAATGTTTTACCAGGTGTTATTCCCTCAGGAGCAAAATTATCAGGGTGTATATCAGTTATGTATTTCCCTAGTTCTTCAAACTGTACTTCTGCATTATCATTTTTTACTAAAACGGGACCGTCATAATATTGAGCAAAAAGACGATTATTTTTTAATTCCGGAAAAACTTTAAATCCCGATTCTGTCAACTCAAATTCAATAAGTCCACGACCTCTATTATAATGTGCTCTATCAATATGAATTGAACTTGCTAATTTTAAGTTAGGATACCCTTTTGTTGACGATAGCAAATAAGCTCCTGCACAAATACCAATTACTCCATTTCCCTGCTTTTCAACAAAATCTTTTACAATTTCTTGACCTTTTTCTCCAAGGTTTAATAATTGTTTACTGCCACTTCCGCCAGGAAATATCAACACATCAAATTCACTTAATTTTCCTTCTTGTATTTCATAAGCATTTAATGGCATCGCGATAATTCCAGCATCTATCTTTAAAGCTTCAATTGTTTCAATAACTGAAACTCCTCCAGCGCCATTACCACTAAAAACAGCAACTTTTAACTTTTCTTGATTGTCATTAGATATTATAGTATTCTCCTTTTCATTTTGACATGCAAAAAGAGATAGCATAACAATTATAATTATAGCATAAACTTTCATAATATCAATTTAATTTAGATCAATTTCAAATTCTTCATCGTACATTTTCAACAACATCTTATTAAGCTCATCATAATACATTTTTATGTCAGCCTTTTTCATTCCATTAGACCTCCATAAAGCTAACTTATCATTGGTATCTTTAAAAATTTTATTTTCATACGGTTGAATTTTTTGATGGATACCTGTATTATCGCCATTTATCAAAGCATTAATATTGACATAATATCTCATTGCCCATCTTCCCCATCTTATAGGAAAAATTTCTTTTTTAAGTTCTAATGCTGCAAAACAAATTGGCGCATCATTGTACTTCTCATTACGCTTTAATACGTAAGGAAAATCATTTTCGCCTTTAACCCAAGTAGGTATAACAATTGATGTTAGTGGAAAACCAACAACAGACCACAATGTTGTAAACTCCGGATTTTCTCCTTTTTTTACACCTTGAACAACACAAGCAGAAGATGTACTTTTGCGTGGAATAAAATCATGAAAGAATGAATATGTAGGTGTGTTTTCTGGAATCCCAGCATAATCCCTATACAAATCATTTTTTGTTAATGAGTGTTTTAAGCTACGCGTTACATCTTGAAGTATAAATTGCGCATCAAAAGTATTTGTTGACATCGCATCATAAAAAAGCTCATTTGTTGTATTATAACGAAGATAACCACTGCTTTCTTCACCAAAACTTCCCATAAAAGAATAATTTCCTCTAATAATATATCCAAATGGTGCTACTTTAGCATCGTTTGCATCAAATTTTATATATCCGTTGTTATTTAACTCATACATTACTGCACCTCCTTGTGCATCAATAACACCAAAATTAGCTTCTAACCGTGTTGGTATTGGCAGATTATCTAAATACTTTTCGAAATCTTGAATAGTAGCACAAGTAGCTAAAGCTTCCTTTATAATTCTACCTTCTAAGCCACTAAGTTTTGTGCCGTCTCCTATATTTAAATTATAAGAAGCTGAGTTCATAATAGCAAAACCTTCACTATTTTGACCTATCCAAACACTTTTCCCATGAATATCCTTAGAATTGACCAATCCCATATAACTGTATTTTCCATCATCAAAATACATAATTTGGTTATTGATATAATTAGTATCACGATTTTTCCATAATAATGGACGACCATCTTTTGTATACTTTCCTGAAATTACTGCAACTGTACAAGCATTTGTCTGGTAGCCAGATAACAGAATACTTATCACTAAAAAAATAATTTTTAAATGTTTCATATATAATTATTAATTGTGTTTAATCGATTTGACTGAATCAAATTCAAACTATATTTTGAACTGTTTTTTTGTATAACACTATTTCAAAATGAGATACATAAAAAAGAGAAGAATTTTATGTTTTGTACTATAAGAAATATGTTAAAAAATAATTTCGGTTCTATCACATCAAATTTAGAGGGAAAAATTAAAAATTTATCTTCACTTAAAAAAAGAGACGTTCAAAAATTATTGGATATAAAACTCCTAAAGAAATAATCTGTTTTGAACTAAAATTTGTAAATTGTGCTCACTAAAAAACAGTGACATTTATTGTGTTACAACCTTGAATCCGGTTCTGTCATATCTGTATAAAAACAACTAAAATAGATGCGACAGAATAAACAATGTTGTTCATATAGAAATGGTTGATCTGTTGAATGGAATTCCTATGATTAATGTAAATCCGTTCTTTTCAAAATTTGAGAATAAAACAAACATTAAATCTGGATGACTAGATTATCATAGAAATATCCCTATTAAAGAACTTCGTTCTGATGAACGTTTTAAAATAAAATACTTATGACAAATAATATACTTATAGAAGATCAATATAGAAGAACAAGTTTATTTGAAAAAGAAAATGTGAATCATCTGGTTCATGTTTTAAAAAGATTTAATACCGTACCGAAAGTAAACAACATAAATATTATCACCTCTAATAGTGAACCAAATATATTTAAAATTGTACCAAACAAATCAATCATAATTGGTGCGTCATTTTTAAAAAAACCTGTTTTAGCTTTGGTTTATTTAAGGTATGGTATTGAATGGCAACTTTGGTATAAAGCTTTGAGTAGCGAAAAAGAGGATACAGTTTTATGTGATGTGGCAGCACTTGAAGTGACTCAAATATTTTATAAATTATTACCTAAAGAGGATAAAGAAAAATTAGAATCGCTTAATTATTTCTTAATTAATTTGATTAAAAAAGATGAGGAATTAAATACTGAATCTTTCTTAAAACATGAAGACTTACAAGCTTTTCATGGGTTGAATAATACCAACAAAGAATTTAAAGAATCCTGGAAACCTATTGTTGAAAATCTAGCAAAACCAACAGAATATTTATTAATGTCTGGTGGTGACCTTAGATTGAATATTGATGAAACTGATTTGTTAAATAAATATGGTTGCAGCCCATTTCCAAGACCTGAAGCATTTACTTTTGCCTCATCAACTGCAACGAGCGTATCGAATTTTGCGTTTGACAAAACAGATAAAGCTAGAAGTATCTTAATTAAAAACAGCTTAAAAAGTGGTTTTAAAAATGTAGGAATCGAATTTTCTGAATTACTAAAAAATAACCTTAAAAAAATATTTAAATTAAAAGATGAATGTCAAATAATTTTTTCCCCATCAGGCACTGATTCTTCGCTTCAAATAGCAGCCATTACTCAAATTATTTCCGATAAAGATATTACACATGTTTTAGTGGCATCTGATGAAACAGGAAGTGGTGTTCCTGCGGCATTAAAAGGATGCCATTTTGAAAACACAACAGCACTCAATTATCCAGTTAAAAAGGGAGATGAAATTGAAGGGTTTAGAGATGTTGATTTGATTAAAATTCCTTTTAGAGATGAAAATGGCGAATTAAAACCATCACTTCAATTAGATACAGAAGTTTTTAATGCCATATCAAAAACTAATAAATCTGGAAGGCATATTGTATTACATGTAATGGATCATTCAAAATTAGGCTATCAATCTCCTAGTGAAAATATGATGCAAAGTTTGAATACACTCAACAACTTATCAATACAAGTTATTGTTGATGCAGCACAACTTAGATTAGACCCTACAGATATTCAAAATTATCTGAATAAAGGATATATTATTACCATAACAGGAAGTAAATACTTTACGGGCCCTCCTTATTCAGGGGCATTAATTCTACCAGAAAGTGTAAGTGAATTAATCCATTCTGCAAAAAAGACTCTGCCAAAAGGTTTGAATAATTATTATAATCATTCTGATTGGCCAACTTCTTGGTTCTGTGCAAAAGATTTATCCGAAGGGTTTAATTATGGTTCTTATATGCGTTGGAAAGCTGCCATAGTTGAAATGGACAGGTACTATAAAACACCTATTCTGTATAGGAATATGGGTATTGAGATGTTTTGTAATTTTGCTGAAGATTCTATAAATGATGCCACTTTTTTAGAACCGATTTACGGTGATGAAATAAAAGCGAACAGTAAAGAATTCGGAATAAGAAATATTCGAACAATATTTCCTTTTTTCATCCTTAAAAATAAGGAAGTATTATCTATTGATAATGTAAAGAAGCTCTATTTTTTACTAAATTCAGATTTATCCAATCAATTTAAAGATGCTCCTTTAGAAATTATTAGGCTTGCTGCTCAAAAATGTCATATAGGACAAGCAGTTAATATAAAATATAGTAGTGATTTTCAAAGTGGTGTTTTAAGAATTAGTTTGGGCGCAAGAGTTATTTCAGAAAGTTGGGTTAACAGAGATATTAGCATCTATTTTAGAAATATAGAAATACAAATGAATCAAATTACTGTAATTATAAAAAAAATAGAATTGATCCTCAGTAATCCCGAATTGTTGAATTAAATGAATAAGGGCAATGTGGTCAAAAATAGTTGGTAAACAGAGGTGTCATTATAGAAATTACTTGAGCTATTTTCAATCAGATTAGGTTCTGTTAACGTTTAAATATATTATATAAACCCTTTTAGAAATTTAAAATAATTAATGCTTAAAAAAATAATGACAAATGCCATTGTAAAATAAACAGATGTTTAAAGAGAAACAAAATTAACTCGCTTCGCTTATTTTTTTTATAAAATAGAGCCTCCGAATAGTGTTTGCAAAAATGTTTTAAAAATTAAACCTCATTATTTTTAACTTTGCATTGTCTTTAAATATGTTGTAAATTTATACCACACAATTTCGACAATTTATCTTCCAGTTTTGAAAACGTATAGACACAGATATCAGATTTTACACCTTTTGTTTTTATTGCTGTTTTCTTTACCCATAATTGTATTTTCTCAGGACAAGTTAACACAACGAAAAAAAGAATTTAATGCAAGTGTCTCTGCCAGTAAATTATACGTCAATGACCTAAATTTAGGTGCAAGAAGTTATTTATATAATCAAGAGGAACTGCTAAAATATTACGATGATCTAATAAAAGAACACCGAGACAAACAAGCTACATTTAGCGACTTTCAGAAAAGCATTTGGCTATATGAAATTGGGCATATACAAGTTAGTCTTAATAAAAGAGCATTAGCTATTGAAACTTTTAAAAATGCCTTAAAGTTAATTGATAAGAAAATTCATCCCAGAGCTTATAAATACCTTAAATTCAAATTAGGTGATACATATAGGATAACGGGGAAGAAAAAAAAATCGAATGAAGCTTTTCTTGAACTCTTAGACTTACCCTTAATCCAACAAGATACAGTTCTACACATAAATACTCTACGTATAATGGCAGAGAATTATGAGAATATGAAACAGTATCAAAAGGCAATGGAGTTGTCTTTACAACTGTATAATTATGCCATAGAAAAAAAAGATTATAACACAGCCTCCTATAAATTAATCCAGTTAGGGAGAATATCCTCTTATATTGAAAAAGATACCACCTACTTTGAATATTTTCATTTAGCCAATAGTTTGGCCCAAAAATCAGGTGTTAAAAGTCGTATAGGAAACAATCTAGTCAACACCGGAATCGCCTATCGTAAAGAGGGATATCCTTTAAAATCATTAAAATATTTATTAGATGCCGAAGTATATGCTAAAGATTACACCTCTTATGGGTATGTTTATAATTTACTTGGTTTAAGTGCAACCTATTATAACCTCGACAGTATTCCTCAAGCTTATTCTTACGTTAAAAAAGCTTTGAAAATTTCAAAAAATATAGATGCTTTTAATTATGTTTTTGAATCTAGTATTAAATTGGCAAATTGTTATATAAAGATGAATCAAAATGATTCTGCCAGAATTTATTTAAAAAAAGCCTTAAGATTAGATAGGATAAAGGAGAATCCTAATCAATCCATAAATTTATACAAACAGTTATCTGACCTAAGTATTAAACTTAAAGACTATGAAAAAGCTGTGGTTTATCTTGACTCTTCTTATACGCAGTACTCTAAGTTTATTACAAAAACAAATGATGATAAACTGGCACAGTTACGGGTTGAGTCTGACTATTATATCCACAGAAACCAAATAACCATGTTGGTTTCTAATAATAAAATAGAAAAAGAAAAAAGAAAACAACTTCTAACAATATCCATCGCCATTTTAATAGCGCTCGTTATAGCCGTTGTTTCGGCTGTAATGATTCGTGAGAGACTCAGACAACTTAGAGAATCTCATTTAAATCTTGTAAAGAAAAATATAGAATTAGACAAACTAAATCACAAGTTGCACAAATGCGAAGTAACACCAAAAAGAAAAGTAAAACACGAATACATTAAAGATGAAGACCTTATTCTTCGAAAATTAAAAACACTCTTATTTAAAAATGAGGTTTTTACAAATTCAGATTTATCTCTCATAAGTTTGGCTGAAGATTTAAAAACCAATACATCTTATTTATCCTCAATTGTAAATGACCATTACCATTGTAATTTAAGATATCTCATTAACAAGTATCGTATTGATAAGGCTCGAAAGATGTTGATTTCAGATGAATTTAAACATTACAGTATAGAAGGTATTTCTATTGAAGTTGGATTTAAATCACGTTCTGGATTTTACCAAACATTTAAAAATATTACTGGTCTAACACCTACCTTATATATTGAAAATTATAAAATTGCTCTGCAAGATTCAGAAAAAATTAATGATCTAGAAAGTGAATATTCTGTTTAATTTCGACTATTTCTCATAAACATTTCGCATAACTTCTCCTAAATAAAAGATGATTACCTCTTTTTCTGTCCTGTTTTATAAATCAAGACATACATAATTTGTATAAAAATTATTATCACCTGAACTTTGGGTAATGGTTAAATCTTTGATAAAAAAGAAACAACTATGAAAGCTCAAATAATCAATACAACAGTTTTAATTCTCTTAGCAATACTATTGACTTATTGTACTAACAATAATGAGAAATATATATTGGTAAACAATCAATACTTAAATTATTTACCCTCAATTGCTAAAAAATACACTCTTATTTGTAATAATAAAGAGAAGGAACTCAATAAATGTATAGACGTAAATGAAGCCTATAGGCTAGACAAAGAACTAAACCTTCTAGAAAGAGAATGGGGCAATAAAATAAACTTAAGTAACAACGCTAATCCTCTAACAAAACCACTACCTATTACTACATTAACTAATATTTCTTACAATATCAATCAGATAACAGTTGTACATAACAAAGTCTATAAAACCAATATCACAATTAAATTTGATATAACAATAACCGAAGATTTTAAAAATGCATACGGTGGCTTTCAAAAAAATATTTTTATATACTATAAAGCTGTAGATAATAAAGGAAATGAAATAGCCAAAACAACCTCAATAGCTACAAGTTTTAATAACACTGACTTAAAATCTGGGGTTACCTTTTCTATTCTTGGACAGCTTGGTCCTCTTGCCCAACTCGAAAATTTTGCAACTCTTCAATTGATATCTCAAGAAGAATACAATAAAAAAAATAACATAAAAACATAAAGTCATGTCAAAAACTACTCTTTATTCTTTAATTATTGGACTGCTAATTTCAGCAATGTCCTATTCACAACTAACAGTAAAAAAAGTAACATCAGAAGTTGCTCTTGACGGATTACTTGAAGAAACTTTTTGGGATATTTCAACCCAAATTACAATCGGAAGCTCAAACAATACTGCAAATTTCGGAGTCCTTTGGGATGATAATTATTTATATGTAGGAGTTGATGTTGAAGATACAACATTATGTACAAATAAAAGACAAGGTTTCTATGATGACGGAATTGAAATTTGCATTGACGGAAACAATAGTCAAGGAACAAGTTTTGATAGTTATGACAGAATATTTGTAAAACCAATCAGAAGTTATTGGATACAAGAAATGGAGCAACGATATTCTGGTGTAATACACAAATGGATAGAAACTACTAACGGATATTCAATGGAATTCGCAATTCCTTGGACAAATTTTAATGTAACACCGACAGCAGGAACGGATATAGGTTTTAATATTGTTGTAAATGATGATGAAAATTGCGGTAATCAACACAATATGCCTGCACAACTTTTATGGGCAGGAAGTTCAAACTATTATAATGACCCGTCAGCTTGGGGAACAATTTCACTGTCAAGCGAAACTACTTCATATTCCGTTGATTATATTTCGCTTTTAAACCCAAACGGAGGTGAATTTTGCATCAATAATAAAACTACGGAAATTAATTGGGTAAGCAACGGAATTACAAATATTGATATTGATTGCAGTTCCGATAACGGTAGTACATGGAGTTCAGTTGCAACAAATATTTCTGCAAGTTCAGGATCATATTCTTGGAATGTTTCAGCAACAGCTTCCGAAGAATGCTTAATTAAAATATATGAAACAGGAAATGCAAGTTTAAATGATAGTAGTGAAAGTGTTTTTACAAT
This sequence comes from Flavobacteriaceae bacterium, assembly GCA_045047075.1. GTDB lineage: Bacteria > Bacteroidota > Bacteroidia > Flavobacteriales > Flavobacteriaceae > Urechidicola. Next base: position 26,893 of record JASFYP010000036.1, read on the forward strand.
TTCAGCACCTTTAACAGCAGTTGAACCGCTTATTCCAAATACGTGGAAGAATTACCAATGGCCATACAATGCATATTTTCCAGAAGATCCAAACGGAATAAACGGACACGTTGGAAGTGCATGCGGACATGCATCACTTGCAAGAATATTACATTATTGGGAATTTCCTATTGTAGGAAATGATGCATTGACTTTTACGGATAGTGGAGGGCATATTTGGTCGGCTGATTTTGCTGCTACTACCTATAATTATGATAATATGCCCAACTATTTACCTCCGAGCAGTACAGAGCCAGAATATACCGATGTTGCCACATTAACTTATCATGCAGCAACATCCATGCATGATATTTACGGTTCAGGCGGTGATTTAGCAAATATGTCTTATGCAATGAGCCATTATTTTAATTATAAAGAAAGTACACCAACTATTAGAAGTGGATATACAAAAGCCGAGTGGATAAATATTTTGATTAATGAATTGGATAATGGGAGAGTTTTGCTAATTGACGGAATGACAACCGAATTTCTTGGAGATTGGCATGAAAACAACTGGGTTTCAGGACATTGGTTTCATGTTGACGGTTATAATGAAGACGGGCAATTTCACGGAGTTTTAGGATTTAGTGATGAAGATGCTTGGTTTGACATTGATAATTTATTTGGTTACTACTTAAATAACGGAATATTAGTTGGTCTTGAACCAAACTTAAACGGAAAAGAGCTTGCATTGCAAAGCCATAACGGAGGAGAAAGTATCCAAGTAGATCAAGTAAGTCAAATAAATTGGAGCAGTACTGGAGTTTCAAATATTAGGATTGAATATACAGTTGATAACGGATAAAATTGGTCAGAAATAATCAGCAGTACTTCTGCTACAACTGGAACTTATGATTGGACAGTTCCAGAAATAAATTCCAACGAATGTAAAATAAAGCTGACAGATGTTGATAATATAAATATTTATGATAAAAGTAATAATGTTTTTTCAATTTCATTATATGAATTAGAATTAACAGCCCCAAATGGCGAAGAGTATTTTGTTGTAGGTGATATAACTGAAATTACATGGGAACCTACTCCCGTTGCAAATATTAAAATTGAATTTTCTGACGATAATGGTTCAAATTGGACAGAATTAGTATCAAGTTATCTAGTATCTGTAGGGAATATTATATGGACAGTTCCTGATGTAACTTCAAATCAATGCTTAATAAAAATAACAGATGTGACTGATGCAACTGTTTTTGATATTAGCGAAAGTACATTTGAAATAGGGGAGGCTAACAATAATGGAGGTCCTTATGTTTCAGATGCTAATACAGTTTTATTGCTTCATTTTAATACTAATCTTAATGAAGAGTCTCACAGTTATACTGTTAATAATCATGGCATTGCAAAAACATACATTTCCAATCCAGTTTCAGGACTAAATGATGCCATATATTTTGATAACAGCCTTCAAGCAAATGATTCTTATATAACTGTGTCAAATTCTGCGAGCGAAATGAGTTTAAGCGGTAATTGGACGGTTGAGTTTTGGTTTAAATTTAATTCTTGGGGTGATAATTATAACAATTGGGCAACTCCAATTTTACTGCCAACCACAGGATGGGATACAAACTACTATCTTGAAATTCCGGCAAGTATGGAAAGGCTTAAATATGGTTTTACAAATAGTAGCGGAGGTTCTCAAATTCTTTCTTCTTCTAATAGTATAACAACTGGTGAATGGTATCATGTTGCATTAATCAATGATTATGATAATCATGCCATAAAAATTGTTTTACACAATTCAAATTTTCAATTATTAGAAGAACAATCAGCAAATTATACTTCCGGAACTACAAGTACGGGAACACAGGATTTAAGAATTGGAGCTGGTCTTTTTACTGAAAATCATTTTGACGGTTATATGGACGAATTAAGAATAAGTAATGTGGTTCGTAGTTTTGATGCACTTGGAATCCAAGAAAGCATTTTAAAAGATAAATATAATATATATCCCAATCCAACAAAAAATATTCTAAATATCAACCTGCCAGAAAAAGTTGATTTATCTATTTATACCATAACTGGACAAAAAATATTGGAAAATAAGAATATTCAGAGCGGTCTTATTGATGTCTCTAAACTTAAATCCGGTCTCTATATTGTTCTATTTAAAGGAAATAAAGGTAGTATTTCTAAAAAACTTATTATTGAATAAACACATTGTAAAATAAAAAAGTGGAGACCAGAACCACTAAAATAAACGGGGTGAAACCGAAAAACCTTACGAGTAGGAACTTTAATTTAAAATAAAATATTATGAGCACAATTTTAGGAAAAGATGAACAAAAAATTAAGGAAGCTACATTCACTGCTAATTTAATTTTATTCTGGCTTAAAGCAAATTACACTTTAACCAACAAAAGAGTAACAGGTCATACCCCAAACACTCTTTTTGGGCTAATTCCCTTAGGCAAAGCTCAAATTGCACAACCGTTAAAAACTATTGCTTCAGTGGCAAGCTCAACAAAATTTTCTTTTTTGAGACTTATCATTGGAGTAGTGTTCTTAGTAATAGGATTCTCTACTATGGGATCTTCATTTTTTGTTGGGGTAATACTGTTGATTTTGGGGGCTATCAATATTCTTAATTGCTTTACAGCTACATTTGTAATAACTAATAATGCAGGACAAAGTACGGGTTATGAAATTTCAATTCTCGAAAAATCAAAAGTTGAAGCATTTACAAACGAAGTAAATACTGTTATTGCTGATTTATAATTTTCATTTCAAATAATAAAAGGCCTCTGTTATAAATTGAGGCCTTTTTTATATTAAGTTTTGGAACGTCCAAATAGAAAAATATAGAATTGATATGCAAATTATATACAACCAACACAAGGTTCCGAAACTTTTTCGAGCCAAACCAGCAAATACTTTCTGTTGTTTTTCTCTTTTATAATGACATGATTTTAACGTTGTAGAATCGATGAAAGAGATACCTGTACATTCACCTAAACAGTGCATTTTCATAAAAATACCTAGTCGGTTGCACTACCTTTATAACCAAAATTGTCATCACTTCTCCATCAGACAT
>JASFYP010000037.1:0-34246 GCA_045047075.1 Flavobacteriaceae bacterium
AAGTGCCTCAGCACCTTTGCGGTCAGATTTCGGCACACTCGGAGTGAAAGCCAAACAAAACTGTCAATCCACAACGCAATCATAACCAATACCGTTAGCCAGCATTAAATGAAAAGATACATCCTATTTATTCGAACCCCGTTATTAAAATATAATATCATTGGGATAGACCTTGAAGGTTTAAAATATATTATGCACGAAAAATCTCAAGGAAAAAATGATTTTATGCTTGGAGGCTCTCGTTATTTTATTAATGATTTACTAAATTTTAATATTTACGACTTCGAAACAAATGAGAAAGTTGATGAATTTTTGAGACTTGTCAAAATTCGAAAATTGAAACAAAAAACGTTGTATGGTGAAGAATTCATTGGCAGAGATACATTATCTCAATTTGGCACAGATGTTAGTAGTAAATTTCTTGATTCAAAAAATGAAATCGAAATAAATAAAAATTCTAAAAAGAACAAGAGTATGATTGATGTATTTATAAGTCACAGTAGTGCTGATCAAAACAAAGTGAAATTACTAATAAACATACTTCGATCAGCATTAAACCTGAGCAAGGAAAGAATTAGATGCACAAGTGTTCCTGGTTATAAATTATCGGGAGGTTCAAACACAGATGAAACTCTTAAACAAGAAATCGTAGATTGTAATTTATTCATAGCAGTCCTTACCGAAAACAGTATTAAATCTACATATGTTCTTTTTGAACTCGGTGCACGCTGGGGCTTGGATAAAACCCTTAAACCACTTGTTTGCGAAAAAAATATGTCAACTGTTGTGAAAGGTCCGTTAAGTGGAATTCATTGTTTGAATGGTACGGAAGCCTCAGAGATAATTCAACTCGTTGAAGAATGTGGAAAAACACTTAATATTAGTCCCAGTTCAACAGATGTTTATTTAGATGAGGCTATTGAGTTCGCCGAAATGTCAAGTTCTAATTCCGTTCCAAAAAAAAAAGAAGATGAGAGAGTAGAAGTTAAATACTCATTGCCTAAGGCATATAGCAGAGATGAATCTATTATTAAAAATGAAATACAACAGAATACACAAGGAGAATATCCAGATGATTACAGCACTCAAGAATATGTAATGGAAGAACAGTTTAGTGCTTTTCAAAAACTAAAGTCTCCTCCAGAAAATTGGAAATCGCTATCCGAATACGAAAAAATCGTAACAAGAGTTGTAAAAGAACATCCTGATGATTACACAACACAGTTGTATGTTATTGAGGAACAAGTTGCGAGTTTATTAAGATTAAAACAAAGTAACGCAGGCTAACAACGTATATAAAAAACGAACAGCAGAAATATGAAAAATATGCAGATAATATTATTGTCAATACTAATTAGCCTTGCTTCTTGCAAAAAAGATGATAATGGAATTGAGCCAAGTCAAAGTAATGAAATTGCATATATAAATGGTCAAATATATACTGTAAATGAAAATCAAGAATGGGCTGAAGCAATGATTGTTGAGAATGGTATAATTACTGCGATCGGAACAAATCAAGAAATCCAAGGTCAAACAGCAGATAATACTCAAATTATTGATTTGAATAATAAAATGGTGATGCCTGGAATTCACGATGTTCATTTACATCCTTTGGAAGCAGCATCTGATAATTTTCAATTCATATTAAACGAAACCGAAACTGACCCAGAAAATTATGCTTCTGATATTCAACAAGCAGTAAACCAAAACCCAAATTCTGAATGGATATTGGGTTGGGGTTTTGATATTTATACAGTTTTTGATGCAACAAGAGAGCCTATCGAAATTTTGGATGATATTTCAACCACCAAACCCATAGCCATAATGGAATTGACATCACATTCAGTTTGGGTAAACTCTAAAGCATTAGAACTTGCTGGAATAGATGAAAATTCAGCAAACCCAACAGGCGGAATTATTATGAAGGATAATAATGGCTTCCCAAATGGGCTTTTAATTGATAATTCCGGGAATTTAATTATTGATTTAGCCATTGCTTCTATACCAAATAACGAGCAAAACGATTACGATGGATTGGTAAATTTTGCACTACCAGAATTAGCGAAAAATGGAATAACTTCAATCTGTGATGCAAGAACATATTGGAAAAGAAATCATCATTTAACTTGGCAAAGAGTTGAAAATGATGGAAAACTTACAATTAGAGCAAATTTGGGTCTTTGGTTATATCCAACTGAAAATGATGCTACACAAATTAGTACACTTCAATCATTGTATTCAAATGACCCAAATAGTTTGTTAAAAATTAATCAAATAAAATTGTATGCAGATGGTATTATAATTAATACTACTTCTGCAATGGATGATGACTTTTTATTTGATCTTTTTTACTTACCAACGAATAATGGACTTAATTATGTTTCCCAAAGTAGAATAGGACAATACATTTCTGCACTTGAACCTATAGGATTTGATTTTCATATTCATACTCTTGGAAATCGTGGTGTTAATGAGGCACTAAATGCAATTGAGCAAAATGGTACAACAAACGGCAGACATCGTTTAACTCATCTTGAATATGTAAATCCTTCAGATTATAATCGTTTTAATCAATTGAATATTACAGCGGACGCTCAAGTTGCAGGTGATTTTACGCAACCCGCAAACTGGCACGATAATGATGATTTTGTCAATCCATCATTAAACAATAGCATCATTCCATTAAAAAGTCTAAATCAAGCAAATGCAAGAATTACTTTGAGTAGCGATTGGGATGTTAGTGCTTTAAATCCGTTTATTGGTTTGCAAAATGCAGTTACAAGAACACCTCAAGAATTAAGTCTTAAAAACGCTATAAAAGCATATACGATTAACGCAGCGTATGTAATGCGACAAGAAAATAAAGTAGGAACTTTAGAAGTTGGAAAAGAAGCCGATTTTATAGTTTTAAGCCAAAATTTATTTGATATTAATGCTAATCAAGTTAACCAAACACAAGTATTAAAAACGTACTTAAAAGGAGAATTAATCTATGAACAATAACATTTGCTAACAAAGTATATAAATTATTGGGCAATAAGTGATTAAGTCAAAGTTAGTGTTTGTAAATAAAGATAGAGATAAACCGAAAATGAAGTGCTTTTAAATGCCCATCACTTCGTATACAGACCATTAGAAAACATAGAAAAATGAAAAGTAGAATTATTATATCAATAATTGGAATTTTAATAATAAGTATTTCTTGTCAAAAGGAATTACCAACTGAAATTTCTACTGAACCAAAACTGTTGTTCAAATCTGGCTTTGAAAGTGATGTTTATATCGACAATATCGCTTATGAAAACAGTGAAGATTACAGGTTTATTAAAGGAAAAGATAATGAAACCGGGTTTAGTTGGCCAATTGATATTTTAGGTGCAAGCGAAAGTGCATTACACTACATAGATGACGAAAACCACCAAGCAGTTTATAGTGAAATCCAGACTATCATTGGACACAATGGAGATTTAACAAAAGTATTATATAATATTGAGAATTATGATATTGGAGTTACTCAATGTCCGTATGAGATTCTTAATATAACAGAAGGGACAAATGACTTATACATCAAATATTGGATTAAAATGGATAGCGCAAGTTTAGTACAGCCAGATATGTGGCGTACATTTTTTGAATATAAGACCAAGGACTATGGAGATAATGAAGGGTTTAGATTAATTGCATTTATTTATACGGATAATGATGGAATCCCATATTGGCATTGGCAAGGTGATGAAAATCCTGAAAACCCTATTTGGGAAATTGATAATAAAACGGTATCTGTTCCTATAAATGAATGGTTTTTGACAGAATTTTACTGGCATTGGAGTGAAGGTAGTGATGGCAGGGCATTATGGAAAGTAAATGGACAAGTAATAGGAGACCATTATGGACCGACAACTCTAAAATCAAAGCCAATTGACTTTATCATTTTGACACAAATATATGGAAATACTAATCCGAAATATCAATGGATTGATGATATTGAAATATGGGATGGAATTCCGGAATAATGAATTACGTTTGGTAACAAAGTATAAAAATAATAGCCAAAATAGTAGTAAATATGAACATTGTAGCCCGCAATAATATTAGTAGTAAATTGAAAAATACTACTTCCGAAATCGGCTACTATTCTTATACACCCGTTGGCATTCATTAAAAAAATCGAAGAAATGAGAAATATGAATTATTTAATATTGATGTCCTTATTCATTATAGGCTGTGGAAACAATCCTCAGAATCAAGATACCATTCCAAAATACAAAACATTTAAAATAGAATCAGAACAAGTTGGAGAAACAAGAGTCATAAATGTTTGGACTCATACAGAATATGAAAATAGTAATGAATCATATCCTGTACTCTATATGGCTGACGGAGGAATAAAAGAAGATTTTCCACACATTGCAAATACCATTTCTAAATTAATAAGCGAAAAAAGTATTTCTCCGATTATTCTTGTTGGCATTGAAAACACAGAAAGAGGACGAGATTTAACAGGTTATTCTGAATCAGAATATGATGCCCAATTTTGTCCACAGACAGACGGAGCAAAAAACTTCCGAGCGTTTATTACTCAAGAATTAATGCCAGAAATAAATAGCCAGTACAGAACTTCAAATAAGAAAGGAATTATAGGAGAATCTTTGTCGGGACTTTTTGTAATGGAAACATTTATGCAACATCCTGAATCATTTGATTTTTATATCGCTTTTGACCCTTCTTTATGGTGGAACGACCATTATTTAGTGAAAAACGCAAATACTCTTTTTGGGGAATTTCCTGATAAAGAAGTTAAACTTTGGTTTGCAGGTTCAAGTGCAGAAGATATTTCTAAACACACAACCAAATTGGCGGAAATATTAGAAAGTAACGCACCAAGTAAATTAAATTGGGAGTATTCAAACGAACCAAAAGAGAAACATAATACAATTTTTAGAGCAACAAAAGAAAAGGCTTTAAAATGGATGTTGAATGATGAAAAATAAATAACGAAATGCCAACAAAGAACTGAGCTAATAAACAAGTCTTTCAACTAACATAATCACATCAACCTATGAAAGAATATTGGAATTCTAGATATCAACAAAAGGAGTTTGCCTATGGTACAACACCTAATGCCTTTTTAAAAGAAACTTTAGACAATCTAAAATTATCTGGCAACATATTATTTCCAGCAGAGGGTGAAGGCAGAAATGCTGTTTATGCTGCTAAAAAGGGAATGAAAGTTTCAGCTTTCGACATCAGCGACATAGGTAAAAAGAAAGCGTTGGAATTGGCGCAATCAGAAAATGTGAAAATTGATTACCAAATTGGTGAGTTAGACAACCTAAATTATAAAAAAAATAGTTTTGATGCACTTGTTCTAATCTATGCGCATTTTCCACCCAATCAAAGAAAAGAATTGCATCAAAAACTAGTAGATTTAGTGAAGCCCAATGGCTATATCATATTAAAAGGATTTAGCAAAAATAATTTTGTGCTAAGACAAGAAAATCCTGCTATTGGAGGCCCGAGGGATATCGACATGCTGTTTACAACACGAATGATTAAAGATGATTTTAAGGACTTTGGCATCATAGAATTAAAAGAAATTGAAACTGAATTACAAGAGGGTGAATTTCATAATGGTTTAGCTAGCGTGATTCGATTTATTGGGAGAAAAAATCTTGATGAAACAAAATCATCAATTCACTAATTCCCCAACTTCATCAAAATCTAGTCCACCATAATTACCAGAACTCATCAACAACAAAGCTGTGTCTTTTAAATCTTGTGAAAACAAAAATTCTTTAAACTCTTTCGGATTGGTATAAACAATCAAATCATCACGCTTAAAAGCATCCTTAATTTGTTGTGCCGAAACCATTTCTAACTTTTTAATTTCAACTGCATGAGGCGAATAAAATACTACTGCCACATCTGCAGCATCCAAAGCTCCAACATATTCTTGCAAAAATTCAGCATTCAAACTACTATAGGTATGCAGTTCTAAACATGCTAAAACCGTTCGATTTTTATATTGATTTTTCACCGCATCTGTGGTCGCCTTAACTTTTGATGGTGAATGTGCAAAATCTTTAAACACAACAGCTCTTTCATTTTGAGCGATTTTTTCTAAACGCTTACTCGCTCCTTTAAAAGAAGCTATCGCCTCATAAAAAGCATCTTCATCGACACCAATATGCTGGCAAATCCATTTGGCACCCGCCATATTTTGTAGGTTGTGAGCCCCAAAAAACTCTAAAGGTAATTTACCATCAGGAGTGTCTAAAAAAGTAGTCCCGTTTTCAATAGTATAATTTGGAGTTTGGTATGCATACTTTTTAATAGGCGCTTCGCTTTCTTCAATAATCTCATTTACAATAACATCTTCTTCATTGTACACCATTATTCCACCATTAACCATTGAATCTACAAACAATTTAAATTGCTCAACATAATTTTTGAAAGTTGGAAACACATTGATATGATCCCAAGCAATACCACTTATCAATGCAATATTTGGTTTATACAAGTGAAATTTTGGTCTTCTATCTATAGGTGATGACAAATATTCATCGCCCTCTAAAATCATAAATTCATTTTCTTTGGTCAAGTGCACCATCGTATCAAAACCCTCTAATTGCGCACCCACCATATAATCAACTTCAATATCGTGATAATGCAATACATGTAAAATCATGGAGGTTATGGTTGTTTTTCCGTGTGAACCTCCAATCACTACTCGGGTTTTAAATTTAGATTGTTCATATAAAAATTCTGGATATGAAAATATTTCAATTCCCAATTCTTGAGCTCTCAACAACTCAGGATTATCAGCCTTGGCATGCATTCCTAAAATAACAGCATCTAAGTCTGTAGAAATTTTATCAGCAAACCAACCCATTTCTGTTGGCAACAATCCATAGCGATCTAACCTAGATTTTGAAGGCTCAAAAATAGCATCGTCACTCCCCGTAATAACATCACCTTTTTTGTGTAATGCAATAGCAAGATTATGCATTGCACTACCACCAATTGCTATAAAATGTATATTCATTTAACTGTTGTTTAATTATCTCAAAAGTAAGTAATCTATTTAAAAAAAAAATTATCTTTATTGAAAATAATGAATCTTGAATAAGATTAAGTTCAGCTTTCTTTTTAGTTTTTTTTCTTTTGTGATTTTTGCACAACAAGATCCACTGTACACTCAATATATGTACAATATGAGTGTGATTAATCCTGCATATACTACAAGTGATATTGGTACTTTAAATGTAGGACTACTACATAGAAATCAATGGGTTGGTGTAGTTGGCGCGCCAAAAACAAGTAACTTGTTTTTACATACTCCTATCAATAATAATATTGAAGTTGGTTTTTCTTTTACAAATGATAATGTTGGCGATGTAATAAAAGAGAATAATTTTTACGGTGATTTTGCATACAAACTAAATCTAAAAAATCATAAGACTTTGTCTTTTGGATTGAAAGCTGGAATTAGTTCACTGGATGTAGATTTTACAGGATTTGAACTAGAAGATCCAAGTGATTTTGGATTTGTATTTCAAAATATCCATAAAACATTTTTTAATTTTGGCGCTGGAGTTTATTACAATACAAACAATTATTATATAGGTCTTTCAGTTCCTAATTTACTTAAGTCACAGCATCTAGATAAAGTAAATGGGCAATATCAAGGTATTGAAGAGAGTCATTGGTTTTTAACGGGAGGCTATGTTTTTGAAGTCAACAAGCAATTCAAACTAAAACCTGCATTTATGGCGAAAGCAGTTAACGGCGCCCCTATTTCATTAGACATCACTGCAAATGTCTTGTATTTAGAAAAAGTGGAGTTAGGAGTTGCTTACCGTATTAAAGATGCGGTTAGTGGATTGATTAATTTTAGAGTTTCTCGAACCTTTAGGGTTGGATATGCCTATGATTACACCACTTCTAACTTGGGTAATTACAGTTCAGGATCACATGAAATTCTTTTGTTATTTGATTTTAATATTTCAAACACGAGTAGATTAAAATCACCCCGATATTTTTAAATTCACTCGAGACTTACAATAATTAATCAACTATATATTTTGTATTTTTGCTAAAAATTTAACTGATGGATTTAAACCTAATTCCGAACATAAAACATACCGATGCTAACAACTTTTTCTTATTGGCAGGTCCTTGCGCAATTGAAAGTGAAGATATGGCAATGCGAATTGCAGAAAAGGTAATTTCGATTACTGATGCTTTGAAAATTCCGTATGTATTTAAAGGGAGTTTTAAAAAAGCTAATCGAAGTCGGATTGATAGTTTTACTGGAATTGGAGATGAAAAAGCCTTAAAAATTTTACGCAAAGTTTCTGAAACTTTCGACGTACCAACGGTTACGGATATTCATGACGTTTCTGATGCGGCAAGAGCTGCCGAATATGTTGATGTGTTGCAAATTCCTGCTTTCTTAGTTCGTCAAACTGATTTAGTGGTTGCCGCGGCAAATACAGGTAAAGTAGTGAACCTAAAAAAGGGTCAGTTTATGAGTCCTTCAGCAATGAAACATGCCGTACAAAAAGTGAAAGATAGTGGTAGTGAAAAAATGTGGATTACAGATAGAGGCACCATGTTTGGATATCAAGATATGATTGTTGACTTTAGAGGAATTCCAGAAATGCGTGCTTTTGCTCCGGTGGTTTTAGATGTTACGCATTCGTTGCAACAACCAAATCAAAGTAGTGGTATTACTGGTGGACGCCCTGATATGATTGAAACAATTGCACGTGCTGGAATTGTAAATAACGTAGATGGATTGTTTATTGAAACTCATTTTGATCCTGCAAATGCAAAAAGTGATGGAGCAAATATGTTGGATTTAGCGCATCTAGAAAATTTACTAACTAATTTGGTGGCGATTCGTAAAACGGTTAATGGCCTCAGTTAATTTTTCCAAGTACTTTTACTTTTTAAAGAAAGTTTAGCTGCTACTTTTAAAAGTTCTACAAATTGTAATTCATCAAAGTTTTCCATATTTTCAACTTGTATAGAACGAACATTTTTTCTGTTTTTATAATCTTGTAATTCTGGAAAATCTTCTTGTAATTTAATTCCCTGTACAAAAGCCACATCTAAAAAATTTGTTCCTTTCAACACATTTAAATATACCATAGGTTTCTTTTCGAAATGATAAAAAGGAATACCATAACTATACTTCTCGTCAATGGTTGGCAAAGTTCTTTTAATTACACTTCTTATGTAAAGCATCAAAGATTGATACGGTTCTTTTTGATTGGTGATATACTGCTCTGTTGGATTCATAGCCCCCTCTTCTTAATTCCATGAATCAAATATTCCAATCCATTTAATTTCAGCTCGTAAACCAATCCTAATTGTTTGCCCAATTTACCAGCAGGAAACCCTTTTGCGTGATACCAAACTATATAATGCTCTGGTAAATCAATTAAATCTCGACCTTTGTATTTGCCAAATGGCATTTTAGCTTTTGCTAAATCTATTAGAAATTGTCTGTCTTGTAACATTATTCTTTTCCGTCAGCGTAATCTTGTAAGTAGGCAAATCTTTCAGTTAATTTTCCGTTCGCAGTCATTTGAGCACGGTGTAAAATTCCGCTTTCATCATTGTTAAAAAATGCTGGAATTACATACTCTGCAAACATATCACCAAAACCAATAGAAGCATCTTGTGGTAACTCGCAAGGTAAATTATCTACAGCCATAACAGCAATTACATTGTCCTTTTTAAAATCATCTTCTTTTTCTGTCTCTGGATTATAGCCATAAATTGGATCAGCAATAGTTGAAGGTTTTATGGTACATGCAATTGGTCCATCAATGTCGCAACTGATATCTGCCACCACTTTTATTTTAAATTTTGGTGATCTTATGTTTTCTCTTGTAAAAAGAAACGGAGATCCTTCTTTAAAAAAATGACCAGAAATATACATATCAGACACTTCAGCAAAACGTCTAAAATTACACACATATTCATGTGGGTTCTTATAAAAATCTTGCCTCTCTAATTTTTGACCATCATTCCGTTTATTATAATCCAGTACATTTAACTGAACATAAACAGGGGCGCTAAAATTCTTTGAAAGATAATCTTCTACATTCACTTCTTTAATATGCATTGCATCTAACATCTCTTTAGCACCATTACTCACACGCCCTTTCCCTGTTAATACAATTTTGATTGCTGGCAACTGAATACTATTTAAACTATCAATCAACTCTTGCTGATTCTTTAGATGTTCAGCCTTTGACAATTCAAATAAACTCGTTTTTAAACCATAGGCTCTTATTCCGTTATATGCACCTACAATTCCTGCATAACGTCCGAAAGCTACCACTCTATTTTCTGATGAATTAGTTAAAACTTCATGATCAAACATCTCAATATTATTTTCTAAAAAAGCATTGAGCAAATCACGATTATAGGATTGTTTTTTGATAGTATGTGAAAAGAAAAAGTATTTTTTATTCTGAATCAAATTTTCAATGGGTACTTCCTTTACACCCAATAAAACATCGCAATCAAAAACATCATTAGTTACTTCTATTCCAAAATGTTTATACTCATCATCTTTAAAAATTCGTACATCAGAAGGCTCAACTTTGATTGTTAAATCAGGATATTGCACCAATAATTCTTTACACTTTTGTGGAGAAAATACAACTCGTTTATCCGGTGGGTTTTTACGCTCTTTTATAATACCTATAACCATGTAATAATTTTATTTGAAGATGCCAAAGATATTTGAATTTATAGGATTACACAAGTGGTGATTTTAGCTAGATTTTTCATAAATTTGCAAACTGATTATTACGATCATTGACATATTGGGGATGACTTGGTTTTGACTGCAAGGTCGATTAAACTGTAAGCATATCGAGCATTGGAATAGCACTCGTAAAAATCATTCCAACATTTTTAAACGGCGAGAATAACTACGCTTTAGCTGCATAATCCGAATTATAGTAGGATTAGCCTAGTCTGACAAGGTCAGAAAGCTTTATGTCTCTCGAAAGCCTTGGTTAACGGCGTTCGAATTTTTGGCATCGTAAAAGTTGACATAGGAGTAAGAAGGTCATGATTTTATTCCGAAACTAAAATGAATAAGTTTTAAGTGGGCGGTTTTTGGTCAGCTTATTATCGAAAATCAATCAAAAACTATATATGTAGAAAGCTCTTTGGTCGCTTGTTTGGACGCGGGTTCGAGTCCCGCCATCTCCACCAGCAAAACTCAACTCATTATATTTTAGTAAGTTGAGTTTTTTTAGTACCTTTATACTCCCAAAAACAATGACAATTTAACAACGATCTCTAAGCCCAACTTAGAGAAACCCTTTTCATGAAAAATACCCTAATTCTATTACTCGTCCCAATAATTACGTTTGCTCAAATTCCAACAAATTATTATTTATCCGCAGAAAATAATGCTGATGCAAATTTAAAATATGAGTTGAATCAAATCATTGACAATCACACTATATTTCCCTATACAAGCTCAAGTACTGATACCTGGAATATTTTATCCGAAACAGATAGAGACCCTAACAATCCTGATAATGTAATTATGTTATATTCTGGCATATCAATAAATGCTGCACAAGAATATAACAACACTAACGGATGGACAAGAGAACATGTTTGGGCAAAATCTAGAGGTGATTTTGGAACTGATAATGGCCCAGGAACGGATGTGCATGCATTGAGGCCTTTAGATGCCAATACAAATTCTACACGAAGCAATAGAGGTTTTGACAATTGTAATAATTGTATTATTGTATATGATAAATGGGGGAATGACACGGGGTCTTTTAGAGACGCCGACGACTTTTCTTTTGAACCTCGCCCTGAAGTTAAAGGAGATGTAGCTCGTATGCTTTTTTATATGGCTGTGAGATATGAAGGCTATGATGGTTATGTTGATTTAGAGCTTTCAGAAACAATATTAGGTGTATCAGACACTTCACCTTTACATGGAGTTCTCTCGACACTTTTAGAATGGAACAGAAATGACCCTGTTGATAGTTGGGAAGAAAATAGGAATGATATTATTTATTATAATTATCAAAATAATAGGAACCCATTTATTGATCATCCTGAATTAGCTGAATATATTTGGGGAAATAAAATAGGTGAAACTTGGACAAATAATAGCCTAAGTGTTGAAGAAGAAAATAAGGTTACTCTAAAATTATATCCAAATCCAACATCTGATTTTATATCTATTTCTGGATTGACAAACGAATCTGAAGTTGAAATATATGATACTCTTGGTAAAAAAATTCTAGTTAAAACTATTGAAAGCAATCAAAATAAGATTGATGTTTCTCAATTAAAACCTGGAGTGTATTTATTTAAGATAAGTGAATCTAATAACTCAACTTTAAAAAGAGTATTGGTTCTTTAAAGCTTCTTTCTATTTAAGCTCCAAGTATAGTTTTAATCCCCATAAATAATGTTGCCATTCCTGTAGATACAACTTCCCAATAACAAAAAAAAAGCCGCTCAAAATTGAGCGGCTTCAAATTATTTTAAGTCTTAATTACTTATTTTACTTCATTAGTAAACTCAGCGGCAACAGCTTTTGTATATTTAGCTGCAACTTTAGAATAAGACTCTGGATCGGTTAATTTAACTGATACTACTCCAACTAATTCTTCATTGTCTGGTAAATCTAAATTATAAATTACAGTTTCAAATAAATATACATCTACAACTCTAGTAGTAGTTTCTTGGGGCACATACATACTTCCACCTCCGTAACCATAACCGTAACCACGCATACCACCATAATAAGATCCAAATCCACCACCATAATATCCGCCACCATAATATCCGCCGTATCCACCGTATCCACCAGTAGTATAACCACCTGTTGTTGTAGATTCTGTTTGTTGCGCTTGGTCTTTAAGAACTGTTAATACAACACCCTTATAACCGGCATCAGTAATTACTTTTATAACCTCAGCTATTTCAGCTTCTGTTCTTGCTTCCTTATATCTCAACCATTCAGGAAAAGCAATATGACCTTCAGTAGCATCAACACCTACAGCTCTTAACTCGTTTGCAAGATCTTTTTCAAAACGTTGTTTTGTAACAGTGTTTTCTGTTTTATACAATACTAAAACTTTCTCACCTTTTAGTGAACTAAAATTATCAGTTTTCCATTTATCAGCAATTTCAAATGATGAAGAACAAGCCAATAAAATTGTTGTAATAATTGTAAATACAAATAGTAATTTAATATTTTTCATGTTTAATTTAATTTAATTGTTAATTTATTATTTTAATTGTTTTGCCACTAATTCGGCATATTTTTCTAGTGTTCCCATTATATCCTCAGGGTCAGTAATATCAATTGTAACTGAACCAAGTAATTTTTCTTGCCCTGGTTTTATATGATAGGTTACGGTTTCTAATTCAAAAACTTCTGAATAATTATCAGTAGTTTCTTCTAAGCCATTAGGCCCAGGGGTTCTATTAGGCACTTTTGTATCGTTAAAATAAACCCCAAAAGTTAAAGGATATTTTCCATAAGACGAAGTGTCATAAAATTTATCTGTTTCGTTTTTTTGGTTGTCTTCTTCAGTAATTCTAGTAGTAGAAGATACTGCTTTAGCTGGGTCTTTTAATTTTGTAATCATTACTGCTTCATATCCTGCATCTAAAAATTGCTGTATAACCTTAGCTAACTCTTCTTCTGTTCTATTAGCATTAACACTTAAATATGGAAAAGCAACAAAAGACTCAACAGCATCAACTCCTTTTACTTTTAATGCATTTGCTATTTCTCGCTCACCTCGTTGTCTTATTCCTTCTCTTTTAGATTTATTTATAATTAGTACTTTTTCAGTTTTAATTACAGCTAAATTGTCATCTTGCCAAGAATTTTTAAGTTTAACTGTTGGCCCACAACCAACCATTAGTAAAAGCGAAAATGTCAAAAGAAATGTTTGAATTAGTTTGTTCATGAATTTTTTTAGTTTTTTCAGTAAAGACAAAACTACTTTAAAAATTGATTAATTCTATTACTTTTTTAATAAAAAGAAAGTGTTTAAGAATCCAACCAATTTTTAAATGCTGTTGCTTTTGCTTTACTAACAATTATCCTATCATTTAATGATGGATTTGTATTCACAATCAATTTACCATTAAAGTAAAATTTAATATTCTCAATAGCTTTTTTTTGAAGAATTATTTGACGGTTAACTCTGTAAAAATATTTTGGATTCAATTCAGCCTCAACGTCCTCTAACTTACTATCAATAGAATATTTTTTATTATCAAAAGTGATTGCTTTTACCATTCCTGTATCAATATACAACATGGCAATATTCTCAGTCAATATTGGTTTCAATTCATTTTGCGAACGCACCAAATAAGTAGTTTTATATGATATGTTTTGATTTTTTAAAAGAGATAACAATCCTTCTATTTGATTGCTCGAAGTACTCATTGGTGCCTTTTGACTTTTAAACTTAGCCAATGCTTCAGACAGTTCTTCTTGATCAATTGGTTTTAATAAATAATCAATACTATTAAACTTAAAAGCTTTGATAGCATATTGATCATAAGCGGTGGTGAATATTACTGGGGTTTTGAGATCTACTTGTTCAAAAATCTCGAAAGAAACTCCATCAGCTAAATGAATATCCATCAACACTAAATCGGCATCAGTAGATTTAGAAAAATAATTTACAGCAGCACTTACAGAATCCAAAACAGTTACAACCTCTATTGAGGCATCAATTTCATTCAGCAAATAAGTAAGATTTTCACTTGCTGCTATTTCATCTTCAACAATAATTACTTTCATTTAATTAAGAGTTATTCTGTTTGTTGGTTATTCCTTTAATAGAAATTTGACTTTAAAAATTCCATCAGTATCACTTATCTCAATTTTTCGATCTTTTAAAAGTATACAGCGCTTGTTTAAATTAGATAAACCATTTCCGGTACTTTCAACTAGAGTCTTCCTCAACCTAATTTTATTTTCTACACAAAGATAGTTATTGTCAAAATAAATTTTTACCAATAATGGGTTTGATTTGGAAATCTCATTATGTTTAACTGCATTCTCAACCAAAAGCTGTAATGCTAATGGAGGTAATTTTTCATCATATAAATCATCAGAAAGATCAATTTCTATTTCAAAACGATTACGATAACGTGTTTTAATTAAGAAAATATAACTATCTAGAAACTTTAATTCTTCTTTTAAAAAAACCAAATTACGATCGCTGCTTTGTAAAATATAGCGATACATAAAAGACAATTTATTCACAAACTTAGTGGCTTCTTTATTTTCTCTAATTAATGAGTTTAAAGAATTTAGTGAGTTAAATAAAAAGTGTGGATTGATTTGATTCTTTAAGGCTACCAACTCATTCTCTAGCTTTTCTTGCTTTAATTGCTCATTTTCAATTGCCTGCTGTTGATTTACTCTTTGATATCTTAAAACACCTGCAATAAAAAACAGGATGATAAAAACAACGGTATATCCAAAATAGAATCGATTTTTTTCACCCTGAGGCAAGGCCATTTCAATAACATATGAGTATGCTACAAATAGAAGTTGAAATACAATTACCGCAATTATAAAATTAAAAAGTATCGTTAAAACAGTTCTAACTCCAAAAGATAAATTAGAATAATTATATTTCCAATTGGTATTAAACTGCAATACAAGCCAAGAAAACATAAACGTAAAAAGACCCCTTACAGCAATATCTTCAATAGTAATTGGTGTATTAGAGCTATTAAAAATACTCGTCCCAAAAAACAAAGCCATCACTCTTCTAAAAATGGCTAACATAGTTACCAAAAATGCAACACTCAAAAGTAAAGGTTGATTAATAGGTACAACTTTCATATCAATGAATTTATGGTGATTTTTAATTTTTTGGATTAGAAACAAATTTACATTTTTTAATTGAGTAACAAACTTTCGAATTTGAAAATTGATCATCCTCAAATTATAAATAAAAAGCAGTCGAAACAAGATGCTCCGGCTGCTTCCAAAAAACTAACTAACTTATTATTATGAAAAATTTTAAAATATCAATCGGTTAACTACTCCGATTGTTTTGTTTTACTTTTAAATTCTATTCAAATATACGCTGGATGTTCGGCCTGTATTGTGGCTATTTAGGTGAAGTGACTAATTTTATGGGTGAACCGACTTAATAGCAAAGTGAAGTATTTCAAATAAAAATAATCCAAGTAAATTGCTTATATATTAGAGATTGTTAACTTGCACAAAAATCTTTTTTTGAAACGAATAGTAGTTTCCGTAACAAATGATTTGGTTACAGACCAACGTGTATATAAAGTTTGCAAGTCTTTGCAGAAACTAGATTTTGACATATTATTAATTGGTAGACAATTAAAAAACAGTCCGCCAATTAACAGGCCTTATAAGACTTATAGAATGCGATTGCTTTTTAATAAAGGAATTCTGTTTTATACTGAATACAGCATCCGATTATTTTTTAAGTTACTTTTTACAAAAAAGGATATTTTACTATCAAATGATTTAGATACATTGCTTCCTAATTATATGATTAGCCAACTTCAAAAAAAGAAATTGGTTTATGATAGTCATGAATTATTTACTGAAGTTCCTGAGTTAATTCATAGACCAAAAGTTCAAAAAATTTGGATTGGAATTGAAGAAAAAATTCTACCCAAACTTAAAAATTGTTACACTGTTTGCCAATCTATAGCAGATTATTATAATAATAAATACGGAACAAATTTTAGTGTAATTCGTAATTTACCAGAGAAAACTGAGTTAACTATTTCCAAATTTCCTTTTAATTCTGATGGCAAAAAAATAATACTATACCAAGGTGCAATTAATAAAGGAAGAGGATTGGAGTTGATGATTAACACAATGCAACATCTTGATAACTATATTTTTGTGATTATTGGCACGGGTGATATTTTACATGAACTAAAAGAAAAAGTCAATGATTTAAAAATTGATGATAAAATTAAATTTCTTGGAAGAATTGAACCAAATAAGCTTAGCGAGCTAACCCCTCTTGCAGATATAGGAATTAGTATAGAAGAAGATTTAGGACTAAATTACCATTATGCATTACCCAATAAAATATTTGATTATATACATGCAGAAATTCCAATTTTAGTTTCTGATTTACCAGAAATGAAAAATATAATTGAAAAATATAATGTTGGTGAAATTGTTGAAAACAGAAACCCAAAGGCTTTTGCAAAACAACTTAACAACATACTTGGTAAAAAGTACTTCAAAGAATTGCAATTGGCAAAAAAGGAGCTAATTTGGGAAAAGGAAGAGGGTGAATTAAAAATTATTTATAGTTATCTCAGTTAAAAAATTACATATCGTTTCGTTTGATGTTCCATTCCCTCCAAATTATGGAGGAGTTATTGATGTTTTTTACAAAATCAAAGAACTAAATAAATTAGGAGTAGAAATTTCTTTACACACATTTGAATATGGAAGAGGGAAACAACAAGAATTAGAAAAATATTGCTCAACTATTTTTTATTATAAAAGGAATTCATTCTATAAAAGCCTTTTTTCAAAAATACCTTTTATCGTTAAAAGTAGAAATAGCAAATCTTTATTAAAAAACTTAAATTCTGATAAGTCACCCATTCTTTTTGAAGGTTTACATACAACAATACCAATTTTACTGAATTCAATAAAAGGTAAGAAAACATATGTCAGAACTCACAACATTGAGCATCTATTTTATGAAGGATTATCAAACAGTGAATCTAATTTATTCAAAAAAATCTTTTTCAAAAGAGAATCCATAAAGCTAAAGTCATACGAATCAATTTTAAAAAAGACGGATGGTATTTTGACAATTTCACCATTTGAACAATCATATTTTTTAAATAAGTTTGGAAATAAATCTAATTATATACCCGTGTTTCATGAAGTTCTTCAAAATATAAATATTGAGAAGTCTGAAAATTACGTTTTATATCATGGCAATCTTTCTGTAGCAGAAAATAGTAATGCTGCATTATATTTAATAGATGTTTACAAAAATTCAGAATTCACTTTAAAAATTGCTTCTAGCCACCAAAATAAAAAGGTTGATTTTGAAATTAAAAAATATGAAAATATCCATTTTAAAAAAATCGAATCTAATTTAGAGCTAAAAAACATTCTCAAAAAGGCACATATAAATGCTTTACCTACTTTTCAAAAAACGGGAATTAAATTAAAACTTATTAACGCTTTACGACAAGGTAAGTTTGTGATTGCTAATAAAGAAATGATTGAAGGTACTGGTCTTGAAAAACTAGCCGAAATTGCAAATACAAAAGAAGAGTTTCTTCAAAAAACTTCATTACTTCTATGCAAAAAGTTCAATGAAAAAATTGTTAATGAAAGATTACTAATACTTGAGGACTTTAACCCAAAGAAAAGTGCTGAAAAAATTATTAAACTAATTTTCAGTTAGCCTGCTTTACAACCTCAAACAATTCCTCTCCTTCGCACTTTAAAGTTTTGTACGGATACTTAAGAATAAGAGCGTAATCGTGGGTAGCCATTAAAATTGTCTTGCCGCTTCTATGAATTTCTTCCAAGACTTCCATTACCTCTATCGATGTTTTCGGATCTAAATTACCTGTCGGTTCATCGGCTAAAATAAGTTCGGGGTCATTCAACAAAGCACGAGCAATTGCAATGCGTTGTTGCTCTCCTCCAGACAGTTCAAATGGCATTTTAAACCCTTTAGTATGCATTCCTACTTTTTCTAACACATAATTAATTTTCGATTTCATTTCGATAGCGCTCTTCCAACCCGTAGCTCTTAAAACAAACAACAAGTTATCTTCAACATTGCGGTCATTCAACAATTTAAAATCTTGAAATACGATACCGATTTTTCTTCTCAAAAACGGAATCTCCTTTTCTTTAAGTTTTTGCAAGTCAAACCCCACAATAGTTCCTTCTCCATTTTGCAGTTTCAAATCGCCGTATAGAGTTTTCATCAAACTACTTTTTCCACTTCCTGTCTTTCCAATCAAATAAACAAAATCACCTTCATTAATTTCAAGATTTACATTTGATAGCACCAAATTGTCGCCTTGAAAAATAGAAGCATCACTTAAAAAAAGAATGAAATTTTGCATAGAATTTTTTATTTACTCACAAACTTAGGCTTTCTTTGTAACCTTTCAAAAAAATTACCGACTTTAAATTTGTGCCCTTTCAAATGACTAATTTTAAACCCAAACAATTCTAATTATGACAAATTCATTCTCCAAATATTTATTAGTTACAGTTACTTTTTTAATGCTTGTTTCTTGCCAAACCAAACCAAAACCACCTTCTTTAAAAACTGGCTTTTGGCGAGGAGAAATAACCATACAAAAACAACAGATTCCTTTTGTTTTTGAAGTTGTGGAAAGTAATAATGAATATAAAATCAATTTACATGATGGTGATAATCTCATTGAATTAGACGAAGTATCAGTAGTTAATGATTCTTTATTTTTCACTTTACACATTTTTGATATTGATGTAAAAGCAAAAATTGAAGAAAACACTTTAAACGGAACCTACACTAAAAATTACGCTGATAATTATGTATTACCTTTCAAAGCGACTTATGGTAAAAAAAAACGTATCGACAATCCATCCACTTCAACTAATTTTGACGGAACTTGGTCTTTTAAATTTGAAGGTGATGATGATAACAATAAAAAAGTTGCAATATTCAACGCCGATGACAACTTATTAAAAGGTTCTATTCTCAGCAAAACAGGAGATTATCGATTTTTAGAAGGAACCTCTACTGACAAAGATTTTATATTGTACGCTTTTGACGGAAACCATCTCTTTATTTTTAAAGCTGAATTAGAAAACGATTCAGTTTTTAAAGGCGAATATTGGTCTGGAAAAACTGGTAACAAAAAATTTACGGCAATTAGAGACGAAAATGCAGCTTTACCAGATGCAAATTCACTAACCTATTTAAAGGATGGTTATAATGGAATGGAATTTTCGTTTCCCGGTTTGGATGGTAACCCAATTTCTTTAACCGATAAAAAATACCTAGACAAAGTAGTAGTACTTCAACTATTCGGAACTTGGTGCCCTAACTGTATGGATGAAACTAAATTTTTAACCAATTGGTATGACAACAACAAAAATAGAGGAGTTGAAATTATTGGATTAGCCTATGAAGTTAAAGATGACTTTGACTACGCCAAAACACGTATTCAAAAAATGAAAGACAAGTATAATATTGGTTATGACTTTGTTATTGCAGGAACTTCAGAAAGAGGTAATGCTGCAAAATCACTACCAATGTTAAATCATGTCATGTCTTTCCCTACAGCAATTATTATTGATAAAAAAGGGAAAGTTAGAAATATTCACACTGGCTTTTCGGGGCCAGCAACAGGTGATTATTATTTAGATTATGTAAATGAATTTAATGCTTTGATGGATGAACTATTAGCTGAATAATCTTTAGGCTCCTTTTTATTTCTCGGTTTTAACTGTTAATTATTTTTTAATAAAATTAACAAGCGCTTATGCAATTTCAAAGATTTTATGCGTTATTAGTACTATACTAATTTACCTTATTTCTTGCATAAAAAAATTAAAAATGAGTTTAAAAACCCTTATTTTAACTTGTTGTTTATCAACTGTCACCTTATTTACTTTTGCTCAAAAAACAGCAACTTACACCAACGAGTTTAGAGATTATAAACATGCACTAGAGTTGTATCAAGACAAGTCATACCTTGCATCTCAACAACTTTTTGACCAATTAAAATCTGATTACGAAAACACCTCAGAAATTCGTGCCAACTGCGAATATTATATTGCCAATTGTGCTATCAGATTAAATCAACAAAACGCTGACAATTTAATGTTAGATTTTGTAAAAAAATACCCAACAAGCACAAAACAAAACAATGCTTTTTTAGAAACTGCAGAATATTATTACAAAGTTGGTAAATACCCATATGCTTTAAAATGGTATAAAAAAGCAAACACAAACAGCTTACCAAGTCAGCAAAGAGAAGATTATAATTTTAAATACGGATATGCTCTTTTTGCAACCAAAAATTACACTGCATCAAAAGAGTATTTTAAACAATTATTAGACTCTCCAGAATATGGTTCAAGAGCAAAATATTACTACGGATATATTGCTTATCAAGATGATGATTACGAGACTGCCGATAATTATTTAGGCCAAGTTGTGACAGATGCCAATTACCAAAAAAATGTTTCTTACTATTTAGCAGACATGAATTTTAAATTAGGAAAATTCGAAAAAGCCTTAGAATTAGGAGAACCATTATTAGCAAAAACCAAACGTGATGAATTTTCACAATTATCAAAAATTGTTGGTGAAAGTTATTTTAACCTCAAACAATACAGCGAAGCAATTCCGCATTTAAAAAACTACAAAGGCACTCGTGGCAAATGGAACAACACAGATTATTACTTATTAGGTTATGCCTTTTATGCACAAGATGATTTTGAGAATGCCATTTCATATTTCAACAAAATTATTGGAGGCAAAAATGCTGTAGCTCAAAATGCATATTACCATTTGGCAGAATGTTATTTGCAACTCAACAAAAAAACAGAAGCTTTAAATGCTTTTAAAAATGCATCACAAATGGAATTTGAGCCTCAATTACAAGAAGACGCTTTTTTAAATTATGCCAAACTAAGTTATGATATCGGTAATCCTTACAAGAGTGCTCCAGAAGTATTACAATCCTTTTTAGACAAGTATCCAAAGTCAAAATACTCGCAACAGATTGAAGAATTAATCATCAGTTCTTTTATTACTTCACAAGATTATGCAGGGGCAATTTTGTATTTAGAAAATAAGAAAGACACCAAAAGCCCACTCTATCAAAAAGCAACTTTTTATAGAGGGATTCAAGTTTTTAATGAAAAAAATTATAATGATGCCATTCAAAATTTTGAAAAATCACTGAGCAGCCCCCTAGGCAAGAAAATGGCAGTTCGCAGTAAATTTTGGCTGGGTGAATCAAATTTTAGATTGAATAATTTTGATTTAGCCTTAGATGATTTCAACTTATTCTATGCCAATTCTCAATCTAAAGAAACACCAGAATTTAAAGACATCAACTATAATTTGGCATACACCTATTTTAAACAAAAGGATTATCAAAAAGCAAGTGTAGAGTTTCAAAACTACATTAATAAACATCCTGAAAATAAAGTAAAATTAGATGATAGCTATTTGCGTTTGGCCGATACTTATTTTGTCTCTAGCGATTATCAAAATGCAATAAAAACCTACGATATTATTGTTAAAAACAAACCTAAACAAGCCGATTATGCTCAGTTTCAAAAAGCGGTGAGTTATGGTTATATCGGCAAAGACAAACAAAAAATTGAAGAACTAAATACTTTTATAAGACGTTATAAAAAATCAGCATATAAAGATGATGCCTATTATGTTTTGGCAAATGAATATGTTGATGTCAACGAAACTGAACTCGCTCTAGAAAAATATGATTACCTAATTAATAATATTAATCGGAGTTCTTTAGTTAAAAAAGCAATGCTTAAAAAAGGAGCTATTTATTACAATACCGATGCCAACGAAAGAGCAATATCGACTTATAAAAAAGTAGTAAATCAGTTTCCAAATACTGCTGAGGCAAAACAAGCTGTTTCAAGTGCAAGACAAATTTATGTTGATTTAGGACGGGTTGATGAATACGCCGCTTGGGTAAAAACAATTGATTACATCAATGTGACGGATGCCGAATTGGACAACGACATGTATGAGTCTGCCGAAAGACAATACTTACAAGGTAACCATCCAAAGGCAATTAGTGGATTTCAACAATACCTAGAAAATTTCTCGAACGGATTGCACGCTTTACATGTTAACTTTTATTTAGCACAGTCTTTATTTTCAGAAAATAAAACTTCGGAGTCTATCCGCTATTATTCTTTTGTAACTAATCAACCACAAAATGAATTTACCGAGCAATCTCTTTCTAAATTAGCCCAGGCATATCTAGAAATTGAAGATTGGCAATTGGCAATTCCAGTTTTAGAACGGTTAGAAAAAGAAGCAACAGAAACTCAAAATTCTATTTTTGCAAAATCTAATTTGATGAAAGGGTATTACACCCAACAAGAATATGCCAAAGCTGTTGACTATGCCGAAGCTGTTTTAGCGCAGTCAAAAATTGATAATATTGTAAAATCGGATGCGCAAATCATCATCGCACGATCTGCTATAAAAACCGATAACGAAACAAAAGCCAGAGCTGCTTATAAAAAAGTAGAGGCAATTGCTAGTGGCGAATTAATGGCTGAAGCTTTGTATTACGATGCCTATTTCGAAAATAAAGATGGTAGTTATCGTGTATCAAATACGGTGGTTCAAAAAATTGCATCGTCCTATTCTAATTATAAATATTGGGGAGGAAACGCGTTGATTATTATGGCAAAAAATAATTATGCTTTAAAAGATTCGTTTCAAGCAACCTATATTTTAGAGTCAGTGATTAAGAATTTTTCTCAGTTTGATGAAATTATTGAAGCTGCTCAAACAGAATTAACACGCATTAAAACTGAAGAAGCTAAAACAAACGATTCAGTCAACCCAAAAAACTAACACACGTCAGTTCGAGTGATTTTTTAAAGTGAAACGAAAAAAATTGTATCGAGAACCAATTGAAGCAAAAACTTAAATAACAAATGAAAAATATCATTTTTATAGCCCTAACACTCTTTACAACTGCAACAATAGTTGGACAAGAAAAAGCAAAGGACACTTTAAATACGGATGAAATTATGGTGATAAAACCATATACCCCTACTATTTCTGATGCATTTAAAATTAAAGACAATCCACAAATAGAAAATGAAAACATCCAAAAAGACAGTGTTACTTACTCCTTTTTTTCTGTGCCAGTTGCCTCAACTTTTACACCAACAAAAGGGAAAGCTCAAAGTGTTGTTAGAGAATCTTTAGATAAAATTTACGAGAATTTTGTAGCTGTTGGTTTTGGCAATTACACCACACCTTACCTAGAAGCCTTCTTACACTCTAGCAGTACTAGAAGTAATGATTTTGGTGCTTTTGTAAAACACCAATCCTCAAATGGTGGTATCAATGATATTTTGGTTGATGATAATTATTCTGATTCGCAACTCAACCTATTTTACAAACAATTTGAACGCGATTATAATTGGGAAGCCAACTTAGGTGCCCAACATCAAATTTATAATTGGTATGGTTTATCTGAAGGAATTACCTACGACCCTACATTTTTAACTACTATAGACCCAAAACAAACCTATCTTAATATTTTTGGTGGTGGATCTTTTAATTTTGAAGAAGGAATTTTTAATGGAGGTAAATTACGTATTGATTATTTTTCTGACAATTATAGCAGTAGCGAAATTCAAGCAAAAATAACTCCAGAAGTCGAATTCCCAATTTCGTCTGAGTTGATTGATTTACCTTTTGACATTGAGTTTATAACAGGTTCTTTCAAACAAAATTACTTAACAGACGCGGCACTAGAATATAGCTTTTTAAATTTAGGTGCAAGCCCGAGCTTAGAAATTTTACGTAATAAACTAACTGTTAATTTGGGAGCAAGAGTTTATTATAGTTTTGACTTAGAGAGCAAACAAAATAAGTTTTATGCCTATCCAAACGTAACAGCATCCTATAAATTAATCGATGAAACACTAATTGGATATGGTGGAGTTACAGGCGATTTACATCAAAATAGTTATCGTGAATTTGCCAATGACAATCCTTTTATTTCTCCAACATTAAACATTTTACCAACCGATCAACAATACAAAGCTTTTATAGGGGCAAAAGGAAAATTATCATCCAAAGTGGGCTACAATTTTAAAGCATCTTATCAAAGTGAAAAGAACAAAGCAATGTATGTTCAAAATCCGTCAATGACTGATGGAATCACAAACTCAACCTTTGCATTCCAATCTGGAAACTCTTTTGGCGTTGTATATGACAATGTTGAGACCTTGAGTTTATTTGCTGAGTTAGACATCTATATTTCTAAAAAATTTAAATTTGGCGGAAACATTGAATACAACAATCTTACAACTGACATACAAGCTAAAGCATGGTACACTCCAACTTTAAAAGCATCGGCTTTTGCAAACTATAATTCAAAAAAATGGTATGTAGGTGCTGATCTTTATTTTGTTGGTGAACAGTTTGATTTGGTTCAAAATTTCGGTGATATAAATGCCACTGTTACAACACTTGACCCTTATGTAGATTTAAACTTTAATGGTGGTTATGTTTTTACTGATAGGCTGACTGCCTTTGGTAGAGTGAATAATGTGTTGGGTATTAACTATGATAAATACACCAATTACAAAGTACAAGGTATTCAGGTATTAGCTGGTATTATTTATAAGTTTGATTTTTGATAGAAACATATTTTGAAAAGCATAAAGAAGCTAATATTACACATTATACTATTTATCTTTCTAACTGCTGTTACTCAAATTGGCGGATTAATTTATTTATTAAGTCGTTTACTTAATAATAAGTGGAAAGCATCTTTTCGGTTTAAATCTATTTTAATTTTTTTTAGTCTTTATTTGTTTTTTACTTTAATAATTGTGCCTTTCATCGCACCAATTTTTGGTAGGGAAAAAATTAAAAATACAAATTCAATAAACCCTACAAACTATACCACAGTTTTATTAAACAGAAATTATGTAAAACCTGAAATTAATCACTTACTAAAACAAGTTGAGAATAATTTAGTAGGTACAGGTATCGAGATACATTATTTGGATGCTAACTTTCCATTCATTAATAAATTCCCACTCTTACCACATTTAAGCCATAGTGATGGTAAAAAACTAGACCTTAGTCTTATTTACGAAACCAAAAAAGGTGAAATAAGTACAAAACAAAAATCAATAAGTGGATATGGCGTTTTCGAAAATCCAAATACTAATGAAATAGATCAAATTGACATATGTCTAAATAAAGGTTATTTCCAATATGATTATCCAAAATATGTAACTTTTGGAAGTATCAATAAGGAATTAGTTTTTTCTGAAAAAGGAACAAAAAAGTTAATTCAAAGTATTTTACGTCAAAAACATTTAGGTAAAATATTTATTGAGCCACACCTTAAAACAAGATTAAATATAAACGATACTAGGGTAAGGTATCATGGTTGCAAAGCTGTTAGACATGATGATCACATTCACATTCAACTCAAATAAACTCTAATTCAACAACCGTCTCCCAACATTAACCATCAAACTAAAAATTTATTTCTGTATTTTTACATAAATAAATATCACCCTAAATGCGTAACATCTCCCTATCCCTAATCATTGCTTTTACAATTATTTCTTGTACCGAAGAAAAAGCAATTAAAACTGTTGAAACGGCAACCATTAACAAACAAGATTCTACACAAATCAAAACCATTTTTAATGCATCACTTTCCGAAGGGCAAGCTTATGAATGGTTAAGAGATTTAACTCAAAATATTGGAGGTCGCTTATCCGGATCACCTGAAGCACAACTAGCAGTTGAGTGGGGAGAACAATTGATGAAAGACCAAGGTTTTGAGAATGTTAGATTACAAGCTGTCATGGTACCTCATTGGGTTCGTGGAGAAAAAGAGAATGCGTTTTATACTATTGGCGATAAATTAATTGAAGTTCCTGTTTGTGCCTTGGGGGGTTCAATTGCAACTCCAAAAGAAGGTATAACCGCAGAAGTGATTGAAGTAAAAAGTTTAGAAGAAGCTAAATCTAAAGGTGAAGCACTCAGAGGGAAAATTGTATTTTTTAATCGCCCATTTGATGCAACCCTTGTCAATACATTTAAAGCTTATGGTGGTTGTGTTGACCAACGATATTCTGGAGCCAAAACTTGTGGTGAGTTTGGAGCCGTGGGAGTCATTGTACGTTCCATGACGTTGAGTATGGATGATTATCCACATACCGGAGTGATGAGCTATGGTGATATTCCTGCTGAACAATATACACCAACAGCAGCAATTAGCTCAAATGCAGCGGCAAAATTGAGTGAAGATTTAAAAGCAAATCCAACGCTGAAATTTTATTTTAAACAAAGCTGCGAAACCTTACCTGATGCACCATCATTTAATGTGATAGGCGAAATTATAGGGAGCAAATATCCATATAAATACATCACAGTTGGAGGTCACTTAGATTCTTGGGATTTAGGCGAAGGCGCACATGATGATGGAACCGGAATTGTTCAATCGCTAGAAGTTTTACGATTGCTAAAAGAAACCGGAATCAAACCAAAACATACCATTAGAGTTGTGTTGTTTATGAATGAAGAAAACGGAACTCGAGGTGCAAAAAAATATGCCCAAGAAGCAAAACTGAAAAAAGAAATTCATGTGGCAGCTTTAGAATCTGACTCCGGAGGATTTACACCAAGAGGGTTTTCTTATGACGGAAACGAAGAAAACAAAGCGTTGTTTATGAGTTGGAAACCTCTTCTAGCACCTTATGGCTTACACGATTGGACTGTGGGCGGATCTGGTGCTGATGTTGCTCCTTTAAAAGATGGGTCTATCACTTTGTCTGGTTACAAACCAGATAGTCAACGTTATTTTGATTATCACCATGCAGCTACAGACACTTTTGATAAAGTTAACAGAAGTGAATTACAATTGGGAGCAGCGGCGATGACTTCTTTAGTATATTTGATGGATAAATATTTAGACGTGCAACCTATCAAAAAATAATTGTTTTTTCACAAGCATCCATACGCGCCATTTATTTTCGAGGATACTGAAAAGTTAATTGTTGGAACTCTACCTCCACCTAGGTTTACTACTGGTGAACTTTTAGAAAAGGATGTCAATTTTTGTTATGGCAGTTATTACAATTCTCTTTGGTTATATATTGATAAAATTCACAGCTTAGGGTTGTATTTTGAAAATACAAATGAGGCTATTGAACAACGTAAAAAAATTTTAATAAAACACAAAATCGGAGTTTGTGATATTGTAGATTCTTGTGAACGAGAAAAAATTGACGCTTCAGATTTAGGGATGCAAAATATTCAATTACGTAATTTAATCGATTATTTAAAACAATATCCAAAGGTAAATACGCTATTATTTACAGGCGGAAATTCTAAAAATGGACCCGAATATTTCTTCAGAAAACATTTAAAGGAATACGGTTTAAAATTAGAGTTGGTATCTAATGAGACTCCAAGAATACATCAATTAAAACTGAACAAACGTACTATAAAAACCATTTCTCTAACATCACCATCCGGATCTGCAAATAGGGCTATTGGTAGCAATCCTTCTTATAAAAAAATGAAAATCTTAAACTCAAAATACACCACGTTTGATTTTAGAGTTGAGCAATATAGTAAATGGTTTTAGGTATTTCTGTCATTCCCGTGAAAACGGGAATCTATATAAAGTTCAACTCTGGATTCCCGTTTTCACGGGAAAGACAACAAAGAACTACTACTTATGAGACCCATCACAAAAAGGACCATTGCCTGTTGCTTTACAAGCACATAAATGTTTTGTTTCAGAGTTTTCTGCTGTAAACACTTGAGGTAACATACTTGTTCCTTTATGTTTTCCATCACACAAAGGTTGATTTTCAGATAAACCACAAGTACACCAAGCATATTTTTTTCCTTCTTCTAACTCTATTGCTATTGGTCCTTCGCCAGCTCTTTTAGGTAAATTCATTTGTATAAATATTAGGTTTGATGTTAAAGATATAAATTAAAATTTAATCTGATGTTCTTCACAAGGTTTCCTATTTTTGCCAAATGACATTGAAGTTTTTTATTCACTACGGATTACACCTTATTTTTCCTGTATTCATTGCCCTTTTCTTTTTTAGAAAACAATGGATCAAGGTTTATGTAATTTTCCTCTTGACAATGTTGGTAGATTTAGATCATTTATTGGCAAATCCAATTTTTGACCCAAACAGATGTAGTATTAATTTTCATCCATTACATTCTTATATCGCTATCGGGATTTATTTTGTTGGATTGTTTTTTAAGAAAACACGAATTGTAGCCATCGCATTATTACTACATATGCTTGCAGATTGGTTGGATTGTTGGATTTAGAAACTCTACTAACTTACAATCTTATTCTCTCAAAAATTTTAAATGCTTTAGCATTTCTTTGCGTTCTAACCTATATATTTTTATCAATAAGACGTAAGAAATAGTTGTAAACACAAAAAATATAATTATTACAAGTGCACTGTTTATATTTAAATTTTCAATAAGATTAATAATTACAAATCTCAATAAGAATAACCATAATAGGAT
The DNA here is from genome assembly GCA_045047075.1 of Flavobacteriaceae bacterium. Classification (GTDB taxonomy): domain Bacteria; phylum Bacteroidota; class Bacteroidia; order Flavobacteriales; family Flavobacteriaceae; genus Urechidicola. Next base: position 29,367 of record JASFYP010000037.1, read on the forward strand.
AACTGCAATTCCAAAAATCTTAGCAATAACATTCAATTTAGTTCTGACTTTAATAATATTATTTTCCTCATCAAAACTAATTATATAAACTAAATAAAATGTACCAACCCAATGACTCCATGACCACAAAATATATTGATTCTCTTGTTTTTCAGCGATAACTTCTGGTCTTCTATACGAGAAAGTTGTAATGATATGGTTCCATAAATTATCCCTCCTCTCAAGAGCAATAAACTTATCAATATTTTCTTTATCACTTTTCAATTATGCCAAATATTTTTATAAAATACTTCCAACAAATTCATCAATTTTATCAACTCCATTTGTATCCAAGTACTTTATAAATGCCGAACCAATAATAGCTCCATTGGTATATTCACACACCTTATTAAAAGTAGATTTGTTTGAAATTCCGAAACCAACAATCAAGGTGCTTTTTAAATTCATGGCTTTGATTCGCTCAAAATAAGCAATCTGTTCTGCTGATATTTCTCCTTTTGCGCCAGTAATAGAAGCCGATGCAACCACATAAATAAAAGCATCTGTAAACGCATCAATCTTTCTAATACGCTCTTCGGAAGTTTGTGGAGTAATTAAAAACACATTTGAAATTCCATACTTAGCGAACAACTGTTTGTAATGTGTTTCGTATTCAATCATTGGTAAATCTGGTAAAATCACAGTTTCAATTCCGCAAGCAATACATTGCTCGCAAAACTTTTCTTCTCCATATTTCAACACCTGATTCAAATAACCCATCAACACCAAAGGTGTTTTGTTTGTTTCTTTTATAGATTTCAATTGCTCAAAAATAACGTCTAAATTGGTTCCGTTATTCAAGGCAACTTCACTACTATGTTGTATCGTAGGTCCATCTGCTAGAGGATCAGAATATGGCAATCCTACTTCTATAAAATCTACACCATTAGCTCCTAGCCTTTCAATAATGGTTGTTGTATCATTTAGATTTGGAAATCCTGCAGTAAAAAATACAGAACACAAGTTTTGGTTTTTAGTTATAAATAACTCTTTAAGTCTACTCATCTTTCAAATGCTTTATATAAGTTTCCAAATCTTTATCTCCTCTACCCGATAAATTCACAACGACCACTTGATTTTTCTTAAAATCAATTTTTGACAATACCGCCAAAGCATGTGCACTTTCTAAGGCTGGGATAATTCCTTCTAGTTTGGTCAATTCATAAGCAGCATCTAAGGCTTCTTTATCAGTAGCATTCATGAATCCTGCACGATTACTTTCATTTAAATAAGCATGTAATGGTCCAATTCCAGGATAATCCAATCCAGCAGAAATAGAATACGGTTCGATTACTTGTCCGTATTCATCTTGCATCAAAATAGTTTTACTTCCGTGCAACACACCAATATCACCCAATTGAGAAGTTGCTGCACTTTCGCCACTATGAACACCTAATCCAGCTGCTTCAACTGCAATCAATTCTACACTTTCATCATCTAGAAAATGATAAAAAGCTCCTGCAGCGTTGGAACCTCCACCAACACAAGCAATTACGGTATCTGGAGTTTCTTTACCTGTATGCTCTTTCAATTGCCACTTCATTTCTTCACTAATAATTGCTTGTAAACGAGCTACCATATCAGGATATGGATGAGGCCCCACCACAGAACCAATTAAGTAATAGGTATCTGTCGGATTTCCAATCCAATCTCTAATTGCTTCATTGGTTGCATCCTTTAAAGTCATACTGCCACTAGTTGCAGGAATCACTGTTGCTCCCAACATTTTCATTCTTGCCACATTTGGTGCTTGTCGTTTAATGTCTATTTCGCCCATAAAAACAACACATTCCAAATTCATCAAAGCGCAAACTGTTGCTGTTGCAACTCCATGTTGACCCGCACCTGTTTCGGCAATAATTCGTTTTTTACCTAACTCCTTCGCAATCAAAATTTGCCCAATAGTATTGTTTACTTTATGAGCTCCGGTGTGATTTAAATCTTCGCGTTTTAAATAAATATGTGCCCCGTATTTTTCTGATAATCGCGGAGCTAAATACAAAGGTGTAGGGCGACCCACATAGTCTTTTAGTAATCTCTTGTATTCTTTTTGAAAAGATTCAGACTCTATAATTTTTAGATAATTATCTTCTAATTCTTTTACATTCGGATATAACAATTCTGGGATGAATGCTCCTCCAAATCGCCCGTAATACCCGTTTTTATCTACTTTAAATTTTGATTTCATTGTTCTTCTTTAATTTATTTCTTCAATAAATTCTTTTAGCTTTTTAATGTTTTTTAACCCAGGAGCATCTTCAAAACCACTATTTAAATCTACCCCAATACATTTTGGATGTTTAAAATCGTTTACAATACCAACATCATTATATCCAATTCCACCACTCAACAAAAAAGGAGTTTCTCCTTTATAGCTATTCAAAATAGTCCAATCATATTTTAATCCTGTTCCTCCATAACCATTCCCTTTGGTGTCAAAAATAAATAAATCACAATGTGATTCATAATTTTTGGTGATTGAAAAATCAAAATATTTATCTACCGAAAATGCTTTTATTATTTCAGTGTTTTTTAATGAGATTACTTCACTCGTCCCCTCGTTCGTAAAGACGGTTTGTTTCGTCTTTGCGAGGAAGGATGACGAAGCAATTTCTTTACTCAACCTCGCACAATACTCTACCGACTCATCTCCATGTAATTGAACAGCATCTAATTTATTATTATTCACTAATTCCAAAACAACCGCTATAGATTCATTTACAAAGACTCCTACTTTTTTTATTGTTGATGGAATTGTAACATTTGGAAAATCAACAACAAATCTTTTAGACTTATTATAGAAAATAAAGCCCATATAGTCAGGAGCAAGTTTTGCCAGCTCCTGAATGTTTTCGCTATCGCGCATACCACAGACTTTTATTTTCATTTTTCTTTATTCTCAATCCTATGCAAACAGAAGTCTTAAGGTTATTTATTCTTTAAATTATTATACGCATCTACTACCGCACTATGCGACACTTGTTTATTTTCAAAGTAATTCAATAGGTAATTTTTTTCTTCTTCTGAAGCATCTAACTGTTTGATGATGTTTGATAAATGCATTTTCATATGACCGTGTTGAATTCCGGTTGTTGTCAAAGCTCTTAATGCTGCAAAATTTTGTGCCAATCCTGCCACAGCAATAACCTTCATCAATTCACTAGCTGATGGGTTCCCAAGCATCTCCAATGATAGTTTTGCTAAAGGATGAATTCCAGTTAAGCCACCAACTGTACCTAATGCTAACGGAATTTCAATCCAAAATTTAAAAATCCCATTTTCAATTTCACAATTTGTCAAACTCTTATAACTACCACTTCTCGATGCATAAGCATGCGCTCCAGATTCAATCGCTCTAAAATCATTTCCAGTTGCTAATACCACAGCATCAATTCCGTTCATAATTCCTTTATTATGTGTCACGGCTCTGTGAGGCTCTACATTTGCAATATCAACTGCTTGCTTAAATTTCTGTGTGTACATCTCAGCATTTTCTGCATATAAATCTGAAATCTTACAACTCACTTCAGCTCTTACCACGCAATCAGGAACATAATTAGATAAAATACTCATCACAATTTGAACCTGTAAATTAGAACTTTTAAACTCATTTGCCATTACCTCTAAACACGAATTGATAAAATTCGCACCCATTGAATCCTTCGTTTCAAATGTAACGTGCAGTTGATAATAATTATCTAGCTCTGATGTTTTATCACGTAACTCAATATCTAAAATTCCACCTCCACGCTTACGCATATTTTTTGTGATAGAATCCGTTGCAGAAATCAATCTTGATTTTGATTCGATAAAATATTTTTTTAACTCTTCAAAATCACCATCAAACATAAAATGAACCTGACCAATTTTCGTGGTTGACAACACCGTAGCTTTAAATCCACCACGCGTACTCCAAAACTTTGCTACCAAAGAGGCTGCAGCAACAACAGAACTTTCTTCAACCACCATCGGAACAACATATTCTCTATTATTTATGATAAAATTTGGCGCAACACCATAAGGTAAATAAAAATTCGAAATGGTATTTTCAATAAAATCATCATGCAAATCTTGGAGAATTTTATCTGAATTCCAATATTGACTTAAAGTGTTTGATGCAGTAGTTGGATCATCAAAAAAGGCATTTACAATCCAATCAATTTTTTCTTGTTTGGTGAACTTTGAAAATCCAGTAATGGTTTTACTCATTTTATATTGGTATAATTTACGGACAAAGGTACTTGAAAATCATTGTAAAAAAATGACTGAATAAGTTTAGCTTCAAATTTCTTAATTATCGATAGAATTTCCGTAAACTTGGGACGGTTTATTTAGGCGTTATAAGAATTAATTACTTTTAACCAAAAAAAATTTAATCAATTTAGAATCTTATGAAAGAATTACCATTTAGAAAATCACACCCCAAAGGTCTTTATACACTTTTTTCTACAGAAATGTGGGAACGATTTAGTTATTATGGCATGCGTGCTTTATTGGTACTGTATCTTACTGCTGAATTAGTCAATGGTGGTTTTGGTTTAGGACGACAAGAGGCTCTTGAGTTATATGCAGTCTTCACAGGACTGGTTTATTTAACTCCTATTTTAGGAGGTTGGATTTCTGACAGGTATTTTGGGCAAAGAAAAACGGTTTATATAGGAGGTCTGGTGATGGCAATTGGGCAATTTTTACTGGCTGCTAGTGCTTTGCTATACCAAACTACTCAAACAAGTTCTGATAGCCGTCAGTTCTTATTTAATTTTGGATTAGGAGTACTTATTATTGGGAATGGATTCTTTAAACCAAATATTTCTACAGTAGTTGGTGAATTCTACCATAAT
>JASFYP010000038.1:0-5905 GCA_045047075.1 Flavobacteriaceae bacterium
TTATGGTTTTAAATTACATCTTGTTTGTAATGATAAAGGAGAAATCATTGAGTTTATGCTTACTCCGGGAAATGTATACGATAGAAAACCTCTAAAAAAAACCATCCATTAAAATGGTAGGTAAATATGCTACCAAATATAGGTGTCGCTTAAGTCGAACTCACGTTATTTAATACTTTGTAAATCAATAAAAAATATCAGAGGAATGAAAGATTAATTTATTTAAATGAGATTTCTGTGTTTCGAAGGTTAATGGATTAATTCAAACAATAGTAATCCTGCTAATATGAAATGTTAAAATGATAATATAAGCTTGAAATTTATGTGGAATTAGAATGATATATTATTTGATTAATGAATATCTTTGCAAACTTATAAATATCATTCCTTTATCTCATTAAAAGTTGAGATTGGAATCTATTAAACAGAGCGTACTTTGAGCAATATTAAAGACATACTAAAAGAAAAAATTCTAGTGCTTGATGGTGCAATGGGAACCATGATTCAGCAACATAATTTTTCTGAAGAAGATTATCGTGGAGAGCAGTTTAAAGATTTTCATACTTCGGTAAAAGGGAACAATGATATGTTGTCGATTACCCAACCAGAAGCGATTAAAGAAATCCACCGAAAGTATTTTAATGCAGGTGCAGATATTGTAGAAACGAATACATTTTCGTCTACCAGCATTGGGATGGCAGATTACGATATGGAAGAATGGGTATATCAGTTAAATTACGAATCGGCAAAAATAGCGAAAGAAGTTGTTGCTGAATTTGCAATTTCAGAACCTAATAAACCGCGTTTTGTTGCGGGTTCAATCGGACCTACAAACAGAACAGCATCTATGTCTCCTGATGTAAATGATCCAGGTTTTAGAGCAGTAACTTTTGACGATTTAAGAGTCGCATATAAACAGCAAGTAGAAGCATTGGTTGCTGGAGGTGTTGATGTATTGTTGGTAGAAACAGTGTTTGATACGCTCAATGTAAAAGCAGCTTTGTTTGCCATTGAAGAAGTGAATGAAGAGAAAGGATTGAAAATTCCGATTATGGTTAGTGGTACAATTACAGATGCCTCTGGAAGAACATTGTCAGGACAAACTGCTGAAGCATTTTTGATTTCAGTTTCGCATATCGAATTGATGACCGTCGGATTTAATTGCGCGCTTGGAGCAAGCCAATTGACTCCTTATTTACAAATAGTCTCTGATAAAGCACCTTTCGGTATTTCGGCACATCCTAATGCAGGATTGCCAAACGCTTTTGGAGAATATGATGAGACACCAGAGCAAATGGCAAATCAAATTAAAGAATATTTAGAGAAAGGATTGATTAATATTATTGGAGGATGTTGCGGAACAACACCAGATCATATAAAAGCAATTGCTGAGGTTGCGAAAGATTATAAACCGAGAATAACGAGTGTAGAATTATGAATTACGAATTGTCACTTCGAGCGCAGTCGAGAAGTCTCATAAAAGAAATAGATTGAGTAATCAAGATATAAATAAAATCCAAAGAAAGCCCATGATGCTTTCAGGCCTTGAACCTCTGATTATTGATGAGAATAGTAATTTTATCAATGTAGGTGAGCGCACCAATGTAGCAGGCTCACGTAAGTTTTTACGTTTGATAAAAGAAGAAAAGTTTGATGAGGCATTAGCAATTGCACGTCACCAAGTAGAAGGTGGTGCACAGATTGTCGACATTAATATGGATGATGGATTGATTGATGGTAAAGAAGCAATGGTTCGCTTTTTAAATTTGATTGCTGCTGAACCAGATATTTCTCGTGTCCCAATGATGATAGATAGTTCTAAATGGGAAATAATAGAGGCTGGATTACAAGTAGTTCAGGGAAAATGTGTGGTGAATTCAATCAGCTTAAAAGAAGGAGAAGACGAGTTTATATCGCATGCAAAAAAAATAAAAAGGTACGGTGCTGCTGTAGTTGTAATGGCTTTTGATGAAGTTGGACAAGCAGATAATTATGATAGGCGTATAGAAATTGCAGAGAGATCGTACCGTGTTTTAGTTGATAAAGTAAACTTTCCGCCAGAAGATATTATTTTTGATTTAAATATTTTTCCGGTAGCAACGGGAATGGAAGAACATCGAAAAAATGCTATTGATTTTATTGAAGCAACGCGTTGGGTGCGTCAAAATTTACCACATGTAAGCGTAAGTGGTGGAGTGAGTAATGTGTCCTTTTCGTTTAGAGGAAATAATGGAGTTCGTGAGGCGATGCACTCCGTGTTTTTGTATTATGCCATTGAGGCGGGCATGAATATGGGTATTGTGAATCCATCGATGTTAGAGGTATATGATGATATCCCGAAAGATTTATTAGAGCATGTTGAAGATGTAATTCTTGATAGAAGAGATGATGCAACAGAACGTTTATTAGATTTTGCTGAAACCGTTAAAGGTTCAAAAAAAGAGCAAGTTATTGATTTGTCTTGGAGAGAAGAGCCCGTTCAAAGCAGAATCACAAGAGCCTTAGTGAAAGGAATTGATGAGTATATAGTTGCAGATGTTGAAGAAGCTAGATTAGCTGCGGATGAACCGATAGATGTGATAGAAATCAATTTAATGACCGGAATGAATGTGGTGGGAGATTTGTTTGGAGCAGGTAAAATGTTTTTGCCCCAAGTAGTGAAATCTGCAAGAGTCATGAAAAGAGCAGTAGCACACCTTCTTCCTTATATCGAAGCTTCAAAAGGAGAAGGGGCAAGATCAAACGGTAAAATATTAATGGCGACTGTAAAGGGTGATGTCCATGATATTGGAAAAAATATTGTGGGTGTTGTTTTGGCTTGTAACAATTATGAAATTGTTGATTTGGGTGTGATGGTGCCTCCTGAAAAAATTATTGAAGTAGCTAAAGAACAAAATGTAGATGTAATTGGTTTGAGTGGATTGATTACTCCATCCTTAGATGAAATGGTTTATTTAGCAAAGGAAATGGAACGTCTTAATTTTAAATTACCATTGATGATTGGTGGCGCAACAACTTCTAAAGCGCATACCTCGGTTAAGATTGATCCTCAATACGAAAATGCAGTGGTTCATGTAAATGATGCCTCAAGAGCGGTAACTGTGGTGGGGAATTTGCTGAATACGAAAACATCAGAAAAGTATATTTCAGATTTAAAATTAGATTATGAAGATTTTAGAGTCAAATTTTTAAGTCGCACAAAAAAGAAAAAATTAGTTTCTTTAGATACCGCTAGAAAAAATAAATTTCAAGTAGATTGGAATTCTTCAGATATTAAAAAACCAAATCAATTAGGAATTAAAGTGTTGGAAGATGTTGCATTAGAAGATTTACTTCCTTTTATCGACTGGAGTCCGTTTTTTAGATCCTGGGAGTTACACGGTAAATATCCAGCAATTTTAGAAGATAAAGTTGTAGGTGAACAAGCCACAGAATTGTTTGCGGATGCTCAAAAAATATTAAAAGAAATTGTTTCGAAAAAACTACTAAAAACAAAAGCAGTATTTGGATTGTTTCCCGCAAACACAGTCAATGATGATGATATTGAAATTGAAGTTAAAACTAAAAATGAAGATGTCCGTTCGAGCGTAGTCGAGAACCACACTTTCCGTACTCTTCGTCAACAATTAGATAAGAGAGAAGGAAGACCAAATTATGCCTTGGCAGATTTTATAGCTCCGAAAGAAAGTGGTATTCAAGATTATATGGGGTGTTTTTGTGTGTCTACAGGATTTGGAACCAAAGAATTAGCTGAGAAATACGAAGCAGAACATGACGATTATAGTGCTATCATGGTGAAGGCTTTGGCAGATAGATTTGCAGAAGCTTATGCCGAATATTTACATAAAGAAATTAGAGCCAATTATTGGGGATATGCTGTTAGCGAAAACTTATCAAATGATGATTTGATAAAAGAATCATACAAAGGGATTCGTCCTGCACCTGGGTATCCATCGTGTCCAGATCATACTGAAAAATTGACCATTTGGGAGGTGTTGAATGTAAAAGAAAATATTGGTGTTGAACTGACCGATAGTTTAGCAATGTGGCCAGCAGCATCAGTTTCGGGGTATTATTTCGGAAACAAAGAAGCGAAGTATTTTGGTTTAGGAAAAATCACTCAAGAACAAGTAAAAGATTTTGCAATCAGAAAAGGAATGGATTTAAAAGAAGCCATGAAATGGTTAAATCCAAATCTAGTTGATAGTTGATGATTTTTTGTTGATAGTAATTGTCAACCAACAACTAACAACCAACAACTAAATAAAAATGAAAGTATCAGATCACATAAGAAATGCCAACGGGAAAACAATGTTCTCCTTTGAAATTGTACCACCAGTTAAAGGTCAAAACATTCAAGATTTATATGATAATATTGAACCGTTAATGGAATTTAACCCTCCTTTTATTGATGTAACAACTTCGCGCGAAGAGCATATTTATGTAAATAAAGGTTCAGGGTTATTAGAGCAAAAAGTAACGCGTATGCGTCCGGGTACTGTTGGTATTTGCGCATCGATAAAACATAAATTTGATGTTGATACCGTACCGCATGTGTTGTGTGGTGGGTTTACTCGGGAAGAGACAGAATACGTTTTGATAGATTGTCATTATTTAGGAATTGATAATGTGATGGCATTAAGAGGCGATAGTGCTAAACATGAACAATATTTTAAACCTGTTGAAGGAGGAAATCATTATGCCGATGAATTGGTAAAGCAAATTATTGATTTAAATGAAGGTAAATATCTACACGAGAGTGTTGATGCAAAATATTCATCAAATTTTTGTATTGGTGTTGCGGGTTATCCCGAAAAGCATTTAGAATCACCAAGTATGAAAACTGACTTGCAACATTTAAAAGATAAAGTTGATACTGGTGCTGGATATGTTGTAACACAGATGTTTTTTGATAACCAAAAGTATTTTGATTTTGTGAAAATGGCTCGAGAAATTGGAATTACTGTTCCTATAATTCCAGGAATAAAACCAGTAGCGGTGAAACGTCATTTGCAAATATTGCCACAAGTATTCAGTTTAGATTTACCAGAAAATTTGGTTAAAGAAATTGAAAAATGTACTAATAATAAAGAAGTGCGTCAGGTAGGAGTGGAGTGGGCAATTGCCCAAAGTAAAGAATTAATAACGGCAGGTGTACCCCTAGTTCATTATTATTCTATGGGGAAATCAAGTAATATTAAAGCGATTGCAAAAGAAGTATTTTAATAAGTTTTGTTAAAAACAAAATTTTGTAAGGTAATTGCTATTTGCAATACTATTATAAATAATAATGATAAAAATCATAAAAAGATAGTTGAAATTATGACTATTTTTGCAGAGTAAAAAACTAATAATTAACATTTAAAGATAAATTATGGCATTAGAAATCACAGACGCTACATTTGATGAAGTAGTATTGAAATCAGACAAACCAGTATTGGTAGATTTTTGGGCAGCTTGGTGTGGACCATGTAGAATGGTTGGGCCAGTAATCGAAGAAATTGCAAAAGATTATGAAGGAAAAGCTGTTGTTGGTAAGGTTGATGTTGATGCAAATCAAGAATTTGCAGCTAAATATGGAGTAAGAAATATTCCTACAGTTTTGTTGTTCAAGAACGGAGAAGTTGTTGATAAACAAGTTGGTGTTGCTCCAAAAAACACGTACACGCAAAAAATCGATGCCGCTTTATAATATAGGCTCCAAAGATATTTAGAAAAAGGCTCAACGTAAGTTGGGCCTTTTTTGTTATTGATGGATTCTTTTTTCAAATCTTTATGTCATTCCTATGGAAGCAGAAATCTATTGATTGTTGTAGTTTGAATAAATGAAAATAGATTCCCGTTTTCACGGGAATGACAATTGACTATATTTGTTAGATATATGAGTAATATTTCAGTAAAACAT
>JASFYP010000039.1:0-8296 GCA_045047075.1 Flavobacteriaceae bacterium
CAAAAAATTGATTTTATAGACCATTACATCAACTCTTCCAACGCTGCCGATGGCTCTAAAGTAGATGCTAATGCCAATGTAACTTCAAAAAATATCGCTACTATGGAAGCGGAACTGAATAAAGATATAAATATTCAGGTAAATCGTGCTTTGGTAAAACGTCAAATCGAATCTATTTTCGGGGAAGAGTTAGCTAATGAATATATTCGGCAAATCGAATCTCACGAAATCTACGTTCATGACGAAACTTCTTTAAAACCCTATTGTGTTTCCATAAGTATGTATCCGTTTTTGTTTGACGGTCTTACAAAATTAGGTGGCGAAAGTCAAGCTCCAAAACACTTAGAAAGTTTTTGTGGTGAGTTTGTAAATCTTGTTTTTGCCATAAGTTCTCAATTTGCTGGAGCATTGGCAACGGTAGAATTTTTAATGTATTTTGATCATTTTGCTAAAAAAGATTATGGTGAAAATTATATGGATAAACATCCCGATTTAATTGCCAACCATTTACAACACGTTGTTTATGCTGTAAATCAGCCAGCAGCAGCGAGAGGTTATCAGTCCGTTTTTTGGAATATTTCTTTATATGATGAGACTTATTTTAAAACGATGTTCGAAGATTTTGTATTTCCAGATATGACAGTACCTCAATGGGAAGATGTAAAAAAATTGCAAGTCTTTTTTATGAAATGGTTTAATGAAGAACGTACCAAAGCAGTTTTAACTTTTCCAGTGGTGACTGCTGCGATGTTGGTAAAAGACGGAACTCCTGTGGACAAAGGATTTACCGAAATGTGCGCCCAAGAACTAAGTGAAGGGAATTCATTTTTTATCTATCAATCTGAAAGTGCCGATAGTTTGGCTTCCTGTTGTCGCCTTCGAAGTGAGATAAGTGACAATACATTTAGCTATTCTCTTGGTGCTGGTGGCGTTGCAACTGGCTCTATAAATGTGATTACGTTGAATATGAATCGCTTGATACAACAAGGTGCAAATATTCAAGAGGAAGTACAGAAAATTCATAAATATCAAGTTGCCTACAGAAAGTTGATTGAAGAATATGAAGCGTCTGGATTATTACCTGTTTACAAAGCAGGATTTATCACTTTAGACAAACAGTTTTTAACCATCGGAATTAACGGAATGGTAGAAGCTGCCGAGAGTCAAGGAATTCAAGCAAGTAATAATGAAACTTATAAAAAATTCGTGAATAAATATTTAAAAGTAATTTACGACGAAAACAAATTAGCAAAAAAACAATATGGTTATATGTTTAATACCGAGTTTGTTCCTGCTGAAAATTTAGGGGTAAAAAACGCAAAATGGGATCGTGCCGACGGGCTTTTTGTTCCTCGTGATTGTTATAATTCGTATTTCTATGTGGTGGAAGATCATAAAACCAATACCCTCGATAAAATCATTCTCCACGGAAATGAAAATATTCAATATCTAGATGGTGGTTCTGCGCTTCATTTAAATTTGGAAGAAACACCCAACAAAGATGGCTTTATCAACTTATTAAATGCAACTGCTGCTTCGGGTTGTAATTATTTCTGTTTTAATATTAAAATCACCATTTGTAATGATTGCAATCATATTGACAAGCAAACACTTTATAAATGCCCAGAATGTGAATCTAAAAATGTGGATCACGCCACTCGAGTAATTGGCTATTTAAAGCGGGTTTCAAGCTTTAGTAGTAAACGGCAAGTGGAACATGATTTACGTCATTATCATTTAAAACCACCAAAAGATAGGTTGGCAAAAAATAGAGCGGACGTGTTTTCTAGAAGTATTAAAAAAGAACAAAATATCTTTGAGGAATCCTTGTATTCTAATTAGTTTTGTGGTCTATTAAAGTTAAATAAATAAGTTTTGACTATTACCGAAATTCACCAACAATTAAAGAGGTATCAAGAAGCTGGAAAGAAGTTTTTTGTTACCTCTTCTTTTCAAACTCATAGCATTCCATTATTGCATGTTTTAAGTACTTCGGAAGTGGAGATTGATGTATTATTTATCAATACTGGATTTCATTTTCCAGAAACCGTTGCTTTTAAAGATGAAGTTTCAGAATTACTAAACTTGAAAACAATAGATGTTCGTTCTTTAGTTCCCAAAAGCCTTCAGAAAGATGAAGAAGGGCATTTTTATTTTGCTTCCGATGCTGATTATTGTTGTTTTTTAAATAAAACGCAACCTTTAGAACCGTATTTAATGCAATACGATGTTTGGATTAATGGGGTGCGAGCAACGCAAAGTGCTACAAGAAAAAATATGAAAATAGAGCAGGAAGCCCCTTTTGGAGCAATTCGGTTTCATCCTATTTTAGATTGGACTTCCAAACAAATTTACGAATATAGAATTGAACATAATTTACCTGAACATCCTTTAGATAAACAAGGTTATCAAAGTATTGGTTGTGCCCCTTGTACTCAAAAATTTGATGCTTCAGACGAACGAAGCGCACGATGGTTCGGCCAAAACAAAACAGAATGTGGATTGCATAAAGATTTAATAAAATGAGAATATTAATAACAGGTGGTGCAGGATATATCGGCACCGAATTGGTCTATATTTTAGAAAAGGAAACTTCTATTTCTGAAATTGTAATCTATGATAATTTAAGCCGAAAAAATTATAATTTATTTATTGGAAAATCGAAGTTAGCTTCTAAGAAAATCCGTTTGGTAAAAGGAGATTTATTGGATTCAAGAAAGCTTAAAATTGAAGTTGATAAAGCCGATGTGGTGTTTCATTTAGCTGCAAAAGTAACCACACCTTTTGCAGATTACAATCCGCACGAATTTGATCAAACCAATAATTGGGGAACTGCAGAACTAACTTATTTAATTGAAAATAGTTCGGTTTCAAAATTTATTTACATTAGTAGTGTTTCGGTGTATGGAGCTTCAGAAAACGAATTGGATATCAATTCTGTTCCCAATCCAAAAACCTTCTACGGAATTTCTAAATGGAATGCTGAAAAGCATGTACAACGACTTCAAAACTCAAAATTAGACACCTATATTCTCCGTTTAGGAAATGTATATGGTTATAGTAAAAGTATGCGTTTTGACTCCGTGATTAACAAATTTATGTTTGATGCAAATTTTAAAAATCACATCAGGATTCACGGTGACGGAAACCAAATGCGTTCCTTTATTCATATTAAAAAAGTAAGTGCTTTATTGAAGAATTTATTGTTTTCAGAGTTTAAACCCGACACTTATAATCTGGTTGAAAAAAATTATAGTATCAATGAAATTGTCGATGTTTTAAAACAAATTTATCCAGATTTAGAATTTACTTACCTTACTCAAAATATGAATATGCGGAGTTTAAAAGTCTCGCAAGATTCACGTATTCAACAACTTTGTGGTGACAAAGAAGTTGGTTTATTGAAAGCTTTGAGTGGATTTAGAGAGGAATTTAGTTTTTAGAAGTTTTTTATTTCGGTTACTATTTTTTCTGTTTTTTCATTCAATTCCATTTTTCCATCTATTATAAGAATTTTACAATCGAGTAATTCAATCCAATTATTATGAATTTTAAATGATCTACCATCAAAATTTGGGTTTTCATATTGGTTAGCCCATTCTAAGAATTCTTTTGAACTCCGTTGAATATTTTTGTCCGTAAGTAGTTTTTCTCCATAACGTTCAACTTCTCTCTTTTTGAGCCGATTCATTCTTTCTTCATTATCCAATCGGATAAAAATTACTAAATCAAATAATGTTTCCCATTCTTTTCCCCAACTTACCATTGAACCACTTACTATGATATTCTCAAATTTTTCAAAATCAGATTTCAAATTTTCATTCCGTTTGTTCAAAGGTATTTTTTCTTGAAATGATGGTTTGGTCTTTTTCCAATAGTAATCGTCAACGTCCAAATGCTTAAAATTCGTCTCTTTTTCAATTTCCTTTCCTAAAGTTGTTGTTCCAGAACCTGACGCTCCAAATATCAAAATCTTCATTATAAATATCTATATTTTCGATTTGGTTAAATTACTTACAATAGTGTGTATACCGTTTCGTGACGGGATTAAATGTAGGTATTTTTCCGATTAGTTTTTGTTGCTTATTAAGATTCCCTTTTTCTTATTTTACAAATTGTTAGCAGTTGTGTTTTCTTTCGGCGTGTTATAAAGTTTAATAGCAGTAAATAAAATCCATAAGAAGTAGAAGACGAATACAATTCTTTGTCCAAGAGCAGGAATATTTGGAAATACAAAAACCCATGCCCCAAATATAATTGTTAGATAAGTAAAAATCAAAGTAGGTTTTTTTGCACTTTTCCAATAGTTAGTTTTACCCATCAGTTTGGGATAAGTAAAAGCTCCAACTAAAAAGAAGATATAACTTCCAAAACTCCCGAGTGTGTGTAAAAACATTGTTATAGATTGTTTGTTGTCAAAATCACCAGGAAATATTCCTGATATTGCCATGAAAATTCCACTCAATAAAAGACCATATAATGGTAGTTTACTGGATTTTTCAATTGCCATATTTTTGTATAGTCCAAAAGCATAAATTGCTATTAGCAATCCTGTAAGAATGTAGCCGAAACTGTTCCAAATCCATTTTTTTGGTGCATCAACTGAACCAAGTTCACTAATGGCTTTGGTGAACATTGAATATTCAGGACGAATTGATGACAAAATTATGTAGGTAGTCAAAAAAACTATTGGCGTTGTAATTCCGATTATTCCGTAAGATTTATTGGTCATTATGATATTTGAGTTCAAAGGTATGGATAATCACAATTCGAAAATTTGATTTATATCAAAAAGCATTGCTTGATGACCTAACCCTACTCAATGTTTCTTGAGTCATACCCAAATGAGACGCCAACATTCCAAGAGGTACTCTGGGTAACTTATTTTTTGCAGTTTGCTCAAAGAATTGGTAGCGTTCTTTCGCAGAGTTAAACTGAAGAGATATTATTCTCTCGGATTGTTCTAGAAAGTATTTTGAAATCAGCATTCTCCCAAATCGCTCCATTTCTGGAAAATCTTTAAAACAAGTTTCAAGGTTATCCAAAGAAATACTTATCAATTCCGTTTCTTCTAATGTTTGGATGTGAAAGTGATCAGGAATATTTTGAAGGAAACTATAAATTGAAGTAACCCACTCATTCTCTGCAGAAAAATTGTCTGTAATTTCCTTTTCGTTCTTTAGATAATAAATCCTTATCAGTCCTTTGTTGATGAAATATGTATTTAGACAAATTCTGTTCGGTTTGTGAAGAAAATGATTTTTAGGAAAGTTCTGAATTTCACAAATTACTTCAAGTCGGTTTTTTAGATCGATTGAAACAGGAATAAATTTGGTGATATGGGTTATTAAATTTTCTATGATGTTTGTTGGTTTACAACCTGTTCGTTAATATACATGGTTTACACAAGTTAAAGATTAGACTTTACACTAAATTGGTTTCTAACCTTATTGATTTTTCTTTATTTCTTAATTGTGTTTCATTAAAGAAACCTAAAAATACGTCTCTATAAAACACTTTCCAAATTCCTACGTATAATTTCTTTTCCAATTTCCCCAAAATATTCAGATATTATCTTCTGCCATAACACCATTCCGTTTTCGGAATTTGAAAATAAAACCAATGCTCTTTTTGATTTTGGAAGAGCAATTACTATTGCTTTTGTTCCATAATCACCACCTGTATGCATAATCGCACTTTCGCCGTTTGGTAGGTTAGATAATAATTGCATTCCTAAATTACGACTAATCCCTTTTTTTTCTTTGGCTTGTGGTTTTAAAAATTCTGAATATAAGTTGTCCGATAAACCAGCACCATTCATAATATGAATCAGAAATTTAGAATAATCATTAGCAGTAGTCATTAAGTTTACTGCAGCATTGGCATCATACCATTTTTCAAATGGTATTGGTTCTCCATTTTCATCGTGCTCATATGCGTAATCATTCTCATTTATTTCTGATGTCCAGTAGAAGTACGTATTATTCATTCCCAGTGGTGAGAAAAGAACTTCTGTGGCAATTAGTTCAAAAGGTTTTTTAAGCTTGTTTTCAATAGCCTTCCTTAAATATTCAAATCCTTCACCCGAATACTGAAACTTGGTTCCTGGTTCAAATTCAAAAATTAATTTATTAGATTCAGTTAAATATCTCCAATTCGGAAATCCCGATTGTTGAGATAAAATATGTCTTGTAGTTAGTTTGTTTAAAAATGGATGATTTTTAATGTCTGGATCTATATAATATCTTGAGATGGGTTCATCCAATTGTAAATCTCCATTTTCAATTAATTTTAGAGTCACTAAAGCTACAATAGGTTTAGTAAGAGACGCAACTTTGTAAATACTATTAACTGAAGCAGGAATTCCTTGTTTTTGAACTCCAAACGAACGTAATTGTTTGAGCTTTCCCTCTTCAATATAACCAATAGAAATCGAGGGTATTTTATGTTGTTGAAGTAAATTCGAAATTTTGGTATCATTATCAAATAATGGCAATGGGTAATTTGCATCAAATTTTTGACCATAATTCTTATTGGGTTCTTTGTGGTCGTAACTCAAAACTCTGGAGAGTTTCCAATTGCCGTTTTCTAAATTCCAAACAGATGTGAATTTGGCAATGTTTGTTAAGTATATCTCTTTGTTCGGCTCTTTGATATAAAATAGATGAATTCCTTTTTGAATAGCTCCATAGGTTTCTCCGTTGTTTTTTAATCGATAGACTTCTAAACTTTCTTCGACAACTTTTCTAATTGGTTTTCTTTCGGTGTTAGAGCAAATACTTTCTCTGAATGCAGTTAGGAATTGTTCTCTATTCTGTGTACCGTTTTCATCGTGATAAAATTCAAAATCATTAGGGATATAGGTTTCTAATATTTCAAAATTACATTTATTGAACCCTTCCTCAAAAAATAAACTGTCTGTTTTTTTTAGTTGAATAAAGAGGTCTGAATCTTTTGCGATTTGTGCATTACTGCAGTTGGAATAAAGAAGAAAAATGATTGTAAAAAGTAAACTGAATTGTTTCATTGTTATTGTATTAATTGATGTTTTTATAATAATGCAATAGTCTAAAAAATATTAACTATTGCACACAAAAACGACCCGACAATAAAATGACAATAAACCGACAGTTTTATAAGAAGTTGAAATTCAATTTAATATGCATTTTGTTCTTTTTGTCTAATGCAATTGCATTTCGTAGTATAATAAAAATGTTAACCAAAATGGAGACAATTAAAACAATCAATGTTAACTTGTTTTCTGATGAAAATATCCTGCTAATAAATGGGCTCAAAAGAAAAAGAACAGCAGATAGTATCGTCCATAAGATTTGAACAGAAATAACTTGTTTGGTTAATGAATTAACTTCTTTTTTGTAATACATTATGAGAAGTGGAATTGCAATATTTGCAAGTGGAATAATGACAAAAGGTAAAGATGATAGGTTTATTAATTTTATAAGTTTATAATTGAAAGAAGATTCATTTTTATTTTCTGTTAACTGGTCTTTATCCACGTTTAGGGCTTGAGCAAGTACATTTAAACTATGTCCTTTTGGTTTTGAACCAGCTTCAATTCTTTGTATTGTTCTAACTGATACGCCTGACTTGTCAGCCAACTCTTCTTGAGTCAGGTTTAGTTTTTCTCTATATTTTGTTAGTTTGGACATTATTAGGCTAAAGTATAAATTTGGTAATAGGGTTTCTTGTATTGCACACAACATCTATATATCAACACCAATATACAAAATCACCTATTAAAACTTATAACTAACCGCAGCAATAAAATTAAGCCCTGGAGCAGCCAAACCAGAAGAATAGGTTCGGTAACGTTGATTGGTAATATTTTCTAGGGTTGCATTAATTTGAAAGGCTTTTGATATTTGATATTGTGCTCCAAAATTTATAGTGTACCAAGAAGGTGAATATGGATTTCCGTTTTTATCTTTTGCGTATAAATGAGGTTTTCCTTGCTCGCCAGGAGCTAAGTCCTCAAAACTAAACTCCCCATTATATTCTGCAAAAGCATCTAGTTTTAGTTTGCTGAATTTCCAAGTTAGATGTGTGTTTCCAAATTGTGGTGCAACATGTCTTATGGCAACTTTACTTCCATCCTCTTCCTCTTGAAAACCATCGGTAATATTGTATTGTGAGGTAAGTTGTACGTTTTTAGAAAAATTGATTTCAACTCCTGCTTCAAAACCATAAATTTCAGCTTTTCCTCCATTTTGAATGGCTTGTACATTACTTAATTCTCCTTGGTAAATAATTTCGGTTTGACCATCTAAACTATAAT
>JASFYP010000040.1:0-8910 GCA_045047075.1 Flavobacteriaceae bacterium
GTATTT
Source organism: Flavobacteriaceae bacterium (assembly GCA_045047075.1). GTDB lineage: Bacteria > Bacteroidota > Bacteroidia > Flavobacteriales > Flavobacteriaceae > Urechidicola. The sequence continues at coordinate 7 of JASFYP010000040.1, forward strand.
TCAAATATGGCCTATCATTCATTAATAAGTTATTGCTAAACTCTGAAAACCAAAATGATACAAATATATTTCAATTTTTGTCATGTACTTAGCGGTTTTGTATAAAATTTAGTTGCTTGTTTAAACCATAAACTTAATAAATAATTACAGAACTTTGAGGTGCCTGCGACTATTCAATAAAGGCTCTTTACAGCAATTAATTTCATACGTCGATAGAAGTAGTTTGTTTTTAAGGGTAATTACCCTTTTTTTTGCTTTTTAACTAAATTTATTTGTATATTTGCAGGGTAAATACTCTTTTTATGCAAGAATCAGACATTAACAAACTCTTAAATTCTATTTTTTCAGACGATAGTTCCTTGAATATTAGGGAGATGTTTAATGAAAAATTAGATACTCTGAATGTTAGTAAAACGAAAGTTTTAAATTTACTTAAAATTGATAAAGATGTTTTCGAACAAATAATTAATGGAACGGCTAAACAGCCAAACTTGATTCATATAATTAAAATTGCAAATTTTCTAAATATTCCAATTGACAAATTTATTGAAGTAGTACTCAAAAATCAAAGTACAGAAAATATTAGTTCAATTGAAAATGCTAAAAATGCAACATTTTTATTGAATAATTTCGATATTAAAACATTGACAAAATTTGGATTCTTTAAAAGTAAATCTAATACAGATGAACTAGTTAGTAAAGTTTTATCTTTTTTTGGATTTGAAACGATTAGAGAATATGAGTTAGAGTTGGATAAACCACTGTATAGCAGTGTGAAAAGAAATTTTTCGGACAAGATGAAAGATTTTTGGATTAAATCTGCTTTTCAGACCTTTAGGATAATTGACAACCCAAATGAATATAATAGGAATGGTTTAAAGGATTTAATTGTAAAAATAAAGCCGTATTCTCAAGATTTAGAAAATGGACTTTTTACTGTTTGTAAAGCATTATATAATGTTGGTGTAACAGTAGTTTTTCAAGATTATTTGACAACTACACAAGTGAAAGGAGCAACTTTTATTATTAATGATAAACCTTGCGTAGTTTTAACAAATTTTGGTAAAATTTACCCTACCCTTTGGTTTACTTTATTACACGAATTACATCACGTGCTATTTGATTTTGAATTAATTAAAAACAATAGTTTTCACCTTACTGGTGATGCAGATTTATTTTTAATTGAGGAAAAGGCAGATTCATTTGCTCGGGATTTCTATTTGTCTGAAGAAAAGTTTCATTTCATTAAGAGATATATTAAAAACCCTTATATGGTTTCAAAATTTGCTAGTGAAAATGAAATACATGTATCAATGGTTTATTCTTTTTTTACTTGGTATCAAGATAAAATTTATGGAAAAAAATATTACGGAGCATTTAAAGAATTTTATCCAGATTACAAAGTGTCTCTAAAAAAATTGAGTCCACTTTCTTGGGAGGAAGATAGTATTAAATCTGCTGGAGAGAGAATAAAAAAGATTTTAGAAATTAGTTAATAAATAGATTATGTCAGAGAACAAAAAAATTAAAAAGGATGTTGAACTTTCAGAAGCAGATATTGAAAGATTAGAATTATTACAAAAAGCAAACGAGAAAGTAGGAAAACAATTATCTATAAATACAGAATCAGGCAGTTTAGAAGAATTTGATGAATTAAGAAGTATTGTCGGAAAAGAATTCGAGAATCCAGAAGAGAAGTATAATATTTATTATAAAGGAATTAGGAAACTTTTGATGGATTTTTTACCTAAAGGCAAAGAGTTTAAAGAAGTGAGAGAGATTATCTATGATGAAAAGAATATTTTCCTAAACCTAGGCAAAAGAAAATCAGATAATAATGGAATTCGTGGTGGTGATGGAAGAATGACTTTTCAGCCAGTTATGAATGAATTATTAGATATAATTATTAGGTGGGTAGGTGAGTCTCAAAATCCATTTGATATTTACCGCGATTTTTATGAATTAAATGAAAAGCACCACTACGGTCACGAAGAATATGATAAGTCAACATTGAGTGTTGCTAAAGCAATGATGAAGTTAAGTGAAGATTAGGTTTTCGGTAAATTACATCCAACGACTTGATATGAAATCGTTTTAATACTGAAACAAGTTCAGTACAGGTTGTTATATATCTAATGATAAGCAAAGTTCAATTTTTTACGCAAGAAAATCAATACAATCTAAATTTGTTTGTTAAATTTATATTAACAAAAAAACCTGAGCCAAAAACTCAGGATTCATTTTATAAATTAATATAGATTAGGTGTACTAAATTCGTTTCAGTATCAAGTAGCCTTCAGGATGCATAAATCGCTCTTCAGCTTTATAACTTACAAAACCCCTACGAAGCTTAAATGCTAATATTAAACCTATAGCAAAAATAAAACTGTCCAAAATGAATAAAATAAAATTATTTTTCAACTGAAGTGTTGGAAATACCAACCAAATTCCATTAATCAAAACTACACAAATCATATATGTATAAGGTGGAAGTATTTTTGTAATTATTTTTCACTTTTCAGACTATTTATTTTTTTTAAAGCGAATTTTGGTGCGATTCTCGATAAAGCATACAATATTTTCACACCTGCTATTTTGATTTCAGTATCACCTCCTTCTAATCTTTTTATCATTTCACTAACTGCTTTTTGTGATGTTATTGCAATTTTTGGTGGATTCCCTTTGTGCCAAGGTGTTTTTACTGCTGGAAACATAACTTCAATAACTTTTATATTCGTTTTAGCTAATTGAATTCTTAAAGTTTGAGTAAAAGAATGGAGTGCTGCTTTTGTTGCATTATAGAAAGGGTAATCGACTCTCGGTGCATAAATTAAACCAGTTGTAATATTAATGATATTGGGGTTATTGTTTATTTTCAACAGGGGATGCAAAAGTTTTATCAATCTGATAGGAGCCAAAAAATTTGTTGCTGTTTCCAGTTCAGCCATTTCTATAATGTCTTTTGTATCAATAAAGCTAGTCTTATGAACAATTGCGGCATTATTAATTAACACGTTTAATTCAGGGTGCTTTTCATTCAGCCAATTAACTAAATCATTGCACTGGTTTTTATCCGATAAATCACATTGAAATATTTCCAATTTCGGAAATAGTTTTTGGGCTTCTAATAATTTAGATTTTGAGCGTCCACAAATTATTACTTTGTTTGCTCTTAACAAGAGTTGTTTGCTCAATTCAAGTCCTATGCCCGAACTTCCTCCTGTTACAAGAACAGTATTTTTTGATAGTTTCATATTGATTTCCTTTTAAATTAAATAATAATGCAAAAGTAAATCAGTGAAAACATCTGTGTATTGACCTATGTTAAGTCAATATTTTTTTTCTAATTCTACTCAAAGATTCTGGTTGTATTCCAAGATAAGAAGCAATAATTGTTTGTTTTATTCTTTTTTCCATTTTCGGAAATTCTTTCAGAAAATTTATATATCTCGTTTCTGCATTGAGTAAAAGTAAATCTCTTTCTCTTTTTTCTTTTATAGAAAATCCTTTTTCAATAATCGTAAGCAAAAATTTTACCCAAAAAGCATCTGTTTCTAAAAGGACTTTCCATTTCTCGTATGATATCTCAAATATTTCAGCATTTTCTAAGGCTTCAATAAAAAAAAGTGATTTAGATTTGGAAATCATTGCTGAATATGAACTGATAAAATTATGTTCTGGTATTATTCCTTTTGTAAATTCAAATCCTTTATCATTAATGTAAACAAATCGAAAAAGTCCAGACTTTACAAAAGCAAATTTATTTGGTGTTTCTCCTTCTCGAATAAAATATTCGCCTGAATTTATAGTTTTGATTTGCCCAATAGAAATTAGTTCTTCTACTCTTTCAGTCGGCACTATATTTTTTAGTAGTTCTTTCATTTTTGCAAATTATTGCCAACGACTTGATATGAAATCGTTTTAATTCTGAAACATTTACCCTGAATTTAGTACAGGGAGTTCAGTACAGGTTGTTTTATATCTAATGATAAGCGAAGTTTAGTTTTTTTATACAAAAAAATCAATACAACCTAAATTCGCTTATACAATTTATATTAACAAAAAAATCCCAAGCCAAAAGCTCAGGATTCATTTTATAAATTAATAGAGCTTAGGTGCTCTAAACTCGTTTTAGTATCAACTATCCATCAGGATGCATAAATTTTTGTTTAGCTAACAATGCTTCTTCTGTTTCTACAACGTCTTCATCAGGAACACAACAATCTACAGGACAAACTGCAGCACATTGCGGTTCATCATGAAACCCTTTACATTCTGTACACTTATCTGGAACTATATAATAAATCTCATCGCTTACAGGCTCTTGCGCCTCATCAGCGTCTACTTCATTTCCATTAGTTAATACAACGGCACCTTCTAAACTAGTACCATCTTTATAACGCCAATCATCAGCGCCTTCATAAATTGCCGTGTTTGGGCACTCAGGTTCACAAGCACCACAATTAATACATTCATCTGTTATTATAATCGCCATAGCATTTTTTCTCTTGAGTTTGCTTAAATTTGCAGACGCAAAAATAACGCCAAAACCATTCATAACCAAATACAGAATGAATTTACAACAAAGAATTAACGCTTTTGTAAAATTAGGAGATTTTTTAAGTCAATTTTCTAATGAAGGGATTCTTAAAAAGAATAATATTGAACATAATGATATATTCTTCGATGGTTTTAAACATCAATTAAAATTAGCCGAAGAAAACAATGGTTGGTTTACACAAGAAAATATTCGATTTTCACTTAAAGGTTGGGCGGAATCTTTAACAGCAGACCATCTAAATAAATGGTTAGAATCTTATCAAATTAATATTACTCAGCCTAAACAAGTTGCCATCATTATGGCTGGAAATATACCGTTGGTAGGTTTTCATGATTTTTTATCGGTACTTATTTCCGGGCATCGTGTGTTAGTAAAGCAATCATCAAACGATAAACATCTATTACCCTATTTGGCTAAATATTTAGAATTTGTTCAGCCAAAATTTAAAGGAACCATCACTTTTACCGAAGAAAAAATGAAAGGTTTTGATGCCGTAATTGCAACAGGAAGCAACAATACAGCACGTTATTTTGAGTATTATTTCAAAAACAAACCATCTATTATAAGAAACAACAGAAATTCGGTAGCCGTTTTAAACGGTAAAGAGTCTAAAGAAGATCTCGAAGCACTTTCTGAAGATATTTTTAGATATTATGGATTAGGCTGTAGAAATGTATCTAAAATATTTGTTCCAAAAAATTACAGTTTTGATGCATTCTTTGAAGCCATGTACCATTGGCATCCTATTATTAATAAAGCGAAATATGCTAACAATTATGACTATAATAAGGCGGTATATTTAATGAGTGAATTTGATATGCTGGAAAATGGATTTTTAATGATAAAGGAAGATGAAAGTAACGCATCCCCTATCGCCACTGTTTTTTATGAATATTATAATTCTACCAAACAATTGAAAGAAAAATTAGAAATAGAAAAGCAGAAAATTCAATGTATTGTCGCTAATGGATTTACAGAAAATGAAATCACTTTTGGAGCCACTCAAAAACCTCAACTTTCGGATTATGCAGATAGCGTTGATTCTATTGAATTTTTGTTAGCAATTTAAGTAAAAAATTATTGAATTTTTAACACTAAATACCCAATTAATTAGCAACTTTGTATCTTAAAATTTTACTACAAAAATGAAAAAACATAACTTTAGTGCAGGTCCATGTATATTACCTCAAGAAGTATTACTTAAAGCAGCAGAGGCAGTTGTTGATTTAGATAACAGCGGTTTATCCTTAATTGAAATCTCACACAGAAGTAAAGCTTTTGTAGATATTATGGAAAAAGCTAGAGCATTAGCTTTAGAATTACTTGGATTAGAAGGCAAAGGTTACAAGGCTTTGTTTTTACAAGGTGGTGCTAGCACACAATTTTTAATGGTAGCTTTAAACCTTTTAGAAAAAAGAGCTGGATATTTAAATTCTGGTACTTGGGCAGATAAAGCTATCAAAGAAGCAAAAATTCATGATGACATTTATGAACTAGGTTCTTCAAAAGATGCGAATTATAATTACATCCCTAAAGGTTACGAAATTCCTTCAGATTACGATTATTTTCACTGTACTTCAAACAATACTATTTTTGGAACACAAATGAAAGCATTTCCAAAATGTGATATTCCATTAGTTTGTGATATGAGTAGTGATATTTTTTCTCGTACACTAGATTTTTCTAAATTCGATTTAATCTATGCAGGTGCACAAAAAAACATGGGACCAGCAGGAACAACTCTTGTGGTCATTAAAGAAGATATTCTTGGAAAAGTATCACGTAAAATTCCATCAATGATGGATTATAAAAAACACATTGGTAGTGGCAGTATGTTTAATACGCCTCCTGTATTTGCAGTGTATACATCCATGTTAACTTTAGAGTGGTTAAAAAATCTTGGTGGTATTGCAGCTATTGAAAAAGAGAACGAAAAGAAAGCGCGATTAATGTATTCTGAAATTGATCTAAACCCATTGTTTAAAGGGTTTGCTGCTAAAGAAGATCGTTCTTATATGAATGCTACATTTATTTTAGAAAACGAAAACTTAAAGGAAACTTTTGAAACCATGCTTAAAGAAGGCGGAATTAATGGTTTAAACGGTCATAGAAGTGTTGGTGGTTACAGAGCATCCATGTACAATGCATTACCTCTAGATAGTGTAAAAGCATTGGTTGAAATAATGAGTGAATTAGAAAGTAAAGCATAAAATAGTTTGCAGTGAGCAGTGGCAGTTTTCTGTGCTTACTCAAATGCTAAAAACAAAATAAATTAATATTAAGATTCCCACCTCCGTGGGAATGACAAAAATAAATTTTCGATGAAAGTATTAGCAAACGATGGTATTTCACAAAGTGGAATTGATGCACTAGAAAAAGGTGGCTTCGAAGTCATCACAACGACTGTGGCTCAAGAGCAACTAACTAACTACATTAATGAAAAAGACATTACTGTTTTATTGGTACGTAGTGCTACTACAGTACGTAAAGACTTAATTGATGCTTGTCCAAATTTAAAAATTATTGGTAGAGGCGGCGTTGGTATGGACAATATTGACGTTGAATACGCAAGAGAGCATGGGCGTAGTGTTATTAACACGCCAGCAGCATCTTCGCACTCGGTTGCAGAATTAGTATTTGGTCACTTATTTGGACTGGCTCGTTTTTTACATAACTCTAATAGAGAGATGCCATTAGAAGGCGATTCAAACTTTAAGAACTTGAAGAAAGCTTACGCAAAAGGAACGGAGTTAAAAGGAAAAACCTTAGGTGTTTTAGGCTTTGGTCGTATTGGTCAAGCTACTGCAAAGGTGGCTATTGGAGCAGGTATGAAAGTCGTTGCTTTCGATCCATTTATGGACGAAGCAAATTTAGAGTTAGACTTTTTTGATGGGCAAAAATTGAACTTTAACATTAAAACTATTTCTAAAGAAGACGTTTTAAAGCAAGCAGATTTCTTAACACTACACGTTCCAGCACAAAACGATTATGTTATCGGAAAATCTGAATTAGAGATCATGAAAGATGGTGCTATTATTGTTAATGCAGCTCGTGGAGGTGTTCTCGATGAGATTGCCCTTGTTGAAGCACTTAGTAGCGGGAAAATTGCAAGAGCAGCTTTAGATGTTTTTGAAAAAGAGCCAAAACCAGAAATTCAATTGTTAATGAATCCTGCTTTATCGTTGACACCTCATACAGGTGCTGCAACAAATGAAGCCCAAGATAGAATTGGTACAGAATTAGCAGAACAAATTATCAGTATATTAAAATAATTTGGGTTATACCAATTGAATTTCAAAAATGATTGATAATAAAATCGATTATTTTGGAGTTCATTTGGTATTACATGTGACCTAAGTGTTATAATGGAGTCCTAACATATATGTTAGGACTTTTTTTGTACATTCAACAATCAATTTTACTTACCAAATTTCAATTAAACAGTATAAACTATATAATATTTATGGCAGGAATTTTAGACCTATTAAACAGTGACCTTGGAAAAACAATCATTAGTGGTGTGGCAGGTCAAATAGGGCAAGACGAGAATAAAACAGGAAGTGTCCTAACGATGGCTTTGCCTGTATTAATGCAAGCAATGAAACGTAATACAGCGACTCCCCAAGGAGCAGAAGGCTTACTTAGTGCATTAAATGGTAAACACGATGGAAGTATTTTAGACAACCTAGATGGTTTATTTGGTGATGGTGTAGATTCTAATGTATTAGATGATGGAGGAAAAATACTAGGTCATGTTTTAGGAGGCAAACAACAACATGTTGAAAATGCTTTAAGCCAGAAATCCGGTATGGATGCTGGGTCTGTAGCTCAAATATTAAAAGTTGCGGCTCCCATATTAATGGGCGTATTAGGAAAACAAAGCAAACAACAAAACGTAAGCAATTCAAGTGGTATTGAAGGGTTATTAGGAGGTTTACTAGGTGGCAACTCTCCGCAGCAAGAACAAAGTTTTTTAGAATCTATTCTTGATGCTGATGGTGATGGAAGTGTTATTGATGATGTAGCAGGTATGGTACTGGGAGGAGACAAAAAGAAAGGTGGTCTCGGTGGGTTACTTGGTGGTCTTTTTGGAGGAAAATAAGTCATTAAACCATAAAAATGATATAATTCAAATTATTTAAGACTCATTTCACTTGATAATTGGTATAAGAAACTAAGCGTCAAACAGTCATGTTTGGCGTTTTTTTGTTAAAATCATTCAAAAACAACCATTTAAGGTATGATTTTTGTAAATTTAATAGATACAAAGAGATCTTTAAAAGTAGAAGTTGCTCAATAATACCAATTTGAATGTAAAATATCGTATTAAAGCCGATGTTATT
>JASFYP010000041.1:0-59133 GCA_045047075.1 Flavobacteriaceae bacterium
TTTAGTACTGAAGGCGGGACTTGAACCCGCACGCCCCAAAGAGCACAGGATTTTAAGTCCGGCGTGTCTACCAATTCCACCACTTCAGCATTTGATTGCACACTGCAATCATTGGTATATTTTAAGAGTTGAGCGAAAGACGGGATTTGAACCCGCGACCCCCACCTTGGCAAGGTGATGCTCTACCCCTGAGCTACTTTCGCAGTCGTTTTTTAAAGAACGTTCGTTTAGTTGTTTAAACGAGACGGCAAATTTAAAACATTTATATAAATCGCAAAGCTTTTTTGTAAATTATTTTTTAATAAAATCCATTAGATAATATGGTAGAATAAAATATCTTTGCAACGTTTTAGAATTCAAATATTTTCAGCTTTTGCAAACCCAAAAAACAGCGATAACATTTTCTAGTGCCTTTAGTGATTTTAAGCAACTTACAAAAGTTGGTTTGTCATTGAGTGTGGTATTTTCTTCTATTGCTGGTTATTTATTAGCAGTTAAAACTGTTGATTATACCATTCTTTTTTTATTAGCCGTTGGAGGATATTTAATGGTGGGTGCATCAAATGCTTTCAATCAAATTATAGAGAAAGATACGGATGCTTTAATGAAGCGTACTATGGACAGGCCTTTGCCTACGAATAGAATGACTGTTTCTACAGCAATGACTATTGCAATTGTTTTTACAATTATCGGAATTGGAATCCTTTATTATATCAATCCTAAATGTGCATTGTTCGGAGCTATTTCTATTTTTTTATATACAAGTGTTTATACTCCTTTAAAATCGGTGACTCCGTTATCTGTTTTTGTTGGTGCAATTCCTGGAGCAATTCCTTTTATGTTAGGATGGGTTGCAGCAACAGGTAGTTTTTCTATCGAACCCGGAACCTTATTTCTGATTCAATTCTTTTGGCAGTTTCCACATTTTTGGGCAATTGGATGGTTGCAATTTGATGAATATAAAAAGGCAGGATTCAATATGATGCCAATGGGAAAGAAAGACAAGGCAGCAATTAGACAAATCATTTTATATACAGCAGTGATGATGTTGGTATCTATTATTCCAGTTTTAAAATTGACTGGTGATTTTTGGATATACCCAACAACAGCAATTATCATATTATTAATAGGAGGCTTAATGTTGTATTATGCTGTGAAATTATACAAGCATCAAACAGATAAAATTGCTAGACAATTAATGTTGTCTAGCGTATTATATATTACTTTAATTCAAATCATTTACGTTGTAGATAAATTTTTACATTAATGGAAAATCAAAATTTAGAACTAGACTATCAAATAGCAAAACAAAAATCTGCAAAACCAATGTTGTGGATTTCAATGGTAAGCATGACAATGATGTTTATCGGATTAACAAGCGCATATATTGTAAGTAGCAACCGAGAAGATTGGGTGTCTTTTAATTTGCCACCGGCATTATATATAAGTACAGTACTTATTATTTTGAGTAGTATCACTTTTATATTGGCGAAAAGAGCCATCAAAAAAGACGATAGAAATAGCGCCACAGTATTTTTATTAGCAACTTTAGGATTGGGTTTAGGCTTCGGATATTTTCAGTTAGAAGGATTTTATCAACTCAATGAAGCAGGGATATTTTTATCAGGAAAAGGAAGTCTAGTATCAGCATCTATGCTTATGGTTATCTCATTTGCACACTTAGTACACGTACTTGCTGGCTATATTGTGCTACTTGTTGTTATTTATAATCATTTTAAAAAACAATACAATGCCGAGGAAACACTAGGCTTAGAGTTAGGTAGTATCTTTTGGCATTTTGTAGATATTTTGTGGGTTTTCCTCTTTTTATTTTTCTATTTTATTACCTAATATAATTTGTTTAAATTTGGCGAGTTAAAAAAAACTTAAAACTAATATACTTTTTATGGAAGCAACTACTGCTACTACTAAAGAACAAACTTGGGGAGGCGGAGGCTCGAAACCATTAGGTTCGAGTTATGGAAAAATGATGATATGGTTTTTTATCGTATCTGATGCACTTACATTCTCAGGGTTCATTATCGCTTATGGCGCAATGCGTTTCAAATTTTTAGAAACTTGGCCTATTGCTGATGAGGTGTTTACTCACATTCCTTTTATACATGGTAACTATCCAATGTACTATGTAGCATTCATGACCTTTGTGCTGATATTTTCTTCGGTAACAATGGTATTAGCCGTTGATGCGGGACACAGAATGCAAAAAACAAAAGTGGCTTGGTATATGTTGGCTACCATTATTGGAGGTGTTATTTTTGTTGGATCTCAAGCATGGGAATGGAAAACATTTATCACTGGTTCTTATGGGGCAGTACAAATGTACGATGGGAAAATATTACAATTTGTTGATGAAACAGGACATCAAATTACTTTAGAAAGTTTTGTTTCTGAACATCATAAAGAAAGAACGCAACACGAAAGTCAAAATGGATTGTGGTTTGTTTCAGGAACTGCTTTACCAGAATTCACTGTTGCAGAAGTAACAGAAGCCTTTAAAGCAAATTCGTCTATTAGAGTGCGTACAGAAAAAATTGATATGGCTACCAAGTCTAAAGAAATTCTTTCTAGAGAAGCATCACTTAATTATTTAGCCGAAGGAAAAGCAGTTATTAAAGGTGCAAATTTGAAAGTGAATGAATATGGTAAAACATTGTTTGCTGATTTCTTTTTCTTCATTACAGGATTTCACGGATTTCACGTTTTATCAGGAATCGCATTCAATATTATCATTTTCTTTAATGTAATTATTGGTACTTATGAGAAACGTAAGAGTTATGAAATGGTTGAAAAAGTTGGATTGTATTGGCACTTTGTAGATTTAGTTTGGGTATTTGTATTCACATTCTTCTACTTAGTATAATCAAAAAACATTAGATAAAATGGCACACGAAACAGCAGTAGTACATGAATCTCACACAGCATTAATCTGGAAAGTATTTGGATTCCTTTCTTTTATAACAATAGTTGAAGTAATACTTGGAATTTCAAAACCCCCAGTATTACACTTACCATCATTTTTAGGAACTAGCCCATTAAACTGGATATTCTTAATATTAACCTTAGTTAAAGCATACGGAATTACATGGTATTTTATGCATATGAAAGATGAGAAAGCATCTTTGCGTAGAGCAGTAGTTTGGACAAGTATCTTTTTAATTTGTTTTTTAGCAACCTTGTTGTTAATAGAAGGTAGTTATTTAGCTGAAGTGACTCCCTATGTAAAATGGGATTATTAATAAAATAAAATAGTAAATAAGAAGGTGGATTTTCCCACCTTTTTTTTGATATCAACTTATATGAATAAGTATAAAAAATTTCTAGTTCTCTTTACACTTTTTATAGTGCCCCTGCTTTTTTATATCTTCTTATCTAAAGGGATTTATAAATATGCCAACTTACCAATCTTAACAGAAAATATAATTGACATTACTGGTGATGAAACGTTTAAAGATCATTTTACAGTTGTTTGTTTTTTAGGTGATGATTTGTCATCAACCAAAGGGCAACTTTATAATCTAAATGAAACAATTTATAAAAGGTATAATAAGAGCCTCTATTTTCAAACGATGGTGATTGTACCTCCAGGGAATGAAACAGAATTAGTAGCAGTAAAAAAACGATTAGGGACTTATGCCGATGCTAGTAAATGGAAGTTTGTAACAGCTACCAAAGAAGAAATCGTTTTTATTTTTAACAGCTTTGATTCACCTTATATATTGAACGATGATTTTGGATCTGACTACGCTTTTATTGTTGATAGAGAATTGCGCTTGCGCGGACGAAAGGACGATGAAGACACTGAAGGTGGAAAATTATATGGCTATGATATGAATTCTGTTGCTGTCCTTAAAAATAAAATGCGCGATGATATTGGAATAATTTATTACCAATTAAAAAAATCGATGCAAAAAGAAAAGCGTCGTAAAAGAAAAATTTAATTCAATCTTAAAAAAGCGTTTGTTGTATCACACCACTTTCGTGTTCTAACAACCATTTTTTGCGCCAAATACCACCAGCATATCCTGTGAGTGACCCATCAGAACCAATAACCCGATGACAAGGAACAACAATCCAAAGTGGATTTTTACCATTGGCAGATGCCACGGCTCTTATGGCTTTTACATTACCTAATTTTTTTGTTTGCCCCATATAACTTCGAGTTTTTCCATATGGGATGTTTAACAATTCTTTCCAAACTCTCTGCTGAAAATCCGTACCAAGTGGATTTAGTTTTAAATCGAATTCTTTTCGAGTATTATTAAAATATTCTTTCAATTGCATGACGCATTCGAGCAAACACTCTGGCATTTCATTTTGGGTGCTAAGTGAAGTCGAAACCTCATCATCCAAAACGGAAATTTCAACAATACCATTTTCATCACCCATAATTTTGGCAATCCCAATTGGGGTTTTTAGATATGTAGTTTTATATTCCAAAAATATCTTTTGAGTTTTGTGTTGTAATTTTTACAATTTCATCAAATGTCAAACCGTAAATATCAACAAGTTTATCAATCACTTTGGTGATATAACTACTTTCGTTTCGTTTGCCTCGATAGGGTGTCGGAGCCAAATAAGGAGAATCTGTTTCTAATACAATCTGTTTCATCGGAATCTCATTTAGAAACTTGTCAATCTTGCCATTCTTAAAAGTGACAACTCCACCAATACCTAGTTTCATATTGTACGAAATTGCTTTTTTGGCTTGTTCTAAATTTCCTGTAAAGCAATGAAATATTCCGAATAAATTCTCATCTTTTTCTGATTCTAAGACTTCAAATATTTCATCAAAAGCATCACGACAATGAATTATAATCGGGAGTTTTTTTTCTTTCGCCCATTGTATTTGAGTTCTAAAAGCGTCTTGTTGTTGCGTTAAGAAAGTCTTGTCCCAATATAAATCAATCCCAATTTCACCTATGGCATAAAACGATCGTTTGTCAATCATTTCTCTAACATGAGCCAACTCCTCGTTATAATTTTCTTTGACTGATGTTGGGTGTAAACCCATCATTAAAAACACATTTTCAGGATAGTATTTTTCCAACTCCAACATCGCATCCGTATAAGACGAATCAATCGCAGGAATAAAAAAACGAGAGACTCCAGCATCCAAAGCGCGTTGCATCATTTCGTTGCGATCTTCATCAAATTGTGAGCTGTATAAATGGGTGTGTGTATCGGTAATATTCATGGAGTTTCTTTACTTTTGGTAAAAATACTATTTTAATAGCAACCTTGATGCAAAGACTAAAACAGATCCTATTTAGAAATGGATATATCAAAATAAAATTGACAAAAACGGCGACCAATCACTTCGAAATGAAAGCCAAAATTAATGGTGTTAAAGGACGATTTATTTTAGATACCGGCGCATCGAGTTCTTGTGTAGGTTTTGATATGATTGAGCATTTTAAGTTAGAAGCTACAGACTCAAAAGTAAAAGCGGCAGGAGCAGGAGCCTCAGAAATGGATACACAACAGTCTGTAAAGAACAGCATCAAAATTAGTGATTGGACTTTTAAGAATTTCAATTTGGTATTGTTCGATTTAACACATGTAAATACTGCATTAGAAAATCATGGGGCAAAAACTGTTGACGGAATTATTGGCGCAGATATTTTAGAATTAGGGGAGGCAATTATTGATTATAAAAAGAAACGATTGTATTTAAAACGATTGATTTTTAAGTATTGAGTTAGAAATAGTAGTTCCGTCAGGTCGAGTGATTTTTGACTTTAGGAGAAAATTGTATCGAGACCATTTTAAAATAAAAGCTTCTCGATACAAAATTCTTGTAAATGTCATTTTGTTGTTTTTTATGATAAATTCATACAAGAATTTCACTCGAAGTGACGGATGAATATTGATGCCTTTGTTGGTGTTTTTCACCAACAACAATTAGTATTACTGTAACTAATTTCAGTATAAAGCGTCTTTTTAATAGACAGTTAAATTTTTTATTTTACACCTCAGGCAACCATTTGTGTTAAACGCGCGTCTTTATAATTAGAAGGCTAAAACGAAACTTTTTTTGAGAATTATTCAACTTCATACCAACGAGGCAGTATTGATAAAAGATGCGATGAAATATCATCGTGAAGCTCAACATCGCTTGTTTGAAATTCATGCCCCTAAAATGTTGAGTGTTTGCAGGTATTACATTAAAGATGTACAACATGCTGAGAGTGTAATGCTAAAGGGTTTTTTTAAAGTATTCTCTAAATTAAAGAGCTTTAAGAGTGAAGGTAGTTTTGAAGGATGGATTCGAAGAATTATGGTACGTGAAGCGATATCGTTTTTAAGACAGCAAAAGAACATTGAGTTTTCAATAGAGGATGTTGAGGTCAAAAATGACTATGCAAACAATATCAATTCAGAAATGGATGTGGCGCAGATTCAGCAATTAATTGATGAATTGCCCGATGGATACCGAATCGTTTTTGTGATGTATGCTATAGAAGGATACAAGCATAAAGAGATTGCAGAGGAATTAGATATATCAGAAAGCACCTCAAAATCGCAGCTATTTAAAGCCCGAAAATTATTACAGAAAAGAGTAATTCAATTAAACAAAACAAGTTATGGCACCATTTAAATTCGAAAAAGACATAAAATCAGTTTTGGAAAAAAGAACCATTATGCCGTCAAAAATGGCATGGGAGGGATTGGAAAAAACATTAGATAAAACTTCAGAACTTACTAAAAAGAAATCTTATTGGTGGATTGGGATTGCTGCAAGTGTTGTTGGAATACTTTGGATTTCAATTTCAGTTTTTAATAAAGATGAAGAGATTGTTGAACCAATTATTGTTGAGATTTCAAATGAGATTATTGAAGTTCCGTCAACAAAAAGTATAAATGAGGATGTAAGAATTGAGCAAATAGTTGCGATTGACAAACCCAATATTTTAGTAAATAAAGAATTGGTTGCTGTTGAGACTCCAGTAAAAA
This sequence comes from Flavobacteriaceae bacterium, assembly GCA_045047075.1. Taxonomy (GTDB): domain Bacteria; phylum Bacteroidota; class Bacteroidia; order Flavobacteriales; family Flavobacteriaceae; genus Urechidicola. The sequence goes on from JASFYP010000041.1 coordinate 6,976, forward strand.
AAGTTAAAAAAGAAACTGTTCCTGAAATTGAACTCAATCAAAATCAAGAACTTGAAAAAGAAATTTTGGCTGTAAATGTTGATGTTGAGCCTTCAGAAAACATGTCAGAAGAAGAAAAACAGTTACAAGAAGTTGCAGCCCAAGTTGCTATTTTAGAAAAAGGAAATGCTACCGATGCTGAGATTAATTTGCTATTAAAAAACGCACAACATAAAATTGCAGATCAAAAGTTTAATGAAAGCGGAATGTCCGTCAGTGCATACGCTTTACTATTTGAAGTAGAAGAAGAATTGGACCCAACCTTTAAAGAAAAAGTGTTTAATATACTTTCAGAAAATTATCATTCTGTAAAAAATGCAGTTGCACAGCGCAACGATTAACAAACAAAAACATACAAACTAAAATTTAAAAACGATGCGTAGAATTACACATTACATCCTATTTATTACCCTAATTTTAGGGGTGCAACTTTCGGCTCAAGAAGAAAATAATTCTGAAAGAATCGCCAATTTAAAAGAGCAACGAGAAAAAATAACAAATCAAGAACGCTCTTATTTAAAAATTGAAGTAGAGGGAATAAACATCCGGTTGTCCGAAGGTGAAATCATGAAGGAAGATGCAGATAAATTGAAAAGAGAAGCTGCTGAAAAGCGCGCGTTGAATATCGAAAACAGAACTGCAATTATTGACAATAAAATTGCGTTACTAGAACGCAATAAAGAAGGCTATAAACCAAATGATGGAGAATCATCTATTGCAGGATTTACAATTTCTGATGAAGGTACATTTATCGGAATTAATATTAAAGGAGAAAATAAACCGATAAAATATGATAGGCGTACTACAACTGCTTTAGTAATGGCAATTGGTTTTAACAATGCGATTATTGAAGGAGAAAAATTTGATGATACTCCATATGAAGTTGGTGGCTCTCATTTTTTTGAATTGGGTTGGGCTTGGAAAACTAGAGTTTTTAAAGAATCAAATTTTTTAAGAATTAAATACGGATTCTCTTTTCAGTTTAATGGTTTAAGAGCTGATGACAATATGTATTTTGTTCAGAATGGTGATTTAACATCTTTGGAGTTGCATCCATATGATGTGAAAAAAGCAAAACTGAATATTACAAATTTGGTTTTTCCTTTACATTTTGAGATTGGTCCTTCTAAAAAGAGCGAATATGCAACCCATTTTAGATATTCTACTCACCATCAATTTAAACTCGGATTAGGGGGGTATGTAGGATTTAAAACAGGAGTGAATCAAAAACTAAAATATAAAGAAGACGGAGAAAAAGTGAAAGAAAAAAACAAGAACAGTTATAACACTAGCAATACGGTGTATGGCTTGAGTGGTTATTTGGCTTGGGGGCATACAGCGCTTTATGTTAAGTATGACTTAAATACGATTTTTAAAAATCAAGCAGTTGACCAACATAATATTTCTCTAGGGCTACGCTTTGATATGGATTAATTATTTTGAATTGTTGTTAAATGAAAAATCCAGAACATTTGTTCTGGATTTTTTTCTAAGATCTATTGTCTAGAATTACATTTCCAACGCTTTCTTAATATTATTATCCATCAACAATTCTGTTGGATTTTCTAAAGCTTCTTTTACAGCAACCAAGAATCCGACAGATTCACGACCATCAACAATTCGGTGGTCATAAGACAAGGCAACATACATAATTGGTTGAATCACCACTTGACCATCAACAGCCATTGGACGATTTACAATATTGTGCATTCCTAGAATTCCGCTTTGAGGGGGATTCAAAATAGGAGTAGATAACATCGATCCAAACACACCTCCATTGGTAATAGTAAAAGTACCACCTGTCATTTCATCAATTGTAATTTGACCATCACGCGCTCTAATTGCCAAGCGTTTTACTTCGCTTTCAACTCCTTTAAAAGTCAGTTTCTCAGCATTTCTAATCACAGGGACCATCAAACCTTTTGGTCCAGATACTGCAATTGAAATATCTTGAAAATCATTAGTGATTTGAAAATCGCCATCAATCATTGAGTTTACATCAGGATACATTCTCAGTGCTCTCACAACTGCTAAAGTAAAGAAACTCATGAAGCCTAAACCAACTCCGTGTTTCGCTTTAAAGTCTTCTTTATACTCTTTACGTAAATCAAAAATCGGTTGCATGTTTACCTCGTTAAAAGTGGTTAACATGGCAGTTTCATTTTTTACAGCAACCAAACGTTGTGCAACTTTTCTACGCAACATTGATAATTTTTTACGCTCTGTTTTGCGTTCACCATTTTCTGGCATCGTACCCATAGAAGGAACTGCTTTTACGGCATCCTCTTTCGTTACACGACCATCTTTCCCTGTACCTTTAATAGTTGAGGCATCCATTCCTTTTTCAGCCAACACCTTTTTTGCAGCAGGTGATGCTGATCCGGTTGCGTAGGTAGTTGTTGATTCAATTGGCTTTGCAATTTCTTTTGTTGCTACTTTCTCAACTGATTTTTCAGAGGAAGAACCTTCAGGTTTTTTACCATCCAAATCAATTAAGCAAACAATAGCGCCCACTTCTACAGCGTCACCTTCTTCGGCTTTTAAAGTGATGATTCCACTTTCTTCAGCTGGCAATTCTAAGGTAGCTTTGTCCGAATCAACTTCGGCAATGACTTGATCTTTTTCTACATAATCACCATCCTCTACCAACCATGTGGCAATTTCTACTTCGGTAATCGACTCTCCCGGAGATGGGACTTTCATTTCTAAAATCATGGTGTTAAATTTTTGGCCCATCCTAACCTTCCCAAAGGGAAGGAACTCTAAGCTGTTTCATTATTTTTTTATCTAGGTTATTACTTTTATATTTAACTCTTCACTTAATGAGGAGTTTTATTTATATGACTTGAGGTCACAATTTGTGATCTTAGAGAATTACATTCTTAGTTATTTTTATTAGCCCTCAGTTTCTTCCCTTTGGGAAGACGGAAGATGGGCAAACACACTGTCAATAACTCTTTGTTGTCTTCTTTTATCTCTTGTGCTAGATCCTGGTGCGGGTGCTGCAGAAAATCCTCTTGCGGCAACTTCTAATTTTACCAAGTCTAAACGCTGTAACATAAATGACCAAGCACCCATATTTTTAGGCTCTTCTTGTGCCCAAACATATTTTTCTATAGTTGGATATCGGTCAATGACTGTCTGAATTTTTTCTAGATGCAATGGGAATAATTGTTCAATTCTAACCAACGCAATATCTTCTCTTTCTAATTTTTCGCGTTCAGCTAATAAATCATAATAGAATTTACCGGTACAGAAAACTAATTTTTTAACTTTCGTTGGATTGATGGTATCATCAATAACTTCTTGGAATGTTCCTTCGGATAATTCGCTGATAGACGAAACTGCTTTTGGATGGCGCAACAAACTTTTTGGAGTAAACACAATCAATGGTTTTCTAAAGGTTCGTTTCATTTGTCTTCTCAACAAGTGAAAGAAATTTGCAGGTGTTGTACAATCGGCAACAATCATATTGTAATTGCCACACATTTGTAAATAGCGCTCCATTCTTGCTGATGAATGTTCAGATCCTTGGCTTTCATATCCGTGAGGAAGTAAGACCACAATTCCGTTTTGCATTTTCCATTTATCCTCAGCTGCTGATAAATATTGGTCAAAAATAATTTGAGCACCATTACTAAAATCACCAAATTGCGCTTCCCAAATAGTTAAGGTATTCGGATTTGCCATGGCATAACCATAGTCAAAACCAAGCACTCCATATTCTGATAACAAAGAATTATAGATTTGCATCTGTCCTTTATTATTCGGATTTGTATTTAATAAATTGATACGTTCTTCAGAAACCTCATCACGCAAAATAGCATGACGGTGGCTAAAAGTTCCGCGTTCAACATCTTGCCCAGACATACGAACATTAAAACCTTCTTCTAATAAACTTCCGTATGCCATGGTCTCTGCCATACCCCAATCTAGGGTATCAGTTTCAAAAACCATTTTAGCTCTACCATTTAAAATTCGTTCTGCTTTACGAACAAATTTTACGCCTTTAGGAACTGTCGAAACAATTTTTGCAATCGCTTTTAAATTATTTTTAGAGTATGATGTGTTAGTTGGCAACAACATACCTTCCAATTTTTCGCGTTTAAAATCTACCCAACGTTCTTGCATAAATTCGCGCACCTTAGAAGATTTTTCTTCTTTAGACTTTGCAAATTCAATCTCCATCATCTCTTTAAATTCAGAAATAATACCTTTAGCATAGGCATCATCAATGGTGTTTTCAGCAATTAATTTGTCTGTATATATTTTTAAAGGATTGACATGTTTCGAAATTGCTTTGTACAATTTTGGTTGTGTAAAACGAGGCTCGTCACCTTCATTATGTCCATATTTACGATAGCCTAATAAATCGATATAAACATCCTTTTTAAATTTCATTCTATAATCCAACGCTAATTCGACGGCATGCACTACAGATTCAACATCATCAGAATTTACATGTAGCACAGGAGATAAAATAACTTTAGCAACATCGGTACAGTAGGTGCTTGAACGCGCATCGAGGTAATTGGTGGTAAATCCGATTTGATTGTTGACAACAATATGTATGGTTCCTCCAGTTTTGTAACCGCTCAATTGACTCATCTGAGCAATCTCATAAGCAATTCCTTGTCCTGCAATCGCAGCATCGCCATGTACAATAATTGGTAGAATTTTAGAATCATCACCATTGTAATCAGCATCTATTTTTGCGCGAGTAATTCCCTCAGCAACAGAAGCAACCGTTTCTAGATGGGACGGATTTGGAACCAAATTCATTTTGATGGTTTTTCCATTTTGATAGGTTTTATCAATAGTCAATCCGAGGTGATATTTTACATCACCATCAATATTGGCATCATCAAAATCCTTTCCTTCAAATTCGCTAAACAATTCGCGAATAGGTTTTCTAAACACATTTATTAAGGTGCTTAATCTACCTCGATGCGCCATGCCGATTACACATTCTTTAACATCATAATCGTTAACAGCATTGAACATTGCAACACTAATTGCTGGAATTAAAGACTCCCCGCCTTCTAAAGAAAATCGTTTTTGACCAACATATTTTGTCTGTAAAAAATTCTCAAAAGTTACTGCTTGGTTTAGCTTTGATAGGATGTATTTTTTTGCATTTACTGAAAAACTAGGATGATTGTCATTAGTGTTTAATTTACTTTGCCACCATTTAATAACATCAGGATTTCTGATGTACATATATTCAACACCGATAGAATCGCAATAAATTTGCTCTAAATGAAAAAGTATTTTTTGTAAAGAAACGCTCCCTAAACCTAAAACTTCACCTGCATCAAAATTAGTATTTAAATCATATTTTGACAACCCAAAATTTTCGAGTTCGAGAGTAGGCTTGTAGGCCCTACGAGTTCTTACAGGATTTGTTTTTGTAAATAAGTGTCCACGAGTTCTGTAGCCATTAATTAAATCGAGTACTTTAAATTCTTTAAGAACTTGCTCAGGAACCTTAGCATGAATTTCTTCACCATCAAAATCATAATCTTCGTTAGCTAAATCATATCCTTGAAAAAAGCTTCTCCAACTAGGTTCAATCGCATCTGGGTTTACTAAATACTTATCATATAAGTCGGCAATAAACCCTGAATGTACTGCATTTAAAAACGAAAATTTATCCATATTTTATTTCGTACTAAAACGATTTAATTTTGATGTGGACAAAAATACAATTTTTAAGAAAATGAGGGTTTGTTTATAGAATTAAATACTTTAAATATTTTTTTAAAAACATTTGGCAGAAGTATAAAAACAAGTATATTTGCACACCGAAATTAAAATCGGCAACACTCCTCCTTAGCTCAGTTGGTTAGAGCATCTGACTGTTAATCAGAGGGTCCAAGGTTCGAGTCCTTGAGGAGGAGCAACTTACAAAAAGACTTACATGAAAATGTAGGTCTTTTTTAGTTTACAGAACTTCAATATTTTTACTATGATATTGATTTAATTCATTTGAACTAGGGTCTAATTCTGTTACGAGCGTATCGAGTGTTTCAATATTACAAATCTTAAATTTATTATGGGTATTTAATTTTTCTGAAATGGTTAATGAAACCAATCTTTTAGATGCTTTGATCATTGCTTTTTTCATTTGGGCAATTTCCCAATCAATGGCAGTAATTCCTTCATTAATATCTAACCAACCTGTTCCTAAAAAACAAATATCAGCTTTTACTTCAGAAAGTGTATCAATAGAATTACCACCTACTGATAGTTGTGAACTTCGTGATAATTTTCCGCCAATAAAAATAACCTCATCATTTTCCGAAGCATTATTGAGCAATTCAATCGCCATAGGTAAGCTTGGAGTAAAAAAAGTGAGTCCCAAGTTTTGAGGAAGTAATTTAGCAAGTTCAATATTTGTTGATCCACCACTAATTAAAATAACATCTCCATTTTTTAATAAAGAAATACCTTTTTTTGCAATAATAGTTTTATTTTCTAGATCATAGACTTCTCTATTTCTTCCTGAGTAAATATTAAAACCATTTGAGACTGCCCCTCCATGAACTTTTCTGAGACTCTTTATGTCATTAAGTTCTTTGACGTCTCTTCGGACTGTGTCCATTGATACATCTAGGATTCCGGCTAAATCAGTAAGTAAAACTCTGTTGTGAATGTTAACTTCATTCAAAATAATTTGGTGTCGTTGTTGTTTTTTCAAGAGATTAATTTTTGTATTTACAATATTATAAAAAAGACGGTTGATTTCCAATCCTTTAGGGGAATGCAGTAAATATAAGCAAAAAAACAAACTATTTGAGTAAGTATTGACAAAATAATAATTTTTTGCAATAAAAAGTTGCAAAATAAATATATTCTTCTACCTTTGATGCAACTAATAAAATTATTATTCAAATGAAAAAAAATTATTATCTATTATTAACACTCCTAATGGTGTTTTTTGCTCAAGGTGTTTTTGCGCAATCTAGAACCATTTCAGGAACAGTTACCGAGAAAGGTATTGGTGCACCATTACCAGGTGTAAGTGTAATTATTGAAGGAACCTCTATAGGAGGTGTAACCGATTTTGATGGAGTATATTCCTTTGAGGTCGATGATGTTACTGACAAATCGCTAGTGTTTAGTTTTGTCGGATTTAAAACAGTTAAAATTGCTTTAACAAGCGATAGTGATGTTGTTGATTTAGAAATGATGGCAGATTTATTAAATCTAGATGAAGTTGTAATTACCGGTAGTAGTGTTGGTGTAAATAAGAGAACTCTAGGGAACTCTATTTCTACCTTAAAAGCTAAGGATATTACAAGTGGAGCAGCAACTCAAATTGATCAAGCAATTGCAGGTAAAGTTACGGGAGCATTGGTTTCACAAAACTCAGGAGATCCTGCAGGTGGTATCAGCATTCGATTAAGAGGAGCAAGTACTATTACAGGTAGTTCAGACCCTTTATATATTGTTGATGGTATTATTGTTAGTAACGCCAGTAATTCACTAGTAGATTTAGGTGGTGGTGCTCAAAATAGGTTGGTCGATATCAACCCGAATGATGTTGAACGAATTGAGATACTTAAAGGTGCAGCTGCTGCAGCAATTTATGGGTCTAGAGCATCGAATGGTGTGGTTCAGATTTTTACTAAAAAAGGAAAAACAGGTGAGACTAAATTCAATTTTTCTACAAGTGTTAAAATAAACACCCTTAGAAAAGAGATTGATTATAATGCAGCTCCTGTAGCTTGGGTAAACCCATTTGATAATACTGACTTAAGTACTGTACCGGTTACTCGTTACAATTATCAAGATGATTTTTTTGATACAGGGTTTGGAACAGAAAACTACTTATCTATGAGTGGTGGTACTGAAAAAACTACGTATTACATTTCAGCATCACAATTAGACAATCAGGGTATTATTAAAAATACTGATTTTAAAAGATATGGCTTTAAAGTTAATGTAAAACAAAAAGCTACAGATTGGTTAGATGTAAATGCTTCATTGAATTATACAAGAAGCGAAAGTAGTGATATACCAAATGGAGGAATCAATTCTGCGTATGGAGCTATTACTGGATATGTTTTTAGTGAAAACTCTGTTAACCCACAACCAAATGAATCTGGAGTTTACCCAGTAACTTCATTGTTAGTTGCTAGAACTAATCCTTTAGAGGCTGTAAATGAATTTGATTTTGGACAAAAAGTGAATCGAATTATCACAAGTGTTGGTTTAGACGCAAAGATTACAGAACACTTATCTGCAAACTATACTTTAGGTATGGATTATTTTAATCAATCTGCAACAGGTTTTATTCCTGTAAATAATACATCACCTCAAGGTGACGGATTTGCACAAAGAGCGGAGTTAAATAACTTTCAATATAATAGTGATTTGAATTTAATTTATAAATTCGACATTAATGAAAATATTACATCTACAACTGTTTTAGGTGGTTCTTGGCAATATCAAGAAACGGATGTGGTTAGTATTAGCGCAACAGGATTACCTCCTATTGTACAAACTGCTTCTAGTGGGAGTATTGTTAATCAAGGAGAGTCTAGATCTCAAATTTCTTTTTGGGGTGGATTCTTACAACAATCTATCAGCTTTAAGAATAAATTATATTTAAATGCTGCTTTGAGAATGGATGGTGCTTCAACATTTGGAGAAAACGAAAGAAATCAATTGTATGCAAAAGCAAGTCTTTCATACATTGTTTCTGAAGAAGAGTTTTGGGACAATACTTTTGGGGATACTTTTAATACATTTAAAGTTAGAACATCATGGGGGCAAGCAGGGAACTTAACTGGTTTGTCGGCTTTCCAAAGATTTACGCTTTTAAATCCATCAGCAATCAATGGTTCGGTTAGTTTAATTCCAAGTTCAGCACAAGGTGATGAAAATATAGCTCCTGAACGTATGGATGAATTTGAAATTGGTTTTGATGCAGGATTCTTTAATAACCGTTTAGGTGTAGAATTTACATATTATAAACAAAAAGTTACTGACTTATTATTGCCAAGAGAGTTAGCGCCTTCTACAGGGTTTGCTACAAGAATTGAAAATGTAGGTAATCTTGAAAATAAAGGTATCGAAATTTTGTTAAGAGGTGTGCCTGTAAGAAATGAAAACTTTACTTGGGATGTAACTGCTACCTTCTCTAAAAACGAAAATGTTGTAACCAAAGTTGCTGGTGGAGGTCAATTTGCCTTACCAGGTAGTTTCGCAACAAACTATGTTATTGAAGGTGAATCTTTAGGTGTTTTCTATCGTCAATTTTATGCTAGAGAGGCAGACGGTAGTATTTCTTTAGATGCTAACGGATACCCTTTTAGAGGTACTACTGAAGACGGAGGCTCATCAAAAGTAATTGGTGACCCTAACCCAGATTGGTTTGGTTCTTTAACAAACGAGTTTACTTATAAAAACTTTGGTCTTAGAATTCAATTAGATGCAGTACAAGGATTTGATGTGTTTAACTGGAACAGAAGATTGATGGACAACGTAATATTTGGTGGTGGAGCAAATGTAGGAGAAGAATTATTAGGCAACCAATTAAAAGGATACGGACGCGCACAAGCAAATATTTTTGAAGAATTTGTTGAAGATGGATCTTTTGTTAAGTTAAGAGAATTAGCATTCAATTATAAATTAGTACAACCTTTTGATTCTGTTGATGCAATTACATTTAGTTTAATTGGTAGAAACTTAATTTCTTGGGATGACTACTCTGGATGGGATCCCGAAGTAAATACTGCTGGTCAAAGTAACGGAGTTCGTGGATTTGACTTTGCAGCTGTTCCTATTCCAAGTACTTACCAATTAGGTATAAACGTTAGTTTCTAATAAAAACAATAAAGATAAAATCATGAAATATATATTAAAACATAAAATAAAATATGCTGTACTTGCATTAACAGTAATGTTATTTGCAACAGGGTGTGATACTGATTTTGACAATCCGAACGCAGCAACTGAAGAAGATGCCTTTTCTTCTAGAGAAGGAATTATTGCAACTACTGTAGGAATGCATCAAGTATATTCAACTTCAGGAGTTAGATGGATGGTAGAAACACCAGCTATTACAACTCGCGAAGGAGGTATTACAACTACCTTTCAAAATATGATTGAGTTAGAAGATGGAGGTAGTGCTTTGCCTAACTTTAACTCTAATGTAAAAGGAATGTGGTCAACTATGTTGAGCGTAATGAGAATTGCAGAAGAAGTTGAAGCAAATACTCCAAACATCGAACTTGAAGCAGGAACAACTAGTGGATTGATTGCTTATGCAAAACTTTTTAAAGCAATGTGTATTGCAAATTTGGCTCAAAGTTATGACCAAGTTGTAATACAAACAAATGGAGATAACAATGCGACATTTGTTTCTAGAACTGAAGCTTTACAAACGGCAATTTCACTTTTAACCGAAGCACAAGCATTAATTTCTGCGAATCCAGTTTCTGATGAATTCATAAATGGAGTTACTTTAGGTAATATTGATATGCCAAATACGATCAATGCAATGTTGGCAAGGTTTAATTTATTTGCAGGAAATTATGATGCTGCAATGACTGCTGCGAACAGTGTTGATCCTTCATCTGAATCAGTTTTTGCGTACGATTCACAAAATGCAAATCCTATTTGGAATAGAGTAAACAATAACAATGCTAATTTTAAACCAAGAGATAATTTTGGTTTACCTGCAGAATTTGTTTTTGATCCAGCTGATGGTAGATTATCGTTCTACTTAATTCCTTTAGGAGACTTAAATCAAAATGGTTTGCCAATCGAAGATTTAGCAGGATTTTTTGATGCAATTTCAACACCTATACCAGTTTATATTCCAGATGAAATGCAGTTAATTATTGCAGAAGCTAACTTAAGAAAGGCTTCTCCAAATTTAGCAGCTGCTACTGCTGCAATAAATAATGTATTGACAGATACAGATGATGTTTTTGGTATCAACGCAAATGTTGCACCTTATTCAGGTCTTAATACTGTTGATGCTTTGTTAGACGAAGTTTACAGAAACAGAAGAGCTGAGTTGTTCCTAATCGGAACAAGTTTAGAAGATAGCAGACGATTTGACAGACCACAACCAAGTGGTACGGCAATGAATTATTCAGAAGAAAGAAATAGAAATTTTTATCCATTTCCTGATACTGAAAGAAATAGCAACCCTAACACCCCAGCAGACCCATCTATTTAATATAAATAGTATTTTGAATTAGTTTTCCTTAGGTGTTTAGAGTAGCAATTTAATTTGTTGCTCTAAACACTATTTTAAAATTACTTTAATAAAAGTAGTAGTTAATATTCTCTTTACTAAAGAAAATACTTAATGCACAATACTTGTGACCTATAAAAATCTATAAAAACAACAACATGAAGGTAGCTACAGGACTCGATGTATTAATCAATAATGTTAACTTACAAAATAAGTTTAAAGGCACTGTTGCATTATTAAGTCATAACGCATCAGTAGATACATCATTTTCACATGCAGCTGTAAGGTTCAAAGAAATATTTTCTGATAGATTTGTTAAAATGTTTGGGCCTCAACATGGTTTTGCAACTGATGTGCAAGATAACATGGTAGAATCCGACCATTATATACATCCATATTTTAATATTCCCGTTTATTCGCTTTATTCTGAAACTCGAATTCCTACGGATAAAATGTTAGAGGGAATCGACCATCTATTTATCGATTTACAAGATGTTGGCTGTAGAGTGTATACTTACATTTGGACACTTACATTATTATTAGACAAATGTATTGGTAAAAATATTGAGATTGTTATTTTAGATCGCCCTAATCCGATTAATGGAAAAGATATTGAAGGTAATATTTTAGAGCCAGAGTTTGCCTCTTTTGTTGGATTACATAAAATTCCGATGAGACACGGAATGACGATTGGTGAAGTTGCTTTGATGCATCAAAAGTATTGGGCCAAAGAAAAAATAAAACTTAAAATCATAAAAATGCAGGGTTGGAATCGTGAGATGTATTTTGAAGATACAAATCTACCATGGATTTTACCTTCTCCAAATTTAGCAAGAGCAGAAAGCACCTGTACTTTTCCTGCCACTGTTTTGTTTGAAGGAGCTATGATTAGCGAAGGTAGAGGAACATCACAACCTTTAGAAATTATCGGACATCCGATGTTAGACCCCTTTTCGTTTTATGATAAAAAATTAAAAATAAGTGTTAAAGAATCGAAGCTAGAAGGTTTTACCTTAAGGCCAATTACTTTTTTACCAACATTTCAAAAATTTGAAAATCAGGTTTGTGGAGGATATCAAATTCATATTACAAACAAAAAGACATTTAAACCTTGGCGCGTTGGTCAACTTTTAATGAAAGAACTATATCACCATTTAGGAGATAAATTTGAATGGAAAACAACTCCCTATGAGTATAATTTCCAGCAAAATCCATTTGATATTATTAATGGGACAGACAAGATTAGGCATTGGATTGAAAACAATGAACCTATTGAAAAACTTGATATATTTGAAGACCATTCGGATTATAAAATGCAGTTCGAGGAAATTAAAATTTATTAATGCGAATGAATACATGCCATAAACGATGAGTCCAATACTAGTTTTTTCAATTATTGCAATTTATTTTTTAATGTTGCTTACTATCTCTTATTTCACCTCAAGAGGTAGTAGTGATGAATCTTTTTATACAGGAGACAGAAAATCTCCGTGGCCATTAGTTGCTTACGGTATGGTAGGTGCCGCATTATCAGGGGTTACTTTTGTATCTATTCCTGGGATGGTTTCCAATAATTATTTCTATTATTTTCAGTTTGTTATTGGTAATGTAATTGGTTATGTTTTTATCGTTTATGTGCTAATTCCTATTTATTATAAATTAGAATTAGTATCAATTTATACCTATCTTTCTTCAAGGTTTGGAGAGAAATCGTATAAAACAGGATCGCTTTTCTTTTTGATTTCTCAATCATTTGGTGCAGCATTAAGATTATTATTGGCGGCAAAAATATTACAGTATGCACTTTTTGATAGTTACAATATCCCGTTTCCGGTAACCGTAATTATTATGTTGTTATTGGTGTGGTTATACACTAATAAATCAGGAATTAAAACCATAGTTTGGACAGATACATTACAAACAACTTTTTTAATAATGGCTGCAATTGTAGCAATTGTAGTTGTAAAAAATTCACTTGGGTTTTCATTTACTGATACAATCTCTGGCATTAAAAATCATCAATATTTTAGAGTATTTAATTGGGATATAAATTCGGGTAGTAATTTCTTTAAACAAATTATTTCAGGAATTTTAATCGCCATAGCTATGATGGGATTAGATCAAAACATCATGCAAAAAACATTGACTTGTAAAAATAAAAAAGATGCACAAAAAAACGCTTTAGTATTTAGCATCATATTAGCAATTACGCAATTCTTGTTTTTAGGATTGGGAATCATGTTATATATGTATGCTGAGCAAAATGGAATAACTTTAGAAACTGAAAACGGAGTGTTTATCGATACAGATAAACTCTTCCCTATGCTTTCAATAGAACACTTCGGGTTGTTTGCAAGCGTTACTTTTATTTTAGGAATCACGGCAGCATCATTCTCTAGTGTCGATTCGGCATTAACAGCATTAACCACCTCTTTTACGTATGATTTTTTAGATGTTGAACACAAAAGCGGAAAAGAAAAAACGAAGATTAAAAACAGAGTGCTATTTGGATTTTCTGTGATTGTCTTTTTAATCATTATGGCATTTGCTAACAGTAAAGGAGATGTAATTTCAACAATTTTTAAAGTAGCGGGTTATACCTACGGACCTTTATTAGGATTGTTTATGTTGGGGATTTTTACCAAGATAAAAATCGTAGATAAAGCAGTTCCGTTTGTTTGTGTTATAGCACCTGTGGCAACCTATTATTTTAATTATTTTTTACTCACTAAATTTAATTTTGATTTAGGTTTTATGAATATCTTCGTGAATGCTTTACTCACGATTTTATTATTACTATTAACTAAAAAAATTCTACCCAATGAAAAATAAATCAACTACAGAGCAAGCATCTTATTATGATGATTTGGAGCAAATGAGTACCATTGATTTGTTAAAAAATATCAATAAAGAAGATAAGACTGTTGCTGATGTAATTAAAGAATCCATTCCAAAAATTACAATTTTAATTGATGCTATTGTCGATAAAATGAAAATAGGAGGACGCCTATTTTATATTGGTGCAGGTACTAGTGGGAGATTGGGAGTTTTAGACGCTTCAGAGTGTCCACCTACTTTTGGGGTGCCAGATGATTTGGTAATAGGTTTGATTGCTGGTGGTGATGGAGCTTTGAGAAAAGCAGTTGAAAATGCCGAAGACGATACAAACCTTGCATGGTCAGATTTAAAAGAATATAATATTACAGATAAAGATGTACTTATCGGTATCGCAGCATCAGGTACAACCCCTTATGTAATTGGCGGTGTAAAAAAAGCAGGTGAATTCAATATTATTACTGCTTGTATAACTTGCAACAGTCAAAGTCCTTTGGCAAAAGAGGTTGATTTTCCAATAGAGTTGGTTGTAGGTCCAGAGTTTGTGACAGGTAGTACACGAATGAAAGCAGGAACTGTACAAAAATTAGCCCTCAATATGATTTCAACAGCAGTGATGATTAAGTTAGGGAAAGTAAAAGGCAATAAGATGGTAAACATGCAATTGTCTAATAAGAAGTTAGTGAATAGAGGTGTTAAAATGATTATTGATGAATTGGATTTGGATGAGTTAACTGCCATCAATTTATTAAAGAAACACCAAAGTGTTAGGGAGGCAATCAATGCGTATAAATTGCATTTAAATGAATAGATTATTACTTTTATTAAGTTTGGTTTTAATCCTTGGTTCTTGCCAAAAAAAAGCTGAAAAACCAATAATAGATTACAAAACTATTTGGGTAGATAGTATCTATTCAAAAATGACTTTAGAAGAAAAAGTAGGACAACTATTTATGGTTGCTGCATATTCAAATAGAGATTCTACACATACCAATTCTATAAATAAAATGATTACTGAAAATCATTTAGGAGGATTGGTTTTCTTTCAAGGAGGACCAGTTCGTCAAGCTAAATTAACAAATCATTTTCAAGCTCTTTCAAAAATTCCGTTGATGATTAGTATTGATGCAGAGTGGGGTTTAAGTATGCGTTTGGATAGCACGCCTAGCATTCCATTTAATATGACTTTGGGTGCGATTACGGATAATAGTATCATTAATAAATTAGGAAAACAATTAGGAAGAAATTGCAAGAGAATGGGAATTCATGTCAATTTTGCACCTGTAGTTGATATCAATACCAATCCAAAAAACCCAATTATTGGAGTGCGTTCTTTTGGTGAAGACAAATACAATGTTTCCAAAAAAGCAATTGCATTTACTAAGGGTATGCAAAGTGAAGGAGTCTTGGCATGTGCCAAACATTTTCCGGGACATGGAGATACAGCTACTGATTCACACAAAACATTGCCAACTGTTTCTTTCGATGCACAGCGAATCGATTCGGTGGAATTATATCCATTCAAACAAGTATTTAAAAATGGAATGGCGAGTGTGATGGTGGCGCATTTGAATGTGCCGAGTTTAGAACCTGTTGATGGTTTGCCATCATCATTATCATATAAAATAACAACAGAATTGTTAAAAGAGAAATTAAATTATAAAGGGTTGATTTTTACTGATGCTCTTAATATGAAAGGAGCTGCAAATTTTGGTGAACCAGGAGCTATAGATTTACTTGCTTTTAAAGCAGGAAATGATGTGTTACTTTTTTCTGAGGATGCACCGAAAGCAATTTCTTTAATTGTAGAAGCTTATCAAAAAAAGGAAATATCTGAAGAGCGATTGGCACACTCGGTAAAGAAAATATTAGCTTCAAAATATAAAGTTGGTTTGAATAATTATCAACCAATAGAATTAGAAAATTTAGTAGCCGATTTAAATACAACTGCGGATAAAGAGTTGTACAAAGAAACTATTGAGAAGGCAATCACAATAATCAAAAATGAAAATCAATTGTTGCCAATTGCTAAAGATTCGACACGAAATATTGTTTTAATTTCTTTAGGTGATGGAGATAATGCTAGTTTTTTGAATGCACTAAAAGCAGAAATTAAAACAACAGTTTTAGATAAAAGTCAATATCAAAAAATAAAAAAGAAAGCCTTAGTGCTCATCAGTTATCATCGAAAAAATGCACGTAAAACCAACTTAATATCAAATGAAGATACTCAGATAATTGAGAAAATATCTAAAAACCATCAAGTTATTTTTGTTGACTTTGCAAGTTTATATAGCGCTTCTAATATTTTATTTTCTAATATTGAAGTAGCGATTATTGCTTATGAAAATAGTGGAATTTCTCAAAAAGTGACAGCAGAAATAATTTTAGGAATGACTGATGCAAAAGGAAAATTACCTGCATCAATAAACAATGAGTTTAAAACAGGACTCGGATTAGAATTTATAACACAACACAATTAAAGCAAAATATAATGGTTGCTAAGAATAAATTAAAAGATATAAGTTACAGGGCTGCGGGAATGTTTGAAGACACGCGCTTTGAAAAGATTCATAATGTCATTTTCAAATCATCAAACGAAGCTTCGATTTTGGTGGCGCAAGAAATTGCAAATCTTATCAAAGAAAAACAAGCAAAAAATTTAAATTGTGTTTTGGGCTTAGCAACAGGGTCATCACCAATTAAGGTATATGAAGAATTGGTAAGAATGCACCAAGAAGAAGACTTGAGTTTTAAAAATGTGATTTCATTTAACTTAGACGAATATCTACCGATGGATAAAGATAACATCCAAAGTTATCATTATTTTATGCATCAACATCTGTTTGATCATGTAGATATTGCCCCAGAAAACATAAATGTTCCAGATGGTAAAATTAGCACTGAAGAATTACGTCAATATTGTATTGATTACGAACTAAAAATTAAAGATGCCGGTGGTTTAGACTTTCAATTATTAGGAATTGGGAGAACAGGTCATATCGGTTTTAACGAACCAGGGTCTCACAAAAATTCTGGAACTAGAAATATTACCTTAGATCATATTACAAGAGTTGATGCTGCCCCAGCTTTTTTAGGAATTGATAATGTTCCTAGAAAAGCAATTACGATGGGTATTGGCACTGTGAAAAAAGCAAAGAGAATTGTACTTTTAGGATGGGGTGATAACAAGGCTTGTATTCTTAAAAAAACTATCGAAGGCGAAATTACTTCGCAAGTTCCTGCAACTTATTTGCAAGAACATCCAAATACTACTTTTATTTTAGATGAAGGAGCATCGTCAGAATTAACACGAATTAAAACGCCATGGTTGGTGATTTCTCCTATCTGGACCGAAGTATTAAAATCTAAAGCAATTGTTTGGTTGAGTGAGTTATTAAATAAACCGTTCTTAAAATTAACAGACACGGATTACAACGAAAATGGGATGTCAGGTTTGTTATCTGACCAAGGGACAGCCTATGATTTAAATATTAAAATATTTAATAAGTTACAGCACACCATTACTGGTTGGCCAGGAGGAAAACCTAGTGCTGATGATACCAATAGACCAGAAAGATCTACCCCAGAAAAGAAACGAGTAATCATTTTTAGTCCGCACCCCGATGATGATGTCATTTCTATGGGAGGGACTTTTGACCGATTAGTTGAGCAAGGGCATGAGGTTCATATTGCGTATCAAACTTCAGGAAATATTGCAGTATCGGATGAAGAGGCATTGAAGTTTGCTGAAATCGCTCAGTCATTAAATAACAATTCAAGTAGTACGAATGAGATCATTAATTTTCTGTATCAAAAGAAAAATAATGAGATAGACACAATAGAAGTTCAAAATTTAAAAGGCTTGATACGAAGGTCAGAATCATATGCTGCCACAAGATATGTTGGTTTAGAAGATGAATTTGTTCATTTTTTAGATATGCCTTTTTATGAAACAGGAACTGTAAAAAAGAAAAACTTATCTGATGAAGATGTAAATCTTGTTGCCAATTTAATTGAAGAAATTAAACCACATCAAATTTATGCTGCAGGTGATTTAGCTGATCCACATGGCACACACAAGGTTTGTTTGGATGCCATTTTTATGGCGCTTGATAATTTAAAATCAAAATCATTTATGGATGATTGTTGGGTTTGGCTATATCGTGGTGCTTGGCATGAATGGGAATCACATGAAATTGAAATGGCAGTGCCTATGAGTCCAGACCAGGTGTTAAAGAAGCGACATGCTATTTTTTATCATCAATCTCAAAAAGATGGAGTGATGTTTCAAGGAGATGATTCTAGAGAATTTTGGGTACGGGTAGAAGACAGAAACAGATTAACTGCAGACAAATACCACGCACTTGGATTGGCAAATTATGCTGCCATGGAAGCATTTGTTAGACATCATTTTTAAAGACATTTTTAATGAATAAAACTAATTATCTTAAATTTAGTCTTATTTTTCTTCTAGGTCTTTTTATATATTCTTGTTATAATGAATTCTATGATTTACCTGCAACAAATTTAGAAAGGGAGAATCTAATTCCAAAACCGTTATCAATTCTTGCAACCAATTCTAGTTTTATACTCGATAAAAATTCAAGTATTACAATTCCAAATGAAGAAATATTTTTATCTGTAGGGAAATTTTTATCTAAAAAAATAAAAGATAAAACACAGTTAGATATTGAGGTGAATTTAGGAAAATCAAAAAATAAGGGAGGAGAAATAATTATCAATAAAGTTAAAAAAAACGCTACTATTTATAATGAAAGTTATGAGCTTATTATTTCTAAAAACTCGATAATTGTAAATACTCAAACAGGTGAAGGAGCTTTTAGGGCTATTCAAACTATAAGACAATTAATTCCTTATAAGAGTTCTTCTTCAAAAAACAATCTTAGGGCAATACCTACAGGAACAATTATTGATAAACCAAATTTTGAGTACAGAGGATCTATGTTGGATGTTGCTAGACATTTTTTTGATGTAGAGGATGTTAAGAAGTACATTGATGTAATGGCATATTATAAAATGAATGTTCTTCACCTACATTTAACGGATGACCAAGGTTGGAGAATAGAAATTAAATCATGGCCAGAATTAACAGAAATAGGAGGATTTACCGAAGTTGGAGGAGGTAAAGGAGGATTTTACACACAAGAACAATACAAAGAAATTGTGGCTTATGCTACTCAGAATTATATCAAAATTATTCCAGAAATTGATATGCCAGGGCATACCCACGCGGCATCTACATCATATCCCTTTTTAGATGGAAAAGAAGATGCAATATTAAAACCTGGAGCATCATCAACAGAAAAAAAAGCGGCATTGTACACAGGAATGAAGGTTGGATTTAGCACGTTTAAAACTAGAGAAGAAAAGGTCTATGAGTTTATAGATGATGTAGTTAGAGAGCTTTCAGCATTAACTTCGGGTGAATATTTTCATATTGGTGGTGATGAAAGTAAGGTTACTAAACAGGATGATTATGTTTATTTTTTAAAAAGGGTAGAAAAAATCGTTAGCAAATACAACAAAACAATGATTGGTTGGGATGAAATTTCTAAGGCAGATTTAAGTACAAATACAGTTGTTCAATTTTGGTATAATGAAGAGAATGCAATAAAATCTAGCAAAAAAAAATTAAAAATAATTCTATCTCCAGCCAAAAGAATCTATTTAGATATTAAATATGATTCTCTTTCAAAATATGGAAATCGATGGATTGGTTATACGCCTATTGATAGCTCTTATAATTGGACACCGGAGAAATATATCGATGGAATTTCTAAAGATCAAATACTTGGTATTGAAGCCCCGTTGTGGTCAGAAACAGTTTCTAATATTCAAGAATTAGAATACTTAGCTTTTCCTAGATTAATTGGAGTCGCAGAATTGGGGTGGAGTATAGAAGAAAATAGAAATTGGGAAAATTATAAAGTGAGATTAGCAAACCAGACTCCTTATCTAAATAAAATGAAAATTAATTATTATCCTTCAAAACTTATTGATTGGAAATAAAATTAGATTAAAGTAACTCCAGTTCCATTGAGGTTGCTGTAACTCACAACACCATTTTTTAGCGTAACGCCAGTTGCAATATCTTCTGCCAACAAAATGGCTCCATCCATATCAACATAATTTAATAAGGGTAATAAATGTGCAATTGCTGAAATCCCAACAGACGATTCCGTCATACAGCCCACCATTCTTTTCATTCCAAGTTCTTTGGCTTCATTCAACATTCTCCTTGCAGCTGTTAGCCCTCCACATTTAACTAACTTAACATTCACACCATGAAAATGATTGTGACATTTGGCAACATCAGCTTCAATTTGGCAACTCTCATCTGCAATAATTGGCAACACCGATTTTTGATAGACCTCTTTATGGTCATCCCAAGCATCGGCTTTCATAGGTTGCTCTAAAAATTCAACTCCCAATTCTTTTAATGCAATTGCATTCTTAAGTGTTTCTTCAACACTCCAACCGCAGTTGGCATCAATTCTAAAAATAGCATTGGTATGTTTTCTAAGTTCGGTTACAATTTTAATATCTTCTTTGGTGCCAAGTTTTATTTTATAAATTGGCCATGGTAATTCTTTCATTTTCTCAACCATTTTTTCTACGGATGCAATGCCAATAGTATAATCTGTCATTGGATTAGAACTGACATCATATCCCCACAAGTCATACAATTTCTTCCCTTTTTTTCGAGCATATAAATCATTATAAGCTAAGTCGAGAGCGCACAGAGTAAACATATTGTGCTTTAAATGTGGATGCATTTTTGCCCAAAAATCTTCTGGAGTTAAATCAGAATTTTCTTCGATGATATTTTTAATAGCATTCAAATCATTCATCATTATAGGAACTGTGATGTTGTAATAAGGATTCGAAGTTGCTTCACCATATCCAGAAAAACCTCTATCTTTCAATACAACAATCATACTTGGTTGCACATCAATAGATTCTCTAGAAATTGTAAATGTATGTTTTAGCTTTAATTCGTAAGGTTTTAAAATCAACTCCATAATAATTGGTTTTTAAGAGCGATAAAATTACTGAATAATTTGCAGTTGATTACGTGATAATTAACTATTTTGCAATAAAATATAGCAAAATTAACATCATCAGATTATGAAGAATATTATTTTCTATTTCAGTTTTATATTATTGATTTCTTGCAGGAATTCAACTAAGATAATTGACAAACCTATTGTGTTTGATGAACAACGAAAAGAATTGACCTTAGAGTATTTATCTGAGCGATACGGATTAGTTCAAGAAGAGCCAACTATTACACCAAGAATGATAGTATTACATTGGACAGTAATACCAACTTTAGAAAAATCATTCAATGCATTTAATGAAGCGACCTTACCAAATTGGCGACCTGATATAAAAAATGTAAGTGGATTGAATGTGTCTTCTCAATTTTTAGTAGATAGGGATGGAACTATATATCGGTTACTTCCAGAAACTACAATGGCTAGACATGTTATTGGTTTGAATCATTGTGCTATAGGAATTGAAAATGTTGGAGGTACAGATGAGCTACCACTTACCGATGCACAACTAAAATCAAATATCTGGTTGGTGAATTACTTAGCTGATAAATTTGATATTGATTATTTAATAGGTCATTACGAATACACAAATTTTGAAGGGCATGAGTTGTGGCTAGAAGTAGATGATGGCTATAGAACTGAAAAAGATGACCCAGGAAAATATTTTTTAAATGCTGTTAAAGAGGCTACAAAAGAGCATCATTTTAAAGAAACTCCTCAAAAGTAGCTTTATCTTTTCATTATCCTCTCATTGTCTTTCCCTCGAAAGAGGGAATCCAGTTTTTGAAATTAAGTCTTTCATCTTAAGTCTAACAGCAAAGCGGTCTTACATCTTTTTTAATAAGTATCTCTTAAATACTCAAAAACAACCTGCATTTGCTTTTTAATTTCTGCGGATGATTTTCGATAATGATTATTCATAAAACTGAAAATAAGTACCTCACCAGAATTTGTAATCAAGTATCCGCTCAACGAATAATTATTGCTAAAGGTTCCTGATTTTGCATAAATATATGGAGCTGTATTTCCTAGATAGTATTTTTTAAGAGTTCCAGATTCACCACCAGATGGGAAAAGATCAAACAATCTTTCTTGCGGAACTTCAGCATATAATTTTGAAAGTATTTGTACGAATGACATAGGTGTAAATAAATTATATCTGCTCAAGCCAGAACCATCTACCCATCTGGGTTGTTGCTTTAAATCACCCAATTGATTTTCTAAAACAAACTTTCGCATGTTCTTAGAACTTAAAGTGTCTGACAAAGTTGATGATGCTAGTAATAATATTTGCTCTGCTAAATGATTGTCACTTTTTTGCATCATTCTTTTGTACAATGAATCGGATGGAATGCTATACGCAATCGCCTCCATTTTTTCACCGTGATAATTAGATACAGTAACCTTATTTGGTAATAAATCTTGCCATAAAGTTGAAATTAATAATGAATCAGTTACAAAAGGAATTTCTCGCTCTCTTTTTCTTTTAGGGTTGTAATAAAATACGTTCTCATCCAATTTTCGTGAGCACTTAGTTTCAGAATAGTGTACTTTATTTTTTAATACGGATGGCGATACGAGCAGGCTATTTTGATTACTCACGGTAAGCACATTTCCATACATGGGAAAACTACTCCGCTCTACACTAAAATATGTGTCATAATCTTCCCACGCCCAACCTGGGCCTAATTTTTCATCAGTAATATTGTTGATGAGTAGATTTATTTTAGCATAATCCCGTACCAATTTTAAAGCGGTACTATCCTTAAAATAAGAGTGTAAAAAACTAGGATCTCCAGTTCCTAAAATAGTAATAGTGTCTTTTTTAATTGAATATTTAAAAGCAGGAATTGAATCTGGTAATATCTGTAAAGCAGTATAAAGAGTAGCAATTTTTGTATTACTCGCAGGTGAAAAATACTTGTCAGCATTATGGTTAAAAATAGTATCATTGGTTTTAGAATTGACAACTAATAATCCTGTAAATTGATTCTCATAAAAATCAGTATCTAAATATCTATGAATATCCTTCGTAATCTTTGCTGATTTACAACCAAACAATATCAAAATAAAACCAAAAAACAAGAATATTTTCTTAAACATCATCTTAAAATTAAACAGCCATAAATCCCATGATTAAATAAAGTGCAGTTGTAATTACACCTCCAATCAAAGCATAAGGTAATTGTGTTTTCACATGGTCAATATGATCACTTGCCGATGCCATTGATGAAATAATGGAAGTATCGGATATGGGTGAACAATGGTCCCCAAAAACCCCACCTCCCAAAGTTGCTGCAATTACCAAAGTTACATCAGTACCGTGAATAGTTGCCATCGGAATTGATATTGCCAACATAATGGCAAAAGTTCCCCAAGAAGTTCCGGTAGAAAATGCAATGAATGAACTAATTACAAAAACAACTGCGGGTAAAAATTCTGGAGACAACCATTCTTTAGACCAGTTTGCTACAAATTGACCTGTACCTAATTGGTTACAAGCATCGCTAATTGCAAAAGCCAATAACATTAATAAAGCCAACGGCATCAACTCACTTATTCCTTTTAAAACCATTTCTACCATTTCTTTGGTTTTCATAATTTTTTGTGACCTGTACAAAACCATCGCCACAAAAATGGAAGTAATAACAGCATATAAAACCGATGAAGATCCTGATCCCTGTCCAATTGCTTGTGATAAATGATTTGAGAATGAAGTATAACTCTCTATTTTCCCCCATCCAGTATAAGCCAAGTTTATAGGCATCATTAAGACCATCGTCGCTAATGGAATTACCATATTAAATGCTCTGGGTTTAATTCCTTTTTTAGGTTTTAAAGAAGTTATCGCATCCGAGATCATAGGAGTCGCATTGTCATTTAACAACTTTCCAGTTTCTTGTGTTCGCTTTTCAGCTTTTGCCATAGCTCCAATATCTTTCTTCGAAAAGATGACAATGAATACAATGATAATAGCAATCAGTGGATAAAAATTATATTTAATAGAGGATAATAATGTAGAAAATGGATGCTCGATTCCTTGGGTTAACAATAGCCCCATAATAAATGCTCCCCAAGCATTAAATGGAATTAAAATGGAAGAGGGCGCTGAACTTGAGTCGGCGATATAAGCTAATTTTTCTCTTGGGATTTTTAGTTTGTCAAAAATGGGGCGGTATAAAGTCCCGACAGTTAATGAGCTGATACTTGTTTCAACAAAAAGTAAAATTCCAGTTAGCATTGCTAAAACTTGAACAATAACTCTGCTATATCCTTTTTGTTTTTTATCAAAATAATCAATTAGTTTATTTATTTGAATGACGAATCCTTCTACGCCACCAGAATACTGGATAAACAATAGCAAAGCACCAACCAAAGCGCTAAACATTATAGTTCGTGTATTTCCTTCGGATTTAAAAACGTTGACCAGACCTTCAATAGTGGCTAATGTTCCCGTTAAGAAATTCCAATCACTCATAATAATCCACGCAAACCATATTCCGAAAAGGAGAGCTATATAAACTTGTTTTGTTCTAAGAGCTAAAATGATGGCGATAAGAGGTGGGAGAATTGATAGAAATCCGAAGTTTTCCATAGTTTATAGGTAGCGTTAGTGTTAGATAATTTTGGATTCTATAAATATATTGAAAAATTGTAAAACTTGAAGCTATTCCTCAAACTAATATATGAGTGATTTGTCTTTCCCTCGAAAGAGGGAATCCATTTTACAACTTAAAGAAGTCTTACATCTTTTGTCTTTCAGCGGTAGCGGTCTTAAGTCCTTTTCCTATTGTTAATGGATTTATTTTTTTGGGCGCAAATATGTCTAGTTTTTTTCTATCTTGCTCCTTACCTATGATTCAATTTATATTAAATAATGAAGTTATTAAAACTTCAGCCCATATCGGAATGACATTGCTCGATTTTATTCGAGAAAAAAAACAATTAAAAGGAACCAAAATTGGATGTCGAGAAGGAGACTGCGGAGCATGTACAGTTTTGGTTGGAACACCGAATGGTGATGATATCACTTACCAAAGTATCACGTCTTGCATCTCACCTTTGGGAAATGCAAATGGAAAACATATTGTAACTATTGAGGGAATTAACCTTCCCGAAAAGTTGAATGTTGTTCAGAATGCTATGGTAGATAATTATGCTACTCAATGTGGATTTTGCACTCCAGGATTTGTAGTTTCGATGACGGGATATGCTATAAATTCTGTTGAAGAAAATTTAAATAATAATTGTACGGATTCCATTAGCGGAAACATTTGTAGATGTACTGGGTACAAATCAATTGAGAAAGCTGGAGATTTAGTTTCAGAGAAATTACAAAATTGCAATGCTAATGATAAAATTGATTGGTTGATTCAAGAAAATTTTATTCCAGATTATTTTAATACAATACCTGAAAAGTTAAAACAACTTGCCATTGCGAAGAGTGAGGAACGAATGACGGGGCAATCTCTTGGCAGCGTATCACAAATCGTTGCCAACGGTACAGATTTATATGTTCAAAAAGCAGATGAATTATCAGATACCTCAGTGAATTTAATTGGAGAAAATCAGGACTTAAAAGGAATCACATTATCTGAAAATAAAATTAGTTTAGGTGCAAATACAACGGTAACAGAGATACTCGAACATAAAGGTTTAAATGTAATTTTTCCAAAATTAAAATCGTTTTTAAAATTGGTTTCCTCAGAGCAGATTCGGAATATGGGTACGCTTGGAGGGAATTTTGTCAACGCTTCACCAATTGGTGATATGTCTATTTTCTTTTTAGCATTGAACAGTTCTTTATCAATTAAAGGCTCAAATGGAAATATTAGAAAAATTCCTTTCTGTGACTTTCATCAAGATTATAAAAAAGTAGATTTAAAAGAAGGTGAGTTAGCACACTCAATTTCTTTTTCAAAACTAAATAATCAAACTTTTTTCAATTTCGAAAAAGTGAGTAAACGAACTCATTTAGATATTGCAAGTGTGAATTCTGCAATAAAAGTTTCAGTTAAGGATGATTTAATTTCTGAAGTTCACATTTCTCTTGGTGGTGTTGCAGCAATTCCAAAATATTTAAAAAAGACCAATGAATTTTTAACTGGAAAATCGTTAGCTGTGGTAACTATTATAAAAGCAGAAAAAATTCTACAATCAGAAATTTCACCAATAAGTGATGTAAGAGGATCAGCAGATTATAAAAGATTATTAGCAAAACAATTATTCTTTGCGCATTTTGTAGAGTTGTTTCCAACTAAAATTGGATTTAAAGAATTAATATAGAAATGTCATTGCGAGGAGGTACGACGTGGCAATCTCATGAATAAAAAAGACAGATTACTTCACGGCTTTTGGCGGCTCGTAAAGACAAACTAAATAATAAAACAAACTTCTTCCCTTTGGGAAGGTTGGGATGAGCTTATGAAAAACATAGACAGTTATACACATGTTAGAGGTGAATCAATTTTTGTTGATGACGTTATTGTGCGTCAAGATACTTTGTATGGTTTGGTATTCGATGCTCCAAAAGCACACGGTAAAATTTTAAGTGTCGATTATTCAGCGGCTGAAAAAGTTGATGGAGTCGTAAAAATATTTACGTATAAAGATATAAAAGGAGAGAATCAAATAGGAGGAATTTTACCAGACGAACCTCTTTGGGCAGAAGATGAAATTCATTTTTGGGGACAACCCATAGCGTTTATTGTTGCCGAGTCAGAAGCAATTGCAAAAAAAGCTAGAG
This sequence comes from Flavobacteriaceae bacterium, assembly GCA_045047075.1. Taxonomy (GTDB): domain Bacteria; phylum Bacteroidota; class Bacteroidia; order Flavobacteriales; family Flavobacteriaceae; genus Urechidicola. The sequence goes on from JASFYP010000041.1 coordinate 33,893, forward strand.
CTTTAATTACAATAGATATTGAAGAGTTACCAGTAATCACAACTGCAAAAGAAGCAAAAGAGAAAGGGAGTTTTATCAACGCACCACGATCTTTTAAATTAGGTGATTCAGAAATAGAATTTACCAATTGTGAGCATATTTTTAAAGGAGAAACCTTTTCTAACGGACAAGAACATTTGTATTTAGAAACACAAGGATGTTATGCAATTCCACAAGAAAATGGAAACATCAAATTGATTTCTTCAACGCAAGGACCTACTTCTGTACAACAAATTACTGCGAGAGTTTTAGGTGTTGCAATGCACAAAATTGAAGTGGATGTTACCCGGTTAGGTGGAGGTTTTGGTGGTAAAGAAGATCAGGCAACACCATGGGCAGTGATGGCTGCGGTGGCAGTTCAACATTTAAAAAAACCGGTAAAGCACATCCTAAATAGGCACGATGATTTACGAATGACAGGAAAACGTCATCCCTATGAATCAACCTTTAAAATTGGTCTGAATAAAGATTTTAAGATTCTCGCTTTTGAAGCTGAATTTTTGCAAAATTCTGGTGCTGCTGCAGATTTATCTCCGGCGATTGCTGAACGAACTTTGTTCCATGCAACCAACAGTTATTTTATTCCGAATGTGAGTACAACAGTTTATAGTTGCAAAACCAATTTACCACCCAATACAGCTTTTCGTGGTTTTGGAGGGCCACAAGGAATGTTCGTTATTGAGTCGGCAATATCAAAGGCTGCTGCTGAATTAGGAATTGATAAAAGAAAGATTCAAGAGGCGAATTTACTGTCAGAAAATGATGAGTTTTCGTATGGTCAAATAGCTACTCAGGTAGAAGCTCAAAATACTTGGTTTACTGCAAAGTCTAAATTTGAATTAGAGAAAACCGAGAAAGAAATATCAGCTTTCAATCTAGAAAATGTCCAATTTAAAAAAGGTATTTCGATGATGCCGATTTGTTTCGGAATCTCATTTACCAATACGCCTATGAATCATGCCAGAGCACTAATCCATATTTATCAAGACGGAAGTGTGGGTGTGAGTACAGGTGCTGTTGAGATGGGGCAAAGTGTAAATACGAAAATGTTGCAAGTGGCTTCGGCTACTTTAGGCATCAACCCATCAAAGGTAAAACTTGAAACTACCAATACAACTCGGGTTGCAAATACATCGCCAACTGCGGCGAGTTCTACGGCAGATTTAAATGGAAAAGCGGTTTTAAAAGCGTGTAATTTGTTGATAGGTCGATTAGAAAAAGTAGCAGCAATAATGTTGAATGTTGAGGTAGATTTGATTTCTTTTAAGGATGATATTGTTTTTATAGATGATAAAAAATCAGAAATCACTTGGGAAGAAGTCATTTCAAAAGCAATGCTAGAGCGTGTTGCTCTTTCTGAAAATGCACATTATGCAACTCCAATAATCCATTTTGATAAGTCAAAAGAAAAAGGACACCCGTTTGCTTATCATGTGTATGGTACAGCAATTTCGACAGTTACTGTTGATTGTTTGAGAGGGACTTATGAAATTGATGCCGTTAAAATTGTACATGATTTTGGTGATAGTATGAATATCGGAATTGACATTGGGCAAGTTGAAGGCGCCTTGGCGCAAGGAATAGGATGGATGACCTTAGAAGAAATTGCCTATGGAGATGATGGGCGATTATTGTCAAATGCTTTATCAACATATAAAGTGCCAGATGTATTTTCTGGACCAAAAAAGATAGAAGTTGTTCCGCTTGAAACCCAAGGGAATGAGATGGCAATCTTGAAATCAAAAGCTGTGGGCGAACCTCCTTTGATGTATGGAATTGGGACTTATTTTGCCATCCAGAATGCTGTTAAAGCGTTTAATAAAAATTACATGCCAAAGTTTCATGCACCTTTTACCCCTGAAAAAGTGTTGATGGCATTGTATGAAAAATAGATAGCATCTTTTGAGGATTTCACTATTAAGAAGAAAAGAGTGAGTAGTCTTTCCTGCGAAATCGGGAATCCATTTGAAATAAAAAAAAAGAATTTAAAAATGAACGAATCAGTTTTTAATGACTTTCCAATTCTGGAGAGCAATCGCTTAATTTTTAGAGCTTACAAAAAGAGTGATGCTCCAATGATTTTTTCTATTAGAACAGATAAAAGAGTAATGCAATACATGGACGCAATTATTCCAACTGAAGTTAAAGATTTAGAAAAAAGAATTGAGGATATCCAAAAATACTATGTAAATAAAGAGGGAATCACTTGGGTGATTGTTGAAAAAAAATCAAATGAAATGATTGGAGATATTGGAATTTGGAAGTTTGATAGGAAAAATAACAGAGGAGAAATAGGTTATTTGTTGAGTCCAGAATATTGGAGGAAAGGATATATGAAAGAGTCTTTGAATACTTTAATACGTTTTGCATTTAATGAATTAAAACTTCACAGTATCGAGGCGAATGTTAATACTGAAAATAAAAAATCGAAGCAATTATTATCGAGTGTTGGTTTTAAATTGGAAGCTCATTTTAGAGAAAATTATTTCTTTGAAGGAAAATATCTTGACAGCCTTATTTACTCATTACTCCAATCAGATTTAGAAAAATAGAAGGGCAATTAATTTATGATAGAATTTTTAATACATAGCAAACGTTGTTTTATTGACGGCCAATTTATTGAAGCGACGCTACATATAAAAAATCAGAAGATTCATGATGTATATGATGGTGTTCACCAAGTTACTGGGTTGGAGTTTTTAGATGTTGAAAATTCAATTGTAATGCCGGGAGTCATTGATGCACATGTACACATTAATGAACCGGGGCGAACTCATTGGGAAGGTTTTGAAACAGCGACCAAAGCAGCAGCTCTAGGTGGAGTCACAACCTTGATTGAAATGCCTTTGAATGCGAATCCTGTGACCACAAATGTTGAAGCCTTTGAAATAAAACAAGATGCATCAGAAAATAAATTGCACGTTAATTGTGGATTTTATGGCGGTGTAATCCCTGGGAATAAAGATGATATCGAAGGTTTAATCAAGGCTGGTGTATTTGGAATAAAAGGGTTTTTGACACATTCTGGAATTGATGAGTTTCCGAACATTGACAAAGAAGGACTTGAAGAAATTGCGCCAATATTAAAGAAATATGACTGTCCGTTATTATTGCATTGCGAGTTGACTGATGATGATGTTCCAAAAGTTGACAATCCAAAAAATTATCAGGAATATTTAAAATCGAGACCACAGCACTGGGAAACCAATGCGATTGATTTGGCGTTAGAGATTCAAAAAAAGTTTGATATTAAAGTTCATATTGTTCATTTATCTGCATCAAAAGGAATAGAATGCATCAAAAAACAAAAGTTAGAAAACTCTAATTTGACGGTCGAAACCTGTGCGCATTATTTGTTTTTTAATGCTGAGGAAATTCCGGATGCTTCTCCAATTTATAAATGTGCACCACCAATTCGAGAGAAACAAAACAATGATTTGTTGTGGGAGTATCTTTTAAATGATGGGTTTAACTTTTTGTCTTCTGATCATTCTCCAGCACCGCCAGAAATCAAAAAGTTGGAAGAGGGTAATTTATTTGAAGCGTGGGGTGGCATAGCAGGATTGCAATTTATAGTACCCGTTATTTGGACTGAGGGGCAAAAAAGAGGATTGACTTTAGAAAAATTGATTCCCTTATTAACATCACACCCAGCAAAATTTTTAGGATTAGAAAACAGAAAAGGAGAACTCAAAAAAGGATTTGATGCTGATATTACTATCTGGAATGAAAATGATGCTTTTGAAATTACTGAGAAAATGATTGCACACAAGCACAAAGCAACCCCTTATCTCAATCATAAATTGAAAGGTAAAATTATTCATACATTTGTTAATGGTGTTCGAGTTGTTGAGAAATCAGCCTTAAAAAAAATGAATGCTGGAGAATTATTATTAAAGAAAATAAAGCATTAAGATTTGTCTTTCCCGCGAACGTGGGAATCCATAATAAAATATAGAATGAAAGAAAATTTATTAAAATACATCGACTTAGCCTCAGAAAAAATTGGAGGAAAAGTATTATTCGCAACTGACGACTTTTTTGCTGAAAAAGAAAACTTGATTATGGAAGGTCGCGGAATTTTCATCGAAGATAAATACACCGACCACGGAAAATGGATGGACGGTTGGGAGTCGAGAAGAAAAAGAACTCCTGGACACGATTGGGCTATTGTTCAATTGGGAGTTGCTGGAAAAATAAAGGGTTTTGATATTGACACCAATCATTTTTTAGGAAACCACCCACCACACGCGTCGGTAGAGGCAATTAAATTGGAAACTGATTTTAGCGATTGGGAAAATGCAGACACTCTAGATTGGGATGAGGTGTTAGAAAAGTCACCTCTCAATCCTGGGAGTCAGCATTTTTTTGAAATAGATTCTGATGAAATTTATACACATTTGAGATTACACATTTATCCAGACGGCGGTGTTGCGAGATTCAGAGTATATGGAGATGCGTATAAAGATTGGAATTTGGTAACTAAAAATGAGGTGTTAGATTTAGCTTTGGCTACCAATTGCGGTAAAGCATTGACTTGTAACGATATGTTTTTTAGTGCCATGGATAATTTAATTTCTCCATCTACTGGAAAAAATATGGGAGATGGTTGGGAAACCAAACGTAACAGAACACCCAACAATGTTGATTGGGTAATTTTACGATTAGGACACCCTGGATTGGTAAAAAAAATCATAGTTGACACAAAACATTTCAAAGGAAATTATCCTGATAGTTGTGCTATAGAAGCTTGTAATTGTGCAAATGATGAAGAAGTGTTAAGTTCGACAGTAGATTGGAAAACATTATTGCCACAACAGAAATTACAAGCTGATAAAGAGCATATTTTTGAAGGTGAAGTAATTGAAAACCATGAACCAATTACACATATTAAACTGAATATCTATCCTGACGGAGGCATCAGCAGGCTGCGAATTTTCGGCACAAAAGGTTAAAAGAATAAACAAAACAAATCATAATAATCATAAAGATCAGTGTCATCAGCGTTCTATAAATTAACTAAACTCAAATGCTAGAAATATTTTTAATTAGTACACTTTTAATCTGTTTTATAGTGATCGTTGCGATGACTTATAAAATGCATCATCATATAAAATCTTGTAAAGATAAAAATGAGGATGAAAAAGCTGAAAGACTACAAACATTACAAAATTGGTTTTATGTGTTGATTGTTTTGTCATCGGTCTGTGGAGTTTTTATAATATACATGTTAGTGCAAGGAACCATTTATGAAAGCCATCTTTTTGTATGGATGAATTTAGTAGTGCGCTGGATTCATATTACATTCGGAATTGCGTGGATTGGCGCTTCATTTTATTTTGTCTTTTTAGAGAATGCATTGAACAGAACTAAGGATGTTAGAGATGAATTAGCTGGAAATTTATGGGCAGTTCATGGTGGCGGATTTTATTATGTCGAAAAATACAAAGTTGCTCCAAAAGAAATTCCGAAGGATTTACATTGGTTTAAATATGAAGCCTATTTCACATGGCTTTCAGGATTTTGTTTGTTGGCAATCGTTTATTATTTCAACGCAAAATCTTTTTTGATTGATCCTGAGGTGATGGTTTTAACTCCTTTTCAGGCAATCGGAATTAGCATTGCTTCATTGATTGTCGGTTGGGTTTTATACGATCAAATTTGTAAGAAATTATCAAAAAACAAAGTTGTCTTTACACTTTTAATCACCTTATTATTAGTTGTATTTGCATGGTTTTATTCGCAAGTGTTTAGTGGTAGAGCAGCTTATATTCATTTTGGGGCTTTCATAGGAACCTTAATGGCAGCCAATGTGTTTTTTGTAATTATCCCTGGGCAAAAGAGGATGGTGAATGCTGCTAAAAAAGGGTTGGCTCCAAATCCTGAAGATGGTAAAGCAGCCTTTATAAGATCTTATACCAACAATTATTTTACATTGCCTGTTTTGTTTGTGATGATTAGCAACCACTTTCCAAGTACTTTTGGAAATGAATATCAATGGATTGTTTTAATCGGAATTACTTTAGGGAGTGCAGGGATAAAACATTATTTAAACTTACGCGAAAAAGAGCAATTATCAGTTTGGGTATTTCCCATTTCTGTTTTAATTTTATTGGCTGTTGCTTTGGGGACTGCTCCTGCAAAACCTAATGTTGAAGATTGTAAAGAAGCAGTTACATTAGAACAGGTAAGTACTATTATCCAAAATAGATGCATCGCTTGTCACTCTGCTAATCCTACTGATACTGTTTGGAAAGTAGCGCCAAATGGAGTTAAATATGATACTCCCGAGCAGATTTATAATTTAAAAGATAAAATATTTCAGAGAGTCGTGGTGAGTAAAAACATGCCGTTTAATAACAATCAAACGGAGATGACTCAAGAAGAACGTGATTTGATTAATTGTTGGATTAGTCAAGGAGCACCAAAATAATTAGATATGATAACATTAGAAAATTTAAATGCCTTGTCAAAAACGGATACTTTTTCCAAATTTGAGCAGTGTTGTGTTTCAAAAACTTGGGCGAATGCGATGGTTAGCAGCAGACCTTTTCCTAACGAAAATGACTTGATATTAAAAGCAGCTTCTATTTGGTTTAACGATTGTACAAATAATGATTTTAAAGAAGCATTTACTGGGCATCCAAAAATTGGAGATGTTGAAAGTTTGAAAGAAAAGTTTGCAAACACTAAAGAGTGGGCAAGTGGAGAACAATCAAAAATGGATGAAGCATCAAATACAACAATCGAGGCTTTGGCAAAATCAAATACGGATTATGAAACTAAATTTGGATATATCTTTATTGTAAGTGCTAGTGGTAAATCCGCCGAAGAAATGTTGGCAATTATCAACAATAGATTACAACACAATATTGCTGATGAATTGGATGTTGCCATGAATGAGCAGCATAAAATTACTGTCATTCGACTTCAAAAAATGATTGCAGGTTTGAATCAAAAAGCAGATTTAAGCAGTCATATTACAACTCATGCTTTGGATACTTCTATTGGGACTCCAGCATCAAACATGAAGATTACGTTGAAGGGTTTAAGAAATAATGAATGGAAACCAATAAGTGTTGGAATCACAAATTCTGATGGGCGTATTAGTGATATATTGCCTGCAGGAAGAAAATTATTAGTGGGGATTTATACTATGACATTCAATACTAAAGAGTATTACGAAAGTCACAACCAAAAGGGGTTTTATCCAGAAGTAAGTATACAGTTTAAAGTGACTGATGAAAGTCATTATCACATACCATTATTAATAAATCCGTTTGGATATTCAACATATAGAGGAAGTTAAAAAATTATAAAATGAAATTAAGTATACCAACAGAAAAAAAAGCAAGCATATTTGGCGATTTAAAAATTGCCAATACAACGTTTAATAAAATCTACAGAGGTGATCGTGAAGACCGTCAACCAATTCACACCGTTTATGGAGGAGCAAATCTTTTCAAATCAAATACAACAGATGTTTTAGGTGGAATAGCCCTAAAATCATTGATGCATTATGCCCCTAATTTTGTAGAGTTCGGGAAAGCATTTCAATTACAAGGACATGAATTGTTACCTTCGGATGGAAAGGCTCAAGAAGAATTATTGATAGAACTTAATCAGCTTTCAGATGAAAATTTAAAAAAGCATCCATCTGGATTTTCCTATCGAATTTATAATAAAGTGATTGCTAAATTAAAATCTGAAGGAGTTGAGGATTTTAGAATTGATTTTGAAGATGGCTTCGGAAATAGATCCGATAAAGAAGAAGATGAAACTGCTGCAAATGCAGCTCAACAAGTTGCAAAAGGAATGAGTGATAAAACATTGTCACCATTTATAGGAATCAGAATAAAACCATTTACCGAAGAATTGAAAGATCGTGGTTTGCAAACCTTGGATATTTTTCTATCAACTTTACTCACAGAAACCGATGGAAAACTCCCAAACAATTTTGTGGTAATGTTACCTAAAGTGACGATACCTGAACAAATTATTGCCCTTGTTTCGTTCTTCGAAATTATTGAAGAACAATTTAAAATGGAAGCGGGTTCTTTAAAAATGGAGATCATGGTTGAGACAACTCAATCTATAATTGACCATACAGGGGTTAACCCATTATATCGTTTTATTTTGGCAAGTAAGGGGCGTTGTATTGCAACTCATTTTGGAACCTACGATTATACAGCTTCCAATAATATTACTGCACGCTACCAAGAAATGGATCACGACGTGTGTGATTTTGCTCATTATATGACTAAAGTTGCATTGAATCACACAGGCATTTGGTTGTCTGACGGAGCAACAAATACAATGCCTATTGGTCCGCACAGAGGAGATTTAACTGCTGCACAAGAATTGGAAAACAAACAAGTTGTACATAGAGCTTGGTTAAAAGGGTATCAACATATTCGTCATTCTCTATACAAAGGATTATATCAAGGATGGGATTTAAACCCAGCACAATTACCAATGCGATATGCAGCAGTGTATGCTTTCTTTTTAGAGAGTTATGACGATGCTGTTTTACGTTTAAAAACCTTTGTAGAAAAAGCAGCACGAGCAACATTGATTGGCGACACTTTTGATGATGCTGCAACAGGACAAGGTTTGTTGAATTACTTTTTAAAAGCATTAAATAGCGGAGCAATTACCGAAGAAGAAGTTTTGGTAACAGGATTAACATTAGACGAAATTAGAACTAGATCGTTTGCTAAAATCTTAAAAGGTCGTAGAGGAGAATAACTTATCATACCTGAGAAGCAGGTATACAAAACCAAATGCAAAAAAGGATTCCCGTTTCTACAGGAATCCTTTTTGTTAAGGTTAAAGACTTTATAAATTTAATAATCTGTTCTATCTACTTTTGCAGCCCATTCATTAAAAACTTCTTGTCCCTCAGCTTGTAACATTTGAACAAACTTTATTTGTCGGTTGCCAATAGGTTTGTCTAGTTCTTCATAAATAAATTGGTCGTCAAAATCTATTTTAGCAGCATCTACTTTATCACAGGCATAAAACACAGCTTTTGGTCGTGCCCAATAGATGGCACCCAAGCACATTGGGCAAGGTTCGCAAGAAGTATAAACGATACAATCATCCAATTGAAAAGTTCCCAATTTTTCACATGCTTTTCTGATAGCAATAACCTCAGCATGAGCAGTTGGGTCGTTGGTAGAAGTTACACGATTAAATCCTTCGGCAATAATTTCTCCATCTTTTACAACCACAGCTCCAAAAGGGCCTCCAGCATTTGAATTCATTCCTTCTTGTGAAAGTTTGATGGCTCTCTTCATAAATTTTTTATCGTTTTCTGTCATGGTCATTTTGTTTTTAAAGTAATTTTTTGTCGGACTACAAATATAGAAAACAAAAGCAAAAATGAACTGTTTTTTTAGAGTACTAAAATGACCATAATAAGATATAGTTAGTAGTAGTTCGATTTAATTGTGATAAGAGTAAAAATTCTATATATTTTCTCTATATTTATGGTCTTGCTTAAAAAATAAATGAAGATAAATAGATAGTATTATGTCAGATATAATAACCCAAAACCCAGTAGAAAATTTTATAAATGGAAAATTTGTAAAAAGCGACCAACCAACTTTAGATGTGTTAAACCCAGCAGATGGAAGTCTTATTTCTACGGTTCCATTATCTAGCAGTCAAGATGTGGATATGGCAGTACAAGCTGCTGCAAAAGCTTTTCCCGCTTGGTCACTAATGACCTTAAAAGAACGTGTTCAAATATTTTTTAGATACCGTGCTTTACTCGAAAGAGATATGGATGAGTTAACAAAACTAGTCCAATTAGAAAATGGTAAAACGTATGGCGAGGCAAAAGCCGAAGTTGAAAAAAGTATGGAGTTGTGTGAGTTTGCAGTTTCATTACCACAAATTGTAGTGAACGAAGTTCAAGAAGTTAGCAAAGGAGTTGAATGTAGAATTGAGCGCAAACCTTTGGGAGTCGTGGCAAGTATTTCTCCTTTTAATTTTCCTAACATGGTTCCGCATTGGACAATTCCGAATGCCTTAGTTTTAGGAAATACGATGGTAATGAAGCCATCAGAAGTTGTTCCGTTAAGTACGGTTCGTATGGCAGAATTGTTAAAAGAAGCTGGACTTCCTGATGGTGTCTTTAATATTGTGAATGGAGGAAGAGAAGTCGTTGAAGCTATTTGTGACCATCCAGATATTAAAGCAGTTTCATTTGTAGGGTCAACCAAAGTTGCTAAAATTGTATATATCAGAGCAACATCAACTTTAAAAAGGTGCGTTGCTTTAGGGGGTGCAAAAAATCATTTATTAGTATTACCAGATGCGAGTCCGAATATGACAGCATCTAATGTAGTTGCATCCATGTCGGGTTGTGCAGGCCAACGTTGTATGGCAGCATCAGTGATGGTGGGCGTGGATAAGGTGCAGCACATCATCGATAAAATGGTCGAAGAAACGAAGAAGTTAATTCCAGGAGATAATTTAGGATCAGTAATTACAGCTGCTGCTAAAGAACGTATTGAAAGGTATATTGCTGAAGCTGAAGCCGATGGAGCAAAGATTTTGGTGGATGGAAGAAACACAACGGTTGTAGGAAAAGAAGGTGGTTTTTATGTAGGACCAACCATTATTGATTATGTAACTACGGATATGTCTGTAGCTCGTGAAGAGATTTTTGGACCTGTGATTTCCATCATCAGAGCAAAAGATTTAGATGAAGCTATTGAAATAGAAAACGGATCAAATTACGGAAATGCTGCTGCGGTATTTACCCAAAGTGGAGGTTTGGCAAAACAAGTAATGGATCGTGCAAGTGCGGGTATGATTGGAGTAAATATAGGAGTTCCTGTTCCGAGAGAACCTTTTTCTTTTGGTGGTTGGAATGAATCAAAATTTGGTGTTGGTGATATTACAGGTCGAAGCTCAATAGAGTTTTGGACTCAAAACAAAAAGACCACAACCAAATGGAATGCAGAAGCACAAACAAATTGGATGAGTTAAAATAGGGTGTCAAGTAGTTAGTGTCTGGTAAAATCAAATGAATAAAGCAGTTACTAAATACCAGATACCAATTACTAAATACCAGATACTTTTAAAATGAACGAAATAATAAAAAACAATCTTGATTATACACTCTTTTCTTGGGCAAAACAAGGAAATCTAAATCCGATAAATGCCTCGCATGCTGAAGGGAGTTATGTATATGATAGAGACGGAAAGAAATATCTCGATTTTTCTTCTCAGTTAATGAATGTCAACATAGGTCATGGCAACCAGAGAATTACAGAAGCTGTTGCAAACCAAATGAAAGAAGTGAGTTATGTATTTCCCGGTATGGCGACAGATGTTCGTGGTAGATTGGGGAAAAAATTAGCGGAGATTACTCCCGGAAATTTGACGAAGACATTCTTTACGTTGGGTGGAGCAGAAGCCATTGAAAATGCTATTAAATTGGCAAGAATTTATACAGGACGTCATAAAATAATTACCTTTTACAGATCGTATCACGGTGCCACTTATGGCGCAATATCTGCTGGTGGTGACCCTCGAAAATTCCCTGTTGATGCTCAAGCGATGCCTAATATTGTGCATGTTGAAAATCCATATGCATATCGTTGTCCTTGGAATTCAGATACCATCGAAGCATGTGGAGAACGCTCTTTAGCAAATTTAGAACGTGTTTTAAAATTTGAAAATCCAGAAAGTGTTGCTGCAATTTTATTTGAAGGAGAATCTGGATCATCGGGATGCATCAAATATCCACCGATGTATTTAAAAGGAGTGAGTGAGCTTTGTAAAAAATATGGCATCCTTTTTATCGATGATGAAACTATGAGTGGTTTTGGAAGAACAGGAAAAATGTTTGGGATAGATCATCACAATGTAACACCAGATATTATGGTGATGGCAAAAGGATTGACCTCAGGATATTTACCGCTTGGAGCAATGGCGGTTACAGATACTATTGCCGATTATTTTAATGACAATCCATTTTTATTAGGACTTACCTATTCGGCTCACCCAGTTTCTTGTGCTGCTGCTTTGGAGAATTTGAAAATAATTGACGAAGAAAATTTAGTTGATAGAGCTGCTGAAATGGGAGCTTATATGGAGGCTGAAGTTGAAAAGTTAAAAGATAAACATCCATCTATTGGAGATTTTAGAAATACAGGATTATTAGGATGTATCGAATTGGTGAAAAATAGAAAAACAAAAGAACCTATTACACCATGGAATGCTAAACCAGAGGAAATGGAAGTCACTAATAAAATGGCAGCCAAAATTAGAGAACTTGGAATGTTCACTTTTGTACGATGGAATTTCATTTTCATAGCTCCACCATTAAATGTGAGTAAAGAAGAAGTTGATGAAGGATTAAAAATTATTTCTGAAGCAATTTCTATTGCTGATGAGTATTGTACAGAATAGAACGCAGATGACGCGGATTTGGCAGATGGTCACTGATTAATTCCTAAAATAAATCATAAAAAATTAGAGTCATCAGCGTTCCAATAAAATATGAAAGAAAATTACAAGCATTCTGATATAACCGACAAAATCATTAACTGCTTTTACAAAGTGTATAATACGTTAGGATATGGGTTTTTAGAAAAGGTATATGAAAATGCCCTGTTTTTGGAATTAAGAAATTTGGGGTTGTATGTTGAGAAACAAAAGCAAATTAAGGTTTTTTATGAAAATGAAAAAGTAGGTGAATATTATGCTGATTTAATTGTTTCAGAATTAGTCATTGTAGAATTAAAAGCTACTGAAACTTTATGTGAAGAACACGAATACCAATTAATAAACTATTTAAAAGCGACAGAAATAGAGGTTGGACTTTTATTAAATTTTGGTAAGAACCCTGAATTAAAACGAAAAGTATTTTCAAATGAAACAACGAAAAAATCAAATTAAATCATAAAAATCAGCGTCATCAGCGTTCCATAAAAATGAATAAAGACATTGTAGAATTACAAGAAGATGTTTCAAGCTCTCCATTATATAGCGAAGATTTAGCACCAGTTTCTAAAGAAAATAGAACTTGGAATAAGTGGAATCTCGCTGCAATTTGGGTGGGTATGGCAGTTTGTATTCCTACATATTTGTTGGCGTCTTATATGATAAAAACTGGTTTAAGTTGGATTGAAGCTCTATTAATTATAGGTATCGCAAATCTAATTATTACGGTGCCAATGGTGCTTAATGGTCATGCAGGAGTTAAGTATGGTGTGCCATTTCCAGTAATTGGTCGTTCGTCTTTTGGCACTAAAGGTATTCATATCCCATCAGTAATTAGAGGTATTGTGGCTTGCGGTTGGTTTGGCGTAAATACTTGGCTTGGTGGAATGGCAATTTATTCCATATTTATTGCTATTTCAGGAAATGATGCAGCAGTTGGTTTGTCTTTTGGACAATTTGTTTGCTTTGGAATTTTCTGGATAATGAATATGTATTTTATATGGAAAGGAACAGAAAGCATCAAATGGTTAGAAGAGTATTCCGCTCCAATCCTCATTATTATGGGATTGATACTAATTGGTTGGGGATATAGCAATGCTGGAGGATTTGGAATAGTATTAGAACAAGGAAAACAATTGGAGAAGCCTGTTGCTGAAATATACCATCTACAAAATGAAGCCAACACAAACTTTATTCATATAAACCCAATTACAGATAAAGAAGGAAATCCTAAAGCAACAGAATATCAATTGACCTTAAACGGAAGTGAATTAGGTTGGAATGCTTTGTCAAATTCTGATATTTTAATAAAAAAATCAGGAGAAAATGACATCTATCAAATTCAATTAAAAAATAATACAACAACTTCTTCTATTGCAGATGTAGTATTAAGAACAAACAAAAGTTCATTTGGATATAAAATTTGGAAATATTTAATTTGGCTTACTGCAATGCTTGGTTTTTGGGCAACGATGTCATTAAGTATTGCAGATATTACAAGATATTCATCATCTCAAAAAGCACAGGTTCAAGGTCAGTTTATTGGTTTGCCTGGAACAATGATGTTGTATTCTTTTGTTGGGATATTTGTGACTTATGCTGCAATTATAAATTTCGACGATATACTTATTGCCAATGATGCACCTTGGGATCCAATTGCATTATTATCAAAATTTGATAATGTTTGGGTAGTTGTTATCGCTCAATTACTTATGATTATTGCAACATTAAGTACCAATATTGCTGCGAATGTAATTGCGCCAGCAAATGCGTTTTCTAATTTATTACCAAAGAAAATAAGTTTTAGAACAGGAGGATTTATCACAGGAATTATTGGAATACTAATTATGCCTTGGCTATTATTAGACGAGATACAAGGCTTGCTAATAGATGTAAGTGCTATTTTAGGTCCAGTTTTGGCTATTTTAGTTTGTGATTATTATTTAATCAAAAATAAAAATATTCAAATAGATGAACTATATAAAGTAAATGGAGTTTATGCATTTAATGGATCTGGATTTAATAAAGCCGCAATAATTTCGCTAATCATAGGTGCTTTTATAGCCATTGGTGGAAAATGGATTCCTATAATGAATTCACTCTATGCCGTTTCTTGGTTTTCTGGATTTATAATATCTTTCGGATTGTATTATTTCTTGATGAAGAGAAACTCGAAACTTTTAACTCAAAAATCATAATTAGATTATGTCAATATTAATTAAAAACGGAAGAATCGTAACAGCAGCAGAAAGTTTTATTGCTGATATATATACTGAAGGAGAACAAATAATCGCCATCGGGAAAAACTTGCAGTACGATGCAGACAAAATAATTGATGCTACCGATAAATTAGTTTTTCCTGGTGGAATTGATCCTCATGTGCATTTGAATATGCCATTTATGGGAACGCATTCTAGTGACGATTATGAAACAGGAACTCGTGCTGCATTGCATGGAGGCACTACAATGGTTATCGATTTTATTTTACAAACTCAAGGTGACACTTTACATAATGCTTTAAAAACATGGCAAGGAAAATCGAATGGGAAAGCCATTGGAGATTATTCGTACCATATGGCAGTGACTGATTTTAATGATGATGTTGCTAAGGAAGTCGTGCAGATGATTGAAGAAGAAGGCATCTCATCCTTTAAAACATTTATGGCTTATAAAGGTGCGTTGATGATTGATGATGGGCAAATGGTGCAATTGATGAAAGTCGTAAAAGAATATGGGGGCATTGTTACCGTACATGCCACCAATGGAGACATGATAGATTCATTGATTGCCAAAAACAAAGCTCAAGGAAATATGGCACCAATTTATCATTACTTGTCGCAACCAGAAGTAACAGAATCAGAAGCCTCTGGTCGATTTGCTGATATGCTAGAATATACAGGATGTCCTGGTTATATTGTTCATATGACATGCGAAGGAGCATTGAATGCTGTGAGAAAAGCAACACAAAGAAATCAAAAAATATTTGTGGAGACTTGTACTCAATATTTAATGTTAGATGCTTCTTTGTACGAAGATGATTTTGAAGGAGCTAAATGGGTGATGAGCCCACCTTTAAGAGAAAAGAAAGATCAAAAAGCATTGTGGTCTGGAATTAATCAAGGATTGATTCAGGTTGTAGGTACCGATCATTGTCCGTTTAATTGGGATCAGAAATTAATGGGGAAAGATGATTTTTCTAAAATCCCTAATGGACATCCTGCTATTGAACATCGCATGGAATTTTTATATTCTGAAGGGGTGCGTCAAGGAAAAATATCATTGACAAAATTTGTTGAGGTGAGTTCAACCAATGCAGCAAAAATATTTGGAATGTACCCTAGAAAAGGAACCATAGCAATCGGGAGTGATGCAGATATAGTGATTTTTGACCCAAAGAAAGAACATACAATATCAGTAGAAACACATCATATGAATTGTGATTATTCAGGTTATGAGGGTCATAAAGTAGTGGGGAAAACAGAAACAGTAATTCTACGTGGTCAAGTAGCCATCGAAAACAATGAATGCAAATTAAAAGCAGGATCTGGAAAATTTATACCAAGAGGAAAAACGTCGAAGACAGTTATTTAGTTAAGAATTCAAAGTTATGAGTCTAGAGTTGAAAAAAGAAAATAAAAGTATAATTGCTGATAAAGCATATGCTTTTGCTCTACAAATTATTTCAGTATATAAAGAATTAAAAAATGAGAATGAGTTTGTGTTGTCTAAACAAATTCTTAGTTCAGGAACTTCAATTGGCGCAAATGTTAATGAAGCAATTTCTGCCATTTCAAAAAAAGATTTTGTTTTTAAATTAGGCATATCATTAAAGGAAGCAAGAGAAACAAAATATTGGTTAAACTTACTAAATGACAGTAATTTTATTAGCCAAGAAACATTTAGTAAATCAAATAAAGATTGTGAAGAGTTGATTAAAATTTTGAGTAGTATAATTTTAACTACAAAACAACGCTACCTCAACAATTCATAACTCTTAATTAATAATTTATAATTCAAACTTATGAGCAGAAAAGTAAAATCAGGATTGATACAAATGAGCCTTCCAATGACAGAAGGCGAAGGAACAATTAAAGAGATTATGGATGCGATGTACGACAAGCACATTCCATTTATCGAAGAGGCGGGAAGACAAGGAGTACAAATTTTGTGCTTACAAGAAATTTTTAATACTCCATATTTTTGTCCTGGGCAAGATAATAAATGGTATGAATCTGCTGAATCTGTTCCAGGCCCAACAACCGAAAAAATGCAAGTATTGGCAAAGAAATATAATATGGTAATTATTGTACCAATTTATGAAAAAGAGCAAGCGGGAGTCTTATACAACACAGCAGCTGTGATTGATGCTGACGGAACTTATTTAGGAAAATACAGAAAGAATCACATTCCACACACTACAGGTTTTTGGGAAAAATTCTTCTTTAAACCAGGTAACTTAGGCTATCCAGTTTTTCAAACTAAGTATGCTAAAATTGGAGTTTATATTTGTTATGATCGTCATTTTCCTGATGGGGCTAGAGTTTTAGGTTTAAACGGTGCAGAGATTGTTTACAATCCATCGGCTACTGTTGCAGGATTAAGTGAATATCTTTGGAAGTTAGAGCAGCCAGCACATGCAGCGGCTAATGGATATTTTATGGGATGTATCAATCGTGTAGGTGAAGAGAAACCTTGGAACCTCGGTAAGTTTTATGGACAGTCTTATTTTGTGAATCCACGTGGACAAATCTTTGCAGAGGCTTCTCGTGATAATGATGAATTGTTAGTGGCAGAATTCGATTTAGATTTAATTGATGAGGTGCGTTCGACATGGCAATTCTTTAGAGATAGAAGACCAGAAACTTATGGAAAGTTGACGGAGTTGTAAGTCGTATCTTGTATTAAGTATTTGGTAATTAGTATGAAATTTGATATTAATACAAATAGTAAATTATGAAAAGTTAATTTTCTTACATATAGTGTCAGATACCAACTGCTAAATCCAAAAGGAATGCACAATTATAAAAAATTAAATGTTTGGGAGGAGTCTGTAAATTTAGTTACTGACGTTTATCAATTAACTGATACTTTTCCTAATAAAGAAAAATTTGGGTTGATAAGTCAAATAAATAGATGTTCAGTATCTATTCCATCAAATATTGCTGAAGGAGCAGGAAGGTCATCAAAAAAAGAGTTTTCGCTCTTTCTAGGCGACGCATTAGCTTCAAGTTTTGAATTAGAGACTCAATTAATTATATCAAATAACCTGAAGTTTATTTAGGAAGAGAAAAAAGACAACATTATTAATAAACTAAATATTATACAGAAAAAAGTTTATAGTTTAAAGAAATCATTAAAATAACAGTACTAGATACCTAGTACCAATTACTAGATACCAAAAGAAATGGCAGAATATAAGAAACCAACTAACGAAACAGAATTCAATAAAAACTTTAAACAGAAAAAACAATTGATGAATGATACTGAAGCGTATTATGAAGCATCACGATGCCTATTCTGTTACGACGCTCCTTGTATACAAGCGTGTCCTACACACATTGACATCCCTTTGTTTATAAAACAAATTCATACCGATAATATCACCGGATCATCCAAAACTATTTTCGATGCTAATTGGTTAGGAAATGCATGCGGAATTGTGTGCCCTACAGGAGTATTGTGCGAAGGAGCTTGTGTTTATAATCATCAAGATGTGCCGCCAATTCAGATTGGGAGGTTACAAAATTATGCAACCAATAAAACGATTGATGCTGAAAAAACTATTTTTAAAGCTGGAAAATCCAACGGTAAAAAAATAGCTATTATTGGTGCAGGTCCTGCGGGAATTGCTTGTGCTTGTGAAGCTAGAACTTTAGGTTTTGAGGTGGATATTTTTGAAGCAAAAGAAAATCCATCTGGTTTAATGGTCCATGGAATTGCTCCGTATAAAATTACCAATGAAGAGGTGTTGAAGGAAATAGATTATTTGCAAAATCAATTAGAGTTTAATATCAAATACAATTCAGCTATAAATTCAAAAGAGGAACTGTTGAAATTAGAAAATGAATATGATGCTATCTTTTTAGGAGTAGGTTTAGGTAAAACCGCAACTTTAGGATTAGAGGGTGAAAATAAAGAAGGAGTAATTGGTGCTGTAGAATTTATTGAAGAATTGCGAATGAAGCATCATAAAGTACATGTTCCTAAAAAAGTGGTTGTTATTGGAGGTGGAAATACAGCAATGGATGCTGCTTCAGAATCTGCAAGAATGGGAGCGAGAAAAACCGTTTTGGCCTATAGAAATTCGAAAGAAAAAATGGGCGCTTACGGCTTTGAATATGATTTAGCAATTAGTGCAGGTGTAGACAGTTTGTTTAATGTATCACCCATTGCCATTGTTGGCAATGGAAAAGTTGAAGGTGTAAAATTTGCAAAAACAGAAATGGTTGATGGGAAATTACAAACCAATATGAATAATACTTTTATTGTACGATGCGATATGGTTATTAAAGCAACGGGGCAGGCAAAACAAGGTAATTTTTATGAATTGATTGACAATTTAGAAATAGATAGTAAAACTAGAATTGTAGTTGACGAAATTTCTTTTCAAACATCAAATCCAAAATATTTTGCAGGAGGTGACGCCATCAACGGTGGTGCCGAAGTTGTAAATGCAGCTTATGATGGTAAAATGGCAGCACAGGGAATAAACCAATGGTTAACAAATAATAATTAAGAATTTAGAGTTTTGAATTAAGAGTTAAAAACAACTCATAATTCATGACTTTTTAACTCATAACTAAAAAATATGATCGATTTATCAGTAAATTTTGCAGGAATCAAAGCACCAAATCCTTTTTGGTTAGCATCTGCACCACCAACAAATTCTGGGTATCAAATAATGAAAGCCTTTGAAGCAGGTTGGGGTGGCGCTGTTTGGAAAACTTTAGGAGTGCCTGTAGTAAACGTATCGAGTCGTTATGGTTCGCTAAATTATAGAAACACAAAAATGATGGGTTTCAATAATATTGAACTGATTACCGATAGACCTTTAGCAGATAATCTCAGAGAGATTGAAGAAGTAAAAAAATATTTTCCAGATCATGCTGTAATTGCATCTTTAATGGTGGAAAGCAGAAAGGAATGGCAGCAAATTATTAAAGATGTTGAGAATGCTGGTGCAGATGGAATTGAACTTAATTTTGGTTGTCCTCACGGAATGTGCGAACGCGGAATGGGTTCAGCTGTAGGTCAAGAACCAGAAGTTTTAAAGACCATTGTTGAGTGGGTAAAGGATGCTGCAAATGTTCCGGTGATTACAAAATTATCTCCAAATATCTCGCATATTGTTGATCCTGGTTTAGCTGCAGTTGAAGGAGGAACAGACGCCTTATCATTAATCAATACCATAAAAAGTATTGTAGGTATTGATTTAGATTCATATGCTCCATATCCAGTTGTTGATGGCAAAGGATCTAATGGAGGCTATTGTGGACCAGCAGTAAAACCGATTGCGATGCACATGTTAAAAGATTTGGCACAGCATCCAGAAATTTCTAAAGTTCCTATTTCTGGCATTGGCGGTATAGAAACTTGGCGCGATGTAGTTGAGTTTATTTTGTTGGGAGCAACATCGGTACAAGTTTGTACAGCAGTGATGCATTATGGTTTTGGAATTGTGCGCGAAATGGAAACAGGCTTACGTCAGTTTATGGAAGAAAAAGGATACAATACCATCTATGATTTTGCAGGAAAAGCGTTGCCAAATGTTACTGAATGGAAACATTTGAACTTAAAGTATAAAGTTATTGCTGAAATTAACCAGGATAAATGTATTGGATGTGATTTGTGTTATATCGCTTGTGATGATGGTGCTCATCAAGCAATTTCTTTACCTAGTGATGCGAATAATAGAATACCTAGTATTATTGAAGCTAATTGTGTAGGCTGTAATTTATGTTCGTTAGTTTGTCCTGTTGAAGATTGTATTACCATGGTTAAAACGGATGATGGAACTGAACATATAACTTGGAATGAACGAACATTGAATGATGATGTTCCAACTACTTTTGATGATGACAGAGCAGGAGGTAAAGGGCATTTTGTACCTAAACCAAGTGATGCTTTAAAAGTTGCAAAAGATAAATAGTAGCGGAATTCACACGCTATCAAACAATTAATTTTACAAAAAAATTCATCTATTAGTTATTTCAATTTCTAATAGGTGAATTTATTATGTTGATATTGATACATATTACGAAATTTTCGGTTTAAACTTTAGATCAACATACATGTTTTAAGGGTTTCTTCGTGAGTTAATTATTTTTATTATATTTGGCTTCCGCTTTAGAAAACGATTTATTTTGAGAGATCATAAAAAGGTTTTCTAATCGGATTTATCCCTACAGATTTTAGTCCCCTAATTTAAATTATTGGTATGCGAACAAAATTACTTTTGTTGACGGCTATTTTTCTGCTGTCGTCAGCAATTTATAGCCAAGAGATTGGGAGTGTAAAAAATGGAGAACATTCTATTTCATTGATTAAGACCAACGATAAATTTTCTTGTTTGTATTCTGATGTGAATACAAACATACTGTTTCCAAAAAGATCATTTGTCTTTCCAAACAAAGAAACCATTTACGCTATTATCAAGGGTGGATTTCAAAACGAAAGCAATCATCAAGTGTATGTGCAAATGAATAAATATACCATCGTTAAATTTGAATACAAAAAGATGAATGGCAAGATGGTTGTTAAAATTATTCACAATAATTTGGCGAATAGTAAAATTGGGAATACTGTTTTTTTAACACCCTTTCAAATTGATAAACTGTTTGGAAAAAAGACTGAGACTAAAGTTTAACCTTTTTTAAATATTAAACTACTAGAGCTGCATTAATTGTAGCTCTTTTTATATTTTAGCAATTAAATAAACTTCAATCATTAGAGTTTTATATGCATTTTTTCAAATCTTGTTTTTTATTGTTAACGCTAGTGTTTTTAACAGCTTGTACTGCTGATAAAAAGGAAAGTTACAGCAATATAAAAGAAAATATAGTAGTGGCGAAATCAACATTTATAGGTTCAAAATCTTGTAAATCTTGCCACCAAAAAGAATTTAGTGATTGGGAAGGTTCGCATCATGACTTAGCGATGCAAGTAGCAGATTCTATTTCTGTTTTGGGTGATTTTAACAATACTACAGTTGCTTTTAAAAAAATAAAATCTACCTTTTTTAAAAAAGGGAATAATTTTTATGTGACTACCGAAGGGCATGATGGCAATTACGCTGATTTTAAAATTGAATATACTTTTGGTGTAACTCCATTGCAACAATATTTGATAAAATTTGATAATGGAGAATATCAATGTTTATCTACCGCTTGGGATTCTAAAAAGAACAAATGGTTTAGTTTATTACAACCAGAACTTGACATCAATCATGGAGATAGATTGCATTGGACAGGAAGCGCGATGAGTTGGAATATGATGTGTGCTGATTGCCATTCTACCAATTTGCATAAAAATTACGATAGTAAAACAGATACCTATAAAACTACTTTTAGTTTGATAAACGTGAGTTGTGAATCTTGTCATGGTGCGGCAAGTGAACATGAAAATTACTATCAAAATCCGCCAGAAAATGAGATGTCCCCAAAAATGTATATGAATACAGAAATGGATTCTAAAGAGGTGGTAGATAAATGTGCACGCTGTCATTCTCGACGATCTCAAGTAACTGAATATTTTGATTATGAAGGCGAATATATGGATCATTATTTACCAAGTTTATTGGTAGACGGTTTGTATGAATTAGATGGTCAAATTAGTGATGAGGTGTATGTATATGGATCTTTTGTGCAGAGTAAAATGTATCACAATGGGGTGTCTTGTAAAGATTGTCACAATGTGCATTCGCTTAAATTAAAAAAGTTGGGGAATGATTTATGTATGACTTGTCATGAGCCAAAATACAATACCGAATCGCATCATTTTCATCCGAATAATATGGAAGGATCTCAATGTATTAATTGCCATATGACTGGGAAAACCTATATGGGAAATGACTTTAGACGCGATCATAGTTTTAGAGTTCCTAGACCAGATCAATCTGTAAAATACGATACGCCAAACGCATGTATTGGTTGTCATAAAGATAAAACGGATGAGTGGGCAGCGGAGGTAATTGTCGACAAATTTGGAAGCATTAGAGCCGACCATTTTTCTGATCATTTGCTAAAAGGATATTTTGAAGATCCATCAGCTTTTGAAATTTTAATGGCAAATCACGGTTACCCTGATATTGCCAGAGCAACTGCAATAAATCAATTTTCGAATCAATATTTAAATGACCAACAATTGGCTTTGTTAACGAGTTATTTGAATGATTCATCGGCATTGGTTCGGAATGAAGTTGTCAGTTCTTTAGAGAAAATTAATAATCCGAAAAGTGCTGAAAATATTGCGAGAATGTTACAAGATTCAGTCAGAGTTGTTCGTATTTCTGCTGCGAGATATTTTAATATGACCAATCAAGATGTTGCGGCAATTGCTGATTTTAAAACTGCAAATAAAGAGTTTTTAACGGCATTGAATTTGAATGCTGATTTTGCTTCAGGGCAACACCAAATCGCGTTGTATTATCAAGCAAAAGGAAATATAGAAAAAGCAATAGAAGCTTATAGACGAGCGAATGAGATTGACGGTTATTATAACAGATCTCGTATGAATTTAGCCTTGATTTATTACCAACAGGGATTGGCGTCTGAAAGTGAAAAATTGTATTTAAAAGTGATTTCTCAAGAACCTCAATTTAGTTATCCATATTACATGGCAGGCCTTTTATACAACGAATTAGGTGACAACGAAAAGGCACTAAAATATCTCGGTTTGGCAACTGAAAAATTGCCATTCAATCAAAATGCGTATTATAATTACGCCCTGAAATTACAGGGAATTGAGAAATATAAAGAGTCTGTTGTAGTGTTAAAAAGAGGTTTAGAAAATGTACCTTATGACGAGCGAATGTTATATGCTAAGTTATTAGGAGAAGCAAAATCTAATTCAATTGACGATGCCAAAGCAACCTGTATTTTACTGATGCAAATTGCACCGAATAACCAGGATTATAAAAAATTGTATCAGCAGTTAAATCAGGGAAATTAATTCTTTACAGAAGAAGTGTAAACCTTACCTGCACGCAAATATTTAACTTCGAAATTATTGTTTTCAAAAATGACCATTTTCTTTTTAAGAAGATTTAAAGATTCAGCATTTTCTAATTTAACACCAGCAATTTCTAATAAAATATCACCACCGATTAAAATTGGACTTCCTTCAATATTTGCATTGATAAAACCTCCACGCAACCCTAATTTATTTCCCAATCCTTTAGAGGTTACAGATAAAACTAACAATCCAGCTTCTTGAGGTAGGTTAAAAACTTCTGCCATTTCGCCTTCTAGAAAAGCAAATTCCATCCCAGACCAAACGCTCTTTTGCTCCATCAAAATTTTAGTTGCCACATTAGATGATGCTCCAAAACCAAGGCCAACAAATCCACCAGATTGCGACATAATAAAACTTGCAATCCCAATTACTTCACCATCCATATTAAACAATGGACCTCCAGAATTTCCAGGGTTTATCGCAGCATCGGTTTGAATAAATTCGACTGGAGAAAACACATTTCCCTGAGTAATTTTACCACTTACAATTCCTCTAGTTAGTGTTTGCTCGATACCAAGAGGAGAACCTATCACAAAAATTTCTTGCCCAATCACTACTTTGTCAGAGTCGCCAATAGTAGCAACATATTTATTTTTTAATTGAAAATCACCAATAATTTTAATCATCGCAACATCTGCAGAAGGACTTGTACTTAGCACTTCGGCTTCATAAATATCGCCATCCGTAAATTTAATAGCAATTTTTTCTGCGCTGTGCACAACATGAGAAGCAGTCCAAATTAAACCATCATCAGAAATTAAGACACCAGAACCTAAGCCTTCTTCTGTATTTACTTTTTTCTTATCGCCCAAACCTGCACTAGTATTGCTTTGGGTTTTAATGACAACAATTGATGAATTTACAATTTGATATAACTCTGATAAAGATTGAGCATTTGTAAGTGTTCCGATAAATAACGCAATTGCTAGAGAAGTAATTTTTTTCATGTGATTCGTTTATAGCCGCAAATCTAATTATAAATTAATTTAAAAAGTAAAAGCCGAATATAAAATATTCGGCTTTTGAAAATTTAAAAAGTATGATTTTTAATGACCCATCAGTGCTCTTTTAGCTTCTGCTTCAAGATTCACATAAGGAGTCCCTTCAACAGTAACACCTACAAAATCAATGGTACCATTATTAAATCTACTTGGTGAGGGATAATGCTCACTTACAGCATCTGCACTATCATAACCAATACATAAACCATCTCCTGATAAAGTAAATTTAGCAGGCTGTGTTCTCATTGGTCCTTCAGCAACTAATTTATCATCAATATAGAGTTTTGTTACACCAACAGATTCTCCTTTATCTCCTGTTTTTTCTCTCGTAAATTCCATACCTAATGTATGTGCACCAGGAGTAAGGGTTATTGATGATTCAAAAATTTGTTCTGGGCTAATTCCTAAGAAATTATATACATAATAGAGTTTATTATTTTTAATAAATAATGAATGTCCTCCAAATCGTGAACCGTGAGCAAATAAAATACCTGATGATTTATCTGT
>JASFYP010000042.1:0-36621 GCA_045047075.1 Flavobacteriaceae bacterium
TAGTTGATAGTTGATAGTTGATAGTTGATAGAAAAAAATAAACTAGTTTTTTGAATTGTTAAATCATTCAATCAAATTATGAAAAAATTATCGTGGGTTGATAAATTACTTTTTCTACTAAATTCATTAGTAGCAGCAACACTTTTACTTTCAAATCTACTCCCCTACTTATCTCCAAAAACATTTGGTATTATTGCTCTTTTTAGTTTAGCAGTTCCTGTTTTAATTGCGCTTAATATTTTATTTGTAGTCTACTGGATACTCAAACTTAAAAAACAATTCTTAGTCTCTACACTCGTGTTATTAATCAGTTTTAATCAATTAAACCTTCTGTACAAAATTGCAGGTAAAGAAGTTTTAATGAACGATGATTTAAAAGTGATGAGTTACAACGTGCGTTTATTCAATATTTATAAATGGAAAAAAGAAGGTAAGGAAGAAACGCTGAAATTAGTATCAGACTTTATTGAAAGTAAAAAACCTGATATCATTTGCTTTCAAGAGTTTTTGACAGATTACGATGTTAATTTTGAATATAAGTATAAATATATCCAGCGGAACTCTAACAAAAAAATTTCTTATTTTGGATTGGCGATTTTTTCTAAGTATAAAATCATTAACAAAGGTTCTCTAGATTTTAAGAAAAGTGCCAACAATACTATTTTTGTTGACATTGTTAAAAACAAAGACACTATAAGAGTTTATAATGTGCATCTAGAATCACAACGCATCCAGTTAGATAAAGAAAATTTTGGAGAAAAAGATCCCGAAAGACTGATAAAAAGATTGCAAAACACCTTTAAAAAACAAGTTACCCAAGCAGAGCAAATCGTAGCTCACGAAGAAAAATGCAACTATAAAACTATTTTAATGGGCGATTTTAATAATACTGCTTTTTCATGGGCGTACCATAAAATAAAAGCTGATAAAAACGATGCTTTTGTCGAAGCAGGAAAGGGATTTGGAAAATCATACGATTATTTTTTACCCGCGAGAATTGATTTTATTTTGACCGATCCTGCATTTGAAATCAACAATTTTAAGACCTATGATATCAAATATTCTGACCACTTTCCCATCATGGCTCGACTAGAGGTTAAATAATTTTTTTTGATAAATTAATTTCAACAATATCCTTATCTTAGTAGCGTTTTAAAAGTACTTAAATTGTGAGGGGTTTAAGAATGTAGAAATTATTGCTGTATGAAAAAAATATACTATTTATCCTTACTATTTTTTCTTTTGATTGGATTTAAAGCATTCTCTCAATCACCTATAGCAAACAACGATTCTAATACTGCCGAATTAAACACAACACTATCTGTAAGTGGCGGATCTGGAGTTTTATCCAATGATTCTGACCCTGAGGGTGATACATTGACAGTAACGCAATTTACCATCAACGGTGTTACCTATAATGTAGGTGATACTGCAAATTTACCCGAAGGTAATTTTACAATGAGTGCTAACGGAGGATATACTTTTTCGCCAGCAACTGGCTATATTGGCAATTATCCTGTTATAACATATACAGTTTCTGATGGGTTAAATACTAGTACAGCACTATTATTTCTAAATGTTGAAAATACTACAAATTTCAGTCCGCCTATTGCTAATACGGATGTAGATACAGTCGAATTCAACACAACATTAAATGTAAATGCTCCAGGGCTTTTAGCTAATGATACAGATCCCGACGGTGACACACTTTCTATTGTATCATTTACTGTAAACGGATCTACATATCCTGCTGGATTTACCGCAAATCTTGCTGAAGGAAATTTAACAATAAATGCTGACGGTAGTTATACCTTCGTCCCAACACCAGGTTACACAGGCCCAGTACCAGATATAAATTATACTATTTATGATGGGCTAAATACATCATCTGGATTGTTTCTTTTGACTGTAGAGCGTATTACCAATTTGCTAGATATTGAAGTACTATATAGCTGTAACCAAGGCTATACATTTGATGGAGATTATAAAATAAAATATACTGTACGTTTACAAAACACAAGTAATGCAAGAGATTATCATGCTAATAATTTAATAAGAGACATCAATTTAACAGATAATTTACAAGCCGTTTTTGGAAATGGATGTGTTACGTTGGTAGATGATTTTAGTATAAGTATGGCTCCGACAATTGATTATGTAAACAACCCTTACCCTGAAGATTGGAATGTAACGTCCTTTAATACTGACTTTGAAAATATCACTTCGAATGAAATTTTCAATTCAAATGCCATCAATAATAATATATTGTATCCAAGGCAAAGGATTACTGTTGTTTTCTGTGTCACTTTTGACCCTGTGTGTGATGGAAGACCTAACCCCACTCCTTCAGGTTCTGGTGTAGATTTTGACAATATTATAAATGTAACATCATCTATAGGAAATGATACCGCAAATTATTTAGCTACAGATTTTCACATGACCGAAACAAGTGTTGCTGCAAATTTATATGTTCCTGAACCTAGCCCTGAAGTGAATCCTGATGGCAGCTATGATTATGTTAATACCGTTATTATCACCAATGAAGGGACTGCTACTGCAAACAACATCAACTACAACATGGGCTTGGGGAATTTTATTGATAACGGAATCGTATTTACCGATTTAATCATCACACAAGTTTCAGGACCACCTATCACTATCAACAGCTCTTATGATGGAGACATCAACACAAAATTATTAGCTTCAAATACAAATTTAGCAGCAGGTGAAACTATCATACTAGAAGTCTATTATGAAATTGGAACTATCTCTTCTGTAGATAGAAATTACTTTTTGCAAATGGGAAGAAGTATGACACAAGGTGGTTTGGATAGTTTTGATGAAACAACTACAGGTAATTTAAGACGCTATTCTTTTGTTATTTGGTCTGATGCTTTAGGCGACCATTTAGATCGTTATTATGTTGCTAGCGATGCTGCTCAAATAGCAACCTCTAATGATCAATGTAATTGCTCTTCAAGATTTATGTTGTTTAATTTTATTTCGTCTGCAACCACAGAAAAAATAATTACAACTATTGATGATGCTCCCAACGGAATAATAGAACACACCGAAATTACTTTTCAGATAACGGCTACTAATACAAGTGCAGCTGTACAAATAGAAAATTTACAATTGCAAGATGACCTCAATAGCATTTGTGCTGGTAATATTGTTTCTGTTAGTAACCCAACAATTGCAAGTTCAACTGCGTTAACTAACCCTGTATTGAATCCTAGTTTTGATGGTGTAAGTGATATCAATATTTTTAACGGAGCTTCAGGAATTCTTGAACCTAATCAAAATGTGGTGGTGGAATTTTCGGTTGTATTTAATGATGATTGCATTGGTGTAAATAATTCAACTTTTACTTCAATCGACCCCCTAAATAATCTAAATACAGTATTTGGAAGTGTTAATGTTGATGTTTTTTCTGACAATGATAATGACGGAATTACAAACGCAAATGATATTGACGATGACAATGACACTATACCTGACATACTAGAATACAACGGACAAGACCCATTAGCTGATGCTGATTTTGATTTAATCCCTAATTATAGAGATCTCGATTTTGGAGTAGATACAAATAGCGATGGCATTGTAGATCTTTTTGATTTTGATTTTGATGGCATCCCAAATCATTTTGATTTGGATAGTGATAATGATGGGATTTTTGATATTGTCGAAGCTACAAATACTGCTTTAGATACTGATTCTGATGGAATCACAAATTCATCTGTCGGAATAAATGGATTGGACAATACAGTAGAGAATAACGATACGTTTTTAGCTTTAATCAACTACACCATTCCAAATACTGATAGTACTGGAAATGCTAATTATTT
Organism: Flavobacteriaceae bacterium; assembly: GCA_045047075.1. Taxonomy (GTDB): domain Bacteria; phylum Bacteroidota; class Bacteroidia; order Flavobacteriales; family Flavobacteriaceae; genus Urechidicola. Next base: position 3,852 of record JASFYP010000042.1, read on the forward strand.
AGATATTGATGCGGATAATGATGGAATTGTTGATAATATTGAAGGGCAAGCAACTGATAGTTATATTCCTCCAAATAATACTATTGATAGTAATGGAATTGACAGCGCTTACCAAACTGGAATAACTCCTGTTGATACAGAAGCAGACGGAATTCCAGATTATGTCGATACCAATTCTGATGGTGATATTAGAGATGATATTATTGAAGGTTGGGATACTAATAGTGATGGAACTCCAGAAACTACACCTACAAACAATGATACTGATCATGATGGTTTAGATGATGCATTTGACAATAATAATTCGTTGATAAATCCAACAAACGGACAAGTACCAACAGATTTCCCAAATGCAGATAACGTTGCTACACCTGAAAGAGATTGGAGAGAGATTATTGCAATTGTAGTTATCATTGATGATGTTTCGGTTATCGAAGGTGGTGGCTTGACTTTTACCATTATACTAACTACACTCAACAATAATAGCATTTTAATTCCGAGTGCAACACCTATCAACATTACATTCGATACTACTGATGGCACAGCAACTTCACCAACCTATAACATTGCCATTAATCCATATGATTATAATGCCATTGTGGCAACTCCATTTACGATTCTGCCTATGCAAACGAGCATTCAATTTACAGTAACAACATTAGATGATAACATTTATGAGTTGGATGAACTACTGACATTAACTGGTGCAATAACCTCAAATAATACTATCAACACAAGTTTTGAAGGTATTGGTACTATTTTAGATGATGAGGCTGCTCCAGACATCAGTATGAATGACACACGAGAAAATGAAGGCGTGGATTTAGTGCATACAATTTTTATGAGTCACCCGAGCTCGACCCCTACTGACATCACTTTAGCTACATCAAATATAGTAGCAATTGCGCCTGAAGATTATGATGCAATAACAGCATTATATACTATTGATGGAACCTTTGATCCTGCAAATCCAAATTTAGATATTTCGTTTAGCATCTCAACCAATCTTGATAACTTAAACGAACCTGATGAAGAAGCTTTGGCTGTTATTGGTCAAGTTACGAGCGGCAATGTTTCTATACAAGATTTAAACAAAACAGGAACCATTTTAGATATTGACCCTGACCCAACAATCATCATCAATGATGATATTGTTGTTGAAGGAACTTCGCTAATTTTTAATATTAGTATGGTCAATGCCTCTGGAGAATTGATGCAAAATTATGAGGCAATTGATTTAGCAATCCGAACTAACAATGATACAGCAACAGCTCCGTTAGATTTTACAAGTATCAATACTACAACCACAATTCCTGCCCTAACAGAATCTATCATCATTGAAGTGACCACTATTGATGACAACTTAAATGAAGATACCGAATTTATGAATTTGGGTGTTGGTATTACATCAAACAACGTCACAAATGTTCCTCCGTATATTGAAGGATTAGGAACCATAAAGGACAATGATATCCCGAATTTATTTTCTCCTAATGGAGATGGGCGTAGTGACACTTTTTATATTGCAGGCTTACAAGACTTTCTAGATTTTACAATAATTATTTATGACAGATGGGGAAGTGAGGTTTTTAACTATAGCAATAATGGAAATGTAAATCCCCTTTGGTGGGATGGAACCTACAATGGAAATCCAGTACCAACTGGCGTCTATTTTTACACCTTAAATTACAATGATGGCATCACAAAACCAAAAACAAGTTTTATAGAGCTGATTAGATAAATGAAAAAGATTTTCCCCATATTAAGCATATTAATTTTGTTGTACAGCACAAATTCTTTTGCACAACAAACACCACATTATACCCAATACATGTATAATATGCAGGTGATAAACCCTGCTTATGCAGGTGCACGTGCCGATTTGACAATCGCGCTATTAGGAAGAACTCAATGGGTGGGTGTTGATGGTGCCCCAAAAACAAATACTTTTTCGCTTAACGGTAGGATTGCTAATGGTGTTGGAGCTGGTTTTTCGGTCATTACTGATAAAATTGGTTTGGCAAAGAGTACTGATGTTAATATTGATGTTTCATATACTATTACTTTATCACAAAACAATTTATTAGCATTAGGGCTAAAAGGAGGTATGTCTTTTTATAGTAATAATTTAGCTGATGGAATTACTCCAGATCAAGAGATTTATGCATCCATTAAGGGTAGTTATCCTAATATTGGAATGGGTGCCTATTTTTACAACCAACGTTTTTATGCAGGCTTATCGATTCCGTATTTACTAAATACACCTAAATTTAGGATTGATTATGACAACAACAAAGTAGAGCTATCTGATCATATGAGTTATTTTGCAACTGCAGGAATGCTGTTTGAATTAACAGACCAAATAAAATTTAAGCCTTCAACCATGATAAATTACACTTCTAATTTACCGTTATCTATTGATTTCAATGCTAATTTTTTATACAATGAAATGATTGAATTGGGAGTTTCTTATCGTTATCATGATTCTTTAAGCGGAATGTTCGCTATTATTTTAAATAAAAATTTCAGAATAGGCTACACATACGATCATACGTTAACAGATTTAGGTGGCTCCAGTTTAAGCACTCACGAAATTATGCTCATTTTAGATATCGACTTAAAGAAAAATGGTCCTTGGCTGCCACATACTTCTTGCTATTTTTAAGTTTAAAACCTGAATAATCCCTATAAAAAAACCGCAAAGCCCATTGAACCTTGCAGTTATAATTATTCTTCTTGATTAAAAATCAATTACCTTTTAGATACACTCCCCGACCCACTAATACTAGAATTGGTTTTTGGGTTGCCTTTATAACGTACATCTCCAGATCCAGAGATACTAGATTTTAAATTTCCATTAACCGTGATTTCAACACTTCCAGATCCTGCAATACTCACATCAACATCATTTACTATTACCAAGCCATAGCCTTCAAAGTCACCAGAACCTGCTACATTACTTTCTAAGTTCTTCGCTGAACCGTTAACAGTCATTGACCCAGAACCTGCAATATTAGACTCAACATTATTGGCATCAATATCAACATTCATTTTTCCTGAGCCTGCAACATTCAATTCTAAATCATCAGCAGAGATTACATTTTTAGTTGTGATTTCTCCTGAGCCTGCTAAAGAAACCTCTTCAATATCTTTAAATGGCACTGTTACTTTTACACCTTTTGTGGTGCGTACATTCACTCCTTTTTCCCAAGTAATTTTAAGCTCTCCTTTTTTCACTTCAATCACTAAGTACTCTTCTAAGTTGCTTTCTACTGAATAGGTGATTTCTCCTTCTTTTCCTGATACTAAGATGACTTCAAAAGAGCCACCTACTGATATTTTATCATATTGAGCTGTAGTTTTATTTCCTGAAATAATATTACCATTTCCTTTTACTTTTTTATTTACTGCAGTTGCTTGTACACTTACAAATAGTGCTAGTGATACTGTTAAAATTATTTTTAAAATTTTCATGTTTTCTAGTTTTCTGTGATTTTTATTGATCCGTATTGAGTACTGATTTTCATTTGACCCTTTGATCCATTATAGGTGCCTTCTATTTCTGTTCTTGTATTTTTTTCTAAGTGATTTGTAATATTCATATTACTTGGCACATCAATATCTCCATATTGTGTGTTCCCGTAAAACTTGAAAGAACTATTGCTGTCAATTCCTATTTTAACCCCTATATATTCTGTAGTAACATCAACATTGGTGAAATTAATACCCATTTCATCAACTTTTAAATTACCATAATCAGCATCAATTATTAACGAATTTTCTATTGTCCCAAATTTTAAATTGGTATAATCACTATTTCCTTCAATAGAGTGAGCGTCATTGATATTTAAATTTCCATAATCTAAATTGAAGCTAATATCATTTACTTGATGAATTGTTATGGTACAATAATCTGAAACCAAATCAATATCTCCTGCTTTATCAATTTCTATGGTCGAGTAATCTGTATTGATATCTCCATTTTTAAGATAATCTATTGTAGTCCCTTGTGAGTAATCCATATTGATAGTATTAGAAACATTCAAAAGTTCTCCTGCAATCAATTTTCCATAATCTAGATTAATATCTGCTTTACCACTTAATACATCAAGCATAACATCTCCATAATCCATATCAACTATTAAATCATTGCTTTTTGGCATGCGCACGATATACTGAATATCCATATTCACATTGCTATTATTGCTCCAACTCCAACTACTAGATTTTTCAATTTTTGTTTTAACAGAAACTCGACTGCTAGAATTTTCAAATTCTATATGGATGTCATCCAATTTATCTTGAGCCTTACTTTCTTTATTACTGTCTGTTGTAATAATAATTTCTAAAATCACTTTGTTTTGATCCCAAGTTTGGATGTCAATACTTCCGTACTTATTATCTAAATCTACCGTAGCATTAGCGCTAACACTAAATTCTTTTTTGATCGTTTTTGTTTTTGTGTGTTTTCCCTTCAGTCCATTATTTGCAAAAATTAGCGTTGGAACTAATAAAAAGAGAAATACTGTCTTATAAATATGTTTCATCTGTTTCGTTTTTATTTTTTTATTGGTACATATGTGTTCGCTATTCATATTTTCCTTAATAGCTAAATTTTTATATGCTCGATTCATAATCTATTGATTTTAATTGTTTTAAATCATCTATTTGCTCTAATACATTTTTCAAAACTTCAATGCGCTGTTGAAAGTTTGAGATCATAGCAAAAATTACACGTCTATCAGCATCACTTTCTTTGAGCTCTTTAGTGAGTTTGACATATTGTATTTCAAGATTATCCATTCTTGTAAAAGCGTCGGCAATCATTTTTTGATTTTCTGGAGTTTTTTGTATATTTATTTTTTGAATCTCCGTTTTAATAACCGAAGCAAAATAAATTTGAGTTTCTTCCATTTTAGGAGATATATCTGCCAATTCTAAGCTGTCAGATTGTAGGTTTTTCCCTAACCAAACTCCAAAAAACAATACGATCGATGCTGCTACTGAAATCCATTTCCAAGAATGGTTCTTCTTATTTACAGCTCCTTTTAAAATTCTTTTTTCAAAACGATCAAAATGACCAATGATTGGTTCTGCGATATCAAAATCTTTTTCAAAAAGTGTGTCAAAATTATCTTTCATCTTGTTATTGTTTTAATCTTCTCGTCACTTCGAGTGTTCTGATTGAATGTGAATGAAATCGAAATGTATCGAGAAGCTTTATGCTTTTAAATGGTCTCGATACAATTTTTTCCTATTGTCAAAAATCACTTGACCTGACAACATTAAACTTGCATACCACTCACCAATAATTTTCTCAATTTATTTTTTGCTCTAGAAATGGTTGTTCTACTATTTTGATTTGTAATTTGCATTACTTCAGACACTTCTTCATAATCAAATCCTTCAATCAAATGCAGTGTTAATGCCACTCTATAATTCTCTTTTAATTCATTTATTTTTTTTAGAACAGTATCCGATTTTACTGATGAATAATCAACCGGCTCCAATTCGACCTCTTCTTCTCTTGCAACTTCTAATTTAACTTCAGAAAAACGTTTATTTCGTTTTAATTGTGTTAAACACTTATTAATTACAATTCGCTTTAACCATGATCCAAAAGTAACTTCGCCTTTAAAAGTGCTCAATTTTGTAAATGCAATCAGAAACGATTCCTGCATCATATCTTCAGCGTCATAGCTGTTGTTCAAAATTCTAAGTGCAGTATTATACATTGCTCTATAATAGCGCTTATAAATTTCTAATTGAGCACTTGGCTCTCCACTTTTACATTGCTGTAAAAGTTGATCAATATGTTTGTTAGTATGTTGCAATGAATCGTTTCTGTTAAAAAGACAAGTTATAAATTAATCTGTTACAGTACACATGAAAATAAATTCAAAATGACAAAAATCAAATCTCAAATAAACAATACAAATTATAAATTTCAATGTCAATAAGTGATAGTCTTATAGCCAAACAAATATTGCTTACAGCCTATCGCTTTTAGCTATTAAAAAAATATCAGTTTTAAAGGATTCTTTTTTTGTTAACTTAACTAGAGTTAGTACTTTTGCCCAAACCAATACACCATGAAACAAACCAAATACGTTTTTGTTACCGGAGGCGTTACTTCATCCCTTGGTAAGGGTATCATTGCTGCATCTTTAGCTAAATTATTACAAAAAAGAGGCTACTCAGTTACCATTCAAAAATTAGACCCATACATCAATATAGACCCTGGAACTTTGAATCCCTACGAACATGGTGAGTGTTTTGTAACAGATGATGGTGCCGAAACGGATTTAGATTTAGGGCATTACGAACGTTTTTTAAACATCCCGACTTCACAAGCAAACAATGTTACAACAGGACGTATTTACCAATCGGTAATCAACAAAGAACGTAGAGGAGAATTTTTAGGAAAGACAGTTCAAATCATTCCACACATTACTGATGAAATTAAACATCGTATTAAATTGTTAGGAAATACAGGCGATTATGATATCGTGATTACTGAAATTGGAGGTACTATTGGTGATATTGAATCCTTACCATATGTTGAGTCTGTTAGGCAATTATTGTGGGAGTTGGGGCATGAAAATGCAGTTTCAATCCACTTAACACTGATTCCTTATTTGGCAGCTGCAGGTGAATTAAAAACAAAACCTACCCAACACTCGGTAAAAATGTTGATGCAATCTGGTGTAAGTCCAGACATATTGGTTTGTAGAACTGAGCACAAATTGAATGATGGTATTAAACGTAAATTGGCATTGTTTTGCAACGTGCAACAAGATGCCATAATAGAATCTTTAGATGCAGAGACCATTTACGATGTTCCGAATATGATGTTGGAAGAAAAATTGGATGAAGTAGTTTTGAAAAAAATGAAACTCCCTGTTGATGGGAAACCTGATTTAAAAGAATGGAATACTTTTGTAAATAAACATAAAAACCCAAAAAACACTGTTGAAATTGGTTTGATTGGTAAATATGTAGAATTGCATGATGCTTATAAATCAATTGCTGAATCTTTTATTCATGCTGGCGCAACGAATGAAGTTAAAGTAAATATCAGATGGATTCATTCTGATAAGTTAACCCCAGAAAATGTTCCGAGTAAACTAAAGGGTTTAAATGGAATTTTAGTAGCTCCAGGTTTTGGAGATCGTGGTATTGAAGGTAAAATTGATGCTGTTAAATATGCACGAGAAAATAAAATACCGTTCTTAGGGATTTGTTTAGGAATGCAAATGGCAGTCATCGAATTTTCTAGAAACGTATTGGGGCTAAAAGGTGCATTCTCTACTGAGATGGATAAGAACACTCCACACCCAGTCATCAATTTAATGGAAGAACAAAAATCAGTAATTGATAAAGGTGGCACCATGAGGTTAGGCTCTTGGAAGTGCCAATTGACAGAAGGATCAAAAGTAAAATCAATTTATAAAACAGCTATTATTGATGAACGCCACAGGCATCGTTATGAATTTAACAATGACTATTTAGAACAAATTGAAAAAGCAGGAATGATTGCTACTGGTAAAAATCCTGATACAAATTTGGTTGAAATTATAGAATTAAAAGACCATCCTTGGTTTGTTGGCGTGCAATACCATCCTGAATATAAAAGTACGGTGTTGAATCCACATCCTCTTTTTGTCAATTTTGTGAAAGCGGCTTTGGAACACTCTTTGAAATAATATTTATATGTCATTCCTACAAAAGCAGGAAACTCATTATAGCAATGGAATAATACTCGTATCAAAGAAATGACATCAAAAAAACTAAAAAATATCTAAACAGAAATCACTACTTTTGTCGCACTTTTTTGTGACAGACAGAAAAGTAAATGACAAGATGACAATTTAAAATATGGAACAAAAAAAATTTGATGTAAATTCGATTATAGGATTTGTATTGCTAGGAGCCATTGCTTTATGGTGGATGTACACCAACCAACCTACTCCCGAAGAACTTGAAAAACAAAAAACTGAACGCAGATTAGATTCTATCAATGCGATTCAAAAAACGGTTACGCCAACTACTACAGTTGCACCAACTGAAACTTTCGTAGAAGTTAATGACTCTCTTAAACAAGTACAAGCTCAAAATGCTTTAGGTGCTTTTGCAATTTCTGCAAATGTTGCAACTGACGGAATCACTGTTATTGAAAATGATCTTTTAAAATTGACCATCACCAATAAAGGTGGGCAAATTATTGAAGCACATCTAAAAGAATTTACAACCTATCATGACGATCCTGTAAAATTAATAAAAGAAAACAATGCTTCTTTCAATATTAATTTCGGAACAACTGACAACAGAATTTTAAATACCAAAGATTTAAACTTTGAACCAACATTGACAAAAAATGGTGAAAACCAAGTATTGTCTATGAAGTTAAAAGTTGATGGAAATCGTTATTTAGAATATAGATACGAAATCAAACCAAATGATTATATGGTTGGCTTCTCTATCCGATCTCAAGGCTTAGACAATGTATTCAATACTTCTCATCAAATGAATTTAGAGTGGGATTTAACCAGTTACAGAAACGAAAAAAGTATACGTTCAGAGAGTATGTATACTAAGTTCTATTATCGTATCGATGATAAAGTTGATAATTTAAGTCCAGACGATAATGAAACTGAAAGCAATATAAACTGGATTGCCTACAAGCAACATTTCTTTACGTCTGCCTTAATGACTGATATTCCTTTTCAGCAAGCAAATATCATCTCAGAAAAATTATACAAAGATGATAAAACAGATTCTATTGTAACAAATAGGTTTACTTTAAAAACTCCGTTAGAGCTAAAAAGTGGCGAACTTAACTATGCCATGAATTGGTATTACGGACCAACAGATTACAAACTTTTAAAAACCTATGAAGGCACTCAATTAAGTGAAATTCCTGATATGGGTTGGGGTATTTTTGGATGGATTAACAAATATGTATTCATTTATATCTTCGGATTTTTAGCTTCAATTTTTTCTAACTACGGAGTTGTTATTATTTTGATGACAGTTGCTGTAAGAATTATCATGTCGCCATTAGTATATAAATCATATGTATCTAGTGCCAAGATGAAAGTGATTCGCCCAGAAATGGAAGAAATCAACAAAAAATATCCTGGTAAAGACAACGCGATGAAACGTCAGCAAGAAACAATGGCGGTGCAACGAAAAGCCGGTGTTAGCATGCTCTCAGGCTGTATTCCTGCATTGTTACAAATGCCAGTATTCTTTGCATTGTTTAGATTTTTCCCAGCAAATATAGATTTGCGTCATCAAAGTTTTTTATGGGCCGATGATTTATCATCGTACGATAATATTTACAATTTTGGTTTCAACATTCCTTTTTATGGAAGTCATATTTCATTGTTCCCAATTTTAGCATCTATTGCGATTTTCTTTTATATGAAAATGAATCAAAGTCAGCAAGCAAATATGCAAGCACCTACACAAGAAGGGATGCCTGATATGCAAAAAATGATGAAGATGATGATTTACTTCTCTCCTATTATGATGTTGTTTTTCTTTAATCAATATGCAAGTAGTTTGAGTTTATACTATTTTGTGTCGAATTTATTAACGATTATCATCATGTTAGTGATTAAACATTATGTGATTGATGAAGCTAAGATTCACGCTCAAATTGAAGAAAATAAAAAGAAACCAGAGAAGAAAAAGAGTGGTTTCCGTCAACGTTTAGATTCTGCAATGAAACAAGCACAAGTGCAACAAGAAACAACTAAGAAGAAAGGAAAGAAAAAGTAAGACTGATGACTGATGAAAAATATAAAACTCCCGAAACTTTGTTTAAAGTTTCGGGAGTTTTTTTTATCCTTTGTCATTTCGACAGAGTGAAGTATGAGTGACGAGAAATCTCATCAACTTTCCGTCTTCGCTAAGGAGGCACGACTGAAGCGACCTCTTTAATTTTACAATACCAAACAATATTTCTTCTCAGGAATCCCCAAATCTTTGCAAAAAGTATTTTCTACAAATTGGAAACCGAGACCTTCAACAATCTTTTTAGATGCAATATTTTCTACAGCAACATAGGCCACTAATTTTTTAAATCCTGATTTTTTGCAATAATCAACCAACCCTTTTACAATTTCACTTCCATAACCCAATCCCCAATATTTTTCTAAAAATCGATACCCAATTTCATCATCAACTCCATCCTTTACCAAAGCAACAGAACCCACAAAAGCCCTATCTTCTTTTCTTTCAATTGCATAAATAAAGAAATCATTGTTTTTCACATTATATAAATCAATCACACGTTTTAAATCTGCTTTATTTTCTTCATAGCTCAGAACTGTAGGCTTTACAAAACGCATTACATTGACATTTCCTTGCATTTCATGAAACGATTCTAAATCTTCCATTATTAGTTTTCTAACAAGCAATTGCTTGGTTTCATAAATAACTTCCATTAATTAAAAATAAGATTATTGTTGTAAATTTGCATCGCATAAAAATACGCAAAATGAACAATCAAAAAAAGGTTGCTTTTTATACCTTAGGATGTAAACTGAATTTTTCAGAAACCTCTACTATTTCACGAAACTTTTTAAGTGAAGGTTTTAAACGTGTCGATTTTGAAGACATTGCAGACATCTATGTAATTAACACTTGTTCGGTAACAGACAATGCCGATAAACGGTTTAAGACAATTGTAAAAAATGCGCTAAAGAAAAATGAAAAAGCTTTTGTGATTGCTATTGGTTGTTATGCCCAACTAAAACCCGAAGAATTAGCGGCAGTTGATGGTGTGGATTTAGTCCTCGGCGCTACCGAAAAATTTAAGGTAACTGATTACCTCAACGACCTTACTAAAAATGATTTTGGAGAAGTCCATTCTTGCGAAATTGAAGAAGCAGATTTTTATGTAGGCTCCTATTCTATAGGCGATCGCACCCGCGCTTTCTTAAAAGTACAAGATGGTTGCGATTATGTCTGTACCTATTGTACCATTCCGTTAGCTCGTGGAATTTCTAGGTCTGATACACTTCAAAATGTGTTGGACAATGCCAAAGAAATATCTGAACAAGGCATCAAAGAAATTGTGCTGACGGGAGTAAATATTGGCGATTATGGTAAGGGAGAATTCGGAAACAAAAAACACGAACACACATTTTTTGAATTGGTAAAAGCCTTAGACAAAGTGGATGGAATCCACCGTTTACGAATCTCATCCATAGAACCAAATTTACTGACCAATGAAACGATTGATTTTGTTTATAACTCCGAAAGTTTTGTTCCTCATTTTCATATTCCATTGCAATCTGGTAGTGACGAATTATTAAAAAAAATGAAACGTCGATATCAAACTCAAACCTATACTAACAGAGTTATAAAAATTAAAGAATTGATGCCCAATGCTTGTATTGGTGTTGATGCTATTGTTGGTTTCCCAGGAGAAACGGATGAATTATTTTTAGAGACATACAATTACCTAAATGAATTAGATATTTCATATTTACACGTATTCACCTATTCCGAAAGACCAAACACAAAAGCAGTTGATATGGACGGTGTTGTTCCTAAAAATGTGCGCGCTAAACGCAGTAAAATGCTAAGGGGATTATCAGTAAAAAAGCGAAGAGCATTTTATGAAAGTCAAATAGGAAATACATTAACGGTTTTATTTGAATCAGAAAACAAAGAAGGTTATATCCACGGATTTACAGAGAATTATGTGAAAGTAAAAACTCCTTGGAATCCTAAATTGGTAAATACTTTACACACAATCAAGCTCACAAAAATAGATGACGATGGATTGGTAAGGTTTGACTTTGTCAAAATAACAGTTGAAATATAAATTCCTTCCCCTTTCAAGGGAAGGTGGTTCACCAAAGGTGAATCGGAAGGGTTTAAAATACAACCACCTCGTCCACTAATGTGGACACTCCTCCGTTAAAAGGAGGAGAATTAAAAAGTATTCATCTATGAAAACACACATTTATTTTGTTCCGGGTTTAGGTGCCAATACAAATATCTTTAAGTATATCAAATTACCCGAAGATAAATTTGAATTACACTATTTAAACTGGATTATTCCAACTTCGATTGACGAATCAATTGCTGATTATGCCAAAAGAATGTGCGAATCCATCACCGAAAAAAATGTGGTGTTGGTTGGTGTTTCTTTTGGGGGAATCATGGTGCAAGAAATGAGTAAACATATCAATCCCAAAAAAATATTTTTGATATCAAGTGTAAAAACCAGATATGAATTACCAAGTCGTATGTTGTTTACACGCATTTCAAAATCTTATAAATTATTCCCTGCAAGCCATATCAATAGAATTGAAAAAATATTGATTAAAATATTTGGCAAAAAGGCTGAGAAAAGAATCCAACGATATAATGATTTTCTTTCTATTCGAAACCCTCTCTATTTAAAATGGGCTATCAAAAATGTTGTTCACTGGTCACAAACAGAAATTATCCCTAACATTACACACATACACGGCGATACAGATGAAATTTTTCCAATCAAAAATATTAATGATTGCATTGTCATAAAACGCACTGGGCATCTAATGATGACTCTAAAAAAAGGCAAAACGATTAGTAATATCATTGACAAAACGCTTTCTAAAAATTAGTTAATAGTCATTAGGATTTGGGAGTTCAATAATTATTCCTCTTTAATATTTCTTTATTAATTAAATGGCTGTTAAAAACATTGTTACAAAATAGTTCACTCACCATCTTATCATAGCTTTTAAAACCTTTATTTTTGTTGATGAAATAGATTTCCCTCCATTATTAATAAGATTAAAATTATGAAAAAGCCTTTCCGCTACTTCGCCACCTTAAGTATCGTACTCATTAGTGCCACATTAATTAACGCTACAACTTTTATTAAGCATACTTTTTCTACTGACTCTATAAAAGATACCCTTAAAAATACAAGTGAGTATTATGAAATAAAGGCCTTGAAAATTCCGAAGGGAATTCATTTTGCAGGAGAATTAGTTCCGATAGAAAAACCAGACATCAAAGAAAGAATGGATCGCGAATTGTTGGTAAATACCTATTGGCAATCTAACAGTTTATTGTTGATTAAAAGAGCCAATAAATACTTTCCAGTTATAGAACCAATCTTAAAAAAGTATGGAATTCCTGATGATTTTAAATACCTCGCATTGATAGAAAGCGGATTGCAAAATGTTACTTCTCCAGCTGGTGCAAAAGGCTTTTGGCAAATTATGAAAGACACCGCCAAAGAAAATGGCTTGGAAGTTAACAGCAATGTTGATGAACGCTATCATCTAGAAAAAGCAACAGAAGTTGCTTGTATGTATCTATTGCACTCTAAAGAATTGTTTGGTACATGGACACTTGCAGCAGCAGCATACAATGGTGGGAATAATGGAATAATGAAACGGTTAAAAAGTCAGCGAGTAGATACTTATTATGATTTATTATTAGGAGAAGAAACCGGTAGATACGTTTTTAGAATAGCGGCCATCAAAGAAATTATGAATAATACTGAGAAGTATGGTTTTAAATTTGACAATGAAGATTTATACAATTTAGAAGCTACAAAAATAGTTGAAGTCGATACAGCAATTACAGACATTGCTCTTTTTGCACAGAATTTTGGAACCAATTATAAAGAGCTAAAAATTCACAATCCGTGGTTAAGAGAAAACAAACTCAACAATAAATCTCGTAAGCTATATTATATCAAACTACCACAATAAAATGAAAATCAAAATGACATTATCAACAATACTTATATTAATTTTTATAGGATTAATTGCAGGAGTTTTAAGTGGAATGGTTGGTGTTGGGGGCGGTATTTTAATGGTACCCATGTTTGTGATTTTTTTAGGACTCACTCAGCACAATGCTCAAGGAATGAGTTTAGCAGTAATGCTCCCACCTGTTACTTTCTTTGCTGTTTATAATTATCACAAAGCGGGTGAAATTGATTGGCGAATAGCATTGATAGTTTCAGCTATATTTATTATTGGCGGTTTTTTTGGTTCTAAAATTGCCTTAAAAATTGACCAATTAACACTTAAAAAAATATTTGGCGTGATGATGTTGATTGCTTCAATTAAGTTAATATTTTTCAGTAAATAATTTTTTCACTATATTTGAGTGTTAACTAAACCCCAAATAAAATGAAAAAAGTAAGTCTATTATTTGCAATGCTATTCATCTTTAGTGTTGCATTTTCACAAAGAAAAAAAGAAGAATCAAAAGGAAAGCGAATTTTTCCTTTTAGAATTGGTGTTAAAGCAGGTATCCCAAATGGAGTTGGTGGTAATATAGAATATGTAACGCCCTTATTAAATGATAGAGTTGCCTTTTTTGGAGACTATTCTGGGTTCTCGGCAACAATTGATGATGCAGATACCAAGCTTCAATATTATGAGTTTGGAACTAACATTTATTTATTTGGTAATAAAGGGCGTGGTGTTTACGGAGCTTTGTCTTATGGTAAATTAAATTTAGATGCTGCATACAATGATTATGAATTTGATACAGGTAGTGGTACCGTAACTGCTGATGCTAAAGGTGATTATGAAGTTGGAACTTTTAATGTGAAAGTTGGATTAAAAACGGGGCGCCGTTTTTATTTCCGTACAGAATTAGGTTATGGTTTCGGTTCTGTACCACAGGAATTTGTAATTACAGGAACTGCAAACGGCATGACACAATCAGAAATAATTGAAATTCCCGAAATTCCAGGGATGAGCGAAAATGGTTATGTTATGTTTAACATAGGATTTGGAATAGGGTTTTAGAATCTCTAATGTCTTTCCCGCGAAAGCGGGAATCTGTTTTTTACTATATGGATTCCCGCTTTCGCGGGAAAGACAATACTTTAATATTTCACCTTTTCACTAATAATTATTAATTGATATCTTCACCAACTCAAACTCCTGCATAACTTCTTTTACAATTTCAGCAACAGGTTTTATTTTATGAATTAAGCCTGCGACTTGCCCAATTTCTAATTCGCCATTTTCTAAATCACCTTCAAGCATTCCTTTTTTAGCTCTACCCCTTCCCAATAATTCTTTAAGTTCTTCTTTGGTCGGATTTGTTTGATACAAACTCCGAACCTTATCTAAAAATTGTCCTTTTAACAATCGCACAGGAGTTAGTTCTTTTAAAGTTAATTGGGTGTCTCCATCTTTTGCATCCACTACCACTTCCTTGAAATTTTGATGTGCAGAAGATTCCTCACTTGCTACAAACCTACTCCCCATTTGCACTCCATCAGCACCTAATACCATTGCCGCTAACATACCTCTTCCAGTTGCTATACCTCCGGCAGCAATCAACGGAATCTTAATTTTTTCTTTTACCATAGGTATCAACGTAAAGGTTGTTGTTTCTTCTCGCCCGTTATGACCACCTGCTTCAAACCCTTCAGCAACCACAGCATCAACTCCCGCCTCTTCTGCTTTTAGCGCAAACTTAACACTACTCACAACATGTACTACTATAATTCCTTTTGACTGTAATAAGGAAGTCCATGTTTTTGGATTACCAGCAGAAGTAAAAACAATTTTAATTCCTTCATCCATCAAAATATCCATGATTTTCTGAATCTCTGGATACAACATCGGCACATTCACCCCAAAAGGTTTGTCAGTTGCTTTTTTACATTTTTGAATATGCTCTCGTAAAACTTCTGGATGCATTGAGCCAGCACCAATCAACCCTAAACCACCAGCATTACTCACAGCCGAAGCTAATTTGTAACCACTGTTCCATACCATACCACCTTGCACAATTGGATATTTTATTCCGAAAAGTTGTGTAATCTTGTTTTCCACAATTATTGTTTAATAATTTTTACCATTGAATGATGTTCTCCATTTCTAATATCAACAATATATATTCCGCTTGCCAAAAATGAAATATCAAACCGATTGTTTAAATAATTTTGCGTGCTAGTTGATATGTGCTTCCCTATTGTATCAAACAAAGAAATCACAATCACATTATTTTGTAATGTTGATTGAATCGAAAAAGAATCGTTGGTAGGATTCGGAAACAGAGTCAAACTATAAAATTCTTCTTCAGGAGTTGATAGCGTTAATGCCAATTGCAAATCAGGAATTCCGTACCCCATAAAAAAAGTTGGAGAATTATAAATAGATGCAGATTCTCGAATCAACTGCATAATTTCGGCATTTGTTTTATTGGGTAATGCTTGCCATAAACAAGCAACTCCACCAGCCATGATAGGCGAACTAAATGAAGTTCCGTTAGCTGTCCGAATGGTATTGGTTTCATCTATTACAAAACTCGCTGAACCTTGTGTCATCACATCTGGTTTTTGAGTTGGTTGATCTGTAGACCCAATAGAACTAAACGATGCATAAGCCCCAGAAGCATCCACAGCTCCAACAGTTAGCACTCCAGGAGCATCGGCAGGGGCAGTTACAATTCCCCAACTAGTAGCACCAGAATTACCTGCAGAATTCACTAATAATATTCCTTTTTCAAAAGCGATATTTGCTCCTTTGGTGATGAAAGCGGTATTGCCATCCATATCCGAAGTTAAATAATTATAAGCAGGATTGTCATAAGTATTGTATCCCAAAGAAGTATTGATAATATCAACACCAATGCTATCGGCAACCTCAGCAGCAGCTACCCAATAACTTTCTTCAACTGGGTTTTCACTCGGAGCATTTTCTGTTCTAAACAAATAATATTTAGCATCGGGCGCAGTCCCCACAAATTGCGTGTCAATATATCCAGTCATGGTACTCAACACCATCGTACCATGTGTACTTGTTTGATTGATATATACATCATCCGTATCATCCACAAAATCGTATCCACTGATGATATTTCCTGCATCACGAGAACGCTGAAAAGCGCCCATAGTATTTACATTCATAAAACCTGCATCGAGAACTGCAATGGTCATTCCAGTTCCTGTATAATCTAACAAATGCAATTCATCTCCTTTAAACATCTGAATTTGGTTTGCTGCATTGCCATAATTAAATGTTGTTAAAACACCTTCTAATTTGTCTTCTTGATCTTGATGTACCACACGATTATTCAAACTATTATCCGCAAAGTCTATAGATGATACAAAACCGAAACTAGATAACGCATTAATATCAGTTTCTGTTCCACGAACATGTAACGCATTGAACCATTTTGATTTGGTCATCACCGTGATGCCTGTGGCAGCTTTTACTTGTGTGATATATGAAGTTTCAACTGGAACGTCGCGCACATCAATTGTAACTCCGTGTAAAGTTTTTCTATCAATTGCTTTTTGAGAGAGAATTGTTAAAGGATTTGCCAAAGCATTGGCAGCATCTGGTTTGTCAGTTAAATATACCCAAGCATCTTGTTGTGAAAAAATACTTTGGAAAACTAATAAGGCTAAAACTAGGGTTACTTTTTTCATATATCTTTCTTATTTGTTAAATCGGTCATATGCTGTTCGTTATTAATATTTTTTTATAGTAAACAAACTTTTCAAGATGCTCGTTTCATGGATTAAAGGTATGAAAAAAAAGACGAAAGACGAGATGACAGAAGACCGATGACAGGGCAAACTCATGCTTGTATTTTTAGACACTAATTTCACGAATGTCCACTGATTTTTTTAAAAATCTTTAGATTTTTATCTTTATGTATTTTTTTTGGTTAAAATCACGTAGGTTTTAAATGAATTAAACTCATTTATTCGTGCAATTAGTGAAATTCGTGTCTTATCATGTTTTTTATAAAAAAGTATGAGTTTTCCCTGAGACCGATGACTGCAAACTGCGACTAAAAACTAAGTACTACGAAATAACCCCAGAGCCTAATAATTCATCTTCTTGATACCAAGCTACAAACTGACCTTCGGTGATAGCCGATTGTGGGTTTTGAAATGCTACATACAAACCATTTTTTACTTTATGGATTGTTGCTTTCTCTAATTGTTGACGATAACGAATGCGCGCTTCTACTTCTAAAGACTCCCCATTCTTCAATGCTAAATCTTCTCGTATCCAATGGATTTCATCATTGGTAACAAACAATACATTGCGATATAAACCTGGGTGGGATTTACCCTCGCCTGCATAAATTACATTTTCAACAACATCAGTTTCTATCACATACAATGCTTCTTTAGTGCCTCCAACTGCTAAACCTTTTCGCTGTCCTTTGGTGAAATAATGTGCGCCTTGATGTTTACCAACTACTTTTCCATCAGCTCGAGTGTATTTGAATTTTGTAGCATAAAATTCTAGTTCTTCTTCTTTAGATTTAAAAGAAGGAACTTCTCTTTTAAAGATATCAGCATCCGCAGGAATCTGAACAATTACGCCTTCTTTGGGTTTTAGTTTTTGTTGTAAGAAATCTGGTAAGCGAACTTTACCAATAAAACACAATCCCTGAGAATCTTTTTTATCTGCAGTAATTAAATCTTGTTCTGCAGCAATAGCACGAACTTCTGGTTTAGTTAATTCGCCTATTGGGAATAATGAGGCTGCCAATTGCTCTTGTGATAATTGACATAAAAAATAAGATTGATCTTTATTATTATCTTTTCCTGCCAATAATTGATAGGTGGTTTTTCCGTTTGATT
Organism: Flavobacteriaceae bacterium; assembly: GCA_045047075.1. Classification (GTDB taxonomy): domain Bacteria; phylum Bacteroidota; class Bacteroidia; order Flavobacteriales; family Flavobacteriaceae; genus Urechidicola. The sequence continues at coordinate 22,456 of JASFYP010000042.1, forward strand.
CTAACTCTCCTTTTCTGCAATAGTGACCTGTTGCTACATAATCAGCTCCAAGGTCTAAAGTTATTTTTAGAAAGACATCAAACTTAATTTCACGATTACATAAGACATCAGGGTTTGGTGTGCGTCCCAACTCATATTCGCGGAACATATAATCGACAATCTTTTCTTTGTATTGCTCGCTTAAATCAACAACCTGAAAAGGGATTCCTAATTTCTCAGCTACCAACATTGCATCGTTGCTATCTTCTAACCAAGGGCATTCATTAGAAATAGTTACAGAATCATCGTGCCAGTTTTTCATAAACAAGCCAATCACTTCATAGCCTTGTTGCTGCAATAAATATGCTGCTACACTACTATCTACTCCTCCTGAAAGTCCAACGATTACACGTTTCATTAGTATAAATTTTAAGGGTACAAAGATAGGCTTTTTATTGAATGTAAGAGGTTTGAAAAATTGAGTTAAAGATGCAAACTAATCTTAAGGTGCATTGAAGTGCACTATCTATGGAGTATCTGAGTACCTGAGTATTTATAGAGATATTTATAATTTGCCTCCTGCTAAAATAATGGTATAGTTTATTGAATATCATTATAACAATATTAAAAAAAAATTGCTTCGCCACACCTGCTTTTAGAAGTTAAACTCGCAAATACATGTTAAATTGTGATTATAACAATGTTTAAAATCTATTACAATTTACTAAATACAACTTCTTAATAGTTAACCGCAATTGACTAATAATCATTAAATTAATTTACTCGACTAACAATAAAAGGCTATGAGAATTTACTAAATTTCAATTTATCAATACTATTAATAATATGATAAATATCATTTTTTAATAAAAAATCCATTTATAACTTAGTTGCTAATTAAAAGACCCCTTATAGCTTAGCTGCAAAAGACCCCTCATAGCTTAGTTGCAAAAGACCCCTTATAACTTATTTGCAAAGAAATAAAATTTATTAATTTAATAATATTGGATTATGAAAACACTTTACTTTTTATTTACAGCAATTTTAGTAACGACATTGAGTTATAGTCAGACTACTGAATTATTTTTTAGTATGTATGGAGAAGGATCCGCGAGTAATAATTTTTTAGAAATTTATAACGGAACAGGAGCAGATATTGATTTAGGAGCTGCTGGATATAGCATTGAGCTTTATGGTCGTGGAAATACATATACCAGCTACAATTTAGTTTTTAGTGCAGGAACAATTATTAATAATAATGATGTATTTGTTATTGTGCATCCTTCAGCATCCCCCACAATTAAAGCAGAAGCAGATGTAGAACATGGTGTATGTTATTTTGATGGTGAAAGTTCTATTACACTATCCAAAGATGGAGTAATACTTGATCTTTTTGGTGAAATTGGAACTGATCCTTGGGGTGCTTTTCGTGTTGGAGATTATGCTTGGGGAGCTGCGCTTTATACTTTAATTAGAAAACCAACTATTTGGGGTCCTAATGATATACCTTTAGGGTCGTTAGGGACAAATAGTTCTAATACTGAATGGTTAGTTTATCCTATTAATAGTCAATGGGATCAAATAGGTGCTCATACAACTACACTTGGTGTAAATGATTATTCAATAACAAGCTCTATTAAAATTTATCCAAACCCAGGAAGTGAAAAATTAACTATTGGTTTAAGTAGTGAATTTATGTTTAAAAATGTAAAATTATATAATACAAATGGACAACAATTATTACAAAGTGATAAATTAACTATAGATGTAAGTAATTTATCTACAGGTATTTATTTTTTAGAAATTGAAACAAACAAAGGCAAAGGAGTTAAAAAATTTATTAAAAAATAGAGTCGAAAGCCATTTCTTGTAGCCAATAATGTTATGCTTTTGACCCGTCCTGAAATTACGGTATAGATCCTTTAATTATAATTGTATTAAAAAAGATGAAGAAGCACCTCCTAATCTAGCACAAGAAATAGATTTTATCGATAGAGAGTATCCTGATATTAAAATTGAATTTCTTATCGAAGAAGGTAAATTTAGTTCAGAAAAAATACAATCACTTTCTAAAAAATGGGACATCCCAATCAACTTTATGTTTATAGGATCACCAAGTGAAAAAGTAACTTTTAAGGTACAAGATTTTGGCGGAGTTCGATTAATTATATAAAATATTTCTTTGCGAATAATTTCAACTTTAGAATATTAATTTATCAATTTTCAGAACATCCTACAGGAGTATTATTTAGTGCAATAAATTTTCAAATTTTTGATGTTAGTAATTACAAAACACTAACTTTGTATAGCTTTTTAGCCGAAGCAAACAATTATATCACCCAAGATATTATTGAAAACCACAATGTCAAATGCTTAAACACAGCATCTTTTTTATTGTAAGTTTCTTCTTTATCTCCAACCTATTTGGACAACATTCAAATCCGACAACAATCAATGCTTATTATTGTAATGAAGATATTAAACTAGATGGAAAGTTAGATGAAGCTTGTTGGCAAAATGCGATTCCGATAGAAAATTTTACACAAAGAGAACAATCCGAAGGAACTGCACCTACAGAAAAAACAAAGATTGCTGTTGTTTATACGAAAGAAAAAATTTACTTCGGAGTTTGGTGTTATGATAACAATCCTGATAAAATTTCAGCTCAAAAAATGTCACGTGATTTTAGTTGGGGAAGCGATGATAATATCGAAATAATGATGAGCACCTTTAACGACAATAGAAATGGCTATTTATTTGTAACAAACCCAAATGGTGCTCTTGCTGATGTTTGGATAGGCGATGAAGGAAAAGATTTTAACAAAAATTGGAATGGCGTATGGGACGTTGCCGTTGAAAGAAATGAAAAGGGTTGGTTTGCAGAAATTGTGATTCCGTTTAGCACTTTGAAATTTAAAAACAATGATTCTAATGTTTGGGGTATCAACTTTGAAAGAAACATCCGTAGAAAAAAAGAACAAGTGCTGTGGCAAGGTTGGTCTAGATTGTATGAGCTAGAAAAAATATCACAAGGAGGTAAATTAACGGGGCTTGAAAACATCAAACAAGGAAAAAAAATAGAAATACTACCCTACCTACTTGGTGGCTTAGAATTTACAGATGTAAACAATTCAAGTACCGGAAAAGTTGGTGGAGAAATCAATTTTAATATTGGCCCCACATTAAAATTAGGGCTCACCGTTAATACAGATTTTGCCCAAGTAGAATCAGACAGACGACAAATTAACCTCTCAAGGTTCTCCTTATATTTTCCAGAGAAAAGACAGTTTTTCTTAGAAGGGAAAAATTACTATGATATGAATGTGGGTCGTGTAGATTTGTTTCATAGTAGGCGAATTGGAATTGAGGAAAACAACGCTGTCCCAGTTATTGGAGGAGTACGTTTTTTTGGTAAAATTGACAAAACAAATGTCGGTCTAATGTCTATACAAACCTATGCGCATGATTCCATTTCAAGCACAAATTATTCAGTAATTAAAATAAAACAAGATATTTTTAAACAATCTACAATAGGCGTCATTGCTACTCAAAAATATTCTAACGATCATTACAATCGTGTTTATGGCTCTGACTTCACGTATTCCTCTTCTGAAATTTTTGGTAATAAAAACCTGCTTATTGGTGGGAGTTTTGCTGTTTCAGACACAAAAATATTTGGCAGCAATGAAAATCTAAATGATAACAATTTAGCCTATAATATTTTTCTAAGTTACCCAAATGATGTCATTGAATTTGATGTGGGTTTCACCACAGTTCAAACCGATTTTAATCCTGAAATGGGATTTAAAAGAAGAGGTAATTATCAGATGTTTAATTCAGAACTTCAGTTCAACCCTCGTTTTAAAAAGCTTCCGTTTTTTAGAAATCTTATTTTTAAACCTTTGGATATTCAGTATTATATAAATGACCAAACCAAAGAAGTTGAGAGTGTAAATTATGAGTGGAGACCCTTTGGATTTGTAACTAAAAGTGGTGAATTTTTTGAATTTAATGTTCAACATTTACTCGACAAACCTACCGAAGATTTTGAATTGATTGATGATATTATTATTCCTGCTGGTGAGTATTTAGACAATAGAGTCGAAATTCAGTTTGAATCTTTTAGAGGCCGAAAATTTGCTGGAGAACTTAAAACAAGTGTGGGTGAATTTTATACAGGTAGCCGTCAAGAAGTTAATATCGGCACCTATTTTAGTCTAAATAAACACTTTATTATGAGTGCAGATTGGCAACGAAATTACATTCAGCTACCAGAAAATTCTTTTATAACTGATGAAATTGGAGGGCGTATTGCGTATGCCTATAATCCAAAATTAGAAACAAGTATTTATGCGCAATGGAATAATGAAAATGAAAACCTCTTGGTAAACTATAGAATCAATTGGATTCCTAAAATTGGAAGTTTTTTCTATTTTGTAATCAATCAAGAATATGATACCAATAGCGGTTTTAAGCTTGAAAGAACTACTATTTTGGCAAAATTGATTTGGCGCTTTGAGCTGTAAAATAAATTTCTGATTTTGTTTTTCACAAAAAAAATGGAAAATAAATCTTTTAATATATAAATAGGTAATTTTATTCCTATTTGCATAACAACTATTTTCGATATTCTATTTCTAAAAAATCATGTCACCTAAAATTCAAAAAAAACTCAGCCAACTCTCAGCCACAGCAATTTGTGGTAATGATATCAGCTCATCAGTTTTATATGTTTCGGCTTTGGCAATTGCATTTGCAGGTCAATATGCGTGGATTACACTACTAATTGTTTCACTTATATTATTTTTATTTAGGAAAATTTATGGCGAAGTTGTAGGTGCATTACCTCTAAACGGAGGTGCATACAATGCCTTATTAAACACCACAAGCAAGTCAATGGCATCATTTGCAGCAACGCTAACTTTGCTTTCATATATGGCAACTGCGGTGATCTCTGCTAATGAAGCCATTCATTATTTACATCATTTAATTCCACCAATGCCCATCATAATTTCTACAATTGTTCTATTGGGAATCTTCGCAGTTTTAGTCATCGGTGGTATTTCAGAATCAGCTAGAGTAGCTGTAGGTATCTTCATTTTTCATTTGAGTTCCTTAGTTTTATTAAGTGGATTCATTGTCTATTATTTAATCAATAATGGTGTCGAAACTTTTTTTAGCAATTGGCACTTACCTTTGGATGGAGGGAGCATTACCAAAGCAATATTCTTAGGGTTTGCAGCTTCTATGCTCGGAGTTTCTGGTTTCGAAAGTTCGGCAAATTTTGTTGAAGAACAGCAAAAAGGTGTGTTTCCTAAAACACTTAAAAACATGTGGGTTATTGTAAGTATCATCAATCCATTGATGGCAATTTTTGCATTGGCATTATTTACACTTCCTATGCTTCAAAGTCCCAATTTCCAAAATACACTACTCATAGAAATGGGAAATCATGTAGGCGGTAAGTGGGTAGCATCCCTAATTGCGATCGATGCTTTTTTGGTATTGAGCGGAGCAGTTTTAACAAGTTTTGTTGGCGTTAACGGACTACTAGAACGTATGGCATTAGATAGAATTCTTCCTCAATTTTTTCTTAAGAAAAATAAAAAAGGAAGCTCGTACCGAATCATATTGCTCTTCTTTTTATTATCAGTTTCTGTGTTACTTATCACTAACGGAAATGTAAAATTATTGGCTGGAGTTTACACTATTTCATTCTTATCTGTTATGGCATTGTTTGGAATTGGAAATATCTTGTTAAAAGTAAAACGGAAAAATTTACCAAGACCAGAAAAAGCTTCTTGGTTTGCAGTAATTTTTGCAATTATTGCAGTAATCATTGCACTATTGGGCAATATTTCTATGCCTCCAAAAAATAATATGCCAAGTAATTTAAGTGTGTTTTTAGGATATTTCATTCCATCAATTTCCTTTATTTTAATTATGCTTAACCGAACCCTTTTATTAAAATTGCTCCTAAAAACTATTGATGCGGTTTTTGACCCAATCAGAAAATTTGTAATTAAAACAGACCGAAAAATTATACGAAAGATTGATGAAATCAACAATCAAGAATTTGTATTTTTTACCAAAGGTGATAATATTGCAACCTTAAATAAGGTAATGCTCTACATCATAAAAAACGAACATACTAGGAAATTAAAAATTGTAATTGTTTTAAAAAATGACGAGCAAGCTCCGCCAAATTTAGCACAAGAAATAGATTTTTTAAATAGAGAATATCCAGAAGTTGATATTGATTTTATTATTGAAAAAGGAGAATTTTCAGCTAAAAAAATTCAACAATTATCAAACAAATGGAACATCCCAATTAACTTTATGTTTATTGGGTCACCCAGTGAAAAGGCTACTTTTAAGGTAGAAGATCTCGGTGGAGTTCGATTAATAATCTAAAAAAATCTAACCAAAAAAAATAGAAATTATGAACGCCTTTAAAAACATTTTAGCAGTCATATTGGGATGGCTATTTGGCAGCATGGTAAATATGGGACTTATCAAAATGGGATATTCAATATTTCCTATAAAAGGAATTGATCCAAATGATATGGAAGCTTTGGCGGAAATAATGCCAACTTTAGGAAATGAATATTTTATCTTCCCATTTTTAGCGCATGCTTTAGGAACATTAGTTGCCGCCACTGTTGCAGGACTTTTAGCTGTTAACCATAAAATGAAATTCTCAATAGGTATTGGTGCGCTATTTTTACTTAGTGGAATCATGATGAGCTTTATGCTACCCGGACCTACTTGGTTTGCTGTTGTCGATATTACACTTGCATATATCCCTATGGCTTGGATTGGTGGTAGAATAGCGCTGAAGTCAACCAAAAAAGAGATTGAAGCTTAATTAATTAACAGATAAAAAAGGTAGCTAACAACCTATTTAATTCACTGTAGTATTAAAGCCAAAAGAATAAAAAAACTTAATGGTTGGAAGGAAAATATCATCGTCAAAATTCAGCAATTAAACCATAACCAAACTCGATAAAAGCATAACTCCAGAAAAGCCTTCTAAGTTTCTTCTTAATCCTCAACCGGAGTCACCACAATTTCTTTGGTTTTGGATAATTCACCATCGGTATAAAACTCCCAAATCTCAACTTTTAAATCATCTTCATAAACACCTTTTTGTTTTAGGTTTCCATTCATTTCATAAAAAGCTGCAGGACCATTGAGTACGTTTTTTATATAATTCAAATCCTCGATCAAAATACCTTCTTGAGAATATTTTTTGGAATTCCCCTCTAACAAACCATCCTTATAATGTGCCAATTTTGTGAGTTTACCATTCACATAAAATATTTTATACTCACCATTTAACACACCGCTTTCATAGTTTTCTTCAATCATTTTATTTTTTCCATCCTTATGATAATACAGCCACTTCCCTATTCTCTCCTTTCCTTTCATCTCACCTTCACTTTCTAATAAACCTTTGACTGTATAAAATTTCACTTGAATTAAATCACTCTTTACTTCAAAAGTTTTTATAGCAATTGGGAATTTAGAATCCTCAGCAGAATAGAATTTAAATACGCCTACTTCTTTACCATCTTCAAACTGACCTTCGTAGCGGATACGATTATTTTTATAATACTTTTTCCAAATACCTACACGTTCTCCTTTTTCATTGGTTTGATTTATTTCTTGCCCAAATACACTTCCTATAATAAAGAGCGTACTAAAAACAAAAGCGATTGTTTTTTTCATTGAAAATTAATTAAAAGCTATTTTTATTAAAATACATTATATATTTCCCTAAAGTTCTCGATACAATTTTTTATCAAAAATCACTCGAACTGACGATTGAGAATAATTATAAACTTTATCATTTATCCTTTTATTGTATCTACCCAATTTTTTAATTGCTCAACTTGAGCAGATGATAACTTTGCATCACCATGAGTAATCAAATAACTTGTCAATGGCATTTCACCTTCATCCAATTCTTCAATCATTTCTTTTAGTTTTTTAGCCTTTCTTTTTTCACTAAAACTTGCCCACTCAGAAAAATTCAATTCATCTTTTCCTTCATTAATGTGATCGGCAACCCACCAAGATACAGGTGCAATTTTATCATACCAAGGATAAACTGTATTGTTAGAATGACAATCATAACAAGAAGTTTTAAGAATCAATGCTATTTCTTCTGGTGGATTTAAAGTTGCAATTATATCATTTTCTGATATTTTTTCTAACTGATTTAAACTTACAGGAACAAATTGAATTCCGATTAAAACAATGACTAATCCAATTAAAATTTTACGTTTCATCTCTAAATTATTTAAAAAATAAAGATACGTATTTTTTGTATTTTTGAGTTTATACAAAATACACATTTGGCAAAATTTTATGAATAAAGAACAGTTAGGAAATATCATCAACTCTAAAGTCACCTCGTACAGAGAGTACCGAATCAAATATGCCGAATTGGTTATTAATGATAAATCACTATTCTTACCATTATTAGAACTCGCATTTGATGAAACCAACGAAGCTTCTGTCAAAGTTTCTTGGGTATTAGATTTTGTATCGAGAGAAAAATTAGAGTGGTTTTATCCGCACCTAGATTTTTTTACTGACAATATTTCTAAGGTAAAACACGATAGCATTGTTCGCCCGATGGCAAGAATATGCGAACTTCTTGCCAAAGCTCATAACTCAAAAAAGAATACTAAAACTGACAATTACCTAACAAAAATTCATATTGATAAAATTGTAGAAACAGGTTTTGACTGGATGATATCCAACCAAAAAGTAGCCGTAAGAGCCTATACAATGGAGGCTTTATTTCTATTCGGAAAAGAAATAGACTGGGTACATGATGAATTAAAACTAATATTAGTTCAAGAAATTTCAGGCGGAAGTCCTGCTTACAAAGCCAGAGCAAAAAAGATTTTGAAGTGGGTGGATAAATTGGAAAAGAGATCATAAACTTGAGATAATAGATTGAAAACTATGACTGAAAACTATTGAGTTGCTATTTGGGATGTCATTTCCTTGTCGTATTTTTGCAATTCAACACAACACACTATGACCTTGAATACTCTCAACGCCATTTCTCCTATTGATGGGCGTTACCGCAATAAAGTAGAAAATTTTGCTCCTTATTTTTCAGAAAAAGCATTGATCAAATACCGCGTACAAGTAGAGATAGAATATTTTATTTCGCTTTGCGAATTACCACTACCGCAATTAGCAGAATTTGACAACAACTTGTTTACTGTGTTGCGGAAAATATATACAGATTTTTCGGATGCTGATGCACAAAAAATTAAAGACATCGAAAAAGTAACCAATCACGATGTAAAAGCAGTAGAGTATTTTATCAAAGAACAATTCGATTCGATTGGTGGCTTAGAAAAATCTAAAGAGTTTATTCATTTCGGATTGACCTCTCAAGACATTAACAACACTGCAATTCCACTTTTATTAAAAGAAGCATTGATTGATGTGTATTATCCAATGTTAGAGGAGTTGAAATCTAAATTAGAAAGTTTATCTAATGATTGGAAAGACATTCCTATGTTGGCAAGAACCCACGGACAACCTGCTTCTCCTACCCGATTGGGCAAAGAAATTTATGTTTTTGTTGAGCGAATCAACCAACAATTAAAAGGATTAAAAACCATACCACATGCTGCTAAATTTGGAGGTGCAACAGGGAATTATAACGCACATAAAGTGGCATATCCACAAAATGACTGGAAAGCTTTCGGATCTAATTTTGTAAAAAATAGCTTGGGATTACACCATTCTTTTCCAACAACTCAAATAGAGCATTACGACCACATGGCTGCTTTGTTTGATGGTTTAAAACGCATCAATACGATTTTAATTGATTTAAACCGTGATATCTGGACTTATGTTTCTAATGATTATTTTAAACAAAAAATAAAAGCTGGTGAAATAGGATCTTCGGCAATGCCACATAAAGTAAACCCTATTGATTTCGAAAACTCTGAAGGAAACTTAGGTATGGCAAATGCTATTTTTGAGCATCTATCGGCAAAATTACCAATATCGAGATTGCAACGAGATTTAACCGATTCTACCGTGTTAAGAAACATCGGAGTACCGTTGGCACATACCACCATCGCATTTTCATCTACCTTAAAAGGCTTGAATAAATTGTTGCTAAACAAAGAAGCTTTTGTAAGAGATTTAGAAAATAATTGGGCGGTAGTTGCAGAGGCTATTCAGACAATTTTACGTCGCGAAGCCTATCCGAATCCGTATGAGGCATTGAAAGGATTGACACGCACCAATGAGAAAATTACCAAAGAATCTATGGCTAATTTTATTGAGAGCTTAGATGTAAGTGAAAAAATAAAAGCAGAATTGAGAGTAATAACCCCGAGTAATTATACAGGGATATAACCTCTCGATACATTTTGATAAAACAAAATTCCTTCCCTTAAAAAGGGAAGGCGGTTTTCGCAAAAAATCGAAAGGGTTTAGTCCACCTTTGGCGGACACTCCTCCTTTAAAAGGAGGAGAATGAAAAATTATAAAAATGAAAAAACTAATTATCATCAGTATCGGTTTTCTTACGCTTTTCTCTTGCAAACAAAGAAAGCAACTAAACCTCGAGAATTTTAGACATGGCACCTTCGAAATATTGAAAGATGAAAAATATGATAAAACGATTTTTAAGCGTATCGATAGTTTACAAATAGAATATTACGAGGATAGAATTGATACGTTAGCTATTCATTGGAAAAATAATTTTAGCTACACTTTGCATATGTTACATCCTAAAACGGGATTAGACAATGAACCCATCAATGTAAAATTAAAAAGTGTGACTGCAAATTCGTATGATTTTGAAGCTATTATTGGGCATTCAAATTTTGTAATTAAAGGAACCGTAGTTAAAACTGCGGATTAACTATGTTAGAAATGTTTGTTCATACCGAAATCTGGATCGCTATATTAACATTGGTTTTTCTAGAAATTGTTTTAGGAATAGATAATATTATTTTTATTTCTATTGCAGCGAGTAAATTACCAGAATATCTACAGAAAAAAGCAACCAATATTGGGTTGTTTTTAGCAATGATATTAAGAGTCCTTTTACTTTTCGGAATCTCCTATTTGGTGGCATTACAACAAGTTTTCTTCCATTTAGATTGGGATTGGCTCAAAGTGGATTTTACAGGACAAAGTATTATTATGCTTGTAGGTGGACTATTTTTATTGGTTAAAAGCACCCAAGAAATACATCATAAAGTTGAAGGAATGGAACAAGAAGAAACGGATGCTGCACAAAAAAAAGGCTACTCTCTTTCTAAAGCAATAGTGCAGATTACTTTTATAAATATTGTCTTTTCGTTCGACTCTATTTTAACTGCTGTAGGTATGACCACAGGAATTAACAAACCAGAAACATCAATAGACGAAGCATTAATTGTAATGATTATTGCTGTTGTATTGTCTATGTTTGTGATGTTATTATTCGCAAATCCAGTCGCTAAATTTGTAACCAAACACCCAACAGTACAAATGCTAGGATTGTCATTTTTAATCTTAATCGGTTTTATTTTAATATCCGAAGGTGCTCATATGGCACACCTAGAAATATTTGAACAGGTTGTTGGAATCATTCCAAAAGGATATTTGTATTTTACCATTGCCTTCTCTTTAGGTGTTGAGGCATTGAATATGAAACTAAGAAAAAGTAATAAAACTATTGAATAAAAATCAATTACATAAAATCCTTTCTGTTTTTACGGTTGTAATTTTATTACTTCCCGTAGGCTTGCAGTTTATACATGCGCTTGAAAATCACAACCATCATGTTTGTAATTCTAAAGAGTTTAAACACATCCACAAGCAACAATTAAATTGTAATATTTATCATGTAAAACTGCGTACAGAATCTTCAGATATAAATATACACACTTCTTTATTTGTTGAAATAGTTAAGAACAGCACACCGCTTTTTTTAGCAAAAAAATGTAACTTTTATCCTCAAAAAAATGTAACTACAAGAGGGTCTCCCCTATTTATTATTTAATACGGATTACATCAGATGATTAAATGAATCATCATCAATTTTTAAAATTAAATAGTAAAATTACCAGAATGAATAAATTAATAATATCCCTATTTTTAATAGGATTTACCGCTGTTGGATATACACAAAATAGTATCAATGGAAGTATTACTGACTCAGAAAACAACCCTCTTTTTGGAGTTGATGTATATGCACCAGAATTACATTTAGGCACCACCTCAGATTTAGATGGTAACTATGAATTAAAAAATTTGCCACATGGAGAAATCCATATTGTATTTTCTTACTTTGGGTTTAATTCGGTTGAAAAGAATTTTGATCTACATCAAGATTTAAGTGCTATAGATGTGGTTTTACAAGAATCTGTTTTTAATATAGATGAAGTAATTGTATCAACTCCATTCAATAGATTACAATCTAAAAATGTGATGAAAGTAGAGTCTGCAAAAATAAAAGACTTGCAACAAAAAGGTGCTGCTACTTTGATTGAAGGAATTTCTACCATTGCCGGAGTTTCGCAAATATCAACAGGAACATCCATCGGAAAACCCGTAATTAGAGGTTTGAGTGGTAATCGTGTTTTAGTATATACCCAAGGTGTACGTTTAGAAAATCAACAATTTGGTGGCGAACATGGTTTGGGCTTAAATGAAGCTGGTATTGAAAGTGTTGAAGTTATCAAAGGACCCGCATCCTTACTTTATGGTTCTGATGCTTTGGGAGGTGTCTTATATTTTAACCCAGAACGCTTTGCTTCAGAAAATACTTTTAGCGGTAATTTTGGGCAACGCTTTTATTCAAATACTTTAGGATCTAGCACTACTATCGGGTTTAAAAACTCTTTAGAAAAATGGAAGTTTTTGGTAAGAGGTGCTTATGATTCTCATGCTGATTATAAAATCCCCAATAAAGATAGAGTAACCAATACACGTTATGATGAAATCAATTTTAATGCTGCTGTTGGATATAGCGATGAAAAAATTTCGAGTGAGTTGCGATATAATATCAATCAATCTAATCTTGGGTTGACTGAAGGGATTGGAGGTCAAACAAAAAATAGAACTCCAGAATTTCCTTTTCAAAAAGTTATTACTCACATCTTAAGCCTTCACAATCATATCTTTTTTGATCGCTCTAAATTAGATGTTGATTTGGGATATATTTATAATGACAGAAATGAATTTGATGCGATTCTTGGCGAATTTAATCCTGCATTGCGAATGAAACTAAAAACGCTAAGTTATGATGTTAAATATCATTTACCAAAGACCGAATTGTTGTCTTTTATTGTCGGAGTTCAAGGAATGCATCAAACCAATAAAAATTTAGGTGAAGAACTATTGATTCCAGATGCAACTATCGACGACTTGGGGGTTCTTGCAACAGGAATACTCGATTTAAAAAATAGCTCATTACAAGCAGGTATCCGTTTTGATACAAGAAATTTAACAACTGAACATCACGAAATACTAGATGGAAATGCTATCAAAGTATTTGAAGCGTTGGATAAATCATATCAAAATTTTACGGCTTCTTTAGGATATAAATTTAATATCGTACAAGATATTACAACACGTATCAATTTAGCAACAGGATATCGCGCACCTAACTTAGCAGAATTATCTTCAAATGGAATTCATGAAGGAACAAACAGGTACGAAATTGGAGATCCGAATTTAAAAAGCGAGCAAAACTTTCAAACAGATATTTCTATAGAATATAAAAAAGATCATTTTGAAGTTTTTGTAAATGGATTTTACAATCAGCTAAATAATTATATTTTTATTTTACCAAATGGTCAGATTAAAGATGGCGCTGATGTTTATGAATACAACCAAGATAATGCCAAGTTGTATGGAGGTGAATTTGGATTTCACCTACATCCACATCCGTTAGATTGGTTGCATTTAGAAAGCTCTTTTGAAATGGTAGTAGGTAAACAAAACAATGGTGATTATTTGCCTTTGATTCCTGCAAACAAATGGAGCAACACGCTGAGAACAGAATTTGATATTGCCAATTGGTGGCAACAAGGATATACCTCTCTAAATGTTGCAAGTAGTTTTGCTCAAAATAATGTGAGTCCGTTTGAAACAGCAACGTCATCTTATACCCTTGTAAATTTAGGACTTGGCGGGATTGTTCAT
>JASFYP010000043.1:0-21655 GCA_045047075.1 Flavobacteriaceae bacterium
GTTAGATGTTACAAAAGAAGAACGTAAACAATACATCACAGAAAATAAATTACCATTTCACCCATTAATTGCAAAAGGTTATAGTTCTATTGGATGTACACATTGTACAGTTCCAGGTAATGGGCGTGAAGGGCGTTGGAATAACAGCCCTAAAACTGAATGTGGGTTACATCTTTAGGCAAGAATTAAGTTCACTCACCTTAATACATTTTTATTGCGCTAAAATTTTCTATCAGGATTAAATGGGTTCAAATCTAAGTTTGAAACTCATGCGTATACGAATTCACTAAACTATCTTACATAACAGAAAATTATACGCTAAAATCATTCTCTACTATTCGCAACAATATATTGGTTTATTCGCTGTTCTAGGATAGCAAGAGTTACTGTTCCTTGTTCTAATATAACTTCGTGGAATTCTCGAATATCAAAGTTGGTGCCTAACTTAGATTCAGCTTTTTCACGAAGTTCTCTTATTTTTAACTCGCCTATTTTGTAAGACAATGCTTGCCCAGGCCATGAAATATAACGATCAATCTCAGTATTTACATTGTGGATTGACAATGCCGAATTAGAACTCATATATTCAACTGCTTGCTCTCTGGTCCAATTTTTTGTATGGATTCCTGTATCAATTACCAATCGACATGCTCGCCACATTTCATATGTTAGTTTTCCAAATTGCTCATAAGGAGTTTCATAAATTCCCATTTCATCAGCAAGAAATTCACAATACAAACCCCAGCCTTCACCATAAGCTGAAAGATACATATCGCGTCTAAATTGCGGAATACTATCACCCAACTCGTTATTTAAACTCCCTTGTAAATGATGTCCCGGAACAGCTTCGTGCACCGTTAGCGAAGGTAAAACATACAATGGGCGACTACTTAAATTATATGTGTTTACCCAATAATATCCTGGTTCAGTACTATTTTTACTTGTCCCAATATAACGACCCGTTGTGTATTTTGGTGCAATGGCATCTGGCACAGGTGCAATGCCATAAGGCTTTCTCGGTAAAGTGATAAAATATCTCGGTAATTGAGCATCTACCTTTTTGGCAATATTTCGTGCTTCTTTTAAAAGATCGTCGGCCGTTTTGGCGTAGAATTGTTCGTCTGTTCTAAGGAATTTTAAAAATTCAGAGAACGAACCTTCAAAATTCACCTCTTTTATAATTTGCATCATTTCTGATTTGATACGTGCTACTTCTTCCAATCCCTTTTGGTGAATTTCATCGGCAGTTAAATCTAGCGTGGTGTAATAATGGATTCTGTTTTGATAATAAGCCTCTCCGTTTGGTGTTGATGACACTCCGATTGCAGTTCTTGTATTTGGCAAAAACTCTGATTCAAAAAATTGTTTTACTTTTTTAAATCCTGGAGTGACCTTTTTTTCAATAGCAGCTTTTGCAGCAATCAAAATGGAATCTTTTTGTGTTGCAGATAATTGCTCAGGTAAATTCAAAAAAGGAGAATAATAATAACTGTCTTTATAATCAGCTACAATATGTGTATCGTAAGATGACTCATAGCCTTTTTCAAAAATCACTTTGGGTTGCGATACACCTTCATGCAATCCTTTTCGCAATAAAATGATATGCTGATTTACATATTCTGGAATTGCATTTAGCTTATTTAAATATTCTTTTACTTGCGCATAATTCGCCAATGGGCGTACCATATAAGGCAGGTTATTATGAAATCCTGTATCTGACAATAATGGGTTTAAATACTCTTTGAATTCATAAAAATCAATTGATTCTTGTAATTGAAACTGTAATAATTGGAGTGATATGTTTTCTGTTTCAGACAAATCAGTACCATCAATTTTTGACAATTGATTTAGTATCTCTTTTGCATAATTTGCTTCGGATCTATAATACTCCTCAGTAAATAATCCCAAAGGAAACTCATCTTCATCATACGATTCTCTATCTTGATAATTAGTAATTATTGTAGCTAATTTTTCTGATGTAGTTTCTGTTTGAAAACTCATCAATACAAAAACTGCTATTAACGATATGCCTATTTTTTTAATCATGTTATTCTAAATTTTCAAATTCTAGTTTTAATTTTTTGGTAAGACCATTAACTACCAAATCATAAGAGTGATCAATTAATTCTTTAAAAAAATCGTCAGATAAATTTCCTTCTGATTCTACCGTATTCCAATGAACCTTACTCATATGATATCCAGGAATTATTGTTCCATCATATTCTTCTCTCAATTCAATTGCCCAATCTGGATCACATTTTAGATTGACTCCAAACGGAATTCTATTTAACCCACAAAGTGCAAACACCTTACCCATCACTTTAAAAACAAGAGTCGTTTCATCAAAAGGAAAATGCTCGGTAACTCCTTTTTTTGATAAGCAATAATCTCTGTATTGTTCTACGTTCAATTTTAAATTACGATTTACGATTATTCTAATTTATACAATATTGGCTTACTTGGTGATGCATCATTTTTAAAAGGTGCTATTTGTAAATTTAGCAAATAGGTACCATCTATAATTTGATTGTCAACATAAATAAACTCGGTAATTGTTGCATTTAATCTTTGCGCTCCGTCAAAATCCCAAAATGCTTTGTGTGCTTCTAATTTGCCATCATCTTTTTCTTTATCAACAGATGGAAGGTCTATCAACAAATGCTTTATTCCGGTTTCTTTTATAAATTCAGCACATTCTTTTGTGAGATAAGGCGGATTGGAATTTGAATATTGTTTTGATTTTTTTGATTCGTCATTAGGTAAAGTCCGTATAATCAAAGCATCGAAATGTTTATTTTCTATAATTTTTTTAACTTGATCTTTTGTAATTACAGTATCCATATTTTCTTGAATTACTGGAGTGACAGAAATCAATTCTGCCATAAAAAAAAATGTTTTTAAACAATCATTCACACTGTGAAATTTTTTCGTGATATGACCAATACACTCTGTATGTGTACCATGTGCATGCGGATTAAAAGTAATTGTATTAAAATTTATTGTGCCCCCTTGAGCTACATTGCCAACCCAACTATCATCAACAACCGGATTTATTTTTGGTGCATCCAAATACCATGCATTCACATTTTCTTTTGAAGCTAATAACTCAATAGAAATGTCAATGGGTTTTGACAAATCAATAGCCTGCTCTTGGTTGTTTATGGTAAGTTTAATTTTCACTTTTTAAAAATAAAGATTTTTTTTGTAAAATATTATTTTGGATTCCCGTTTTTACGGGAATGACAAATTTATTCGTTTCTCGATGTAAACATCGATAGCACTTTTTTGACTAATCATTTATTACAAATAATTCTGCTGCGATTCCATCAACTAAAAATTTTCCTTTTTTGGTTGTTTTTAATTTTTCGATACAATTTTGATTGTCATCAAAATCACTTGAAATGATAAGTAAGCTTTGATCTATAAATTTTTTAGATGATTTAAACAACTGCTCGTAATAATTATCTCCAAAATTAGTTTTTACTTTGTTTAAATCAACTCCCCAAATTGTTCGCAAACCTGTCATGATGTATTCATTAAATCGGTCATTCTTTGATAAAATCTCTCTTTCGGACGGAAGCTCATTTTGATTTATCGCCTTTATATATTTTGAATTGTTGGCAACATTCCAACTTCTACTTACACCATTAAACGAATGTGCTGATGGCCCAAAACCATAATAGGAAATTCCTTTCCAGTAGGAAGTATTGTGCTTTGAGAAAAAATTGAGCTTCCCAAAGTTTGATATTTCATAATGTACAAATCCTTGCTTCGCTGTTTCCTTCACTAAAATATCAAAATGTTCAGCGGCTTGTTTTTCATCCAATGAGGGGTACTTCCCTTTATTAATAAAAGATGCTAAAGCGGTTTTCGGCTCAACTGTTAAAGCATAACTCGAAATATGATTGATTCCTAAATCAAAAACTTTTTGTAGATTCTCTCTCCATTTATCAGCACTCATGTTGGGGATTCCATAAATTAAATCTACAGTAATATTCTCAAAGTGGCGAGTCGCCACAGACAAAGAGCTAAGGGATTCGCTTGCAGAATGGGCTCGATTCATCATTTTTAAATCATCCTCAAAAAAGGATTGGACGCCGATGCTTAATCGATTAATTGGAGTTTTAGATAATTTGGTTATTTGATTTTTAGATAGATCATCCGGATTCGCTTCTAAGGTGATTTCAGGGTTATCAATCACATTATAATTTTTATAAATCGTATCAATCAAAAATTGAATTTCATCGATAGACAATAAAGAAGGTGTTCCTCCACCAAAATAAATGGTTTCTATAGCTTCTCTAATTTCATTTTTACGAATTCTTATTTCATCAGCAATGGCTGCTATCATTTCTGATTTTCGTTTTATTGAAGTTGAAAAATGAAAATCGCAATAATGACATGCCTGCTTACAAAACGGAATATGGATATAAATTCCTGCCAAACTATTTAACTCTCTTTTGGTTTTGTTTTACAAAAGAACTCCAACCTGAATAAGATTTACCAATATCAATTCTACCACTATTATAAAAGTGACAAACTGCTGCTGCCAATCCATCAGTAGCATCCAAATTTTTGGGTAGTGATTTTAACTTTAAGGTATTTTGAAGCATTCCTGCAACTTGTTCTTTACTCGCATTTCCATTTCCTGTAATTGCCATTTTTATTTTTTTTGGGGCGTACTCGGTAATTGGAACCTGCCTCGATAATCCTGCCGCAATTGCTACTCCTTGTGCTCTCCCTAGCTTTAACATAGACTGTACATTTTTACCAAAAAAAGGAGCCTCGATAGCTATTTCATCTGGATGATAAGATTCAATTAACTCAATGGTACGATCAAAAATTAGTTTCAACTTCACATAGTGGTCATCATACTTTTTTAGGTTTAGCTCATTCATCAACATAAACTTCATTTGTTTATTCTCAACTTTTATCAAACCAAAACCCATAATGGATGTTCCGGGATCGATGCCTAATATGATTTTTTCTGTGGACAAATTTTTGTTTCTTTGTGGTAAATGTACAACAAATCAAAAACAAACTCCAACTGAGTTTTTATACTTATCAATGCTCATACTAACAATTTTTATCACAGCAATTTACACCCTTTTAATTGGTGTTTTTATTGTTGGATTCTTTAGAGTAAAGAATTTTAACGAGTCTAAAAATACTCCAAAAAACTCATTTTCGATAATTATACCGTTTAGAGATGAAGCTAAAAATTTGCCTGATTTATTAAAAAGTTTATCTCAACTCGAATATCCAACTACTCTATTTGAAGTGATTTTAGTAGATGATGATTCTACCGACAATGGAAAAAGCATTATTACAGATTTTAAAACGCAGTATCCAACTCTTTTGATTCAGGTTTTAAATAATATTAGTAAATCAAAGTCTCCAAAAAAAGATGCGATAGAAACTGCAATACAAAAATCAACATTCGAGTGGGTTATTACAACTGATGCCGATTGTAATGTGCCAAAAAAATGGTTGTTACTATTTGATGATTTTATTCAAGAAAACACCCCCCAAATGATTTGTGCACCCGTAACTTATCAGGTAAAAAATACTTTTTTAGAACAATTCCAACTCCTTGATTTTATTAGCTTGATTGGAACAACTATTGGAGCATTCGGAATTAACAAACCCTTTTTATGTAACGGAGCAAATTTATGCTATTCAAAAAAAGTGTTTTCTGAGGTTAACGGTTTTGAAGGGAATCATTCTATTTCTAGCGGTGATGATATTTTTTTATTAGAAAAAGTGTTGGAGAAATATCCGACTGATGTTCACTTCATTAAATCTAATGAATCAATTGTTAATACTAAACCCGAACCAACATTAAAAAAACTTATTCAACAACGCATACGATGGGCATCGAAAACATCAGCAACAAACAATGGATTTGGGAAATTTGCGGGAGTGATGGTTTTATTAATGAACTTATTAATTATCGTTTTATTGATATCAAGTATTTTGGGTGTATCCTCATCATATTATTTATTTTGGGCTTTTAGTTTCAAATTTATCATTGATTTCATCCTGATTCTCAAAACTTTTTATTTGACAAATCAATCAAAAAATATCCTTTTTTATCCAATTATAGCTATTTTATATCCATTATTTATAGTTTTTGTTTCTTTTTTCTCAATTTTAAAAAAAAATGTTCTTTGGAAAAAGCGCAGAATATTTACTAAATAACTATTAAGAAGTTGACTCATAAATATTTGAAATCAAATATAATAATTATCTGTTTTTTTCTTATCATTGTATTTCAATAAAGCCAACTAAAATGAAAGCTCATACTACGTACAAAATATATCCAAAAGCTATTGAAGAATTTATTAATGAGCATTATGAATTGGGCACCATTAACTTTGGAAATATTGAGAACAACCTTAAAGCTATCCTCCAAAGGTTAGAGATTAATGATATTTTAGAATGTCAATGGGATGTAACTCACTTATACTTCTTTGATAAAATTGATGTCAGTAAAAAAAACAACAAGCCTTCAGATTTTGATGATTATTCAAATTTTAAATTTTCATTTACTTCAAAAATAGATAAGAATTCAACTGTAGAATATGAGCAAGCTATTGAAAAATTAGAAACTAACTTTATCAACAAATATCAAAATAGGTTAGATGCTGAGCATCAAGAATTCAAGGCTCAAGAATTAAAAAATAAAAAGAGAAAAGAAAAACTTAACTATATCTTAATCGGACTAGTTTTTGTTGCTTTGGCTGCTGTACTTATTATTTTTAAAAGCATGCAAGAACAATAATTAACATCAAATAAATAGCCTGTTATCTTAAACAAGATACACGATTTATATAATAAATGGTAATTTTTACTTGATATTCAATAAATTATCTATACCTTTGAGGCTAGTCACCCCACAAACCCCACATTATGGCTCTTTACACATACAAAACCTCAAACCCTGCGTTTAGCAGAGATGTTTGGAAAGGATACGCCTCCACCTCAAACAAAATGACCGTAAACGGTATTATTGCAAAATCTTTTTTCTGTATCCTTTTAGTTGCAAGTACAACTTGGATTACTTGGGAGTACATTGGAAAAGGATACAACACCAATTTATTTATTTATGGTGGTCTTATCGGAACAATTTTCTTCAGCTTGATTACTGCTTTTATTCACCGATTAGCCCCCCTATTAGTTCCGCTTTATTCTTTAGCATTAGGATTTTTTCTAGGAGGGATTACAATTTACACCGAAAGTAAATTTAAAGGAATGCCAATGCAAGCCATTGGTGTTACAATTACAACATTTTTTGTAATGCTATTATTATACAAATCAAAAATCATAAAAGTTACAGATCGCCTTAGAAGTGTTTTGATTGTTGCAATCACTATCATTTCTGTCATTTACGCATTGAGTTGGGCATTGCACTTTTTTAATATCGAAACACCTTTTACAATATTAGACAGTACATCTTATTTAGCGATAGGGTTTAATATTATTGCTGCAGGAGTTGCTGCATTTACATTAATGCTAGACTTTGATTTTATTGAAAGAAAGAAAAATCATGTGCCAAGATATATGGAATGGGTAGCAACTTGGGGATTGTTAGTTACTCTTGTTTGGGTATATATAGAAGCGCTAAGAATTGTTAAGAAAATTGTAATGAATTAATTCAAAAATCTAGCGATAATTTCATCAGAATTCATCCAAAAATATAATATCACTAATAAAACGATCAACATTACTATCAATCTCATTCTATTAGGTTTTTTTTGTTTTTTAAATCTTGAAGTTTCCATTTTATTATTATTTTAATTGATAAGCACACTCTATTTCTTTGCTCTTAGCATTTCTCTTTTTCCTGGAGGTCCTGCAAGTTTTTCAACTTTAAAACCAACTTCTATCATCGCTCTTCTTACAGATCCTTTAGCAGCATAAGTTACCAGTACACCATTAACTTTTAAAGCATTGTACATTTTATTAAAAATAGAGACTGTCCACAATTCTGGTTGTACTCTAGCTCCGAATGCATCAAAATAAATCAAATCAAAAGTTTCATCATCATCAATATCCTTAAAGTCTTGTTGACGCTTCTTTAAAGAAAAATTATCACTCAAAAAATATTTCTCACCCCAAGTATTTGAATGCATCTTTTTAAAAATAAAATCAAATTCAGCTGCTTTTAATTCTGACACATAATTTAACTGATTCAATTCTTCTTCAGAAATAGGAAACTTCTCTACGCCAACATAATCAACTTTTAAATCTCTTTTTTCAGCTTCAATAAAGGTGATAAAACTATTCAGTCCAGTTCCAAAACCAATTTCTAAAACACTTATTTTTTGATCTTTAAACAAGTCCAACCCATTTTTAATAAAGACATGATACGCCTCTTGAATCGCACCATGTTTAGAATGGTATTGCTCATTCCATTCAGGAATGTGAATTGTTGTAGAGCCATCAGAAGTTATAATTATTTCACGTCTCACATCATTCAATTAGTAACTTTTCAATTCTAGGGATTGGACCTGTACATGTAGTTCTATGACAAGCAATACAAGTATGAATCGTTGCATTAAAGGCTTGTTCTAAAGAATCTTTTGAAACTTCATAAACTGATTTTTGATGTTTTTCAAAAAGACTTGCAAACACTTGAAAACTCTCATCACGCTCAAAACGATCTGTCATTTTTGCTGTATGAAGTTCATTAAAGTTTACTGGCAATGAAGTTAAGGCCTTGTCATTTACAATTTGACTTTTTAAACTATCATTATACACATAAAACTCTTCCATTAATGCTGCAAGTTCTGATGTTTCGTACATTAAAAAGGGTTCTTTTACTTCTTCTTTTTTTTTATTTTCACATGAAATCATCAAAAAAAACATCAAAAAAATTGCTAGATAAGTAATTTTCATGACATCAAATTATTCTGCCATCAGCACACCATCCGCTAAAAAGGAATACGTAAACTTTGGCTCAGTTATTTTTGCAATTTCTTCTTCTGACTTACCTGCATCCTTAGCAAAATGCTGCAATTCCTCTACTGAGGTAACACTTACATAAGCTTTTCCATTTACAACAACTTCTCTTTCATCAGAATTCATCGGTACAAAAAATCCATAATCCTTAAATTTGACAGTTGTTTCTTGCTCATCACCTAAATCAATTTTCATCCAGCAGCCTTTTGTTTTACATACCTCATTGACTTTAGATGCAAATTTAACATCAATTGTATCTCCAGCTTTTAATGCTTTAAATTTCGAAATCATTTGATCTTTGGTAATTGCATTTTCAGCTGTAATCTTTTCGCCAAATGATGCGTAATTCACTTTTACCTCTTCTTTTTTACAAGCAATAATTGTAATTATAAATATAATTAGTAGTCCTACTTTTTTCATGGTTAATTATTTTTAGTTTACACAAATTTATTAATCCATTGTGAATTAAAAAAGTAATATTGAATAATTAATTTTATACCTTTGCAACCGACTAAAGTACAAAAAAATGAACACAGAAACACAAAATATTAGCATAGAAAAAGTGGCGAAATCGAGAATTAACGAAATCGATTTTAGCAATTTAGCATTTGGTAGCGTTTTTACAGATCATATGTATGAATGCGATTTTAAAGATGGCAAATGGCAAGCACCTGTTATAAAACCTTATGGTCCTATAATGATGGCGCCGTCGGCAAAAGTGTTTCATTATGGGCAAGCTGTTTTTGAAGGGATGAAAGCTTACAAAGCTGATGATGATACCATTTGGATGTTTCGTCCAGAAGAAAATCAAAAGAGAATTAACATCTCATCAGGAAGGCTACAAATGCCAGCATTCCCAAAAGAATTATTTTTTGATGGATTGGAAACTTTACTAAAATTAGATAGGGATTGGATTCAAAAAGGCGAAGGCAATTCTATGTACATTCGTCCGTTTGTTATCGCAACCGAAGCGGGTGTATCTGCATCACCATCAAATGAATATAAATTTATGTTTTTACTCTCTCCTGCTCAGGCTTATTTCAAGGCTGGTGGTGCAGGAGTAAAAGTTTTATTTGCTGATAAATATAGTCGTTCTGCAAATGGGGGTGTTGGTTATGCAAAAGCTGCTGGTAATTATGCTGGTCAGTTTTACCCTACACATTTAGCGCAAGAAGCTGGCTACCAACAAGTGGTTTGGACTGATGCCGACAAACACGAATCTTTAGAAGAAGCAGGTGTAATGAATGTGTTTTTTAGAGTGGGTGACACTTTATTAACCGCACCAATATCTGATAGGATTTTAGATGGAATTACACGTAAAAGCATTATTCAGGTTGCTGAAGATGAAGGCATCAAAGTTGAGGTACGTACAGTATCTGTCTTTGAAATTGAAGAAGCTGCTAAAAACGAAACCTTACTAGAAATGTTTGGTGCTGGTACTGCTGCTGTGGTTAGCCCAATTTCAGGATTTGGATTCAAAGGAAAGGATTATGAATTACCAAAATTAGATGACAAAGACAGTTATGCAATGCGTTTAAGAAAACGTATTACTGATATACAAACCAATAAAGCCGAAGATATTTTTGGCTGGAGATATCAAGTAAAGGAATAATTTTTAATGTAGAATTAAAAAAGAAAAGTAAATAATTAAAAAGTCGCCAATTGGCGACTTTTTATATTTTATAAGGCTTCTGAAATTGACGTTGCAATTTTCTCAAACTCCTCAGGAGCCAGTGAAACTTTTTTCTTAAATTGAATATCTTCCATCGCGTTCAACGGAATTAAATGCACATGTACATGTGGTACTTCTAAGCCAATTACCGACATTCCGATCCGATCACAAGGAACTACTTTTTCTAAAGCAATGGCTATTTTTCTAGAAAAACCCATCAACTTAGAATAGGTCTCTTCATCCAAATCAAACAAACGATTTACTTCCTTTTTTGGGACTACTAACGTATGCCCTTTTGCATTTGGATTGATATCTAAAAAAGCAAAAAAATCGTCATTCTCTGCTACTTTGTAACTCGGAATTTCACCAGAAATAATTTTTGTAAATATAGACGCCATTATCTAGATATTTCTATTACTTCGAATTTCATAATTCCATTAGGAACCTGAATTTCTGCAATATCCCCAACAGATTTTCCTAACAAACCCTTACCAATTGGTGAGTTCACAGATAACTTTCCAGTTTTTAAATCTGATTCAGAATCAGCAACCAAGGTGTAATTAAACTCCATATTATTGGCTGTGTTTTTTATCTTCACTTTAGACAACACCAATACCTTTGAGTTATCCAATTGCGATTCGTCAATAATTCTTGCTCCAGAAAAAACTTGCTTTAGTTTGGCAATTTTTAATTCTAAATAAGACTGCTCCTCTTTCGCAGCATGATATTCGGCGTTTTCACTCAAATCTCCTTTATCTCTTGCATCTGCAATATCTTGTGTTATTCTTGGTCTTTCAACATTTTCTAACTGTTCTAATTCCTCTTTTAATCGTTGGAATCCTTCTGGCGTGTAATAAGACACTTCACTCATAACTCATCATTTTATTAAATAAAAAATCCCAAAACTGCATTGCAGTATGAGACCTACTACAAATGTACAAAATATTTGTAAATTGCACTCGTTTATAAAAAAACAATCAATTATAAATGAAAAAATTTCTTCTGTTATTTAGCCTCATCACACTTTTAGGATGTGAGAGCAATGAAAATTTTAGCCGGTGCGATATTCTAAATCCTGTTACTATTAATTTGGTGAACCCGCAGTTTATCAACTTAATTCCTGGTGGATGGGCATATGCTAGTGGCGGTCCAAAAGGTTTAATTATTTACAATATAAATAATATTTCTTATAAAGCATTTAGTAGAGAATGTCCGCATTTAAATACGTGTACGCAAGCCTTGGTTGTAGAGAATCATTTAAAAATGGTGTGCCCTTGTGATGATGCAGCTTTTAGTATTCTAGATGGTTCTCCACAAACACCGGGTGTCAATGATGCTGTTTGTGAGTTTAAAGTAATAAGACAAGGTGATATTCTATTTATTTCTAACTTTTAGACAATCTTTATTCACAAATATTCATATATGTTTCATTTTAGAGTAACCCATTAAATTCTTATTTTTGCACGAAAGAATTTACGTGAAAAATTATTTTTCTTCTGATTTTAAACTAGGTGTTCTTGGCGGTGGTCAACTGGGTAGAATGTTGTTGACCGAGACTCAAAAATTCGATATCTACACTTTAATTCTCGACAGTTCTAAAGAGGCCCCATGTGCACAAATTTGTAATGAATTTCATGTAGGAAATTTAATGGACTATGATGATGTTTACAATTTCGGCAAACAAGTTGATGTTTTAACAATTGAAATTGAGCATGTAAATGTCAACGCATTAGCAGCTCTAGAAAAAGAAGAAATTATAGTTTACCCAAGCTCAAAATCGTTACGTATTATTCAAAATAAAGGAATTCAAAAACAATTTTTTACTGATAATCAAATTCCAACTTCTCCTTTTTTAAGGTTTGATTCTTTGAATTCTTTACAAGAAAAAATCAACTCAAAAAAATTAACTTTTCCATTTGTATGGAAATCTACTCAATTTGGATATGACGGTACAGGGGTTAAAATCATAAAGTCTGCTGATGATTTAAAATCGCTTCCAAATGTTGAGTGTATTGCCGAAGATTTAATTCCGTTTAAAAATGAATTGGCTGTTATTGTTGCTCGCAATAAAAATGGAGATATCAAAACATATCCAGTAGTAGAAATGGAATTTCACCCAGAAAAAAACCAAGTAGAATATGTTATTTGTCCTGCAAGAATTTCTGATAAGGTAGCATTAAAAGCAAAAGAAGTAGCTTTAAAAGTTGTGGAAGCATTTGAGTTTGTTGGAATTTTAGCGGTAGAATTATTTCAAACCGAAAATGACCAAATCCTCGTAAATGAAGTAGCCCCAAGAACTCATAACAGCGGGCATTATAGCATCGAGGCATCTTATACCAACCAATTCGAACAGCATTTACGTGCAATTTTAAATTTACCTTTAGGAAATACTGAAAGT
Organism: Flavobacteriaceae bacterium; assembly: GCA_045047075.1. GTDB lineage: Bacteria > Bacteroidota > Bacteroidia > Flavobacteriales > Flavobacteriaceae > Urechidicola. The sequence goes on from JASFYP010000043.1 coordinate 13,035, forward strand.
AAAGTTGGTGGAATTATGGTAAATTTGGTGGGTGAAGATGGGTTTAGTGGTGATGTAGTTTATGAAAACATGAATGATATTTTAGCAATTGATGGTGTTACACCACACATCTACGGTAAAAAAGAAACCAGACCATTTCGAAAAATGGGACATGTTACCATAGTAAATAAAGACATTGACGGAGCACGTAAAACTGCTGAGTTTGTTAAGAAAACGATACGTGTAATTAGCAAGAAATAACAATAAACAAGCATCAAATTTCATTGAGATAATCTTGGGCTTGATTTTTAAAATTTGGAATTTATGAGTAAAGTAGGAATCATTATGGGAAGCAATTCAGACCTCCCAATTATGCAAGGAGCAATTGATATTTTAAATAGTTTTGATATAGAAATAGAGGTTGATATTGTTTCGGCACATCGTACCCCTGAAAAATTATTTGACTATGCTAAAAATGCTCACACCAAAGGGATCTCTGTAATTATTGCTGGAGCAGGTGGTGCAGCTCATTTACCTGGGATGGTAGCAGCTATGAGTCCGCTGCCAGTAATTGGCGTTCCTGTAAAATCGAGAAATTCTATTGACGGATGGGATTCTATATTGTCAATTCTTCAAATGCCATCAGGTGTTCCAGTTGCAACAGTTGCTTTAGACGGAGCAACTAACGCTGGCATATTAGCAGCTCAGATTATTGGAACATCAGACAAATGTGTTTTAGATAAAATCATTTTTTATAAAGAAAGTCTAAAACTAAAAGTAAACAAAGCTTCTGAAGAAATGAATTCTTAAGGCCAATATCCTATTAAATTTCAAAAAACATACTTATTTTAATTGCACATGAATCCTCTTTTAACTCCTTTCACTACTCCATACACTACAGCTCCTTTTTCAAAAATAAAAAATGAGCATTTTAAACCTGCTATTGAGGCTGGAATTACATCTTCAAAAAAAGAAATTGATGTATTGGTTGCAAATAAAGAGACACCTACTTTTCAAAATACTATTGAAGTTTTAGAGTTTGTTGGGATGCAAATGAAACGTGTAACGAGTATCTTTTTTAATTTGAATTCTGCCGAGACCAATGATGAAATTCAAAAAATTGCACAAGAGATATCTCCCTTATTATCTGAATTTGCGAATGACATACGTTTAAATCAACAACTTTTTGAAAGAGTAAAAGAAATTTACACTCAAAAAGACAAACTCAATTTATCAACTGAACAAGAAACATTATTGAGTAATCAATACAAAAGTTTTGTTCGTAATGGCGCCAACCTATCTGAAACCGATAAAGAAAAATTACGCTCTATTGATAAACAATCCTCAAAGTTATCTTTACAATTCGGAGAAAATATTTTAGCCGAAACCAATGCTTTTGAATTACACATAACAGATGAAAATCAATTAAGAGGATTGCCTGATGGTGCTAAAGAAGCGGCTCAATTAACGGCAAAACAAAAAGGAAAAGACGGTTGGCTATTTACATTAGACTACCCAAGTTATGTTCCGTTTATGACCTATATAGACAATCGGTCTTTGCGAGAACAAATGGCAAAAACTTTTGGGGCACGGTCTTTTCAAGGAAATGAATATGATAATCAGCAAATAGTTTTAGACATTGTTAAACTACGTCATCAAAGGGCAAATTTATTAGGATACAATACCCATGCTGACTTTGTTCTAGAGGAGCGTATGGCTGAAAAACCAGAAAAAGTTTTGTCTTTCTTAAACAATTTATTGTTAAAAGCTAAGCCTGCTGCTTTAAGGGAGTTCAAACAACTTTCAGAATTTGCTAAAAATGATGGAATTGAACTTTTACAAAAATGGGACGGTTCTTATTATGCCGAAAAATTGAAAAAAGAATTGTTCGATTTTGATGAGGAAGCGTTAAAACCATATTTTAAATTAAAAAATGTTTTAAATGGTGTCTTTACCATTGCACATAAATTATACGATTTAAATTTTGAAGAAATAAATGATATCGACAAATATCATCAAGATGTAAAAACATATAGAGTTACTGACACCAAAGGTGATTTTATTGCTGTATTCTATGCCGATTTTTTTCCAAGAGAAGGCAAGCGTAATGGTGCGTGGATGACCTCATATAAAGATCAATGGATGCAGGATGATGAGAATTCTAGACCACATATTTCTATTGTTTGTAATTTTACCAAACCAACCGAATCAAAACCTTCATTATTAACTTTTAATGAAGTAACAACTTTGTTTCATGAGTTTGGACATGCACTTCATGGCATGTTGGCAAATACAACATACCCAAGTTTATCAGGCACAAGTGTACATTGGGATTTTGTTGAATTACCAAGTCAGGTATTAGAAAATTGGTGTTATGAGAAAGAAGCGCTAGATCTTTTCGCAATACATTATGAAACAGAAGCTCCTATTCCGATGGAATTGGTACAAAAAATAAAAGATGCCTCTACATTTTTAGAAGGAACTGCAACAATGCGTCAATTGAGTTTTGGATTACTAGATATGAATTGGCATTCGGGTGAATCTCCAGAAAGAATTTTATCTGTCAAAGAATTTGAATCTGCAGCTTTTGCTGATACCCAATTATATCCTGATGTTGCTGAAAATTGCATGAGTACTGCGTTTTCACATATTTTTCAAGGTGGATATTCTTCTGGCTATTATTCTTACAAATGGGCTGAAGTATTGGATGCTGATGCTTTTGAATATTTTAAAGAAGTAGGAATCTTTGATAAAGAGGTTGCAAAAAAATTCAAAGAAAATATACTTTCAAAAGGTGGTACAGACAAACCGATGACACTTTACAAAAAATTTAGAGGTAAAGAGCCCAATGCAAATGCTTTATTAAAAAGAGCGGGACTATTGAAATAAGGTAAATCTTACTATTTATCTCCTTTAGTATTCCTCTAGATTTTGATGGACTATCAAGATTATAGGAAAGCCAATTTAGAGGCTTTTACCCTAATCAAAGTAACGTTTAAAAACTGCTAATAAAGCACAATTTCATAGTCATGCAATACAATAAATAACAACTATATTTATCCGTTAAAAAATAAATTGCTTGTTTTTATAAATAAATGGCAAGTTTCTTGTAGTAAACGGTAAATTTTTTACCTTTTTGTTTGGCTGGTATTAATATTAGTCATATCTTTGAGGGGTTATAAAATTTCTAAACCCCACAAATCCCCACAATGATGAAATTGTTTACATATAAACCTATCGCTTTTTTGCTAAGTCTTTTAGCAGATCGATTTATTTCTATTAATAGGAAGGACGGTTTCACAGTGATTAGCATCAATAACAAGATTTTTTTGTTAGTTGGAGATTTAATTGTAATTCTTAAAAGACATCAGAAAAGGATAGGTTTACTTTTTACAGAGAAAATTTCAAAAAATATTTTACAATACATTTTAGTAGGAAAGGATAAATCGGTCGTAATCATACGTAAAATGATTACCCCCACAGTAAGCATGGCACCAGGTTATTGCGGCTAGATTTATTCTATTTAAAATCATAAAAGTCCCCACGTTATGAAAACAATTACTCAAAATATCTTACTCTTAGTTTTAACAAGCTTTATGTTATTTTCTTGTGCCACTGATGATAGTGATGAATTGTCAATTCAGAATGAAAAAATTGTTGATATACAACTTACTTATACAAGCTTAGAATCTGAAATTACTACTCTAATTAATGAGTATAGATCTTCTAATGGATTATCAACTTTAAATGTGATGAACATTGTTTCTTTTGAAGCAGAAACTCATACCGATTATATGGTACAAGTTGGAGAAGTTAATCATGATAATTTTAATGAAAGATACCAATACTTAGTTACCAATGCCAATGCTAAAAGCGCATCAGAAAATGTAGCGTACGGTTATAACTCGGCAGCAAGTGTTGTAAATGCTTGGTTAAATAGCCCAAGTCATAAAGAAATTATAATCAATCCTTACTTTACTGATTTTGGAATTTCAACTAAAATAGATAGTGATGGTAAATATTATTACACAAACATATTTATAAAAAAATAACCAAGAATTTATTTTGTTAAACCCGTTACAATCCCCACAACGGTAGTATAATTAGTTAGCATTTCATTACAAGTTTTCCCCACAGAAACTGTAATGAAATGTTTTTTTATGGGTTATTTTGTTGTGATGAAATTTAATTAGATACACTTCAAAATATAAAGATGCCTTGCAAATCCCATCCCATTCCAACATCACAACCTTCTATTCTATTTAAAAAATGGATTCCCTTGTCATCCAAGGAAAAGACAAAAAACTATAGTATTATTTTTTGACAGATTACTTATCCATCTTTGATGAATTACAAAGATGGTACTTGCCTTTCTCGAGGAATCGTGAATTCATAGAAACTATTGTATAAAGTAATTTAAGATTTTACTAAAGAAAATGAGATTGTTTCAGCATTTTCAACGCTTCGCAAGGACAAAATATTATCACATAAAAAACAGCTGCAACAAACTTTTAAGATTTTTCTCGTCCCCACAACAATAGAAATCGGTAAAGTAAATGTTACAACTGTTAAAGATTTAAGAGTATAAAAAAACAGCCACAATAAAACTTAATAAGATTCTCGTCCCCACAACAATAGTCTTTTAGGCTTAGATATTGTGACTGTTAAATTTTCAACTCTTCATATAATTTTAAAAACAGCCGCAAAATAAATCTTATAGAAATATCGTCCCCACAACAATAGTCTTAGTTTTATATATGCGACTGTAATCCTTATTTCATTTTTATAATGATAAATTCTGTTCTTCTATTCAATTGATGTTCTTCTTCAGAGCATTTTACTCCGCTCATACATTTGTTAATCAATTGAGATTCTCCAAAGCCTTCATACTTTGTAATTCTGTCTTCTGTAATTCCCTGAGAAATGATATACTCATAGGTCGATTTTGCTCGATTCGTAGAAAGGATCATATTATAACGATCACTCCCTCTACTATCGGTATGCGACTCTAACCGAATTACCATCCCTGGATATTTATTCATCAAGGCAACAACTTTATCTAATTCGACTGCAGCATCTTTTCTAATGTTGAACTTATCCAAATCAAAATAGATAGTTTCTAAATCGGCTAATAAAACAACATCTTCTATAGGTGCTAAACCGATATTTAAATCGACAATAATTTCTTTTTGCTTTTCTAATCCGTGAGAACTGAAATTCTTTGAAATTGGAATAAACTTATGTTTAGATCCTTTTAAAACAAAGTCAGAATCTCTTTCAATTAAATGCTCATAGCTACCGTCTTCTTCAGTAATGAAATACGCAATTTCTTCTCCATTTTTTCTAGCTAAAATTACTTTAGCACCTGCTATTGGTTCGTTGTTTATCGCATCAAAAATTTGACCTTTTAAACGTAAAGGCGGAATCCTATTAAAAGCATAAATATCATCACCTCCTACTCCACCATTTCGATTGGAAGAAACATATCCTTTAAAGCCTACGCTATCTAAAAAATAGGCAAAATCATCTTTTTTACTGTTGATAGGGTCTCCTAAATTGATGATGTTAACAGGTTCTCCCTTTTCATCTAAAACGGTTACATACACATCTAAAAGCCCCATTCCTACATGACCATCAGAAGAGAAATACAAAGTCCCTTCATTATGAATAAAAGGGAATGTTTCGTTTCCTTCAGAGTTTACAATTGGTCCTAAATTTTTTGGTGTATTTAAACTACCATCCTCTTTAATATCGCTTACGTAAATATCAGTTCCTCCAAATCCATCAGGCATATCAGATACAAAATAAAGTTTGGTTCCATCTTCATTTAACGATGGATTATATACCATGTAGTCTGGATTATTTAAATTAATCGGAGTACTATTTTCCCACTCACCATCAATCAATTCAGCCATATAAATTCCCATTTGACTGGTACCATCATCATCATTTATTTTTTTATTCCCCTCAGTATTATTTCTTGAGAAATACATTTTGGTGCCATCAGCATTAAAAGTTACCGAGCCATTATGAAATTTTGGAATATTTACATCTCCCACAACTTGCGTGGTTGACTCAACAGAAGCTCCTTCTTTACTCGTTTGATAGATTGCAATCATAGGTTGCTCATCCCAACTATAAGTGCGCACAATAGAAACACCATCATCTCTAGACGAAGAAAATAAAATCTGATCACCTAATTCATAAGCACCATATTCATTATACTCCGTATTGATACCTAAAGCATCGATTGTATAGCTCTCGTAAGAATTGAAAATTCCACTGGCTAAATCTCCTTCTTTAAAAAATGCTTTTACTCTAGAATCTTCTTTATTCCCAGCTTCTTTGTATTTTTTCATCCAAACTTTAGACTCCTTATATTCTCCATTAGCTCTTAAAACTTGAGCATAATAATAAAAATATTCTGATGGTACATTCGGCTGTTCAACAACTTGCTTATATATTGGTAATGCCATTTCTGGTTTACGCAACATGATATAAGCATCACCTAATTTTCTTAAAGCATATTCTTTATTAATATCTTTTTCAATCATCTTTTGATACTGATCAACAGCTTTTACAAAAGAAAATTGATTGTATGATTTCTCTGCTCGTTTTTGTCTTGCTGTTTGGCTAATTGCCGATGAACCAATCAAAACAAAAGCAATAAATAGTAGTTTTATATTTTTCATAATCATCATATCGATTAAAAGTATCTAGGTGATTTTAATTTATTTCTTGAGAATTTAAATTCATAAATCACTAAAATCTCATGTGAACCTGAAGTGTATGCTTTAATATCTCCTGACGGAATTTCGTACGCATATCCAACTCTTAATTGTTTCCCTACTTGTATATCCATTAAGAAACCAACATCTCTTTGCTCGTCATTAATTCTATATGAAGCTCCTAACCATAACTTTTCGTAAAAAAGAAATGTTGCTGTTAAATCGGTTGAAATAGGTGCTCCCTTTGTGTATTTATTTTGCATGGTAGGTTTAAACTTTAAGTTTTCACCTAAATTAAATACATATCCAGAGATTAGAAAATAATGTACTCTGTCTAAACTTTTATACTGACTATTATTATTCTTATCATGGTTAATGATTCTAGGCACAGATAACCCAACATACCATTTATTAGTATGCAATAAGGCTCCTGCCCCAACATTCATATTCCATCTATTTAACCGTTCGTTAAAATAAGGGTCTGAATCTGCCAATAATTCTTCATCAATTTTATAATAAGTAGCTCCTGCTTTAATACCAAAAGATAAATTTATTTTTTCTGATGCTTTAATGGTGTATGAAAAATCTCCATAAGCCGAAGTAAAACTTTCAAAACCTAATTGATCTTTCAAGAAAGATAATCCTAAACCTACTTTATCATTTCTCAAAGGAGAGTGTATCGATAAGGTCTGTGTTTCTGGACCATCTTTTATTCCTGTCCATTGATTTCTGCTCAAAAAATTAATAGCCAAAGCATTTCTACTTCCTGCATAAGCCGGATTTACAGCAATAGTATTATACATATATTGCGTAAACTGTGGTTGCTGCTGTCCATAAGATTTTATTGACACTAACACCAATAACACGATTAGTGGGGCAAACTTTTTCATAATAGTATAGTCCTTATTTTTCATTATTATTTTCCTAAATAAATTGGTCCTGTAAATGGATTAAATCCACTCTCAACAACATTAACTATGTAATAGTAAGTTCCAGCTGGCAAGTCATTCGATGATCCAATAGTAATACCTCCTGTTAAATGATTTCCATCCCAATTATTTTGATAATTAGAAGATTGAAATACAATTTGACCCCATCTATTAAAAATTTTAACATCATATGTGAATCCACATCCTTCTTGTAATTCGCCTCCAACGATAAAATAATCATTAAAACCATCACCATTTGGCGTTACTGCTTTTGAAATATATAACCCATCATCTTCTAATGAACATGGTAAAACTATACAATCATCATTAACATTCACAGTAAACTCAACTACATTATCATTACAACCATCGATGTAGGAATATGTAATTAAATGATCTCCTAAAGATACATTTGTAGGGTTAAAATTGCTATTAGACAATCCACCTGTTAGATCAACATCATTCCAAGTACCATCAGTATTAATACCATCTGCTAACAGTGTAAATAGATCTATTGATAAATCGTCAATACAAATACTCAATGACTGAGTTGTTACAGTATCCGTTCCAGATTCAACATTTATGATTTGTGTGAATTCAACTTCATTACCACATTCATCTGTAAATATCCAATCTCTTGTAATGGTATAATTACCATCATCATTTGGTGTCGTTTCAGACTCTGTAAATGTCATATCAACATTGCTGCTACAATTATCCTCAGCCGTTATTTCTGCTACCTCCGGAATTTCATCACAAACAACCGTGATTTCATCAGTAGGTAAATTTGATAATGCAGGTGCAGTCGTATCTTGAACTGTTACTATTTGAGTGTGTACTGTTTCTAGTCCACATTCGTCTGTTGCTGTCCAAACTCTTTCTAATATATAATCATTTGCACAACTACCATCTGTTCTTGTTTCATTGAATGTTACATCTGCTGTTCCACAATTATCAGATCCTGTTAAAGTATCTGCTGTTGGAA
>JASFYP010000044.1:0-7377 GCA_045047075.1 Flavobacteriaceae bacterium
CATTCCCGTGAAAACGGGAATCCATATTTCGTAAAATTTGATTCCGCATCGAGTATGGAATGACAATTATCAACTAAGATTAATTTCCTCTCCAACTTTTAAATCAAATTTTGTTCTAAAAGCATATACAAATAAGTAAAGAATAGGTGTGTCTAGTGCAGCGATAATTACTTTAAATAGGAATCCGCTTAACAACAATTTTCCAAAAAACTCCCATTCTATTACTCCAAAAGAACATAAAAGTAATAAAACGGTTAGGGTGTCTATTAATTGAGAACTAAAGGTTGAAAAATTATTTCGCAACCATAAATGTTTTCCGTTGGTTTTTGCTTTCCAAAAATGAAACATTCTAATATCGATAAACTGAGCAAACAAATACGCCATCATCGATGCTAAAACTGCTATAGGTGATAATCCGAAAACATGAGTAAATGTGTCATTATTAACTGGCGACCAATCAGTAGCTGGAACTTGGTTTGCAATATAGATAATCCCCATAGAAAAAACAGAAGCAATAATTCCTGCAACTACCACTTGATTTGCTTTCTTCTTTCCATAGATTTCAGAGACGATATCCGTAATTAAAAAGGTGATTGGGTAGGGTAGTATCCCAACCGAAATTTCAAATCGAAACCATCCAAAAGGATTCCAATAAAAGAATTTCTGAAATATTAAGTTAGAGGCAACCAATGCAGCAATAAACATTCCGGCAAGAATCAAATAAATATTTTGTGCTAAGATTTTGTTTTGACTTGTCATAGTTGAAATGCTAATGTATTAATTTAAAATTTTAATCCTGTATCTTTCCCATGAAAACGGGAATACATAGTTAGATATTAAGATTTCTCGACTGTGCTTGAAATGACATTTCGTTTTAATTAGAACTACACAATATTAATTTCTTATTTTTGCAATCGATTAAATAGTTAAACATATCAACGATTAAACAGACCATATGAAAGCATATATTTTTCCCGGACAAGGAGCCCAATTTTCAGGAATGGGACTAGATTTATACGAAAACTCAACAATTGCGCAAGAACTTTTTGAACAAGCAAATGAAATTTTAGGGTTCTCAATTACTGACATTATGTTTCAAGGAACTGCTGATGAATTGAAACAAACCAAAGTCACACAACCTGCAATTTTCTTGCATTCTGTAATTTTAGCGAAAGTATTGGGAGATTCTTTTAAACCAGAAATGGTGGCAGGACATTCTTTGGGTGAATTATCTGCATTAGTAGCAAACGGAGTCTTGACTTTTGAAGATGGTTTGAAATTGGTTTCTAAACGTGCTTTAGCAATGCAAAAAGCTTGTGAAGCGCAAGAATCAACCATGGCGGCAGTTTTAGGATTGGATGATAAAATTGTTGAAGATGCTTGTGCTGAGATTGATGGAATAGTAGTCGCAGCAAATTATAATTGTCCAGGACAATTGGTAATTTCTGGAGAGATTAATGCAATTAATAAAGCTTGTGAATTGTTGATAGAAAGAGGAGCAAGACGTGCTTTGGTTTTACCAGTTGGTGGTGCATTTCATTCACCTTTAATGGAGCCAGCTCGTGAAGAATTGGCAGTAGCAATGTCTGAAACCACTTTTAGTAATCCTACTTGCCCTGTATATCAAAATGTGGTAGCAAAAGCGGTTACAAGTCCAGATGAAATAAAAGAAAACTTAATAGCTCAATTAACAGCCCCAGTTAGATGGGCACAATGCATTGAAGCAATGGTAGCTGATGGAGGAACTGAATTTATAGAAGTTGGTCCAGGAAAAGTATTACAAGGATTGATGCGTAAAATTGATAGATCAGTTGCTGCTAGTGGAGCAAGTTTTGAAGCGTAGTCTAATAATTTTTATTTTTCGGAATCGGTGTTTTTAATCAGTTTGTTTTGATATCTGTAATCATTGGTTTGGTAATATGAAATGATTTCTTCTTCAGAGATTTTATTTTGAACTACCGGAATCAAGGTGTTAGTTTCTTTTTGATAAGTATAAAAATTTATTTTTTTCTGATCACCTAAAACAGTGAGTTCACCTTCTTTTAATAAACCTAGTTTTCGATAATTACCAATATATGCTCGTTCTTGTGATTTCTCGATACTATTAATATCTCTTCCGTAAAAATCAGATTGATAATTCCAACCTAGATATCCAAAGAGGGTAGGAAAAAAATCTATTTGCGAAGCGATACTCTCAATTTTATTGGGTGCAGTATTAGGTAAGTTGATGAACATTGCAGGGATATGATATTTGCCAACATTTAACTCCCATTTACCAGCAGAACTTGCACAATGGTCTGCCATAATACAAATAACGGTATTGCTAAACCAGGGTTTATCTTTTATGTTATTTAGGAATTCTCCTATGGCAAAATCGGTATATTTTACTGCACCATTTCTACCAGAACCTGATGGAATATTAATTTTATTTTCTGGATAGGTATATGGCCGGTGATTAGAAGTGGTCATTATAAAATTAAAAAACGGCCTTTTATCAGCATAATTTTTATCAGCTTCTTTTATAACTTGCCTGTAAATATCTTCGTCACAAACTCCCCAAGCATTTTCGAATTGTATATCTTCATCTTCAATATTTGTTCTTTTGGCAGTAAATGAATCGTCAAATAAATACCCTCTCCCTCTATCTACAATGTCAAAACCATTACCTCCAAAAAAGCTATTCATATTGTCAAAATAACCATCACCTCCATAAAAAAAAGTACGACTATATCCTTGTTGTTTAAAAATATCACCTATGTTTTTTAAATCGCGATTGTTTTTTCTTTTTACAATACTTCTTCCTGGTGATGGCGGCACAGATAACATGATAGATTCCATACCTCTTACGGTTCTAGTGCCTGTAGCGTAAAGGCTTTCGAAATAAATACTATGGTCAATTAAAGAGTCTAAGGTAGGCGAAATGTTATTTTTGTTTCCGTGATGATTCAAGAAATCAGCACTAAAGCTTTCAAGACAAATAAAAATCACATTTGGTTTTATTTCGGGTTTGCTACTTTGAATAGTTCTTTGAATACTGTATTTTTCTATTGATACTAGAGTGTCGTTTTTGGTAGCTAAATCCCTTTTTAAATTTTTAAAAGAAAGGTCTATATTTTGTGTTTTGTAGAATTTAGTATAGCTTAATTCGTTATTTCTAAAAGCTGCAAAAAAGGAATAAATCCCTGCTTTAGAAATTTCATTTTCATACCGGTTTTTAGACCATTCAGCATTGGTATTGTTGATGAAAAAACTAAAAAAGAAAGGGATGAGCATTAATACTAGTAGCGCATATTGTTGCTTTCTTGTTTTTGATGAATTGAATGTATTGGTAAAAACTTTTCTTTTTTTGAGGATGTAAAATTGTATAAATACCAACGAGAAAATAATTAGCAATAATAGCGGAATAGGATATGATTGATTGATATTTTGTACAACTTCATAAGTATAAATAAGATAATCTACAGCAATAAAGTTAAATCGATTTTGAAATTCTTCCCAAAAAGTAAATTCAGCAAAAAACGAAAAAGTAATGATAAGTGTTGTTATGATATAATAGGAATATGTAAAAATTTCATCGAATAAGTTACCGACCCATTTATTTGGAAATAGAATAAGGTAGAGCGCATAAAGAAAACTAAAAAATGAAATTACACCAAAATCAAAAAAGACACCTGTAAATATACTTCTAAAAAAGTGTAAAATAGAAAAATCAATTTCAGAGAAGGACCATATGTAAAAAGTAATTCTTACGAGGGTTGAGATAATTAAGAATTGTAAAATAAATGCATATAAGGTAGCAGACCTGTTTTTTAATATTTTTTTAAGCATAATTAATATTTAAAATAATGAATAGACTAATGATTATCTCAGAATAATCTCAAAGTTTGTAACTTTAAAACTAGTAATAAGTCATATAATAGTATTTGTTTGATTTTTTACATTTTCTTAATCTAATGCTTCCTGTAAAAGGAGATTAAGCGACTTGAAAGGTAATTTTTAAATTGAATAGATGCAAATTATCTTACAAACTCTCTTGCCATTTCCAAGCACTCTTCAAGGCAGTTTCTAAGTTTAGTTTGGCTTTCCATCCCAATTCTTTATTTGCCAAATCAGTATTTGCATAAGCAGCAGTGATATCACCTTCCCGTCTATCAACAATTTTATAATTCACTTTTTTACCCGTTGCATTTTCAAAAGCTTTTACTACTTCTAAAACTGAAGATCCTGTTCCGGTACCAATATTGAAAAATTCACACTTGGCTTTGTTCTCATTATTTATCAATCTGTTCAACGCAGCAATATGAGCTTTTGCCAAATCAACCACATGAATATAATCACGTACTGCTGTACCATCCACAGTATCGTAATCATCACCAAAAATTGAAAGACATTCCCTGATTCCTGCAGCAGTTTGCACTACATACGGAATTAAATTCTGCGGAACTCCAATTGGTAGTTCTCCAATTTTTGCAGTTTTATGTGCGCCAATCGGATTAAAATACCGTAAAGCAATTGCTCTTAAATTGGTCGCTTTAGAGGTGTCGTTAATAATATCTTCGCCCATTTTTTTAGTAGTGCCATACGGTGATTCGGCTGGTTTTGTAGGAGCCGATTCTGTAATTGGTAATTCATCTGCTTGCCCATAAACTGTACACGACGAACTAAAAATAAAATTGGAAATATTATTAGCCACCATTTCTTTTAAGACATAGGTCAAGGTTGCAATATTATTTTCATAATATTTTAAAGGCTCACTTACACTTTCACCTACAGCTTTTGAAGCTGCAAAGTGAATAACACCATCAATATCATAATACTTAAAAAAATGTTTTACAGCTTCTTTATCTTTTAAGTCGATTTCTTCAAAAGTGGGTTTTATACCTGTAATCGATGTAATTTTATCTAAGACATCAATTGTAGTATTTGATAAATTATCAATAATAACAACTTCAAAACCTTCGTTTTGTAGTTCAACAACGGTATGAGAACCTATATAGCCTAAGCCGCCTGTAACCAATATTTTTTTCATAGTATTTTTTTAGTTTATAGCTGTCACTTCGAGTGATTTGATGTAACTCTTGTGAAATCAAATTGTATCGAGAAGTATTTGGTCTCGATACAATTTTTTTAGTATCAAAAATTATTCGACCTGATGTAATTGTACATCATTATTTCAAAAATTCTAAAATCGTTTGCGTGATAAATTCTAATTGATCTTTATCAAACTCAGTATGCATTGGTAACGAAATTACGGATTCAATCAATTCATTGGTCACCTTAAAGTCATCTTCATTATAGCGGTCATCTTGATATGCTTTTTGACTGTGCAAAGGCACTGGATAATAAATGGCATTCGGAATATTGTTATCTAATAAATGTTGATGTAATGCATTTCTGTCCGCATTTTTTATCTGTAACGTATATTGATGAAAAACATGTGTTGTAAAATTACTCGTAACCGGAGTTGTAATGTTTGGATGATTAGCAAATGCAGTGTTGTAATAATTTGCTACATCACGACGGGCATCACAATAACCATCTAAAAGAGGTAATTTTATTCTGAGGATTGCAGCCTGTACACTGTCCAATCTCGAATTTACACCAACAACATCATGGTAATATCTGCGGTACATTCCGTGATTTACCATCCCACGAATTGTATGTGCTAAGTCATCATCATTTGTAAAAATAGCTCCACCATCTCCATAGCAACCTAAATTTTTTGAAGGGAAAAAAGAAGTTGTTCCAACAATTCCCATGGTTCCTGCTTTTTTAGTTGTACCATCAGAAAAAGTATAATCAGCCCCAATAGCTTGGGCAGTATCTTCAATAACAAATAAGTTGTGTTCTTTGGCAACTTCTAACACAGCTTCCATATTGGCACATTGACCAAATAAATGAACAGGAACAATTGCTTTTGTTTTTGGAGTGATGGCTTTTTTCAATGCATCAATATCCATATTAAAAGTGTTAGACTCAACATCAATTAAAACAGGAGTTAGTTTTAAAAGTGCAATTACCTCTACAGTTGCAGCAAAGGTAAAATCGACTGTGATTACTTCATCACCTTGTTCTAAACCAAGACCCATCATTGCAATTTGTAAAGCATCTGTACCATTGGCACAAGGAATTACATGTTTTACATCTAAGTAATTTTCTAAATCTTTTTGAAATGCATGAACTTCTGGTCCATTCACATATGCGGTAGAATCTAATACGTTGATGATAGAAGAATCTATTGCTGATTTTATTTTTTCATATTGACCTTTAAGGTCAACCATTTGAATTTTTTTCATTGTTCAACATTTTTTGTGTTGAGCAAAAATACGAAATAAAAGGGTCTTTTTTATGCGTCTTTACAAGGAGTTTTATGACAAAGTAATCTGTTAAATTAGAATAAATAGATTGTTTCTTTGCCTAGGGTATTACTCAAATAAGTCAGAAGATAAATATCTATCTCCTCTATCTGGAATAACTGTTACAACAATACCTTTGTCAATTTGTTGTGCAACTTTCAGTGCAGTTGCAACAGCCCCACCAGCACTCATTCCGCAAAAAACGCCTTCTTCTTTGGCTAAGCGTTTACACATAGCTCTAGCTTCAGTTTCACTAACTTCAATAATGTCATCTACTTTATTTCTATCAAAAATGGTGGGTAAATATTCCTTAGGCCATTTTCTAATCCCTGGAATTTGTGAACCTTCAGTTGGTTCTGTGCCGATTATTTGAATGTTAGGATTTTGCTCTTTTAAAAAAGTTGATGTTCCCATAATAGTACCTGTAGTTCCCATGGCTGAAACAAAATGGGTTATTTTTCCATCAGTATCTCGCCAAATTTCTGGACCTGTGGTTTTGTAATGAGCTTTCCAATTATCATCATTTCCAAATTGGTTAAACATATAGTAGCCTTCATCTTTAACTTTTTCTTCGGCATAATCACGTGCACCTAAAATTCCTTTTTCAGCAGGAGTTAAAGTTACTTTTGCTCCATAAGCTTTCATAGTCTGAACTCGTTCCTTGGTAGCGCTTGCTGACATTACCAATTCAATATCTAATCCAAAAACCTGTGCAATCATTGCCAAAGCAATTCCAGTATTTCCACTTGTTGCTTCAATTAATTTTGAAGTTTTATTGATTTCATTTCTATCTAATGCAGACTGAATCATATTGAAAGCAGCACGATCTTTTACAGATCCACCGGGGTTGTTACCTTCCAATTTTAGTAAAAGCGAAACACCTTCTTTTTGTAAAATATTTTGAACTTTTACTAGAGGAGTATTGCCGATTAAATCTAATATGTTGTTTGTGTTCATTTTTTTTTGTTTTACGATCAACCATCAACCATCAACCATCAACCATCAACCATCAACCATCAAC
>JASFYP010000045.1:0-43959 GCA_045047075.1 Flavobacteriaceae bacterium
AAAATTCTTTACACCAAACAATGACGGTGAAAATGATACATGGCAAATTAAAGGAGTTGGAGAAAATTTCTTCTCAAGTTCACTCATTTATATTTTTGACCGTTATGGTAAAATGATTGCAAAGGTTAATCCAACTACTCAAGGTTGGGATGGATACTATAATGGTGAATCTTTACCTTCTTCTGATTATTGGTTTACTGCTGAACTCATAGACCAAGATGGAAATATCAGAAATAGAAAAGGACACTTTAGCTTGGTGAGGAGGTAGCAGCAATTCAAAACAAAAAAGCCTTTCAAAATTGAAAGGCTTTTTTTCTAAATTCAACTAATATTAGATATTAAAAACTAATGAAATGGTATATTTTGACGTATCTATATCAAGATTTGCTGGATCAACTTCATTGTAATCTGCATAAAAATCATAAAGACCTGTTTGCTGAGAATTCTCATAAGCAAAATCTAGCTTTACAAATCCAAAACTATAACCAGCACCAAAAGAATATCCTTTTAAATCATCTGATGAAATAGCATTTTTGTATGGGCTTTGTTGAAAATGATATCCGCCTCTTAAACTCAATTGTTTTACTCTCCATTCTGTTCCAACCCTAACTTCTGATGTTCCTTTTAAGACACTATCGAAATATTGATTTTCTTGCTGAAAATCTCTTGATGGATCTAAACTGATATTACTATAATTTCTAAATGTATAATCTAAACTAATCAATCCTTTTTTACCAAATATATAAGCAGCACTTGCGGTGTATTTACTTGGTGATCTGAGTTCATAATAAAATCCATTAAGAAACCCAGAGCTATTAAATGATTCTTCTAAAAGATTATACCAAACAGGAGATTGGTAGGCTAAACCAAGTCGTAAATTATCAACTGGCTTATAAATAAGACCAAGGCTAAATGAAAACCCGTGGCCAGATGTCCATAGTTCTTCTAAAGAACTTGAAAGATAACGAGGAAGGCGATCACCATCATCATTGTAGTTTTCTTCTTCTAAATAAGCAGACTGATAAAATTGTAAGTCATGCGAGTTAAATGAAGCGCCTATATACAAATTGTCTTTGTATTGCGATGCAAATGAAAAGGTGTATTTGTTGTTTTTTCCGCTTGTATAGTTTTCAAAATATTGTCGGTCGGTATTTAGGTATATATTATCTGGGGCAGGATTATTTTCATCATAATCTTCATCATGAATAAAAGTTGCATAACCACTATTTCCATCAGCAATCCAAAAGTTTTTAAAATCTCTTGACAAACTATAATTAAATCCGATGGCAGTATTATGCCAATCAGAAAAATTATTTCTAAAAACAAAAACAGCTCCCATTTGCGATAAGTTTGTGTAGTCATCGCTCAAAGATGTTTTTGACCCATAATAATTAGAATTGGTGCTTTGGTTTCTAATATTTAGTGTACTTGAAAATTCGCTTTTCAAAAACACTGCTGTACCTGCTGGATTGATTTCAATAGCACTTAAATCACCGCCTAAAGCTCCAAAAGCTCCACTCATTGCTCTAAAACGAGCAGTTCCATTATTATCTTCGCCAGTAAATAAAACACCTAAATCTCCATACCCCATCAATGATGATGGTTCTTGAGCATTAGACACAAATGCACATAATAAGACTGTTATAAATAGTATTTTTTTCATAATATTTTGAGTTTAGGTATTATCTTCTTCTAGCAGGTGAGCTAGCCCTTGAGCTTGATGAACTTCTTGATCCAGAACTTCTTGAACTTGAAGCTGTACTCCTACTCGCAGATGCTGTATGATTAGACCTCGTAGACGTTTGCCTACTAGAACTTCTAGTAGTAGATGAAGGCTTGTAACTAGATCTAGTATTTGAGTTGCTTGAATAACTTTTTCTTGTAGAATTATTTGTTCTAGTTGAACTATTACTCCTCGTATTAGATGTATTTGTCTTTTTTCTTGTCACATAAACTACTCTCCTAGGCTCTGTAGAAGTAGAACTATTATTAACTACACTTCTTCCACCAGACCTCACAGTGCCACCAGATCTACTACCTCCAGTTGATCCACTACTTCTTGATCCGCTACTTCTACTTGGGCTATAACTTCTTGGAGTGCTAGTTCTCGGAGTTGTACTTCTTGTTGTTGAAGATGGGCTTTTATAAGTCCTTCTAGTTGTTTTTTTAGTTGTAGCAGCTTTTTTTGTGCTTCTTGTAGTTCTAGTCTTTTTACTATTTGATGTAGCTGTACTACTTCTTCTGCTCACAGTATTTCTAGTTCTGTTTACGTCAGCAATTTCTGTTGCACGTCTAGAATAGTTTGAACGACTAGAATTTACACTTGTAATTCCTCTTCTTCCATATGAACTACTTCTTCCACCAGTATTATATACATTTCTTCTTCCATAAGTATCATACCCTCTATAATAAGGTGAATAGTAACCTCCTCCGTAGTATGGTGGATAATAACCTCCTCCGTAATATGGTGGATAGTAACCTCCATAGTAAGAAGGGTAATATCCGTAAGCATAATATGGTGAACAATAACCGTATCCATATCCATAAGAAAAAGGAGAGCAATACCCATAATAAGGATAGCCATACCCGTATCCATAATTAAATCCTGCACCAAAAGTAAAGTTGACAGAAACATTGTTCGATGTTCCCCAAGCAGCACTTTCATTTGTATAATTTACATCATCAACATATATAGTATCATATTGTTCTTCTAAAGAATCATCATAATAATAGTCATCAACATTTGTAATTAAATCACCGTCATCTATTGCTTTGTATTCATTCAGCTTTAGTAAAAAATAATTTACTTCGCCATTACTACTAGTTTCTTCAACAATAACTGTTTCGGTGCTGTTAGGCGTAGCGTAGATTCCGTCATCTTCATTATACGCACTTTGGTAAGATCCACAAGATGTTAGGCTTAAAAGAATAATTATAAATAAAGTGTATATAGGTGATTTGATATTTAATGTATAAAAATCTTTCATAATCCTTTGTTTTTTTTATGACGAACTATTTAAAATAAGTAGTTTTGTCAAAATTAATATTATTAATACGAATGTTACAATATTTGTGCCAAACTTTTGACAATGGGTAAGAAATTAACAACAAGAGAAGAGGATTATTCTAAGTGGTATAACGAGTTAGTCGTTAAAGCAGACTTAGCAGAAAATTCTGGTGTAAGAGGATGTATGGTCATAAAACCTTATGGTTATGCTATTTGGGAAAAAATGCAAGCAGAGCTTGATAGAATGTTTAAAGAAACAGGACATGAGAATGCTTATTTCCCATTGTTTATCCCAAAATCTTATTTCTCAAAAGAAGCAAGTCATGTTGATGGGTTTGCAAAAGAATGTGCCGTTGTAACACATTATAGATTAAAGACTGATGAAAATGGAAAAGTTGTAGTTGATGAAACTGCAAAATTGGAAGAAGAATTAATTGTTCGTCCAACTTCTGAAACTATTATTTGGGATACCTATAGAAAATGGATTGAGTCTTATAGAGATTTACCTTTACTAATAAACCAATGGGCTAATGTGGTGCGTTGGGAAATGCGTACACGCTTATTTTTGCGTACCGCTGAATTTTTATGGCAAGAAGGACATACGGCACATGCAACAAAAGAAGAAGCATTGCAAGAATCTCAACTGATGCAAAAAGTATATGCGGAATTTGCTGAAAACTTTATGGCGATGCCCGTAATAAAAGGATATAAATCAGAAAGCGAGCGATTTGCAGGTGCATTAGAAACCTATACGATTGAAGCGATGATGCAAGATGGAAAAGCTTTACAAGCAGGAACATCGCACTTTTTGGGACAAAATTTTGCAAAAGCATTTGATGTTAAATTCACTTCTAAAGAAGGAAAAAGAGAATTTGTTTGGGCAACTTCCTGGGGAGTGTCAACGCGATTGATGGGTGCTTTAGTAATGACACATTCTGATGACAAAGGCTTGGTGTTACCTCCAAAATTAGCACCATTCCAAGTAGTAATTGTTCCTATTTACAAAAATGACGAACAATTAGATGCTATCATTGAAAAAGTCAACGAATTAGTTATCGATTTAAAAAAGGTTGGAGTGTCCGTTAAATTTGACAAAAGAACAACTCATAAACCTGGTTGGAAATTTGCTGAATATGAATTAAAAGGTGTTCCTTTAAGAATCGCTATGGGTCCTAGAGATCTTGAAAATGGAACATTAGAAATTGCCAGAAGAGATACTTTAGAAAAGCAAACAATATCTATTGATAATACGGTTTCTTTTGTTGAAAAAACTTTGGTAGAGATTCAAGATAATTTATTTAACAAAGCAATGAATTATCGCAACGAGCATATAACAAAAGTAGATTCATTTGATGAGTTTAAAGAAGTACTTGAAACAAAAGGTGGATTTATCTCAACCCATTGGGATGGTACGATTGAGACAGAAGAAAAGATAAAAGAATTGACAAAAGCTACCATCAGATGTATCCCAAATGATGCTAAAAACGAAGATGGAAAATGTGTCTATTCTGGAGTGAAATCAACCAAAAGAGTACTCTTTGCAAAAGCTTATTAAAATAGTTTGAAAAAAGTTTTGCGAAGTTAAAAATAGTTGTATTTTTGCATCCGCTAAGGCAAAGAAATGTAATGGTCCGTTCGTCTAGGGGTTAGGACGCATGGTTTTCATCCATGTAACAGGGGTTCGATTCCCCTACGGACTACAAGTTATTAAACAAAAAGATATTATGGCAAATCACAAGTCAGCATTAAAAAGAATTAGAAGCAACGGTGCTAAACAATTAAAAAACAAGTATCAGCATAAGACTACACGTAATGCTGTAAGAGATTTACGTGCTGCAACTGATAAAAAAGAAGCTGAAGCTTTATTACCTAAAGTTGTTGCAATGTTAGATAAACTAGCAAAGAACAATGTTATTCACAAGAATAAAGCGGGTAACTTAAAATCTAAGTTAACAAAACAGGTTGCTACTTTATAAGTTGTAAATCAATTATAATTTATTTAAAATCGCTTGCTTAATTGTGAGCGATTTTTTTGTTTCAAGGTTTTTTAATTACCATTCAAAAGAACGATTTGCATCTAATCGTATAAAAATAAAAAGGAGTAGTGTAAAGCCCCAAAGTGAAGATCCTCCATAGCTAAAAAACGGCAATGGAATTCCGATTGTCGGCAATAACCCAATCACCATCCCTATGTTTATAGTAAAATGAAACAAAAAAATAGTGGCGATACTATAGCCATAAACCCTACTAAAAGTACTTTTTTGACGTTCTGCCACATGAATGATTCTTATGATAAAAGTCGAAAATAATATGATGACCAAAACACTTCCTAAAAAACCCCATTCTTCTCCAACGGTACTAAAAATATAATCGGTGTCTTGTTCAGGAACAAACTTTCCTTGAGTTCTATCACCTTCTAAAAATCCTTTTCCAAAAAATCCGCCTGAGGTAATTGTTTTTATAGCTTGATCTGTATTATAACCTATTTCTTTTGTGTCAGTAGTTTTACCTAAAACAATATTGAATCGATCTCTATGTCTTTGCTCAAAAATGTTGTTAAAAATAAATTGGACACTAAAAATAAATAAACTAGCTATGATAAAAATCCCTGTGAGTTGTATCCCATATTTTTTTAATTTGGGCCTGTTGTAGATTGCTAAATAGACCATAAATAAAATAAAGATTACTGCAACAATTAGAATTGTCATTGGAAATACACCAATACTTCCAAGTTTTAATGTCAGTAAAAAAATAAGAATTCCCATAAATCCGACCACAAAATAATACCCTGGTAAACCTTCTCTGTAAAAAATAAAGAAGAAAGATAAATAAACCAATGCTGACCCAGGGTCTGGTTGTAAAGTAATAAGGAATGCAGGTAAAAAAATGATAAAAAATGCCTTGATATGATTCTTAAAGGGCTTAAAAGTAAACGCTTGATCTGATAATAATTTTGCAACTGCCAGCGCCGTAAATGCTTTTGCGAATTCGGCGGGTTGTATGGTGAAAGAACCTACGGCATACCATGATGTGGCTCCGTTTATATTTTTACCGATAGCAAACAACCCAATAAGAGAGAGTATGGAAACAATATAAAATATTGAAGCGAAGCGTTCGTAAAATCGAGTTTCAATAAAAAGGACAATGATGATAATTGGAATGGTCAATCCAATCCATATAAGCTGTTTTCCATATCGTGAATTAAAATCTAAAATTTCGAAATGTTCTTCGGAAGTTGATGCAGAATAGATGTTTATCCATCCAACAAAAACCAATAGGACAAACATTAAAACGAGCCAGCCGTCAACTCCTTTAAATATGTTAGTTTTTTCCCTCTGCACGATAATCTAGGTCGTTTATTTGGTTGTCATATTCTTCTTGTAGGCTTCCGGTTAGAATTCTATTTTCAAGATATTTTCTATTAGTATCACCATTCAAATATTTCTCAATCATCAAAGTTGCAATCGGTCCCGCCCAACGAGAGCCCCAATAGCCATTTTCAACAAAAACTGCGATTGCAATTTTAGGATTGTCTTTTGGTGCAAAAGCAATAAAAATAGAATGGTCTGTAAGCTTGGTTCTTACACCATTTATTTTTGTGTAATTTTCTGCGGTCCCTGTTTTACCGCAAATTTCAATTCCTTCAACTCTCGAATAATAAGCAGTTCCTTTTGGGTTTTCAAAAACTTCATATAAGCCTTCAATAATTGGATCAAAATGTTTTTTATCAATGGTCGTAACATGTTTTGTAACAAACTTTTTATCGATGTTTTCTCCTTTTATATCTTTTACAATATGAGGTGTATAGTAAAATCCTCTATTCGCAATTGTAGCAGTCATATTTGCTAATTGAATAGGTGTTGTGATTACTTCTCCCTGCCCAATTGCATTAGATAATGTATAGGTTGCTGTCCAGTTTTTGGCTGGATACCACTTGTCATAATAATCTGCATCAGGAATTAATCCTTTACTACCCACGGGTAAATCATACCCTAAAAAATTTCCAAAACCAAAGCTCTTAGCGTGTTTACTCCAAGTGTTCATTCCTTCTCTTGGTGTGTCAAATTTTTCGATAATCCGTCTGTAAGTCTGAGCAAAATAAGCATTGCACGAAGTGTAAATTCCAAAATTCAATTGCACTTTACTAGCATGATCATGACAAGCCATAACTCTGTCCCTGCCATACCTATATCCATGATGACAGGTGAAAATAGTATTTTCATCAATTACTTTTTCTTGCAAACCAATTAGTCCAGTAATAATTTTAAAAGGCGATCCAGGAGGATATTGAGCTTGTAACCCTCTATCGTACATTGGTCTATTAATAGTATCTCCAAAAAGACGAACTGAATTTTTTGAGCGGATTCTACCCACCATTAAATTGGGGTCATACGTTGGTGCAGTTACTAAAGCCAAAATCTCTCCTGTTGTTGGTTCTATAGCTACAATTCCACCACGCTTATTTGACATTAATTGATCTCCATATTGTTGCAAAACAGCATCTAGTGTTAAAGTAACGTCCTTTCCAGGAATCGCTAAGGTGTCGAATTCTCCATTTTTGTAGGATCCAATTTCTTTATTGAATCTATCTTTTTGAATACGCTTTACACCTTTAACTCCACGAAGATAATTTTCGTAGGTTTTTTCTACACCTTGAAAACCAATCAATTCACCTTGTTGGTAATAATTACTTTCCTTAATTTTCTTTTCATTCACTTCACTGATGTACCCAACCACATTGGCAGCAGTTTTTAATGGGTAATTTCTAATAGTTCTTTTTTGAATATAAAAACCTTTATACTTGTGCATTTTTTCTTGCAAATAAGCATAATCGTCTTTTGAAACTTGACGAATGAATACAGAAGGTAATCTCTTAGAATAGTTTTCAGCTCTTTTAAATTGCTTTAAAAACTTTATTTCATCAATATTTAATAAATTACAAAATTCAATTGTGTCTAAAGGCTTAACCTCTCTAGGAATAATCATTAAGTCATATGATTGCTCATTGGCAACCAATAATTCTCCATTTCTATCAAAAATATACCCTCGCTCAGGGTAGTCATAAACTCTTTTTATGGATGCATTATCAATAGGAGATATTTGATAAGGATTATCTAATATTTGCAAGTAAAACAATCTCAAAACAAAGATAATTCCTATTAATAAAATAAGTCCGTATAAGATCACCCCTCGTTTCATTTTAATTCTTTTTAGCAAATAAAATGATGACAATAAAAATAGTTACCGTTGTAAATAATGTGCTTAATAGCGTTTTTGTGAAAATGGTTTCGAAGCTGTTAAAGCTAAAATATTCTAATCCAAAAAGGATGAAGTGATGAATAAAAGTTAGGATTAAAATAAAAGAAAAAGATTTACCAAAAGAAATAGAGCGAATGTTAAACGTCTGAAAATCGAAATCTGTTTTGTTTAAAATTTTTGAAAGTAGAGGCAATCTGATATAAGCAATGAACAAAGTTGCAGCAGCATTTATTCCTCCTGAGTTTGAAAAAAAATCAATTGTTAAGCCTAGGAGAAAACTTAAAAACAAGAACGACCCTTTCTCTTTTCTTAACGGATAAAAAATTACAAATACGATATAGATATATGGATTCAGGTATTCAAACAAATTGATATTGTTCAAAATCAACACCTGAATTAGCACCAAGCCAATAAACAAAACAGTATTTTTGATAACGTGATTATTCATTGTTTGTAGCTTCTAATTGTTGAATTTCTGCTTTGTGAAGATTTGTAATTACTTGAATATTTCCTAACGCACTCATATCATTAAACAACGTAATATTTATTAATCCATTCTGCTCAAAATCTTTAATAGTCCCAATCAAAATTCCTTCAGGGAAAATAATTGATTTACCTCCAGTTACAATCGTATCTCCTATTTTAAAAATTGCTTGTCGTGGAATATCGTTCAGCTGAACAGTTTTGTAACTCTTACCATCCCAAGAAAGAGTTCCAAAATGATTGTTATTTTTTAACTTGGCATTAATCAAAGAGTAATTATTTAAAATAGAGATTACTGTAGCGTAATTACCAGAAACACTGTTCGTAGTACCTATAATTCCTTTACTATTTACTACAGCCATTTCAGTATCAATACCCTCGTTCAATCCTTTATTAATAGTTAAATAATTATTTCGTTTAGTGTAATTATTGTTATAGACTTTTGCTGTAATATATTGATAGCGCAGAAATTGATTCAAAGTATCAATAGTATGATTTTCTAATAGTAAGCTGTTTTTTAATCGAGCATTTTCTTTAGACAGTCGTTGGTTTTCAGATTTCAAATGAATGAATTCGTTGATACCGTTCATTCTTTTATAAAAGCCTCCGGTAACAGCATTGGCAGAATTTATGAATTTGCTTTTGTGATATGAGTGACTTTGAATTGTAAAAAACAAGGCAACAAATTCTAGGATTAAAAACAGTAAAAAATACCGATACTTTTCAATAAATCGAATTATTTGTTGCATACATCAGAAAAGTTATTGCTACTATTTAAGTAAAACAGTCTTATATTTTTCTAAATCCTTAAGTGTAATACCTGTACCTCTAACCACAGCTCTTAACGGATCTTCAGCAACATAAACAGGTAAATCTGTTTTACGAGAAAGCCTTTTATCTAAGCCTCTTAACATAGACCCTCCTCCGGCAAGGTAAATTCCAGTATTGTAAATATCCGCAGCTAATTCTGGTGGAGTTTGAGATAAGGTTTCCATCACCGCATCTTCAATTCTTAAAATAGATTTATCTAATGCTTTGGCAATTTCACGATATGAAACTTTTGTTTGTTTTGGCTTACCACTTAATAAATCACGTCCTTGCACTAACATTTCTTCTGGCGGATTGTCTAAATCTTCAGTTGCTGCACCAATTTCTATTTTTACATTTTCAGCAGTACGTTCACCAATATGTAAATTATGCTGTGTACGCATATAATAAGAAATGTCGTTTGTAAATACATCACCTGCGACTTTAATAGATTTATCACATACAATGCCACCTAAAGCAATCACTGCAATTTCTGTAGTACCACCACCAATGTCTATAATCATATTTCCTTTTGGCTGAGTAATATCAATTCCAATACCTATTGCAGCTGCCATTGGTTCGTGAATTAAATAAATTTCTTTTGCATTCATATGTTCGGCCGAATCGCGAACTGCTCTTTTTTCAACTTCTGTAATTCCTGAAGGAATACAAATAACCATTCTTAATGATGGTGTCCAAAATTTCTTTTTGATTGTTGGAATATTCTTGATGAATTCTTTAATCATCTGTTCCGAAGCTTCAAAATCGGCAATGACACCATCTTTTAGTGGTCTAATTGTTTGTATACTCCCATGGGTTTTACCTTGCATCATACTGGCTTCTTCACCAATTGCAATTATTTTCCCGGTGGCAATATCTTTTGCAACTATTGATGGTTGGTCAACACACACTTTACCATCATGGATAATAAGTGTATTTGCTGTTCCTAAATCAATAGCTATATCTTCGGTCATGAAGTCGAAAAATCCCATATCTTAGTTTGTCTTTTGGAGTTAATTCACAAATTTAAAAAAATAATAGACTTAATCATAAAAAATAGCAAGTAAAAAAGAGTTATTTTTTACTTGCTATTTTCTTTGAAATATATTTGATTTATTTTTCTTAATAAAAACAAAATCAATCAATTAGCATGTTTTTTATTGATGAGAAAAATATCAATGTTTAAAATGGCGAGTTCCAGTCATTACCATCGACATTCCGTTTTCATTGCAATAATCAATTGATAATTTATCTTTAATAGAACCACCTGGTTGTATTACTGAAGTGATTCCTGCCTTGTCAGCTATCTCAACACAGTCAGGAAACGGAAAAAAAGCATCACTTGCCATAACAGCTCCATTTAAGTCAAAACCAAAATGAGTTGCTTTTTCTACAGCATGATTCAAAGCATCTACCCTACTTGTTTGCCCAGTACCACTTGCAAATAATTGTTTGTTTTTTGCAAATACGATGGTATTCGATTTTGTATGCTTACAAATTTTTGAAGCAAAAATTAAATCATCCAACTCTTGAGTTGTTGGACTCGTGTTTGTAACTGTTTCTAAGTCAGAAATGGCGTCTGTTACGCTATCAATATCTTGAAATAACACACCATTTAATGCAGTTCTATATTGAGTTTTTGACAACTCAACCTCTTTTTGAATCAGTATAATTCTGTTCTTTTTGCCTTTTAAAATTTCTAATGCATCTGCATCATAACCAGGAGCAATTACAACTTCACAAAATAGTTTGTGAATCTCATTTGCAGTATCTAAGTCAACTATTTTATTAGAAATCAACACACCTCCAAAAGCTGAGGTTGGATCACCTGCAAGCGCATCAATATAAGCTTGGTGTAAAGTTTCTCTCTGTGCCAACCCGCAAGCATTATTGTGTTTTAAGATTGCGAAAGTTGGTGTGTCAGCTTTAAACTCTTTCATCAAATTAACTGCTGCATCTACATCTAATAAATTATTGTACGATAACTCTTTTCCATGTAATTTGTCAAATAACGCTTCTAAATCTCCAAAGAAAAATCCTTTTTGGTGTGGGTTTTCACCATATCTCAATGCTGCCGATGTATCAAAACTCTGTCGAAATATCGTTTCGTCAGCATTTAAATAATTAAAAATAGCACTATCATAATGACTGGAAACCCCAAATGCTTTTGCAGCAAAAGTTTTACGCTGCTCAATAGTTGTTGAACCATTATTTTCTGAAATGACATTTAAGAACTCATCATATTGGCCCATAGATGAAACACAAATAACGTCTTTAAAATTTTTAGCTGCTGCACGAATTAATGAAATTCCGCCAATATCAATTTTCTCAATAATATCTTGTTCAGACGCATCACTTGCAACTGTTTTTTCAAATGGGTATAAATCTACAATCACAACATCAATTTCTGGAATATCTAATTCAGCAATTTGTTCCTTATCACTTTCGTTATCGCGACGGGTTAAAATCCCTCCAAAAACTTTTGGGTGTAATGTTTTTACGCGTCCGCCTAAAATAGATGGGTATGAAGTTAAATCTTCTACAGGAACTACTTCTATACCTAAATTTTTGATAAAAGATTCAGTCCCTCCTGTTGAATAAATTGTAATGTTTAATTCGTTTAATTTCTGTATGATAGGCTCAAGACCATCTTTGTGAAAGACCGAAATTAGTGCTGATTTCGCTTTTTTTGTTGTGTTCATTTTGTGTGTTGTTGTTTCGTACAAAATTACTAAAATCGATTAGCTTCTACAATCTACAAATAGTAAATTAAAGGTGAATTTTTAAACAATTTTGGAAACTTGTTCACAAACAAATTCGAGCAGCAATTCATCTTGCTCAGAAAATGGATTCACAGTATGCGAGTCAATATCAATTTGACCGATATTTTCATCATCTTTAAATATAGGAATCACAATTTCTGACTTTACTTTCCAACCACATGAAATATAATTATCTTGCGACTCCACATCTTGCACAACGAAATTTTGATTGCTCACCGCCACTTGTCCACAAATACCTTTTCCAAATGGAATGATTGTATGTTCAGTTGGCTCTCCTGCAAACTGCGCTAATTTTAGTTCGTATTTATCTCCATTTTTAAAATAGAAACCAACCCAATCATAATAACCAATTTCTTGTTTTAAAAAGTCACAGATAGCTTGCAAAGTAATTTCTTTAGAATTTGATTTTTCTATGATGGTTAGAATTTGATTTTTTAAGAAGTCAGTTTCCATATGATTGTTTATTTTTGAAGCAAAATTAATCTCTTTTTTTGAAAAAAAATAAGGTTGTCATACTGTTTTTAGTCAAGTTTTTTGTGGTGTATTTTTTACTCACAAGCCTTTACTCATTTTATTTAAGTACCTCTCAAGAAACAACTTCAGTTTTTGCATGTGCGCCAGTAACCAATACAGTTTCTAATCATGCCCAGTGGGCTTGTGAATTATTAGGATATGATATAGTTACTTTTCAAAATCCAAAAGAACTGTCTGTTACTTTTTTGGTGAATGATAAAATCATATCAAAAATTGTTGAAGGCTGTACAAGTATCAGTATTATGATTCTGTTCTTGGCATTTATCACCGCTTTTTCTGGAACTATCAAAAACACCCTATGGTTTTCAGTTATTGGATTGACCTTGATTTATACTGCTAACATTTTTAGAATAGTTTTTTTGACCTTGGTAATTTACCACTATCCTGAATTAAGTAATGTATTGCATGACATTGTTTTTCCTGGAATTATTTACGGAATGGTTTTTATTTTATGGATTATTTGGGTAAAAAAATATGCAATCATCAACAAAAAATAATATGGATAAATTAAAACAAATAGGGATTATTTCTGCATTGGTTTTTTTACTAATGCTGGTGCGGGCATTTCAAATGAATTTATTTTATGACCCATTTATAGATTATTTTAAAAATGATTTTCTAGTAGGTAATTTTCCGCTTTATGATTCATCCAAATTATTTCTGAGTACCTTATTTAGGTATACTATCAATATGTTTTTATCATTGATAATCTTATATGTATTATTTAAAAACAAACAGCAATCAATTTTTTCAATCAAATTTTATGTCATTGCTTTTATTCTATTAATAGTCGTTTATTTTTATCAACTAAATTCTGAATTTTCAAATGGATATTTACTTGCTTTTTATATTAGAAGATTACTGATACATCCAGTATTTTTATTGATTTTACTTCCTGCATTTTATTATCAGAAAGAAACAAAAACTACTTGAGTTAATTTTATTTTTATCAAATTTAAGTTTATCTTAGCAGTCATAATTAATTAAAATCAAACAAATGAGAAAAGCAATTTTAAGTCTTGTAGTTATAACTACAATGGTAGTATCGAGCTGTACTACTGAAAAGAAAACTGAAAAGCAAGAAGTTCAAAAAGAAGAAGTTCAAAAATCAGAAATGGATCATGATAAAATGGCTGTAGCCGAATATCAATGTCCTATGAAATGTGAAGGCGACAAAACCTATGCAGACAAAGATCATAAATGTCCTGTTTGTAAAATGGATTTGAAAGAAGTAAAACATGAAGATGGCAAAAACCATGACATGGATGCTGATAAGAAATCTGAAGAAAATCATGACAAAGAAGATGATCACGATAAGGACTAACATTAATACAAAGCTTAAGTAAAAAAAGCCGCTTCAAAAATTTGAATCGGCTTTTTTTATTTTATTATATTACCATATGTAAGGTTAACTCTTAGTGTTCGACTTTTTAAAGCGTTACTTATTATGATTTATGATTAAGAATCTCATTTACGCTATTCTGTTAAGTATGTACTCTATGACCTTGAATGCTCAAACTTGTTGTTCTGGAGGCATTCCTCTTTCAAATAATATTGGTTTAGATATTCTTGGAAAAGGAATACTACAAATTAATTTGAGTTATGACTATAATAACTTAAATACATTAAATATTGGAAAAGATAAAATAGATGACAGTGCAAGATTAAGAACTACAAATTCTGTTTTGTTAAATTTGAGTTATTCCATTACAAATGATTTTGCGATTGAAGGACTTTTATCATGGGTAGCTCAAAAAAGAGAAATTACTCAATTTAGAAATGAAAATACTGATCGCTCGTCTGGAATTGGCGATGGTGTTTTATTGGCAAAATATAATTTTAGTGAAGTCTTAGGACAACAAAGCGCTGTTCGATTTGGGTTAGGGGTTAAAATTCCGATAGGATCAACAACTAAAACAAACAGTCAAGGCATTGTTTTGAATGCAGACATGCAACCTGGTAGTGGAGCTTGGGATGTGATTTATTGGGGACAGGCTTTAAAAAATTTCAAATTTAGACCAAGCCTTAATTTTTCTGTACGGGCAATATATAGAGGGACTGGAGTAAATAACGATTATTTTGGTAGTACCTCCTATGAGTTCGGAAATGAATTTCAAACTTTTTTGAGCTTTACAGATGAGTTTATTGTATTTAATAAAATTTCTGTACCAAGTATATCTTTTAAATATAGACATGCAAAACAAGATAAAATTGGAGGTTTTGAAATAGATAACACAGGTGGTGAATGGGTGTTTTTTATCCCAAATTTTACAATAAATTTATCTTCCAATTTTGCCATGTCAATTAAAGCCGAGTTACCTATTTACAGTTACGTTGATGGTACACAACTTACGCCAACTTATAGAATTACTTCAGGCGTTTTATACAAGATCCCTTTAAAAAAGAAATTAAAATTTTATAAAAATGAAGAATAATATTTTTTATGTAATAATTATTAGCTTATTGCTAATTGGATGCGGTGGTAGTGATGAAGATATTAATCTACCTAATAATGGGAATGGGAATGGGAATTCTGGAAATAGTGGTGGAAATGGTTCTGGCAATAACTCTAATGATGAATGGTTGATCCCAATTGATGAAGTTAGAGATGGAGGTCCAGGAAAAGATGGCATCCCTTCGATAGACTCTCCTAGTTTTGCTTTTCCCAACACCTCACAGTCTGCATTCTTAAACGATGATGATTTGGTTGTTGGCTTGGTTAATGGAAATATTGTAAGAGCATATCCATATCCAATAATGAACTGGCACGAAATTGTAAATGATCGAATAGCAGGGGAAAAAATCAGTATTTCATATTGTCCTTTAACAGGTACAGCTTTTGGATGGAGAAGTTTTGTTGATGGGACTAGTACAACTTTTGGAGTTTCTGGTTTACTATATAATGCAAACTTAATTTTATATGATAGACTAACAGACAGTAATTGGTCACAGATAGCTTTATTGTGTGTTAATGGTGAGCAGATAGGTGACACGCCTGAACTAGTTCAGGTTGTTGAGACAACATGGGGTTTTTGGAAATTTTTACATCCAAATACTCAAGTTATGACTACAGAAACCGGCTTTACAAGAGATTATGATTATTACCCATATGGTGACTATAGAACTAATCATGATTTTTTTCTTTTTCCACCCTCACCAACAAATAATGCAATCCCTAATAAGGAGCGTGTCTTTGCAATAATAAGTGACAATGGCTCTAAAGTATATCAGTTTAATGTATTTGGTTCTGGTAATGTTATAAAAGAACAATTTAATGGTAAAGATTATCTTATAGTGGGTTCTGGAGAATTTATAGTTGGATTTGAGCTAGAGTCTGATAATAGAGATTTAACATTCACTTATGAATTGGATGCATCTAATGAAGTAACATTATTTACAGATAATGAAGGAAATAAATGGACAATTCATGGAAAAGCAATTTCAGGACCAAGACAAGGACAAAATTTAAAACCTGCAAAATCTGTTATAAGTTATTGGTTTGCAATTGCAGCGTTTTATCCGAATCCAGAAATATATGCTAATTAAAAAAAAAACCGCTTCAAAAATTTGAAGCGGCTTTTTTTATTTAATAATTTTTGTAAAACTTTTAACTTCTAACTTTTAACTTTTAACTTCCCTTATTTATCTTTGTCACAAATAAACAACACTTTAGTATGACAAAAATTATTGCCCCTTCGGTTTTAGCAGCAGACTTTGCAAATATACAGCGCGATATTGAAATGATAAACAACAGCGAAGCTGAATGGATTCATATTGATGTGATGGATGGGGTTTTTGTTCCAAACATATCTTTTGGTTTCCCCGTAATAAAAGCAATGCAGCGTCATGCTAAAAAAACGTTGGATGTACATTTAATGATTGTCAATCCAGATCAATATATCGAGACTTTTAAAAGTGTTGGTGCAGACATCTTGACTGTGCATTACGAAGCTTGCACTCATTTACACAGAACTCTACAGGCCATTAAAGCGGCTGATATGAAAGCAGGCGTTGCCTTGAACCCACACACCCCTATAAGTGTTTTAGAAGAAATTATTCGAGATATTGACCTTGTCTGTATTATGAGTGTTAACCCTGGTTTTGGTGGACAGAGCTTTATTGAAAACACTTATAAAAAAGTGATACAATTAAAGGACATGATAGAAAAATCTGGGTCGAATGCTAAAATAGAAATTGATGGTGGAGTTACTGACCAGAATGCACACAAACTAGTTTCTGCAGGTGCGGATGTTTTGGTTGCAGGTAGTTTTGTTTTTAAAGCTAAAAATCCAACAAAAACTATTAAGGACCTAAAGGCTTTGGCGAATAGCTAAAACTGATCTATCAAATAATTAATTAAATCTGTTGTGGTAATAATACCAACCAATTTATCGTCATCAATAACAGGCATTGCATGAAACTCATTTTTTGATAAAATTTCAGCAGCATCTTTAATTAAAATATTCGAATTTACATGTACTAAATTCTTTGCCATTACTTGATCAATAGTAAACATGTTGTAAACTACTGTATCAACTGTATGCTCATCTTCATCAACTGCATCAGCAAAACTGATCCGCAATAAATCTGTATAACTCAACATACCTACAACCTGATCACCACTTACAACCGGAATATGTCTTATATGGTTAGACTTAAACAATTTTTCAGCAGTTGTTAAATCATCATTATAATTTAAGGTAATAACATCTGATGTCATTATTGCAGATATAGGTGTACGATTATTCATTACTACTAACTTTAAATTTCCTATAAAGTTAAGCACCTTAGTTTCTAAAATTCATGATTTATATCATGTAAGAAATATTATTTAAAATATTCTTGATTTTATACCTATATATATATACCTCATCGTAATAAATTTTAACTCTTTTAATTTCAGTCATTTATACATATCTATTTAGTTACAATTCAATACTTAAATATCCTAAAAAAACATCATTATGTAACAAATATCACACTGCTATGTAACAAATGTTCCATACTTAGCCATATAATTTTTGTAGAAAAAACAATAATAAGACTTATTAGCCTTATTGTGAGCTGTTTAAAGTTTTTATAAAGCTGATTTAAATCATATAATTAACTTTTTATTGTCTATAAATTTATATAGAATTTGAATACAGTACGATTTTAAACACCAAAAAATAAATTTTAATAAACAATCAAATTATGAAAACAATTAAATCAAGATTAGTATTAGGAATGGTTTTTCTAATATCAGTATCAGTATCATTCACAGGATGTACACATGATGACGCTCCTCAACTCACTCCAATTGTAGTTGATCCTGGAGTAGGAGAAAGTACAGATGTATTACTAGTTAAGCAATTTTCTACAGCACCAATTTTTGATGGTAACATTGACGATGTCTGGAAAGAAGCAAGACCTTTAGTAAACGCAGCTACAGTTTCGGGAGCAGGCGATAGAATAATAGCTTTAAATAGCTCAAGTAATTTTGACACTTCATTAGAACCTACAGATCTGATGGCGCCTTACACAGATGAAAGTTATAGCTACTCTTTAAGAGGAGGTCATGATGGCGAATACCTCTACCTATTATTTGAGTGGGAAGATGATAGCGACAGTAGAGATCGACAGTCTTGGTTTTTTAATGATGTAACTAGTAAATGGCAACAAGAAAATAAATATGCCAATCATAAAAATAATAAGTTTTATGAAGATAAATTTGGAATGATGTTCCCTATTGGAACTCCAGAAGGCTTTGCAGGAGGTACTTGTACAGTTACTTGTCATCGTGGTCTAGAATTAACTGGAGATGACTTAATGGATGCAGGAAATAAAGTTACAAGACATTATATGTCTAATCAAGGCGAACTAGCCGATTTCTGGCACTGGAAGCGTGATAGACATGCTTTGGCTGGAGCCTGTGATGATGGGTTCGTACAATGGGAAGATGATAATGGATTTGCTACAGCTAACGGAAGAAAAAATGATGAAGGAGCTTCACCTTATAGTACTTCAATGAAATTTACAGATGCTGTAACAGGTTTAAGCGGACCAAAATATGTAATTCCAAATAGAGAAAATTACTATTGGATTACGCAAGCTGAAATTGATGGAGGAACAGCAAAACCTGTTACCGCAGTTGATATTGATGGTACTTTAACTTATACTGGAGGAACAATTAATCCTAATGGAGACCCTTCTTACTCTCAAGGGTTTGGAAACAAAAGAATGCCAAGTGTAATTATAAATCCAGGAGGACAAGGAAGTGATTTTAGATCAGATGTACAAGTGATAGCTAACCATATAGGTTCTGGATGGCAATTAGAAATTAGAAGAAAATTAAATACTGGCGACCCTACAGATGTTGTTTTCGCTATTGGCTCAGAAATCCCATTCGGATTGGCAATTTTTAACAATGCTGCAATTGCCCATGGCCAATCTAACTTCTTAACAATGAAAATAGAATAATAATTTATCTGCTATAAGTGTAGGTTTTTAAATCTGCACTTATAGTTTAAATATTAAGTTATTTAATTCAAAACCTTTAAGTATGAAAAATTTATTTCAATTATTGATAATATTAGGCATGGGGCTGTTTTTAAACTCCTGCTACTATGATGCTTATCCGGAAGAGGAATTAATACCACCTCCAGATAATCTATCATACCAAAACGACATCATGCCTCTTTGGGGCCAATGTGTTGGATGCCATAATGGCACTGAGGCGCCAGACCTTCGTGACGAATTCTCTTATGACAGTCTATTAAATGGATATGTAATACCAGACAATGCCGACGGGAGTATCTTATATAAATCTCTTTTAGGAATAGATGGTATCCCTTTGATGCCACCTGGGTCTCAATGGCCAGATTCTAAAATCGAATTAGTGAAAGCTTGGATTAATCAAGGAGCACTCGATAATTAACCTTAAAAACAATAGACATGAAAAATTATATATTAGTACTTTTTGTTTTTTTGATGCTCCCTTTTATCGCGAATTCACAAGAAGATAACAGCAAAAAAGAAAACGATACAATCGTTGAAAAGGTAAAAGAAAAACTAGAACGTTCTGCTTTTGAAAGTTCTTATGTTTTTGACAACCCAACAAATGTAGTTTTAAGTAAAAATTCATTTGAAATTCAGATGAACCATAGATTCGGACTTATAAATGTTGACGAAAATGATATGTCAGGTATTTGGGGGTCCTCAAATATAAGACTAGGCGTTGCTTATGGAGTACACGAAAGAGTGACTGTAGGGTTTGGAACAACCAAATTTAATCGATTACTCGATTTCAATCTAAAAGTAGCCTTATTAAGGCAAACACGTTCAGAAAAAATGCCAGTTAGCGTAACTTATTATGGTAATTGGACGGTAGATGCTAGACCTAAAAATCAAGGATATTTTCCAAATGGAGTAGCAGATAGATGGTCGTTTTTTAATCAGATAATCGTAGCAAGACGATTTAATCCTAAATTTTCAGCACTAGCAACGCTGAGTCTTTCACACTACAATATTGTAGAAAATACCATGCGAAGTGATATGGTTGCATTCTCTTTAGGTGGTAGATATAAAATAACTGATAATACTGCAATAATGATTGACTATAGCCAACCCATTACAGAATTTATGAAAGACAACCCACATCCAGGGTTGAGTTTTGGAGTTGAGTTTGGAACATCTGGACATGCCTTTCAATTATTTATAGCTAACTATAACGGTATTGTACCTCAAAAGAATTATATGTTTAATCAAAACGACATTTTTAATGGCGATTTCTTATTAGGATTTAACATTACGAGACTTTATTAATTTTTAACAATAAAACCATAAACAACAGTAAAACAAAATATTAAAGAATATTTTGTTTTACTGTTTAAAAACTCTTATTCGATGAAAAATAAATCAAGAGAAGAAAAACAAATTTCAAGGCGAGGTATATTGCCCATTTTAGGAGGTGGTTTATTAATTCCTTTTCTAGGGTTTGGCAACTCTATTGAGGGTGATAAAAATGATATTACTGATGATAGTGAATATCAAACTTTATTAAAACCAGATGGAACTTCTGTAAAAGTAAAAGTTAGTACACTAAAAAAATCTAAAGTCATAAAGAAAAATATTTCTAACAGCTCATTACTTAAATGGCTAGGTAGAAAACTTTAATCCTATTTATTATGGAAAATACAAATAATAACACAAGACGAAAATTTCTAGATAAAGGATTAAAACTAGGGTTTGTTTCTATTATTGGCGGATTTGGTTTGTCGAAACTTATTTCAAAATCCAATGCTCAGTCTAAAAACAATTCACATGAAAAGATGGAATTAATGACTACCGATGGTACATTAATTCAAGTTGACTCTTCTGAAGTTGTTGAAGTTACTCACTCAACAAATCACGATAAAAAGTATAATGTAAGAGAAGGGTATGCGGATAAGAAATTTGTGATGGTGGTAGATTTGGCAAAGTGTAAAAATGCTTTAAGCTGTCAAAGCGCTTGTAATAAACACCATTATATTACTGGTGATAATGCATGGCTTAAGGTATATAAAATGCAGGAGTCTGAGAAGACAGCTCCGTATTGGATGCCTACTACATGCCAGCATTGTGATCAACCAGCTTGTGTTACCGTTTGTCCGGTAGATGCAACTTTTAAAAGAAGAGATGGTTTAGTTCTGATAGATAACGAGCGCTGTATTGGTTGTCGGTTTTGTATGGCAGCTTGCCCATATTCTACAAGAGTATTTAATTGGGGCGAACCTGGACAAAATGTTACCTTAAATATGGATATGACAGATCACACACCTTCACCAGAACATGCAGGTATGCCAAGTATCAAAGGTACCGTTGATAAATGTGATTTTTGTCCACACTCTATCGATAAAGGAGAGCTTCCTCACTGCGTAACTGCTTGCCCAAATGGCGTGTTTTATTTTGGCGATAAATATGAAGATACAGTTACCAATGGTGATGAAACTTTAAGGTTAAGTAAATTGTTAGAAGATAAAGCAGGATATCGATTAATGGAAGGCCTAGGAACAGAACCTAGCGTATATTATTTACCTCCATCTGATAGATTGGTTGACTTTAAAGATGGTCTAGAAAATTACACAGAATTTCAATCTGTTAAAAAACCTGAATAATTATGAAAAACATGGATACACTTCTAAAAGATTTAGCACCTAGAAAGTTTAAAAAACTAGGGGTTATTTGGACAAGTTCATTAATTGTGATTATTATTTTAGGAATAATCGCCTATATAGATCAACTCATAAAAGGACAAGTAGTAACCAATATGCGAGATTATTCTCTTTGGGGAATTTACATCTCAAACTTTGTATTCTTTGTAGCAACTAGTTTTGTTGGATCTGTTACTGTTGCAATTTTAAGATTGACTAAAAATACTTGGAGAACACCCTTAGTTAGAATCGCTGAGATTATTTCTTTAGCTGCTATTGTAATGGCTGGAATCACTATAATGATAGATATGGCAAGACCAGACAGGTTATTAAACCTGTTCATTCATGCTAGATTACAATCACCAATTACTTGGGATGTAATTATTATACCAACCTATATTGCTCTTAGTTTCCTATTACTTTATTTTCCGTTAATTCCAGATCTTGCATTATTAAAAAAACATTATAAAGAGAAAAGTCCATTTTTAAGTAAGTGGTATGGTAAACTATCCTTGAAATGGACAGGTAGTAAAGCACAGAAAATTATTCAAGAAAAATCGATAAAAATCATTGCAATGATGATTATTCCTGTTGGTTTAATATTACAAACTATTGATGCTTGGTTATTTTCTACAACGTATAGAGTTGGCTGGAACAGCACTAATATGGGTGCATACTTTATTTCGGGTGCTTTTGTAGCAGGAATCGGAGCACTTGTTGTTGTTGTATCTATTTTAAGAAGAGTTTATAAACTAGAAGATTATATAACGCCTTTCCATTTTGATAAAATGGGAAAACTATTAGTCCTCGGTTGTTTAACTTATTTATATTTTAATATAAACGAATATTTAATCCCAGCATTTACCGCAAGTGTTGAAGAAGAAATTCATTTAAACTCTCTATTTACTGGTCACTATGCACCATTGTTTTGGGCAGTAACCATAGGTGGATTAATCATTCCTATTCTTGTTTTACTATTTAAAAAAGGAAGAAAACCTTTACCTATGTTTATTATTGGCTTGCTTGTAGTTGTCGGTTCTTGGTGGAAACGTTATGTTATTGTTACTTCAACATTACTACATCCTTTTTTACCAATACAAGGAGTGCCAGAGTCTTGGCATCACTATTTCCCAAGTATGCACGAATGGATAATAACTATTGCAACTTTGGCAATGGCTTTACTAATTATTACTGTTTTAGTTCGCTATTTACCGATAATCCCTATTCAAAGAACTTCGGACGAACAAGAGCTAATAGAAACTAATAAAAATAAAGAATCATGAAAAATCAATTTAAATACTATTCAAGTTTTCTTGCTTTTATTAGTTTAATCATACTAACTCTTGGTTCTGAAAACAGCTATGCACAAAAAACTAAAAAGAGTAAGGCTAGAATAAATGTTGAATATGTAAAAGTCATGGATGGTGAAGTGTATTTCAATATTAAAGCATCATCTAGAGTAAAAAAGAAAACCGTCAAAATTTCTAATATTGAAATAAGTATTTTTAACAAATTGGATGATGATAAAATAGCATTGGGTAAAATCACAACAAATATGAATGGCGAATGCCGATTCAAATTAAAAAATTTAAGTGAAATTAAGTCTGATTCGTCAAACAGATACAATGTCCAATTCTTTTTTAAAGGAAATGAATCCTTTAAAAAAGCTAAAAAAAGTATACGTTTTAAGGATGCTAATATCAAAGCCAAAATAATAACGAAAGATAGTATCAATTATATGACTGCTACATTAATCGATGTTAATACAAACAGTCCTATTGTTGATGAATCTTTAACTGTTCAAGTTCAACGCTTGTTTAGACCTTTAAGAATTGGTGAGGAATTTAATATAACTGATGAAGATGGTTCTATTATTGTACCAATAGAAAATGACATTCCCGGGATTGACGGAAACTTAACTTTTGAAGTGGTACTTTTTGAAAGTGATGATTATGGAACTGTAAAAGCCCTGATTTCTAGCAATATTGGTGTTCCAATAATTGATGAATCAACTTTTGACCAAAGAACCATGTGGTCACCAAGAAATAAAACCCCCATATTTTTACTTATATTTCCCAATTTATTAATTATTGGAATTTGGGGCTTAATTGTATATTTAATCTTAAATTTATTCAAACTATCAAAATCTTAAATAACACACGTATGAAATCATTAAAATTTTTAACAATTATCGGAGTTCTATCTTTTGCATT
This sequence comes from Flavobacteriaceae bacterium, assembly GCA_045047075.1. Taxonomy (GTDB): domain Bacteria; phylum Bacteroidota; class Bacteroidia; order Flavobacteriales; family Flavobacteriaceae; genus Urechidicola. The sequence continues at coordinate 24,257 of JASFYP010000045.1, forward strand.
ATTTTCTTTTACTTCTTTTATTCAAGAAGAATGGAAAGTGCCAGAAAAATATGTGAACATGAAGAATCCAATAGATCCAGATGAAGATAGATCAATCGGAAAATCATTATACAGCAAACATTGTAAATCGTGCCACGGAAAAGAAGGCTATGGTGATGGAAAAAAAGCAGATGAAGTAGAAGGTGACTTAGGTGATTTTTCATCAGAAGAAACACAATCTCAAACAGATGGTGAATTATTCTACAAAACTACTTTTGGCAGAGACGACATGCCAGAATACACTAAGAAAATGCCAGATGATGAAGATAGGTGGCTTATCATTAATTACATTAGAACATTAGCTGAATAGGATAATTATTTTGAATTAAAAGGACCTACATGCATATTTGTAGGTCTTTTTTATGAAAAGAAATCTGCCTTTGAATAATTCAGCAATTTCTTAATTTTAAAAAACAACTCTGGTAATTTTTGCTCAAACTTATCTGGTGTTTCAAAAAAGTGCTCGACCAAAACAGCTAAAAATTCAAATTGATTTTCAAAAGCATACTCACGTAAATACCCAGCATTTACTAGCTTTTTCTGTTCTGACTTATCCTTCATAAACTCTAACAAATTGCTATAATGCTTTTTAAAATAACTAGCACTACTATTACCAGAACTCATAAAACTATAATGCATCGCATGGGTAAACTCATGCAATCCTAAATTAAGATTATCGTCAACAATTTTAATTCCTTCTTTAAAATCCTGTAAAGAAAATACTATTACCTTATACCTAAGATTTGTTTCTCCTTTGTGTTGCTGATTCCCAAATGGAGAAAAATAATCTTTTGGATAAACAATAATTGTGTCTATAGATGAAAAGATATAATGTCTATACCCAAATGTTAACTTAATTGCGGAGGCAGCAATTAGTAATTTTATTTCTTCCGTTATCTTAACCCTTTCTCTACTTACAAATTCATAGCTTTCAATAAAGCTTAAAACGCGATGTTCAAAATATTTTTTATTTGTTAAAGTAAGGTTAGAATAAAACTGCGAATTTGAAGATATAAGAGTCCGTTGTGTTGAATTGAACTTTTTTGGAAATAGTACAATCCTGTGCCAGTTTTTAAAAATTGCAATTAAAGAAAACAAATATTTAAAGGGTGTTTTTTAATTGACAGCTAATATAGTACAATGCTACCAAAACAAAAAGCAAGCATTATAACATTGCTTACTTTTTGTTTATTTGTGACCACGAAGGGATTCAAACCCCCGACCGCTGGAGCCGAAATCCAGTGCTCTATTCAGCTGAGCTACGTGGCCAATTAATAGATATTACAAAAGTAATTCTTTTACAATAGATGAGATGGCTTTTCCATCAGCTTTACCCGCTAATTCTTTTGATGCCATTCCCATCACCTTACCCATATCTTTCATAGAGCTTGCTCCTACTTTAAAAATAAGTCCACTAATAAATTTTTTTAATTCATCAGCACTCATTTGTACAGGTAAAAACTGTGAAATGATTTTAGCTTCTACCAACTCAGGATCCGCTAAATCAGCTCTTCCTTGTTCAGCATATAATACAGCACTATCCTTACGCTGTTTTACTAATTTCTGTAATAACTTAATTTCATCATCTTCAGAAAACTTGGCATCACCTCCTTTGGTATTTGCCAATAATATTTCTGACTTAATGGCTCTTAATGATTGTAATGCAATGGTGTCTTTAGACTTCATTGCAACTTTCATTTGCTCCATTATTTTGGCTTGTAAACTCATATCTATTTTATTAGACTGCGAAGATAAAAAAAACTCGAAGTTTATTCAAGTAAATGAATAAAATCGAGTTTTCTTACTGGGGTTAGTCTTCGGGTTCTACTTTAATCTACGTTGTCGTGTAAAAATGAATTGTTAGATCTAAATTGTAAATCATTATTTTCATCAACACTTAATGTAGTTTTTGATTGATTAGAGTCTGACGACAACAAAGTATCATCTAACTCTACACCCATCCTTTTATAGGCAGGTTCTTTCTCAATCTCATCAATATTATTAGGTTTAAGTTTATTATTGAATTTATAATTAAACTTGTTCATCTTACTTTTACGCTCTTCTGCTCTATTTTTCAATTCTGATATCGTCAAATACATTGGCGATAATTCCTGGTCAGTTTCTTGTGGTTTTTTAACCTCTTCAATTGCTTTTTGTTTAACAACAAACTTCAGCTCTTCCTCAACTTCTACCTTAACTTCTGCAACTAGTGGTTTAGAAGTCTCAACATGCTTTGTTTCTAGCTCATTAAAATCACCCAAATCAAATACAATTGCAGTTTCTTCTTTGGTAATGGGAGTCACCTCTCTAGGATTTACAACTTCAATATCATTAATACTGTTTGTAACTTCTACTGCTAAATCTTCAGGTTTTTTATGGATATCAATTGGGTTTTCAAAAACAAAAGTTGTTTGATTTTTAGCTTCAGCTTTTATTTCTTCATGATCAAAAACCTCAATTTCATTAACCGCTGATGTAATGATAAAATCATCGCTGGTTTCATAAGAAATTTCTTCATATACAACGTCCATATTCTTAATGATTTCGGAAGTCGGAATCAATTCCATTTCCTCAATATCTTCTGATTCATCCAATGTGTAAACAATACGCTCATTAGAATCTACTAATGAGTGCACCACATCCTCTGATCTTGACACAAACTCGCTAGAGTCTGTTAAATCAAAAGTAGATTTTTGATTTTCATCTAAAATATGAATGACTTTTTTAGGCTCTTGTTGAATAATAGTACTTTGCTGATCTTTATGAAATCCAGTTGCTACAACCGTCACAGCTATAGCATCACCTAAAGCATCATCTTCACCAACACCCATAATAATATTCACATTTGTTTTTGCTTCAGCCTGAATAAAATCATTGATCTCTCCTATTTCATCAATGGTGATTTCATCATTTCCTGATACGATTAGCAACAACACATTTTTAGCCCCTTCAATTTTATTATCATTTAACAACGGCGAATCCAATGCATTCATAATTGCATCTTCTGCTCTATTTTTCCCTGTTGCTTTTGCAGAACCCATAATTGCTGTTCCACTATTTGCCAACACTGTTTTAGCATCACGTAAATCAATATTTTGTGTATAGTGATGTGTAATAACTTCAGCAATTCCACGAGATGCTGTTGCTAATACTTCATCAGCTTTTGAAAAACCAGCCTTAAATCCTAAATTGCCATAAACCTCTCTTAGCTTGTTATTGTTGATTACAACCATAGAATCAACATATTTACTCAATTCTTCAATCCCTTTTTTTGCTTGATCAATACGTGTTTTCCCCTCAAATAAAAACGGAATTGTAACAATACCTATTGTCAATAAATCCATCTCTTTGGCAAACTTAGCAATCACCGGCGCTGCACCAGTTCCAGTTCCTCCACCCATACCAGCATTGATGAAAACCATTTTGGTATTGCTACCCAACATCTTTTTAATTTCATCTTCACTTTCAAGTGCAGATTGTTTTCCAACTTCAGGATTTGCTCCAGCTCCAAGACCCTCTGTTAAAGAAGCTCCTAACTGAATCTTGGTTGGGACTTGACTATTTTGTAGCGCTTGAGCATCTGTGTTACAAATCACAAAATCAACTCCGTTGATACCTTGTGTTAACATGTAGTTTACAGCATTGCTTCCACCTCCACCGACACCAATTACTTTGATGACATTAGATTGATTTACGGGTAAATCGAATTCGATATTTCCAAAACTAGGGTTATTGTCTTCTGGCATAATTAATAGGTTGTTTAGTTTGGTTTATTATTTATTTTATTCTGCGTTGTCTAAAAAATCTCTAAACTTGTCTGACCATCTCTCAAAGATTGATCTTTTTGGCAACGCTGGTTTTTCTTGTTCAGTTTCTTTTGATGTATCTTCTACATCAGTTGCAACTGAAATTTTTGACAATTTTTCTTTATCATTCAATCCTTTCATCAACAATCCAATGGCTGTTGCAAAGGTTGGGCTAGAAATAGATTCGTCAGTATCTCCTGCCAAATGCTCATTCGGATAACCAATTCTGGTATCCATCCCCGTAATATATTCTACCAATTGTTTGATATGCTTTAATTGCGCTCCTCCACCAGTAAGTACAATTCCTGCTATCAATTTTTTCTTTGTTTCTTCGTGTCCGTAATTTCTGATTTCTACAAAAGCTTGCTCAATAATTTCTACCACTCTTGCATGAATTATTTTTGACAGATTTTTCAAAGTAATTTCTTTTGGGTCGCGCCCTCTCAATCCTGGAATAGAAACAATTTCGTTGTCTTTATTCTCTCCAGGCCACGCCGAACCGAATTTTGTTTTTAGCAATTCTGCTTGCTTCTCTATGATAGAGCATCCTTCTTTAATATCCTCGGTCACCACGTTTCCTCCAAAAGGAATGACTGCGGTATGACGGATAATTCCATCTTTAAAAATTGCTAAATCAGTTGTTCCTCCACCTATATCAATCAAAGCAACTCCTGCTTCTTTTTCTTCCTGACTCAACACGGCATCAGCTGATGCAAGAGGCTCTAGGGTAATTCCTGCTAAATCTAACCCTGCGCTTTTTATACAGCGCCCTATATTTCTAATTGATGAAACTTGACCTACCACTACATGAAAGTTAGCTTCTAATCGACCGCCATACATCCCAATTGGCTCTTTGATTTCGGCTTGACCATCTACTTTAAACTCTTGTGGTAACACATGGATAATCTCTTCACCTGGTAGCATCACCAATTTATGAACTTGACTTTCTAATTTTTCTAAATCAGCTTCGTCAATAACTTCTTGTGAATTTGGCCTTGTTATATAATCACTGTGCTGTAAACTGCGGATATGCTGACCAGCAATACCAACTATAGCCTCATCAATTTTAACTCCTGATACTGCGATAGCTTCATCAACAGCTTGCTGAATTGACTGTATAGTTTGCGTAATATTATTTACAACACCACGATGTACACCTAAACTCTTGGCTTTACCAATACCTAAGAGTTCAATCTTACCGTATTCATTTTTACGACCAATCATGGCAACAATTTTTGTTGTTCCAATATCTAAGCCTACCGAAATATCGTTTTGATCCATACTAGTCTTTTTTAGTCGCTACAACTTGATTGTTGTATTTTAAACTTATTCTCTTATAATTATCAATCACTTCATTTTTCATCGTAAAAGAATAAAACGCTTTTAAATTTTTAAATTTTCTTTTCTTAGCTTCTAAGTTTCCAAAATCAATTTTATGATTTCCAACTCTGGTCGTCAAAATAAATTCATCTTTGCCGTCTATTTGGACGCCAACTATTTGTTTTTGTAAAAAATTATCGTTCGTAATAAAAGATAATAATTCATACAAATCATCTATGTTTTCAGAAGTCGAAACTCCTGTAACGATAGGAACACGTGCTGAATAATTTTCTGACAAAGGCATAAATTCTCCCTGTTTGTCAATGTAATAAGAACCATTACCTGTGTTAATCCTTCCGATTGGGGTTCTTTGTTTAACACTAATTCTCAATTGACCATCAACAGTAATATAGGCAGTTGCATTTTCTACCATTGGATGCGACAACACTTGTTTTTCCAAACCATTCAAATCTATTAATGATTTTGTTTTGTTTGTGACTTCTCCTCCATATTGTATTAACAACTTATTAACCATTTCATAACTCATAAAAAGGTTTTCACCTTCTTCAAATTTAACTTTGACAATTGTTATTTTTTGTTGCTCATTTCTATAATTAGTAAACCCAAAAAGAAATAACACCAAGGTGATTAACAAAAATCCTTTTATGTAATTCCAATTAATTTTCATCTGATAATTCTTTTTGGACATCTACAACTAACTCTCCTATATCACCTGCTCCCATCATTACTATTATAGCTGCATTCTCTGATTTTATGGTATCAATTAAACCTTCTTTAGATGATAACTTCTTTGACTCCATATTTATTTTATCAAACAACCATTTTGATGTAATTCCATCTATTGGTTTTTCTCTTGCTGGATAAATATCTAATAAAATTAAGGCATCAAATTGTGCTAAACTTTTAGCAAAATCATCCACAAAATCTTTTGTTCGACTAAACAAATGTGGCTGAAAAACTGCCAATACTTTTTTATCGGGATACATTTCCTTCACCGATTCATATACCGCATTTATTTCGGTGGGGTGGTGTGCATAATCATCAATCAACACCAAATCATCAGTTTTAATTCTGTACGAAAATCTGCGTTGTACCCCTTTAAATGTTAATAATGCCTTGGCAATGTCTTGAAGCGGAACTCCAAAATTATTCGCCATCGCCAAGGCAGCCACAGCATTTAGCACATTGTGTTTTCCTGGGAGATTGAACTCCACATTTGTAATTATTTCTGTCGGAGTCATGACATCAAAAATGTATACTCCATTTTTTATTTTGATATTGTTAGCATAATAATCTGCGGTTGAATTTACAGCATAAGTCAATCCTTGTAAAGGCAAACCTTTGCACACAATCATGGTGTCAGTAACTTTATCAGCAAATTCTTTAAATGAATCTTGCAACGTATCGGCCCCACCATAAATATCTAAATGATCTGCATCCATCGAAGTGACACATGCAATATTTGGCGACAAACGTAAAAATGAACGATCGTATTCATCAGCCTCAACTACAGATATTTCATCACCTCCTAAAATTAAATTAGAATTGTAATTTTCTGAAATACCTCCTAAAAAGGAAGTTGCATCCACACCACTTTCTTTTAAAATATGCCCTAATATTGTAGATGTTGTCGTCTTGCCATGTGTACCGGCAACTGCCAAACAAAAAGTGTCTTTTGTAATTAACCCCAATACTTCTGATCTTTTCAACACCGTGAATCCATTTGAGTTGAAATAACTCAACTCTTGATGATTCTCAGGAATTGCAGGTGTGTAGACTACCAAAGTTTTAGATGGGTCTTTAAATTCAGTTAAAATCATATCAACCGAATCATCTGTATGAATTTCAATACCTAACTTTTCTAACGAATTTGTAATTTCAGATGTTACTCTATCAAATCCTGCAACATTTTTACCATTCACAGCAAAAAAGCGCGCCAAAGCACTCATCCCGATGCCGCCGATACCAATGAAGTAAATGTTATGTTTAGAATTCAAATTCATTTGATTATCAGTTTCTCAATTTCATTAACAATAGTATTTGTAGCATTTGGCAATGCTAATTTTTTAATATTCTCACACAATGATTTTTGCTGTTCTTCATCATTCAACAAATTTTCAAAAACCGATTGAAACATAGTGTTGTTTTTTTCTTCTAGCAAAATTGCTCCATAATTTTCAACAACTGCTAATGCATTTTTTGTTTGATGGTCTTCCGCAACATTAGGTGAGGGAATAAAAATGGTAGGCTTGCCTACGATACATAATTCTGAAATAGAACCTGCACCCGCTCTACTAATTATAAAATCAGCTGCTGCATAGGTTAAATCCATTCTGTTTAAAAAAGCGTGAGTTTGCACTCCTTTTAAATCATCATATTTCTTATATTCATCATAATACAATTTTCCTGTTTGCCAAATTACCTGAACTCCTCTTCTAACTAACCAATCAATATTTTTTTCAACCAATTTATTGATTGCTCTTGCACCTAAACTCCCACCTAAAATCAACAACGTTTTTTTGGATTCTTCTAACTTATAAAAGGCTTTTGCTTCAGAGGTATCTGCTGAAGTCAATAAATCCTGACGCACAGGGTTTCCAGTTTTTATAATTTTATCAGTAGGGAAAAATCGATCTAATTTATCATAGGCAACACAAATTTTATTCACCTTTTTAGCTAATAATTTATTCGTGATTCCAGGAAAAGAATTCTGTTCTTGAATCAACGTTGGAATCCTCCTTTTTGATGCCACAAACAAAGTTGGTCCACTTGCAAAACCACCTGTGCCAATAACTACATCTGGTTTAAATTGTTTTACAATCTTTCTTGCATTCCACAAACTGCTCATCAACTTAAAAGGAAATGACAAATTTTTTAATGTCAAACTACGTTGAATTCCAGAAATCCAAAGCCCTTTAATTTGATATCCAGCTTCCGGAACTTTTTCCATTTCCATTCTATCTTTTGCACCGACAAACAAAAATTTTGCTTGTGGATATCGTGCCTTTAATTCGTTTGCAATCGCTATGGCAGGATAGATGTGTCCACCCGTACCACCACCACTTAACAAGATGTTAATCGATTTGCTCATGCAATATATTTAAAGGGTTTTCATGTTCTAATTCCTGGTCTTCAGCTTCTTTTACTGAACTCACACTTAATATCATTCCAACAGCAAAACAAGTCATCCAAATAGAAGTACCACCGCTACTAATAAGTGGCAGTGTTTGTCCTGTTACAGGCAATAAATTAATGGCGACTGCAATATTTATCATCGCTCTAAAAATGATTGGTAATCCAATTCCTAATACTAAAAGTGTGGCGAAAATGGTGGGTGCTTTTTTGGCAACCATGATAATTCTAAACAATAAAAAAAGGTACACTACAACAACTCCTATACCACCAATCATTCCAAATTCTTCTACAATGATGGCATAAATAAAATCGGAAGAAGACTGTGGTAAGAAATTCTTTTGCACACTTTTTCCAGGACCTAATCCAGTAAGCCCACCCGTTGCAATAGCTATTTTTGCCTTCTCAACTTGATACGCTTCTTCAGCATTTTTATCTGAAAAATTCTCTACACGACTAATCCATGTATCTACTCTATTTGGCATCGTATCTGGAAATGCTTTGGCAGCTAAAACAAATAATGTCAAACTCAAGATACCAATCCCGAAAATATACATTAGATATTTTATTGGATACCCTCCAATAAAAGTCAGGATTAAAATCATCATAAAAATGATTGCTGTGGTAGAAAAATTTGCTGGTAAAATTAATCCTAAAATTCCTGCAACGGGTAGCCATAAAAGCCATAAACTCTCTTTAAAGTTGATTTCCTTGTCTTTATTTTTTGCCAAATACCGAGCCACATATGTCATCAAAACTAAACCTGCCAACGTTGAAGTTTGAAAACCGATTCCCACAAAAGGAATATTTATCCATCTACTAGCATTGGCACCTCCAATTGTTTTTCCTTGAGTCAAGGTGAATAATAGAAGGACAAAAACAATGGGCAACATTAATACAGATCCACCACTAAAATAGCGATATGGAATTTTGTGTACCATATACAAAATGATAAACCCTAAAATCAATAAAACAGCATGTTTAATTAAAATTGCTGCTGGACTTGATGCTGATTTTACCACATATACCAAGTTGGTACTTGCGCTATAAATAGGCATAAAAGAGAAGAAAGCTAAAATTGCAATCCCCAACCAAATGGCTCTATCGCCTTTTATGTTATTTATAAAATCATTCATTTTACAACTCTCTCACCGCTTGTTTAAATTGACGACCTCTCTCTTCATAATTCTCAAATAAATCAAAACTTGCACATGCAGGAGACAATAAAACAGTATCACCTTTTTCTGCAATTTTATAGGCAACTTTTACCGCTTCCTCGGCGCCAACAGTTTCTACAATCAAATCAATTACACTACTAAAAGTTTGTACAATTTTTTGATTATCGACCCCTAAGCAAACAATCGCTTTTACTTTTTCTCTTACCAAAGGCATCAAATCGAAATAGTCATTACCCTTATCTACACCACCTACAATCCAAACTATAGGAGCTGTTACACTATCTAAAGCATAATAAGTTGCATTTACATTGGTAGCTTTTGAATCGTTGATATACTCAACACCGCTAATCTTTAGCACCTTTTCTAATCTATGTTCTGCACCTTCAAAATTTTCTAAACTCTCACGAATTGTTTGATTTCTTACCTTTAACAACTGTGACGCCATAGAAGCCGCCATCGCGTTTTTTACGTTGTGTTTTCCTTGCAATGCTAATAATGTTATCCCCATCGTAAATTGATTTGTATTAATATTTATTACTATGTTATTATCTTTTATATACGCTCCTTTTTCTACTGTTTTTTCAATCGAAAAAGGAAGCAATTGTGCTTTTGTTCTATTGTTTTCTAACCACTCAACTATCAGTTTATCATCTGCATCATAAATCAAATAATCGTCTTCAGTTTGATTCATGGTAATTCTGAATTTTGAATGGATATAATTTTCCATTTTATAATCATACCTATCTAAATGATCTGGTGACAAATTAGTGATGACGGCGATATGTGGTTTAAATTTCACAATGCCATCCAACTGAAAACTACTTAACTCTAATACATAATTCTCAACCTCTTTAACAGCAACTTGCAAAGCAAAACTATCGCCAATATTACCTGCCATTGCCACATCCAAGCCTTCATTTTTTAAAATATGATGTGTTAACATTGTGGTAGTTGTTTTTCCGTTTGACCCAGTGATTGCAATTATATTAGCATCCGTAAATTGTGCAGCAAATTCAATTTCTGAAATCACTCGAATTCCGTTTTGAATTAACTTTTTTATTAAAGGAACCGTATCTGGAATTCCTGGACTTTTTACCACTACATCGGCAGCTAAAACAGTTGACTCAGTATGTCCATTTTCTTCAAATGGTATTTCAATATTTAAAAGAACTTCTTTGTATTTATCTGTAATTGTACCATTATCTGACACAAAAACATCGTACTGTTTTTTTAATCCCAAAATCGCTGCCCCCACACCACTTTCACCACCGCCAAGGACTACAAGTTTCATTTATCTCAATTTTAAAGTTACTATCGTTATCACTGCCAATAGGATCCCAACAATCCAAAATCGAGTAACAATTTTACTTTCGTGATATCCTGATTTTTGATAGTGATGATGTAATGGCGACATTTTAAAAATGCGCTTTCCTATTCCTGTTTTTTTCTTGGTATATTTAAAATATCCCACTTGTAAAATCACCGATAAATTTTCTGCTAAAAAGATTCCAGCTAATATTGGAATCAATAATTCTTTACGTGTGGCTATAGCTATAACTGCTATGATTCCACCAATGGTCAAACTCCCTGTATCACCCATAAACACTTGTGCTGGAAAAGTATTGTACCATAAAAATCCGATCAAAGCTCCTGCAAATGCAGAAATAAAAATCACCATTTCACCAGATTGGGGTATGTACATTACATCCAAATAATTGGCAAAAATAATGTTACCTGATATCCATGCGAATATCCCCAGGGTGATGACAATTATTACAGATGACCCAGCAGCGAGACCATCAATCCCATCAGTTAAATTTGCTCCGTTAGAAACCGCTGTGATGATGAAAATTACAAAAGGAATAAAAATTATCCATGCATATTTTTTATAATCTTCATCAATCCACGTAAGTGCTGATGAATAATCTAGCTCATTATTTTTAAAAAATGGAATGGTTGTTTTAGTTGATTTATGCGCATCGCCGAACAACTTTGGAGTAGTGTTTTCGGCGATTTGCATAACGTCTTTGGGCAATTTCTCTTTGATCGTTACATTCGGATTAAAGTATAACATGCTACCAATAATAACACCCAACCCTACTTGACCAATTACTTTAAAGCGACCTTTCAATCCCTCTTTGTCTTTTTTAAATATTTTGATATAATCATCTAAGAAACCAATAGCACCCATCCACAACGTTGTGATGATTAACATAATGATATAAACATTGTTAACCTTGGCAAATAACAATACCGGAATCAAGGTTGCTAAAATGATGATAATTCCACCCATGGTTGGAGTACCTGCTTTTTCTTTTTGACCTTCTAACCCCAAATCACGAACCGATTCACCAACCTGTTTTCTTTGTAAATAATTGATGATCCGCTTACCATAAACACTCGATATTAGCAGGGAAAAAACAAAAGCCAATGCAGAACGAAAAGAGATGTATTGAAACAATCCTGCGCCTGAAAATTGGTAATGTTTGTCTAAATATTCAAATAAATAATACAGCATCTATTTTTGGAGTTTGGTTAAAATTGTTTGTGTTTTTTTATAATCATCAAAATCTGAACGCACACCATTTACCTCTTGGTATGTTTCGTGTCCTTTACCTGCAATCAATAAAATATCTCCTGAGGTTGCCATTGAGCAACCCGTTTTTATGGCTTGTTCTCTATCAACAATTGAAAGTGTTTTTTTATAGTTTTGAGCTTCTACTCCTGCTTCCATTTCTTCAATAATTGTCTGCGGATTTTCGCTCCTCGGGTTATCTGAAGTAAAGATTGTTTGTCCACTTAAAAATGATGCAATATGCCCCATTTTTGGACGCTTCGTTTTATCTCTATCTCCACCACATCCTACAACAGTAATTACTTTTTCACTACCAGTTCTAATATCATTTATGGTTTCTAAAACATTTTTTAAAGCATCTGGTGTGTGTGCATAATCAACAATTGCCGTAATATTAGTTACTGATTTAAAATGTTGAAATCTGCCCGCAACGCTATCCAATTCACTCATCAATCTTAAAGTTTCTAATTGCTCGAATCCTAACAAATCTGCAGTAGCAAAAATTGCTAAAAGGTTATAAGCGTTGAAGCTACCAATCAATTTTGTCCAAACTTCAGATCCATTGATATTTAATAATAATCCTGAAAATTGATTCTCTAACACTTTGGCTTTGTAATCTGCCATCGACTTTAGCGCATAAGAAATTTTCTTTGCCTTGGTGTTTTGCAAGAGAAATATTCCGTTTTTATCATCAACATTTACCAATGCAAAAGCATCCTCTGGTAACTGATCAAAAAAGGTCTTCTTTACATCTCTATATTCTGCAAATGTTTTGTGATAATCGAGATGGTCTTGAGTTAGGTTGGTAAAAATTCCGCCAGTAAAATGCAAGCCTTCTGTTCTTTTTTGATGAATTCCGTGAGAGCTCACTTCCATAAAACAGTAGTCAACATTTGCCTTGACCATATCCTGTAAGTAATGATTGATTGAAACAGAATCAGGGGTTGTATGCGTTGCCGCAAACGCTGTTTCATCAACCATTATCTTGACAGTGGAAAGCAATCCGACTTTTTCTCCTCCCTTTTTTAATAAATTATATAACAAGGTTGCAATGGTGGTTTTGCCATTGGTTCCTGTAATTCCGATAAGTTTTAATTTTTGTGATGGATTGTCATAATAATTCGCAGCAATAATTGCCAAAGCTGCATTAGAATCCTGAACTTGTATGTAGACAACAGTATTGTCTAATTTCTTTGGAATCATCTCACAAACTATTACAGAAGCTCCTAAATCAATTGCCTTTTGGATGTAATTGTGTCCGTCAACCGTTACGCCTTTTTGCGCTATAAAAAGATCACCTGATTGCACTTTTCTAGAATCAAATTCGATTTTAGAAATATCAATATCCGTAGAGCCTATCACATTCTCTACGGCTACTTTGTACAATATGTCTTTTAACAATTTCACTATGACAATTCTAATTTTATAATGGCTCCTCGCACTAATGATTTTCCTGATTGAATGGATTGTTTCTTTACACGACCACTTCCTTCAAACTCTACTTTCAATCCTAAATTTTCTAACAATGCCACAGCATCCATAGCTGTCATTCCTTTTACATTTGGGATTATAGAACTTTGAGTGACTTTATTATAGGATTCAAAATCTTGATTTACTGCGTCAATATTTAAGGCTACATTTTCAATTTCTTCTAAAACAGGAATGTCTCTATAAATTTTTTGAGCAATATCTTTAAACACGGGCCCAGAAACATCTGCCCCGTAATATCCCTTTTCAAGATTTGGTTTATGAATTACAACAATGCAAGAATATTTAGGATTATCCGCAGGAAAATATCCTGTAAATGAAGAAATATACCTTCTGTTCTCATTCCAATCTTTCATCCAATACTCAACACGAGCAGTTCCAGTTTTACCTGCCATTGAAAAATCTTCGGAATACAACTTACTCCCGGTTCCGCGAACCACAACATTTTTCAACATTTCTTTCACTTTACTTACGGTTTCATCAGAACATATTTTTGGATCAATAACTACCTTATCAAATACTTCAATTTTCTTATCCCAAGACCTAATCTCTTTCACCATTCTCGGCTTTACCATTTCACCATCATTTGCAATGGCATTATAAAACGTAAGTGTTTGCATTGGCGTGAGCCTTAAATTATATCCGTAGGCAATTGAGGGCAACGCATTTTTACTCCATGCCTCATCACCTGGACTTGGAATAACAGGAATTCCTTCTCCTTTTCTAATTGATAAATTCAAGGTTTTATCTAAATGCATTTTTTTCAATTCATCAATAAATTCATTAGGGTTCTCATTAAAACTTTCATCTATCAATCGAGCGAAACCAATATTTGAAGAAACTTCCAAGGCTTTTGCAGCAGAAATTTCTCCATATCCTCCCTTTTTAGAATCGTGAATATACCTACCGTACATTTTATACTTCCCTTCACCAGTATCAACAATAGTACTCGAATCGATTGCTTTCAATTCAAGAGCAGCAACCATAGACATTAATTTAAAAGCCGACCCTGGCTCATGAGATTCACCAATAGCATAATTTAATTTTTCATAATAAGTTCCGCTTGGAGTTCTTCCTAAATTTGATATTGCTTTAATCTCACCAGTCTTTGTTTCCATCACCACAACACATCCGTGTTCGGCCTCATAAAATTCCAACTGCCTTAACAATGAATGATGTGCAATGTCTTGGATATTTACATTGATAGTTGTGATAATATCTCGCCCATCTTGTGGCTCTACTTCATTATTATCATTGATTGGTTTCCATTGTCCTTGAGCAATACGCTGCTTTAATCTCCACCCATCTTTCCCTCTCAAATAATTTTTATAAGCGCCTTCAATTCCAGGAGCACCACGATAATCATCATAGCCAATTGTTCGTTCTGCAATCTTCCCTAAAGGATGTTCTCGCTCTGTACTTTGCTCAGCTATAAATCCACCTTTATATACGCCCATATTAAAAATAGGGAACATTTTCATTTCCTGATAATCCAAATAACCCAAATCTCGGGTGATTAATAAATACCTATTTGGTTTTGGTTTCCTATTACGTGCAGTTCTTATTTTTTTAACATAATACGACGGGGTATTCCCCAACATATTTGCCAACTTTTTAGATAAGGCTTGGATATTCTCTTCGAACAATTCATTGTTATCTGGCTTTGAAGCGTCAAAGCGAATATCATAACGCGTCATCGATGTTGCCAACAAACTACCATCGTCTGCATACACATTTCCACGATTGGCATAAATGGTGTCGTTCTTAATAGTTCGTTCGGCTGAAATGGCAATATACTTATCACCTTCGACGTATTGGATATTAAAAAGTTTGAAGATAATTGCGATAAAAAACAAGGTCATAAAGACAAAAACAATATAAGTTCTGTTTAATATGTTCTTTTTTTCTACTGACAATTTTATTTAGTTTTTCTAGGAATTACTTTAATTTTTTTTGGAGGATTCTTTGAGGGCAGTAATCCACGAACTGCTACTTTTTTTTGCACTGCTGACTCTAATTCTAACTGCATTACTTTTGTCCTCGTATCAACAAACTCAGCCTTTAACTCTCTTATTTCATTGTTTAACTGAGCAATTCGCAACACTTTTCTGTCTGTAACGTGCGCCCTTGAAATCATAAACATCAACAGGATGACAACAAAAATGATAATCCTCCAATTTTTAAAAGCATCCTTACTAACTAAGAATTTTCCTTTTAATGCGTTATAAATTCCTTGTTTTATTCTTGACATTTTCTTTATTAACTAAGGTGTTTAAAAAAGAAAATGTCATTCCTACTTATTAACAATCACACAACTTTTAGTAGGAATGACAAATTCATCACTTAAATTAACCACACATTAAGTTCTACATCTTTATAACTTTAAGCTTTTTCTGCAATTCTTAATTTTGCACTTCTAGCTCTATTATTTTGCTTTATTTCTTTTTGATTTGGGACAATCATCTTTCCAACTTTTTTTAAGGGAACGCTAAAATTTCCGTAGAAATCTTTTTTTGGTTCTCCATCAAACAATCCATTTCTGATAAACCTTTTTACCAATCTATCTTCTAATGAGTGATAAGAAATAACACTTAATCGACCGTTATCATTCAACAATTCCGGAATCTGAATTAAAAATTCTTTTAAAACATCAATCTCTTCATTTACTTCAATCCGAATGGCTTGAAAAATCTGAGCTAATATTTTATGCTCTTTTGCCTTTGGCAAAAACTGCTGTAAACACTCTTTTAATTCAAAGCTTGTTTTTATTTTTTGATCTTCTCTAAAGCTCACAATTTGCTTCGCCAATGCTTTTGCATTTCTTAACTCACCATAATTAAAAAGAACGTTACTTAATTTCTCTTCGGGATACTTATTTACAATTCTCAAAGCCGATAGCGAATCATTTTGATTCATCCGCATATCTAAATCAGCATTAAATCGAGTGGAGAACCCTCTTTCAGCGACATCAAATTGATGTGACGACACCCCTAAATCTGCTAGAATTCCATCTACTTTTTTAACTCCATAAAATCGTAAGAACCTTTTTACATACCTGAAATTTTCAGGAATTAACACAAACCGCTCATCACCTAAACTATTTGCTAGAGCATCTACATCTTGATCAAATCCAAACAGCTTGCCCTCACTTCCTAATCTTTTTAAGATCTCTTTTGAATGTCCACCACCGCCAAAAGTCACATCAACATAAATACCATTTGGCTTAATTGCCAACCCATCAATGCTCTCATGGAGCAATACTGGATTATGATATTCCATCCTCATCATTTACGCCTCCCATAACTTGCTCTGCCAAATCACCAAAATCAACAGTCGCTTCGTCAATTGCAGCTTCATATTTATCTTTATCCCAAATCTCAACAATCCCCACTGCTGATGATAAAACCACTTGTTTTGTTATACCTGCGAACTTTTGAAGATCACTCGGAATCAATAATCTACCTGACGAATCCAATTCAACTATTTTCACTCCAGCAGTAAACCTTCTAATAAAATCATTGTTCTTTTTTACAAAACGATTTAACTTGTTTACTTTCGACATCATCTCATTCCACTCAGCCATCGGGTACAATTCCAAACATTGTTGAAACACCGAACGCTTTAACACAAATCCATCTTGAATCACGGGAGATAACTGCTTTTTTAGAGCAGAAGCCATCATCAAACGCCCTTTAACGTCTGCTTTACACTCATATGTTCCGATTAGATTGATCATTTATTTGGTAAATAATTATTTCAAAAATAGAAAAATAATTCCACTTTTTACCACATTATACCACTTTGTTAATAACTTTTATCTTTTTAACAATGAACTACTTATATCATTGAATAACAAGGTGGAGTTATACACGGTATTGAATTGAAGAACTATAGAATTTGATTTAGAGGAAAGAGAAACACTTAAAGACGTATAATAAATTTCGAATTCATTATTGATTGCTAAAATAAAAGTTAAAAAGGAGATTGATTTTTTGGATTCCGCATATTTTAGAATGACCTATAGAGACACTCTCACTTCAGCCGAAACTCCGCAAACACAGATAAAGATTTAATTATCAGTAATTAGTACAAAACTAAATTTTATGCTATTTCTAAATCGCATTGCGCAATTTGAAATGAAGGTGTAATTCTACATTTTTAAGTAAAATTTTTTCACTAAATCAATGTAGCTTTTGGTGTATTTATGACGCTCGATTTCAATCGTCAGTTCTGAAATTTCTATTGATAAGTTTTCAAAACTGAGTTGTAATAGGCTCCTTTTGACAGGTGAAGAATCCATACCTTTCACTCGAGTAATTCTATTAGGAAACAACTTATTTTCAGAAGCCAATTTTAAAAATGCCTTTTCTTCATCAAAAGGGATTATAAACGCACAACTCCCCTTTTTAGAAAGTAGCTTAGATGTCGCTTCTAATAATGTAGCATAGGGTAAACTATCAGAATGTCTTGCTAAGATTCGCTTATCAGAAATTTCACCTTTCTTATATGTAGTGTTATAAAAGGGCGGATTAGAAATAATAAAATCATACTCCCCTTCTATTTCATCAACAAATTCTTGTAAAGAAGCATGGTAACAAAACAGCCTGTCTCCCCAATCGGATTGCTCAAAATTATCTACAGCTTGCTCAAAAGCATCTGCTTCAATTTCTAAGGCATCGATAATTTCTGCGCTGGTTCTTTGAGCCATTTGCAAAGCAATGGTACCAGTTCCTGTACCAATATCTAAAATAGCATAAGAGTTTTTTGGATTTGCCCAAGCGCCTAACAAAACTCCATCTGTACCTATTTTCATGGCACATTTATCTTGTAAAACTGTGAATTGCTTGAATTTAAATGGTTTAGTCATAATTCCCCATTCCAAACTTACTTCGGAATCTTATTATTTCGGATGCATTGCTGAATCAATTCCGATAGCTACCGGAACAACATGACATTACTTTAAATAAAGATCTATCAATCCTTCTGGAGTATCAACCACAACCTTGCTGTTTTTACGGTCAATTTTTTTGATAAAATGATCTATCATCGGAATAAATATTTCTACACCATCTTTATCAACTTCAAAGAGCGGCTGTGCAGTTTTATCGTTTACCCCAACTATTTTTCCGATAGTTCCAAAATTTACATCTTCCATTTCAAAACCAATCACTTCATGGTAATAAAATTGATTTCCAGTCAATTTTGGCAACATAGTTAAAGGCAAATAAACTCCCGATTTAAGAATACCATCTGCATCAGATTCAGAATCCACACCTTCAAATTTGGTGCGTAATTGATTCCCTTTTTGAAGCAAACTTTTTTCAATAAAAAAAGGAATCAGATTTGTACCGTGAAGTACAAATACTGATTCCATATTTTCGTATAACTCAGGTTCGTCTGTATCTAATTTGATAACAACTTCACCTCTAAAACTATGTTTTCGAACGATTTTACCAAGATAAAAACAATCTTCTTTTCGCATAATCGTCAGAATTAAAACTACTCTGCAGCTTTCTCTTCAGACGCTTCTTCTGTAGCCTCCTCAGTAGGAGTTTCCTCAACAACTTCTTCTGTTGTTGCTTCAGCCTTTGCTTTTTCAGCAGCAGCCTCAGCTTCTACAGCTTCTTGTTCTGCTTTCAATGCAGCTTCAACTTCTAGAACAGCAGCTTTACGCTTTTCATTCACTTCTTTCTCTGCATTTAATGCAGCAGCTTTTGCATCGGCATTATCTTTTGCCAAACCATCTTCTTTTGCAGTTACCAATCCAGATTTTTCATCTAACCAAGCTTGGAATTTCTTCTCAGCTTCTTCTTCAGAAAATGCTCCTTTTTTTACTCCACCTGCTAAGTGATGCTTTAACAGCACTCCTTTATAAGATAACAACGCTCTTGCGGTATCTGTTGGTTGTGCCCCATTTTGCAACCATTTTACTGAACCATCAATGTCCAATTCAATTGTTGCAGGATTTGTATTAGGGTTATAAGTTCCTAATTTCTCCAAATATTTACCATCTCTTTTTGCTCGAGCATCTGCTGCTACGATCCAATAAAATGGTTTTCCTTTTTTACCGTGTCTTTGTAATCTAATTTTTACTGACATAAATTTAAAATTTTAAGGTACGCGACCTTGGTTATTAATTTGTCC
>JASFYP010000046.1:0-17750 GCA_045047075.1 Flavobacteriaceae bacterium
TTTATCAAGTTGTAATAGTCAAACTAAAAAAGACATGACAGAACATAAATACACCAACGACCTCATCAATGAAACGAGCCCTTACTTATTACAACATGCACACAATCCTGTAAATTGGAAAGCATGGAATAAAGAGACCTTAGATTTGGCAAAAAAAGAAGATAAACTCATCATCATTTCAGTGGGATATGCTGCGTGTCATTGGTGTCATGTAATGGAGCATGAGAGTTTTGAAAACGATTCTGTCGCCAAAATAATGAACGATAATTTTATCAGTATTAAAATAGATCGCGAAGAAAGGCCAGATATTGACCAAGTGTATATGGATGCAATACAGATGATGAATGGTAGCGGTGGTTGGCCTTTAAATTGTATTGCCCTACCCGATGGTCGTCCTATTTTTGGTGGCACATATTTTCCAAAAGATCAATGGGTAAATTTGCTGAATCAACTTTCAGATTTATATCAAAACGACCCTGAAAAAGCAATTAAATTTGCTGAGAATGTTGCAAACGGATTAAAAGAAAGAGCACTCATTACGGTAAACACCAACGAAGCTGTTTTTACAAAAAATGATATTGATATTGCTGTGGATGCTTGGGAAGATAAAATGGATAAAAAATTAGGTGGGGCTAGAAGTGAGCGAAATAAATTCCCCTTACCAAATAATTTTCAATTCTTATTGCGCTATGGGTTTCAAGATCAAAATGAAAAAATTTTAAACTATACAAATACTACTCTGACGCAAATGGCGTATGGCGGAATATACGATCAAGTGGGTGGTGGGTTTGCACGTTATTCTACCGATAAAAAATGGCATGTACCCCATTTTGAAAAAATGTTATACGACAATGGACAGCTGGTAAGTTTATATGCTGATGCCTATTTAACTACTAAAAATGAATTGTATAAAGAGACTGTTTTTGAGACGTTAGAATTTATAGAAAGGGAATTAATGAATGACGAAGGAGCATTTTATTCTTCATTAGATGCCGATAGTACTAATGCTGAAGGCGAGCTTGAAGAAGGCGCTTTTTATGTGTGGACAAAAAAAGAATTGAAAGATATCATTGGTTCAGATTATGAGTTGTTTACTGATTATTACAATGTCAATTCTTATGGTCATTGGGAAAAAGAAAACTATGTTCTTATCAGAAATACTTCGGATGAAGACTTTGTCAAAAAACATGATTTGTCAATTAGTTACTTAAAAAAGAAAGTGAAAACTTGGAAAAAAGTCTTGCTTAAAGAACGTGCTAAAAAAGAACGTCCACGATTGGATGATAAGACATTGACATCTTGGAACGGACTTATGTTAAAGGGATATGTTGATGCGTATCGTGTTTTTAACAATCCACATTATTTAGAAATCGCCTTAAAAAACGCACACTTTATCATCAACAAACAATTACGAGGGGATGGCGGTTTGAATCACAATTACAAAAATGGAATCAGTAATATCAATGCGCATTTAGAAGATTATGCTGCGGTCATTGATGCTTTTATTGCCTTATATGAAGTAACTTTAGATGAACAATGGTTATACACCGCAAAGCAATTAACTGATTATACTTTTGATCACTTTTTTGATGATACTAGCAAATTATTTTTCTTTACATCTGATGAAGATGAAAGCTTAATCACCAGAAATATTGAGTTGAATGACAATGTGATTCCTGCTTCAAATTCTATGATGGCGCGAAATTTAGCAAAACTCAGCCATTCTTTTTCGAATGCCTATTATTTAAAAACAAGCAAGCAGATGCTAAACAACGTAAAAGAGTCCATTGTTAATTATCCTGCAGGATATTCAAACTGGTTACAATTGATGAGTGATTTTTCAAGCAATTATTACGAAGTTGCTATTTCTGGTACTGATGCTATTTTAAAATTAAAAGAGATTAATCAAACTTATATTCCTAATAAATTAATTGCAGGAGCTACAAAAGAAAGTCAACTCCCACTAATGCAAGATAGGTTTAATGAAGATGAAACTTTTATTTATATTTGTGTAGATGGCGCGTGCCAATTGCCAGTGACCGATGTTGAAAAAGCGTTGAATCAAATTAATAAATTTTTCTAAAACAACTAATTATGTATATCGCTCAAACTTTTTTTATTGCACTTGTTGCTTTTTTACACATCTATTTTATGATATTAGAAATGTTTTTATGGACCTCTCCAAAAGGCCTAAAAGCATTCGGGCTTAAAAAAGAATTTGCCGAAGAGTCTAAAGTGCTCGCTGCCAACCAAGGCTTATATAATGGCTTTTTAGCTGCGGGATTAATCTATGCAATCATCTCAAAAGAAATGCAATTTGCCATTTTCTTTTTAGTTTGTGTTGTTATTGCCGGAATCTATGGTGCCTACTCAACCAAAAAAATAAAATTATTTTATATTCAATCCATTCCAGCGATTATTGGGTTAGGATTATTGTTGGTTTGAGAATAGACATAAGACCGCTTTGATTTTAGATACAAGATACAAGAAGTTTTCTCATCAATATCTTTGCCCTTGTTGGTGTTTTTCACCAACAAAAAAAACAATACAAAACTTCCAATTCCCTCCCCTGTAACATTTATTACAAAACATGATTTATATCACGAATCCTTACTAAAGGATACGGTAATTTTGATGCGAAATATAAATTTACATCAAATGAAAAATAGTGTTTTAAGTATCGTTATTAGTATTGTATTTGGTTTGTCAACTTTTGCTCAAGAGTTAACTCCGTACATCAAAATAGGAACATCAAACAAAAGTATTGAAGAAGTTTCAAAACAAGTAATTGAAGTTTTAGAAAGTAATTCTTTTACTGTTTTAGGTGATTATCACCCTGCAGGAAAAGATGGTTTAAAAATCATCGCCTTTACAAATGATAAAATAAAAAATACCGTTATCAAGGTTAAAGACAGAGGTGCATTGGCTGCTATATATAAAGTTGGTTTGGTGAAAGTTGACGGAAAAATCACTTTATCTTATACAAATCCAGAATATGTTTTAAGAGCTTATCTACAAAATGATTTTAAAAAATACCCAACAACATTTACAAAATTTAGTGCCGATTTAAAAACTGCTTTCTCTAGTCTAGGAAATGAGTTTACTCCTTTTGGCGGAACAGTAGATGCCGATGATTTGAAAAAATATCATTATAAAATGATGATGCCTTATTTTACTGATCCTATTGAATTAAATGAATTTTCTTCTTTTGAAGAAGGCTTAAAAATTATCAAAGGGAATCTAAAAGCCAAAAAAGGGAATACCAAATTAGTATATGAATTGGTTTATCAAAATGAAGAAGTTGCTGTTTTCGGAATTGGATTAGAAAGCCCTGAAGATGGTGAATCTGATTTTTTACCTACCATTGGCGAAGCTCATGCAGCTGCCCTACCTTACGAAATTATTTTACAAGGAACCAAAGTAACGATGCTACATGGTAAATATAGAATTGCACTTTTTTGGCCAGAATTAACTATGGGAACTTTTATGAAAATTATGAGTACTCCTGGTAATATTGAAGATACTCTAGAAGAAATTTGCGAATAATAAATTAACCCTACAACCCCAATTATAGTCATCCAAATTAGATTTTCCTGATTTCGGATGACTATTTTTATTCAATAGAATCACATAGATAAAAATAAATCACTTTATAAAAAACCTCCTGTTTTTACCGATGGATATATTTCTTCATAATTCAAACTTTTTGTCATAGATACTCTTCTGTTAATCGAGTTTCTATTAAACTCACTCGGATTAGAAAATCCAGAAGCTGCCATCAATTCTATTAAACTCTTAATCGTCTCTTCGTGATAATTAGCAACGCGAGTAGCTTTATCTTGCACATTTAGCCCTTCCATCAAACTCTTGTTTTGTGTTGCAACACCCACTGGGCAAGTATTTGTATTGCATTGAAGTGCCTGAATACACCCCGTAGCCATCATCATAGCACGTGCACTATTACACAAATCTGCACCAATGGCAAAAATACGTGCCATATGAAAACCACTAAATATTTTACCTGAAGCAATCACCTTAATTTCTTTTTTAAGATCATAACCACGCAACACATCTATGACAAAAGAAAGTCCATCACGTAATGGCATTCCGAGGGAATTAGAAAACTCTATTGGTGCTGCTCCAGTACCTCCTTCGCCTCCATCAACAGTAATAAAATCAGGATTTATCCCAGTAGAAATCATCGCCAAACACAAATTTTCAAACTCTTCTTTTTTACCAATACACAATTTAAATCCTACTGGCTTCCCTCCTGATAAATCTCTTAGCTTTTTAATAAAAAACATTAGTTCTTCTGGTGTAGAGAATGCCGTGTGTCCAGGGGGAGAATGAACATCGGTATGAGGAGTTACATGTCTAATTGCTGCAATTTCTTCGGTGTTTTTAATTGCAGGTAAAATACCTCCATGACCTGGTTTTGCACCTTGAGAAATTTTTATCTCAATCATTTTTACATTATCAGTAGTAGCCGCTTTTTGAAAAGTATCAGCACAAAAACTTCCATCTTTTTTTCGGCAACCAAAGTAAGCTGTTCCTATTTGCCAAATTAAATCACCTCCAGGTTGCTTATGGTGCGGACTAATTCCGCCCTCACCTGTATTGTGTGCAAAGTTTCCTTTTTTAGCCCCAGTATTCATTGCTAAAACTGCATTTTTACTTAAAGCACCAAAACTCATTGCAGAGATATTTAAAATACTCGCAGAATATGGTTTTATACAATCTTTACCTCCTATTAATACCCGTGGTTCATGTTCATAATCAGCGTGATTTTTTGCATAGATAGAATGATTCATCCACTCATAACCTGCTCTATAAACATCCATCTGAGTACCAAAAGGAGTGGTGTCATTTTCTTTTTTTGACCGCTCATAAATCAAAGTTCTAAACAGCCTATTAATCGGTCTCCCTTCAGTATCTGTTTCAACAAAATACTGCATAATTTCTGGTCGAATTGCCTCGAACACAAATCGAATATTCCCTAAAACAGGAAAATTTCTTCGAATCGTATGCTTGGTTTGAAATATATCTACATATCCAATTACAATCAATGGCCCAAAAAACAAGAGGCTCCATAAAATAAGATGCCAAAATGGATAAATTGTTGTGATTAAAATGATGAATGTAACTGATAATAAAATAAATAACTGCCTAGGTTTCATGTGTTTGATTTTATTTAAATGGAAGTTTAAAAAAGTTAGTTTGCTAACAACTTAGATGTAAATAATTAGAACACCTTACAAGTGCAATCCAGAAAAATATTATCAATTCCTTTACCTCTCCATCCCTCCATTCAAAATTAATTGTATTATTTTTGTAATGATTTTACAATGTATTTTTAAATCTACACAAATGAAAAACAAATCATATATAGGTATCTCTTTTATCATATTACTTTTCGGAATTTATACAGTGCCAAAAGTAGTTGCTCATTTTACAAAATCTAAATTACATAAGTTCGACAAAGTGCCAGCTTTTGAATTTACCGATCAGCATGGAGAAAAAATTACCAATGATGACTATAAAGGTAAAGTGTATGTCGTAGAATTTTTCTTTACAACTTGCCCTACAATTTGTCCAATTATGAATGAGAAAATGGTGGCCATCCAAAATGAATTTTTTGGAAATCAACATTTTGGAATTGCCTCTATCTCCATCAACCCTACAAATGATACAACAGCCGTTTTAAAAGCCTATGCTGATGAATATAAAGTATCGAGTCCTAACTGGCACATGCTTTCTGGAAAATCACAAGAAGAAGTTTTTGATTTAGCAAAGACAGGGTTTAAATTATATGCCGGAGTTGGAGATAAAGAAGTTGGCGGTTTTGAGCATTCAGGTCTTTTCGCATTGATAGATAAAGAAGGATATATTCGTTCTCGTTATGATGAATATGGTAATCCGATAATGTATTACAGAGCTATTAAAGAAAATGAATTTGGTGATCAAATCAATGAGTTGAAACAAGACATTAAATTATTGTTGAACGAGTAATTGAACAATGAAAACAGTAGAAGAAAAAAAATACAACCGCATCATTACAATCTTATCAATTGTATTACCTCTATCGATAGCTGCATTATTTGGAGTAAAAATTGATATGGAAATCCCTGTGTTTTTACCTCCAATTTACGCAACCACAAACGCCATAACATCTTTGGTATTAATTGCGGCAATCATCGCAATAAAAAACGGAAATAGACAATTACATAAACGTTTGATTAAAATAGCAATGTTACTTTCAATCTTATTTTTGGTAATGTATGTTTTATACCACATGACATCAAATTCAACTGCTTACCAAGGTTCTCAAAAAGGAATTTATTTCTTTATTTTAATAAGTCATATTATATTGTCTATCACTGTAATTCCTTTTGTATTGATTACCTATGTTCGTGCAAAATTGGGTGAATTTGAACAACATAAAAAAATAGCAAAATATACTTTTCCGTTGTGGTTGTATGTAGCAATTTCTGGTGTTGTGGTCTATTTGATGATTTCGCCTTATTATTTAATCTCAACCTAAATCCTTCCCAAAATGTGGACCTATAAAATGAAAAAAATAATTCTCTTTTCTCTCTTTACTTTTTTCTTTTCTCTTACATCGTCAGCCCAATGCGCCATGTGTAAAGCAGTTGTTGAAAGTGGCGATGCTGAAGTTGCTCAAGGATTAAATCATGGAATCATGTATCTAATGATATTCCCTTACTTTCTTATTGGTGCCTTATTATACTTCATTTATAGGCATAAGGTCAAAAATAAAAATTAACATTTTTATAAGAATCGTTTTTTGTAACATATTGTAGTTTTGGTCGTCATATGAGTACATCGTTTTTAAAAAACTAACGAAATCAAACTATAAAAAATATTTATGAGAACAAGAATTCTTACAGTTTTTGTGTTTATTGGGTTCCTTTCAATGAATGCACAAACTAAAAAATGGAGTATTTACGAATGTATCGATTATGCTATCGAAAATAACATTTCATTAAAACAACAAACTTTAAATCAAGATTTAGCTCAAGAAGATGTCAATTCTGCCAAAGGAAATTTCTTACCTAACTTAAGTGGAAATGCTTCGCAAAGCTGGAATTTTGGATCATCAATCAACTCAAACAATGTTCGTGTATCACGAGATTTTAGAGGAAATAATTTTGGCTTAAATACGGGTGTCACTTTATTTGACGGAATGCGAAATGTAAATAATTTAAACCAGGCCAAACTTGGATTAGAGACTACGCAGTTGCAAAAAGACATAATTAAAGATGATATTACTATCAATATATTAACACGTTATATTGATATTTTAGCTAAAAAGGAAAACCTAATCATTGCACAAGAACAAGTTAAAATTACGGAGCAACAAATTGATCAAATTCAAGAATTTGTTAATGCAGGTGTTAGGGCTAAAGCAGATTTACTGGATGTCAAAGCTCAATTGGCAAGTGATAACGAAACTGTGGTGAATGCTGAAAGCGCTGTTGAATTAGCAATACTAAGTTTAACTGAATTATTACAAATATCTTATAAGAATTTTGACATACAAGATGTAGAATTAAACATTTCTTCAGTTTCTTTATTATATGATGATGCTGATGAAATTTATGAAAAAGCTGTTGCTACAAGAGCCGAAATTAAAAAAGCACAATTAGAAATTGAAAGCTCAGAATTAGATATTGATCTTGCAAAAGGAGCTTATTACCCAACTTTAAGTCTTGGAGCGGGCTTAAATACTTTTTATCAACACGCTCAAGGCAGTGATGATGTTCGCGGAATAATTGATCCTGATGATTCCAATAATATTATTTTTGTACCTAATGGTTTTGGTCAACAATTAAGTGACAACTTAGGATATAATGTTGGTTTTAATTTGAGTATTCCTATTTTTAACAGAATGCAAACCAAGAGTAATGTTGATAGAAGAATCATCAATCAAAAAAGAGCAGAAAATAATTTAGCACAACAAGAGCAAGATTTATACTCTACTGTTGTCCGTGTTTATAACAGTGCAAGAACTTCATTAAATCAATACAGAGCATCGGATGCTTCAGTTAAAGCACAAGAAGAAGCTTTTAAAAATGCACAAGAAAGTTTTGATTTAGGCGTAATGACATCCTTCGAGTTTGAACAAGTTAGAATTCGTTTATTAAATGCACAAGCAGCATTTATCAATGCAAAATACAACTTTGTTTTCCGTACAAAAGCTCTAGAATATTATACCGGAGTACCTATTACAATTAACTAATAAGCCTACTTAATAATAAAAAAAAAAGCGCTCAACATTTTAAATGCTGAGCGCTTTTTTTATTGTTATTACTTTTTTACTTATTCAAAAAGAATGAAAAAAAGAGCTTTTAAAACATCTTCATTACAAAGTTTTAAATAACTTTTTATACTATCTTCGTTACTATTATTATTCCCTAATAATAAACAGAAATTTTTGTGCCAGAGTTAGGTATATGATTTCACGCCTTTATAGGTTAAAAACAGGATTTGATATTGCCCGAAGTCAGGAAAATTGGACTTTTTATATAACCATTGGTACCTCCTGGCTACGATAATTTTTAAATAAAATAGTATTATGATACAAACTTCTTCTCTCTTAACAGATTTAGAATTCAATGAAACAAAACCTGCTATTAAGGTTTTATTAGAAAGTGATTATAGCAAAGAAATTAGAATTGCTTTTAACAAAGGGCAACTTATGAAGGCACACAAAACTTCTTTTCCGATTACGGTCGAAATTTTTGAAGGCGCTATCAATTTTGGTGTTAATGAAAAAATACATCCGCTAAAAAAAGGGGCTATTATTTCGCTTCCAGCAAATGTTATTCATGACTTAGAAGCGATTGAAAAAAGTATCGTTAGGCTAACACTTTCTAAAAGTGACGCGATAGACCGTGTTAAGAAAGTGATTGACTAACTAGGTGATTTAGAGCCGATTTTATATATTGGCTCCGAAAAAGAAAATGTGATTGAATATTACTAAACTATGATCCCTAAAATTATTCACTTTTGCTGGTTAAGTGGCGATAAATATCCCAAATTAATTGAACAATGTATGGCAACTTGGAAAACAAAATTGCCAGATTATGAGTTTATACTATGGGATACTAAAAAGTTTGATGTCGAAAGTTTCCTTTGGACTAAACAGGCTTTTGAAACTAAAAAATATGCTTTTGCCTCAGATTACATCCGCTTACATGCTCTTTATAATTACGGTGGAATTTATTTAGACACCGATGTTGAGCTTTTGAAAAATTTTGACAACTTACTACACCTCCCTTATTTTATAGGATTAGAGCAAGCCGATATTATTGAAGCTGCAATTATTGGTACCGAAAAAGGTGCTGATTGGGTAGCCGATTGCATACGGCATTATGACAACAAACCTTTTATTAAAGAAGATGGGAGTTATGACCTTTTAATTCTCCCTAAAATTATGGAGGGACAAATTGAGAAAAATAGGGCGCTGGTTCCTATGAATAAATTTGATATACAAAATATTGATGAATTGATAGAAGATAAATCTAAATTATTTCTTTTCCCTTCTGAATATTTTAGCGCAAAAAATAACGAGACTTATCAAATATCAACTACTAAAAACACGCATGCAATACATCATTTTAATAATGCTTGGGTTAAGAAGAGAAAAAGAGTTCGTTTAAATATAAAACGTAAAATCATTCACACATTAGGAGTTAAATTTACAGATAATATTATTGGATTTTCAGGATTTAGAACAATTAAAAAATTACTAAAGGGAGCTAAATAAATATGAGATCACATTTTCAAATGGCACTATTTTGTTTGATTAGCTTCTATGTGAATGCTCAAGATTTAGAACCGCGTTTTTTATCTTCCTCACCAACTGGCACAAATTTTTCTGGTGCTGCTTATGGGTTTTCATCTGGTAATATTCTTTTGA
Source organism: Flavobacteriaceae bacterium (assembly GCA_045047075.1). GTDB lineage: Bacteria > Bacteroidota > Bacteroidia > Flavobacteriales > Flavobacteriaceae > Urechidicola. The sequence continues at coordinate 9,944 of JASFYP010000046.1, forward strand.
ACAATTTAGAGATTGAAAACTTAAATGCCAAAGTAAATACAATGGTTACTTTTTATGGTCGCAGTTTTAAGCTCTTTAATAAGCTCACCAAAGCAAGTATAGCAATTCCTTATTCTACTGCTAAGTTTAATGCGTTAGTTTCTGATGTTGACACCACAGCATATAGAAATGGGTTCAATGACATTTCATTTAAAATATCTATGATATTAATTGGAGATGAAGTTTCGACATTAAAAGAATTTATAAAACGAAAACAAAGAAAATTTAAACTTGGTACAGGGTTTAAAATAAAAGCCCCATTTGGTAGATATGACGAAACCAAATTATTAAATCTTGGTGCTAACCGATGGGCATTTCAACTTAAAGTTGCTAGCTCTTATACCGTAACAAAAAGACTAATTCTAGAATTGCATTTAGACTCTTGGTTCTTTACAGAAAATTCATCTTATTTTAACGGAAACTCTTTAAAGCAAAAACCAATATTAAGTACCCAACTACATGTAATTTATCTTTTTGGCCCAAAATTATGGGCATCAGCATCCGTAGGGCAAGTGGCTTGGGGAGAGACTTCAATAAACGGAGTAGCAAAAAATAATAATCAAAAAAATTCTAAGTATGGAGCATCTATTTCTTATAAAGTTAGAAAAAAAAGTTCATTAAAAGCATCAATTACCAACGGTCTTTATACTGGTAGAGGTGCAGATTTTACCTCAGCCTTAATTGGATATTCTTTTGTTTGGTTTGATAAAATGTAACTTTTAATTTTGTTTAGTATTCGTTAGTTCTAAGTCAAAGGTTTTAAATCCTCAATATCCAATATCGTGTACTTACTTTTGTATCTAGATCAAACTTTTAGTGGATTCCCGTTTTCACAGGAAAGACAAAATTTTTTAACTAAAACAGTTATCGCCTCGCTACTAAAAATCAAACTTCCAGTCAAAAATATCAGTTCGTAAACCAATATTTACCCAAGTAGTATTTGTTTTGTCAAAAGTTGAAGTAGGATTTTCTGGGTTAAAGTTTCTATAGGTAAATCCTCCAAACAGTTTTAAGTTCACTGCAGGATTCACTAAGTAACCTACTTGTAAATCTCCTATAAAAATATTGGTGGTATTTCCTTGCCCTATTTCGTTATCATAATCACTTCCACGGTCATCATAATCTCTGTAAATATCACCACCATAACTCACAGGGTCACCTTCAATATCAAACCCTTTTTTACCCATCACCATTTTAGCATTGGCATACCAACGGTCTTTGGTATAATGCCCAATCAAAATAAATTCTCTAAAGTTCGAGCCCCATAAATGTGCCATTGATTGGTTATTGTGCCCATAGTTGAGTATAATCTCATCATGCGAATACGTGTAAGGACGTACCGCATTAAACTCTGCTTGTAAATGCAAATTATCTACTCCAAATGCATGGTGGTATTTTGCGCCTATTTGGAAACCATTTTTATTTCCCCAATAACCATTACCTGAAAAAATTTCATCGGTAGAAAATTCATCAATCATCAATTGAGTGTACATAGAAAAACGATCGTTAAACTTAAATTTTCCACTTAAACCAATAATAGCATTCCCACCTCTAGAGCCCGTTGAAAATTCAATAGCTCTGTAAAATATAATCGGATTTAGATAATTGACATCAAAACCTCTATCATTAGAATCTTCCCAAATTACAGATTCAAACAACCCAATATTTAATTTTTTTGTGACATTCCAACTCAAATAATGTGTTGCCATATATTTAGTTCTAAACACACCATCATTTGTAACTTCTGGACGAACATCTCTTAACCACAACCAAGTATTTGTATATTTAATTTTCCAAAATGTCGTGTTGATTTTAAAGAATGGATACGGTGAAGCAGCATCAGACATAAACATAGAGCGGTAACCATCTCCAATAAAATTCTTGCCATTTCCAAACTGAAAATTGAATGTTTTGTTGGGTGAATATGACAAATATGCCTCTGCCACAGGATAGTCAAAAGCTCCATCTCCAAATTCCTTGGCAATACCTCGCCCAGGTATAATTGCCGGATTACCCCCTGCAGGTGCAATGGATTCTGCATACTGATTTACATATTCGGCAAAGCGCCCTTGGCTCTCAAGAAGCAAAGTGTAAAAACTCAACTTCTTACCTATGGCCCCTTGAATTTGAATTCCTCGTGTATTATTGTAGGTGTAATCTATATCAGAATTGTCCTTCCCTATTTGTAAATCAACTATCGGATCTAAAGTAAACCAAAACCCTTTTCCTTGAATTTGCACCATGTGCTCATTCAATAATTTTCGACCCCACCAACCAGATTTATCTTTCATCAAACTCGCTTTTTGGGCATCCAAATTTACATACTCCATCACTTCATTATATAAATAAGGCTTAGCTGCAGTATGAGAATTTGTAGCGCGATTATAATAATAATCTAAAGCGGCATATTGCTGATGCGTGTATGGAATATTTAACGCACTATGATGCTCTAAAAGTTCTAACGAATCTGGTTTTATCAAACCTAAATCTTCATTTTTATCTTTTGCGTAATAGGTATTTGTAAGTCGTTCTTCCACCAACGGCTCGTGTTGGTTATTCAAATTCAACGGGAATTTAATTGGTAACACAAACTGCATTTCAACGTTGTGATTGTTGAATTTTGCCGGAGTGATTTGTGGCAATTCTTCAAAAACTCTTTCAAACTCTGCTTCTAATTCTTTGTATGGTGTATTGATATATAAGGCTTTAAAATTGCCTTCTTTAGTAACATAAAAAACAACATTCGCAGTACCTCTATAATTATCTTCTTCTAAAACTTTCGGAATTTTAATTGCATCTGCAATTGCATTAGTTACTTTAGATTTAAAACAAACCTTTAAGGAATCATTGTCAACATTTTCGCAACCTATATAGACAGGGTATTTTTCTGTTTGCGAAAAAACACAAATGGTAAAGAATAATAAAAGTGGGGTTAGTATGTTTTTCATTGGTTAGGTTAATCTTCTTCTTATCACGAAATTTTTGTGACTTTATTGTCTACTAGTTGATACTTTTCTTGGCTTTCTTTACAAGTTGCAAAACCGGTAGAGTTAAATTCTAATCGATGCCCGTATTCGCTCACCCACCCTATTTGCTTTGACGGATTGCCAACCACTAAAGCATAAGCATCAATATTTTTAGTAACGACAGCTCCTGCTCCTATTAAAGAATACTCTCCAATGGTATTGCCGCAAATAATGGTAGCGTTAGCACCTATACTTGCCCCTTTTTTAACCAGTGTTATTTTGTATTCATCTCTACGTATAATCGCAGATCTTGGATTTACAATATTGGTAAAAACCATCGAAGGCCCTAAGAAAACATCATCCTCACAAATTACTCCTGTATAAATAGAAACATTGTTTTGAACTTTTACATTATTCCCCAGAACAACTTTTGGAGATATCACCACATTTTGACCCAAATTGCATCTATTGCCTATAATACTATCTGACATTATATGGCTAAAATGCCAAATTTTAGTGCCGTCACCAATCTTGCAATTATCATCAATAACTGAAGTTTCATGTGCAAAATAGGAATTTGTTGACATAAAATTTTGAATCTAAACTTTTGTTGGATGCCACGTAGTTTTTACCTCTTGCGTCTTCTCTATCATATAAGGAGATTCGCAATCTGCATCTAACCAATCACGCTTTTTATGGAAAACTGTACGTTTTACATTATTGCTCGCCAATTCATTAATCATGGTTATTGCTTTTTCATCTTGCCCACAATAAATGATTGCATTTACATCCATGTGCGATGCCATATGACTCAATAACTCATCACTTTTTCCTGTCAAAATATTTACAACTCCACCTGGTACATCAGAAGAATTTAACACCTCGGCAAATGAAATTGCCGATAAAGGTTTTGTCTCAGATGCTAAAACTATGACCGTATTACCTCCAACAATTGCAGGAGCAACTATAGAAACCAGTCCTAATAACCCTTGGTTTTCTGGAGAAATCATTGCTACGACACCTACAGGTTCTAAACAAGAAAAATTAAAGTGTGCACTAGAAACAGGATTTACAGCGCTAAAAATTTGTTGGTATTTATCACTCCATCCTGCATAATATACCAAACGATCAATAGATGTATCTACTTCAATGTTTGCGTCTTTTTCTGACTCTCCTTGGGTTATTAATTCCGCAACAAACTGTGTGCGTCTTCCTTCCAACATTTCGGCAATACGGTATAAAATTTGTCCTTTATTCATCGCTGTTGCATTTGCCCAAGACTTTTGAGCCTTACGTGCTATGACCATTGCATTTCTAAAATCCTTGCGAGATGCCAAACACATATTCGCTACAAAGTTTCCTTTTTTATCATTTACAGCATAGTATCTTCCAGATTCTGTTCTAGGAAATTTTCCGCCGATATATAATTTATACGTTTTATGTATGTCTATTCTACTCATAATATTTTAATCAAATTTTACATATCCACGCAAACCGTGTAAACCACCTTCGCGACCAAATCCACTTTCTTTATAACCACCAAATGGCGATGTTGCATCAAACTTATTAAAAGTATTTCCCCATATTATTCCTGCATTTAAGCGTTGTGATAGGTTGAATATTTTTGATCCTTTTTGTGTCCAAACACCAGCTGATAAACCAAATGGAGTATTATTTGCTTTTTCAACAACCTCATCAATAGTTCTAAAAGTTTGAAACGCTAACACAGGTCCAAAAATTTCTTCTTGTACAATTCTGTGTGATTGTGAAACATTTAAAAACAAAGTAGGTGCGCACCAATTCCCCTCTTTTGGCAACTTGCAATCAGGTTGATAAATCTCACCTCCCTCATTCAAACCAATCTTAATATAATCTTTAATTGTCTTTAATTGTTTCTCTGAATTGATAGCTCCGATATCTGTATTTTTATCCAACGGATCGCCAATAATCAAGGTTTCCATTCTGCTTTTTAATTTCTGAATCACAACATCAGCAACCGATTCTTGTACAAATAATCTCGACCCTGCACAACATACATGCCCTTGATTAAAGAAAATGGCATTTACAATTCCTTCAACGGCTTGGTCAATCGCAGCATCTTCAAAAATAATATTTGCTCCTTTACCTCCTAATTCTAAGGTTAATTTTTTTGATGTTCCAGCAGTTGCTTTTTGAATGTATTTACCAACACCTGTCGACCCTGTAAAGGCAATTTTATCAACATCTGGATGATTCACAATTGCAGCGCCTGTTTCACCCGCACCTGTTACAATATTCACTACCCCTTTTGGCAAACCACTTTCTTCAATAATTTCAGCCAATTTTAATGCCGTCAATGAAGTTGTTTCTGCAGGTTTCAATACTACTGTATTTCCTGTTGCCAAGGCTGGTGCTATTTTCCAAGCTGCCATCAATAAAGGAAAGTTCCACGGAATGATTTGACCTGCAACTCCAACTGGTTTTACTTTTCTGTTTGGAAAAGCATATTCTAATTTATCTGCCCATCCTGCATAATAAAAGAAATGACTTGCCGCAAGTGGAATATCTATATCTCTAGATTCTCTAATTGGTTTCCCACCGTCTAAAGATTCAATCACCGCAAACTCACGTGCTCTTTCTTGTATCAACCTTGCGATTCTGAAAATGTATTTTCCGCGTTCTTTACCTGGTAATTTAGACCAAGAAGTAAATGCTTTGTTAGCAGCAGCAACTGCCTTGTCAACATCATCAGAAGAAGCCTCTGCAATACTTGCAATCTTTTTTTGATTTGATGGGTTAATGGTATCGAAGTATTTCTTTTTTAATGGAGCTACAAATTCACCATCAATAAATAATTCGTATTGCTTTTTAATTTTGATATGATCTGTGCTCTCAGGAGCATCAGCATACGCCCAAGTTGCTTTGAATATGTTTTTGTCTTTACTCATAATTAATCTTTTGAAAAATAATCTGCTGACTGATACATACCTGTTTCAGCTTTTACCAATTGCATTAAAATATCGTTGGCTAAACTACTCGCTCCAAATCTGAAGTATTTATTATTCATCCATTTTTCACCTAACATCTCATTTAACATCACCAAATATTGTAAGGCTATTTTTGAAGTTGAGATTCCTCCTGCAGGTTTCATCCCAATCATTTTCCCTGTTTTTAAGTAGAAATCTCTGATAGCATCGAACATAACATAAGTAACTTGCATGGTCGCTGCTGGTTGAATCTTACCAGTAGATGTTTTGATAAAATCAGCTCCGGCATACATCGCTATTTCACTTGCTTTTCTAACATTGTCTAAGGTGTCTAACTCTCCTGTTTCTAAAATCACTTTCAAATGCGCTTTGCCACATGCCTTTTTTACAGCAACAATTTCATCATACACATATTGATAATTTCCAGAAAGAAACTCGCCTCTAGAAATGACCATATCTATTTCATCAGCACCTTGCTCTACAGCATACTTTGTGTCATCTAATTTAACTTGCAGTTTTGAATTTCCGCTAGGAAACGCCGTAGCAACAGATGCAACTTGAATTCCGCTTCCTTTCAAAGTTTCTTTAGCAATTGCCACATAAGTAGGATATACGCAGATAGCTGCAACAGTTGGGATGCCTTTTAACGTATCATGAGGATGCATTGCTTTATAACAGAGTTGTTGAACTTTCCCCTTAGTGTCTTTCCCTTCTAAAGTTGTTAAATCAATCATGCTTAAAGCGAGTTTTAAACCCTCAACTTTAGCTGATTTTTTGATACTTCTAGACTGGAATCTGCTAATGCGTTCATTGACCCCAACCGTATCATAAGTTGGTAAATTATTTAAATTTGGTAACATTCAATTTTTATTATAAAATCAAATTTACAAATTATTATTTAGCCTCATTCATATTGCTACTCAAAAAGTTATTCACGAGAATTTTGTTTGATAAAGAAGGTTGTTTGTTAATAACAAAAAGCACCCTATTTGGCTGGGTGCTTTTTAAATTAATGATTGTTTTCTATTTATTGAACATTAAATGATATTGGAACCATATAAGATACATTTACAGGTTTCCCATTTTTCTTTCCTGGAGTCATTTTCGGTAATAAATTTACAACGCGTTTTCCTTCTTTTTCTAACCTCTTGTGATTTGCTCTTGCTCCTATAATTTCGATATCTCCAGATTTGGTAATTACAAACTGCACATGAATTCTTTGCTTACCAGATGGCAATCCCATTTGTGAAGCTATATCAGTATTGAATTTTTTACTGATAAACTTTCCCACTTTCTTTTCAAAGCAAGCTTTCTTTTGAGCTCTTGTCCCTTTTTCGCATCCAGGGTAAATTGGGACTTCTGGTACAGTTGCAATAAATTCTAATTTCTCTTCTTCCGGTTCTACAGTCACAAAAGTTGGTGAATCATGTAATACAGGAGTTTTAGTATCATCAGGATCTAAAATTATTGGTGTTTCTTTTTCCTCTTTATTTGATTCCTCACTTTTCTTATACTCTACAAATGAAGTTGGTTTTGGAAGTGCTTTATGCTTTACAACTTCTCGTTCAATTTCGATTACTTCGTAGGGTGTATACACAATGTATTCAGAAGCGCTAACTACAGCTTTTTGAGGAATAAAATTCTCAATTTCAGTCTTATGCTCAAAGAATGCATAGACAATTGCTAAGGTGAGTACTAGTCCTAATTGCATAAACAATCCGGAACTTTTTTGTAACTTGATGGTCTGTTTTTTTGTTTTCATAATTTTAAATTTAAGACGTTAAAATCATGTTAACTTCAAGAAACATACCAAAAAAGAGTCCGCCTAGGCGGACT
>JASFYP010000047.1:0-44377 GCA_045047075.1 Flavobacteriaceae bacterium
CAGCCTATATACATGCATTCTAACATAGTATCCCAAATACGATGAATTTCCATATCGATTTCAGATTCAGTTCTTAGCGATTTTTCATTCTCTAAAACGATGTCTGATACTTTGAGTTGCTTTTCTTGACAATATTTTTCTAATTCTTTGGCAGTCTGAATAGGATATGGGAAAGTATTATAGATTACTGCTTTTTCTTTTTCTCCCGTGTTTTCTTCTTGAACCACAAATCCACCACCAATAGAGTAATATATTTCTGATGATATTAAAGAGTCATTTCTAAATGCTGAAAATTTTAATCCATTGGCATGAAAAGGTAAAAAATCACGGTTAAAAACAATGTTCTCTTTTGCATTAAAATCAATAGTGTATTTATTGTTGATTGTTATTTGTTGTGATTTGTTGATGACATCAATTATAGATTGAATATCATCTACAGGAATGCGTTCAGGGTCAGCTCCAGTCAATCCCAATTGAATAGCTAAGTCTGTAGCGTGCCCTTTTCCGGTTAGTGATAAGGACCCATATAAATCAATTTTTATGTTGGTGATTTTATCTAAAGAGTCAGATGTTCCTAAAGTGTGTATCCATTTTTCGGCAGCTCTCCAAGGCCCTAAGGTATGTGAGCTAGAAGGACCAATACCTATCTTTAGCATATTAAAAATTGAGATACATTCCATTTGAAACTAATTGTTTTTTTTTGTGAGACAAATATATGCTATTGTCAAAATACCATTGTCAATTTTAATAATTATATCAGCAAATAAATGACACAAAGTTTGTAGAGGTTTTTGAATTATGACAAGATGACATAAAAATTCCGTTGGCATAAAGATTGAATTGTATCAATCGAGTAAAAAATACAACACAGTAATAAAAATATAAAATAAAAAATTATGAGTAAAATAATCGGAATTGATTTAGGGACTACAAACTCTTGTGTTTCTGTAATGGAAGGTAATGAGCCAGTTGTAATTCCTAATGCAGAAGGTAAAAGAACTACACCTTCTATTGTTGCTTTTATTGAAGGTGGCGATAGAAAAGTTGGGGATCCAGCAAAAAGACAAGCGGTAACAAATCCGTTAAAAACGGTTTATTCTATTAAGCGTTTTATGGGAAACAAATTCTCAGAATGTTCTCAAGAAATCAAACGCGTACCTTATAAAGTAGTAAAAGGAGATAACGATACTCCAAGAGTTGATATTGATGGTCGTTTATACACACCACAAGAAATATCTGCTATGGTATTGCAAAAAATGAAAAAAACTGCTGAAGATTATTTAGGTCACGATGTGACTGAAGCAGTTGTAACTGTACCAGCATATTTTAACGATGCACAAAGACAAGCTACAAAAGAGGCAGGTGAAATTGCAGGATTAAAAGTTGCCCGTATTATCAACGAGCCAACTGCTGCAGCATTGGCTTATGGTATGGATAAAAAACATGACGATCAAAAAATTGTAGTATTTGATTTTGGTGGTGGTACACATGATGTTTCTATCTTAGAGTTGGGTGATGGCGTTTTTGAAGTATTAGCTACTGATGGAGATACACACTTAGGAGGTGATGATGTTGATGGTAAAATCATTAACTGGCTGGCTGAGGAGTTTAAAGCTGAAGAAAACATGGATTTAAGAGAAGATCCTATGGCATTACAGCGTTTAAAAGAAGCAGCTGAAAAAGCAAAAATTGAATTATCTTCTTCTGCACAAACTGAAATTAACTTGCCATATGTTACTGCAACAGCAAGCGGACCAAAACACTTGGTGCGTACATTGACAAAAGCGAAGTTTGAGCAATTAATTGACGATTTAGTTAAAAGAACAATCAAGCCATGTGAGGTTGCATTGAAAGCTGCAGGCTTATCAAAATCTGATATTGATGAAATTATCTTGGTGGGTGGATCAACTCGTATCCCTGCTGTGCAAGAAGCAGTTGAGAAATTCTTTGGTAAAAAACCATCAAAAGGAGTGAATGCTGATGAAGTTGTTGCAGTTGGTGCAGCGATTCAAGGTGGAGTTTTAACTGGCGATGTAAAAGATGTATTGTTGTTAGACGTGACTCCGTTATCATTAGGTATCGAAACTATGGGTAATGTATTTACTAAGTTAATAGATGCAAATACTACGATTCCAACGAAAAAATCACAAGTATTTTCAACAGCAGTTGCAAATCAACCATCGGTAGAAATTCATGTTTTACAAGGTGAGCGTGCTATGGCTGCAGATAACAATACTATTGGCCGTTTCCATTTAGATGGAATTCCACCTGCAGGTAGAGGTATCCCACAAATTGAAGTAACTTTTGATATTGATGCCAATGGTATTATCCATGTAATGGCAAAAGATAAAGGAACCGGAAAAGAGCATAATATTCGTATTGAAGCTTCATCAGGATTGACCGAAGAAGAAATCGAAAAAATGAAACAAGATGCAGAAGCAAATGCTGATGCTGATAAAGAAGCTAAAGAAAAAGCTGAAAAAATCAATGGTGCTGATTCTATGATTTTCCAAACTGAAAAGCAATTGGAAGAATTTGGAGATAAATTATCTGATGATAAAAAAGGTCCTATTGAAGCGGCTTTAGAAGAGTTGAAAAAAGCACATGAATCTCAAGACTTAGCAGAAATCGATGCTGCAATGGAAAAGATTAATGAAGCATGGAAAGTTGCCTCTGAAGAGATGTACAAAGCAGAACAAGAAGCGCAAGCTAGTGGAGCAGGTGCTACAGGTGAACAACCTGAAGGTGGCGCATCTGGAGAAGATGATGTGCAAGATGTTGACTTTGAAGAAGTAGAGGAAGAAGAAGATAAAAAATAAATCTTTTGATTTTATAAGATAGAAAAGCACTCTCAGAAATGAGAGTGCTTTTTTTTTTGTAAAAGTAATTCTGTTGTTCGGTATGATAAAAGTCATCTTTTTTTCTGGTGATAATTCCTAATTTCGTAAGTTCTTACTGTCATAGTTAATAAAACTGACAAATAGCTAACATGAAAAAGACATTTTCTATATTCAATATAAATAGGGGGTTAGATAGAGTTCGAAATCGCTCTTATCGGTTTATAGATTTTTTACAAGGGAGACATGTGAAAAGGCATTATGATGATATGAAATCTATGATGCAAAATTATGTTGATCCAGAAGTTGCTCAGAAAAGAAATGATTATCTCAACGCTATTTTGCAACATGCTGTAACTACCTGCGACTACTTTAAACAATTCGAAAATTACAATTCAATTGCAGATTTCCCAGTAACAGATCGAAATATTATTGCTGATAATTTTTCGGATTTTGTATCATCAAAATTTAAAAATAAAAAGAACCATAAAGTTTCTACAAGTGGTTCAACAGGCGTGCCTTTTGAAACTTTACACAATTTGGATAAGTGCTATCGACATCATGCAGAAGTTATTTATTTGGGTGAACGTGCTAATTTTACCTTTGGACAAAAGTTGGTGTATTTTAAGTTGTGGCCAAAATTGAAAGAAAAAAATTGGATTAGAAATACGGTTCATCATAGTGTGCTAGCTTTAGAGGATAACGATATTGAAGAATTATTAAAAGAACTTAGAGGAGAATGCAGAACGGGTTTGCTAGGGTACTCATCCGCATTTGAACGAATTTGTAAATATTTGGATAGGTCTAATGTAAAACCTTTAGAAAACTGCAATATCAATTCAATTATTTCTATGTCAGAGCGGTTAAATGATTACACTAAAAAAGCAGTAAAAAAACATTTTAAGACCACTATTGTTTCACGATACTCAACTATGGAATTAGGAATCATGGCTCAGGAAGAAATGGATAGAGAAGGGTGTTTTAAAATTAATTCAGCCACTTTTTTTATTGAAATTTTCGATTTGAATAAAGATGTTCCAGTTAAGAATGGAACTTATGGTAGAATCATAGTTACTGATTTATTTAATTATGCTGCTCCACTAATTAGATATGATACTGGTGATGTTGGTCAATTAGAAATTATTACAAACAATGCAGGTGTTGAAGAACCTTTTTTAGTAAATATTGAAGGAAGAAAATTAGATTTAATACTCAATACAAAAGGTGAAATTTTGCCTTCACAAATTTCAATGTACATGTCGAATTACGGTGATTTTAAACAATTTCAATTTGTGCAATGTGGAGAGAAAGAATATATTCTTAAATTAAATACAGATAAAAAAGTTGAGCGAGAAGATGAATTAATTGCAGAATACAAATCGGTATTAGGAGAGGATGCTATTGTAAAAATAGAATATGTTGATGGTATTCCGTTATTGGGTTCTGGTAAGAAAAAAGAGGTTGAAAACACATATTTAAAAAATCTCCCTAGGCATTCATCAACTCTTGAAACTTCTCAACAAACTGACCAACATGAAAACCATCAACCAGTCCATGATGAACATGAATAGAAATCGAAAATGATTTTTTACCGTTGTTTTCTGTCATTTTTCCAATAGATATTTTTGGTGCACTATCCGCAAATGAAAAACTTCGTGCATGAGAAAAGGAGGTAAAATCTAACCAAGGTAAAGCCGAAAAATGGATCACATGGTCTCCTGCAACTGCAACATCCAGCCCGTTAGTGTTTTGAATGCGTTCAATTTCTTTTTTAGCTATTAAATTAAATTCTTGAAAATTTGGATGGAATTTTACATACGAAAATCCGAAGGTGCCATCTGCTCTTCCAATGGTTGCAGAAGCATCTATTTGGTCGTAAATAACAATATCGTTTCCAGAAATCCGATACCTAAAACATTCAACACTATTCACTGCAGCCAATGTTTTATGTAGGTATGAAATAAAAAATGAAGAATTTTCTTTCTTTGATTTTTGATATGCAATTGTACAATCAATAGATACGCAAACACCAAAAAAAGGTTCTTCTAATTGTTTAAAAAAGTTAAAATGATCTTTTCTATTCCAAGTATCAAGGTCTAAAGTTTTGTACATTATTTTATAATAGTTGCTTTGTTGATATAGTCCAATTTTGGGTAATTTCGTTTTAAAAAGTCATTTCCTTTGGTGTAAATAGAATCTTGTTGGCTTGCGGGTTTAGGGCCATAATCTGCGTAAAATTTACGAACAGTTTCAAAACCACTTGTCACTTTTGCCACCACAGTAAATCCTTTTACCCCAGAATATTCCAAATCATCCAATCGATGATTGTCTTTCATATTTATAAAAAGTTGTGTGGTACGTGTTTCTACTCCACCTCTTGCAAAAGCAATGGTCATTGAATCATTTTTATGTAAAACAGGTTCGTCAGGTAACTTGTAATGACTCCAAGAATTATTAACTACAGAATCGTTGTGAATACCAAACTGAACTACAAATTTTGGCAATACTCTATACAAAGCAATGTCAGTATAAAAATCGTGTTTAATAAGTTGGTACAATCTATCGACTCCTTTTGGTGATAATGATCTAATTGCAGTAATTTCAAAATTACCTTGAGTGGTTTCAAAACGCGCCTTAAAAGTTTTTGGAGCTTTTTCCTGAGTCCATTTTTCCTTGAACACTTTTTTTTCTCCACATGAAATTAATATCAATGAAAATAAAACGAATAAAGTAATTTTTTTCATAGTTGTAAAAGTACTATAAGTTGACATATTATTTGATTACTTTTGAATGAATTACTTTTAAATAGAAGATTTTAGAAAAAATTGCACAATGCTTAAAAGAGAACAATTAGTATCAAAAATTCAATCTGAAAAAAATGATTGGGATATTGTTATTGTTGGTGGTGGTGCAACTGGTTTAGGAGCTGCGCTAGAATCTACAACTAGAGGTTATAAAACCTTATTGCTAGAGCAATATGATTTCACGAAAGGCACTTCGAGTAGAAGTACAAAGCTGGTACACGGTGGCGTGCGGTATTTAGCCCAAGGGGATATTTTCTTAGTGCTAGAAGCTTTAAGAGAGCGTGGTATTCTGTTTAAAAATGCACCACATTTAGTGAAGAATATTCCTTTTTTAATTCCATCATATACCTGGTGGTACAAACCATTTTATACAATAGGATTAACAATTTATGATTTATTAGCAAGAGGACTTCGGTTTGGAAAATCGGTACCTTTTTCTCGTGAAGAAACCATAGAAAAAATTCCTACAGTAAATAAAAAGAACTTAAGAGGGAGTATTAAATATCATGATGGTCAATTTGATGATTCTAGGTTGGGAATTAATTTGGTGCAAACAATCATAGAAAATAAAGGTGTCGCATTAAACTATATGAAAGTTGAAAATTTCATAAAGGAAAATCAAAAAATTTGCGGCGTCATAGCAAGAGATCAAGAAACAGGAAATGAATATGCCTTAAAAGCCAAAGTTGTTTTAAATGCAACAGGTGTTTTTGTTGATAAATTAATTCAGAAAGACAACCCAAATGTAAGACATATTGTTAAGCCCAGTCAGGGAGTACATTTGGTACTGGATAAAAAATTTCTACAATCAGACTACGCGCTGATGATACCTAAAACAAGAGACGGAAGAGTTTTATTTGCTGTGCCTTGGCATAATAAAGTAATAGTTGGAACAACAGATATCCCGAAAGATAAAGCGATTATTGAACCAAAAGTAACAGACGATGAGGTGAATTTTATTTTGGAAACAGCGGGTAGATATTTAGAAATTAAACCAACGCGTGCCGATGTTAAAAGCGTTTTTGCAGGGTTAAGACCTTTGGCAGCACCAAAGAAAGGAGCTAATGGAAAAACAAAAGAGATTTCTAGAAAACATAAGATTGTCGTTTCAAGCTCAAACTTAGTTTCAATTATTGGTGGTAAATGGACCACCTATCGTGAGATGGGAGAAGATGTAGTAAACAAACTAGCTCAGTTAGCAAGTCTTCCTAAAAAGAAAAGTATCACAAAAAATCTACATATTCACGGATATAAACAAAATATAGACTTTCAGAACTACTTGTATTTTTATGGTTCGGATATGAAGGGAATAGAAAACCTGATTTCTAAAAAACCTGAATTAAGCGATTGGATTAGTGAAGATTTAAAAATTAATAAAGCCCAAGTTGTTTGGGCAGTGAAGAATGAATATGCAAGAAATGTTGAAGATGTTTTATCACGCAGAACAAGAGCATTGTTTTTAGACGCAAAAGAGAGTATAAAAATGGCTCCGATAGTTGCTGGTATTATTGCAAAGGAGCTAGGTTATACTAGTGAATGGGAAACAATAGAAGTTCAAAAATTCAATAAGCTTGCACAAGGGTATATTTTAAATTAAATCATTCAATTTTTAATCTTTTAACTTCAAAGTAAAACTATGTTTAGATTCTTGAAACCTCCTTTAGACAAACCATTACTTCCTAAAAACAAGATTGATGCAACCTATAAAAAAATGCGTTGGCAAGTATTTTTTGGAATCTTTATTGGTTATGCAGGTTATTATTTAGTACGAAAGAATTTTTCTTTAGCGATGCCTGATTTATTGAATGAAGGTTACACAGAGTTAGAATTAGGTTTTGCATTATCTGGCGTATCTATTGCTTATGGTTTAAGTAAATTTTTAATGGGAAATGTATCAGATAGAAGTGATGCTAGAAAATTTATGCCAATAGGTTTGTTGATGTCAGGATTGATTATGATTACTATGGGATTTTTTCCATTTGCCACTTCATCGGTAACCATAATGTTTATCCTATTATTACTTAACGGATGGTTTCAAGGTATGGGTTGGCCGCCAAGTGGACGAATAATGGTACAATGGTTTTCAATAAAAGAAAGAGGTACAAAAATGGCTGTTTGGAATACAGCACATAATGTTGGTGCTGCATTAGTGCCAATTTTAATTATTTACGGAATGTATTGGTTTAATGATTGGCATGTAAAATTCTATTTACCTGGAATAGTTGCTGTTTTTATAGCAGTAATCATTTATCTAACTTTAAGAGATAGACCAGAGGCTCTTGGATTACCAAATATTGAAGATTATAAAAATGACTATCCAGAAAATATTAGAGGTGTAGATCAAAATGCATCTATTTCATCTAAAGAAATCTTCATGAAGTATGTGTTTAAAAATAAGTTATTATGGCTTATCGCTTTTGCAAATGTATTTGTCTATTTGGTGAGATATGGTGTTTTAGATTGGGCACCAACTTATTTAGAAAATGTAAAAGGCTTCTCATTTAAAGAAAGTGGTTGGGCATATTCTTTATATGAATGGGCAGGAATTCCAGGTACAATTCTAGCAGGTTATGTAAGTGATAAATGGTTTAAAGGAAAGCGCGCACCTGTAAGTATTATTTACATGATTTTGGTATTGATTGCGGTAATAGTTTATTGGAAAAATCCAGCAGGTAACCCAATGATTGACAATATTGCACTGGTAGCTATTGGTTTTTTAATATATGGTCCAGTGATGTTGATTGGAGTGCAAGCCTTAGATTTAGTTCCAAAAAATGCAGCAGGAACAGCCGCAGGATTTACAGGTTTGTTTGGCTATCTTGGTGGAGCATTAACAGCAAATATTTTGATAGGATATTTAGTAACCAATTATGGATGGAATAGTAGTTTTCAATTATTAGTTCTAGCCTGTATTTTGGCTATTGTTATTATTGGATATACATGGGTTATTGAAAATAAGCATCACAAATTAAAAGAAAGTAAAGTTTAAAAATGAAGACACAGAAATATATAATGCTACTTTTAATAGTAGTAGTAGCCGTATCATGTAAGAATGTTGAGAAAAACAAAAAGGAATTACAAATGATTAATGAAACTGCTAAAACAGTACAAAATTATATTCATAAAGATGTTGTTATTGCACATCGAGGCACCACTTATTGGGCACCAGAAGAAACAGAACCTGCTTTTTTATGGGCAAGAAATATTGGGGCAGATTATTTAGAATTGGATATACAAATGACTAAAGATAGTATCTTAATAGCTTTACATGATGACACATTAGAAAGAACAACAAATGTTTCTGAAATATTCCCATCAATTAAAAACCCCGCTGTTGACAATTTTACACTTAAAGAGTTGCGAAGTTTAGATGCAGGTTCATGGTTTAATAAAACGAATCCAAAAAGAGCGAGAACTGGATTTGTAGGGCTTAAGGTTTTAACCTTACAAGATGTAATTATGTTTGCTGAAGGGTATCGTATAAAAAAGGAAAATGGAGAACCTGTTAAAGAAATCGTAAATAGTATTTGGACAGGGAAATATGAATATGTGAAAGATCCTAGTGATAACGGAAACAGACCAGGTGTGTATATCGAAACAAAGCATCCAAAATTAAACATTGAAAAACACTTGAGTGATGAACTCACAATGTTGGGTTGGAACATCAATACCAATCCAAAAGAAATTCAGACTATTGAAGATAAAGTAGGAATAGGAAATACAAAGGCACGGGTAATTTTACAATCCTTTTCGCCAGAAAGCATCATGAATTTAGAAACAGAATTACCAAACATTCCAAAATGTTTTTTGTTGTGGAAACCAGATATGAAAGGTGACTTAAAAGAGCAATATCAAAAAGCTATAGATTTTGGACTAAAATACAATGTGCAAATTATTGGGTCAAGCATTTCAGGCGAACCTAATAATTATGAAGAATTAACTACACCATGGATGACAGAAATGATTCATAAAGCAGGATTGCTAATTCACCCATACACTTTTGACACTACTAAGCAACTCAATAAATATAAGGGTAGTGTAGAAGGTGTATTTACCAACAGAGCAGAGTTAGCACTCGAATTTTATAACAGGAAAAGTGATAAATCTCCAGAAGAAATATTAGACTTATTAGGTTATTAATGTGATTGGTTTAACCCTATTAAGATATTTTTTAGTAATAAATATCTTATATAAGATAACAATTTCATAATAAATAGATAATACTTTTTAATTAAAAAAAATCTTTGCACAAAAATCATTAATATATTCACAATTGTTTGAGCATCTAATAATTGTATGTATATTTATAGGCTATTAAAATAAATTAATTTAAACAAACATTATGAAAAAATTTTACTTATTACTTATTACAATTTTAATGACAAGTTTGTCTTATGGGCAGGTTTTCATTACCGAACTAGCAGATCCAAATAATGATCCAACTGCTCGTTATATTGAATTATATAATGCTGGTGCTTCGCCAGTTGTTTTTACAGAAGGAAGCGGTTGGAGAATTGATAAGTACACCAATGCAAGTGCTACAGTTTCTCAAACCTTAGCCCTAACTGGTACAATCCCTGCAGGTGGTTTTTATATTATCGCAACTGGGGCTACAAGTACTGTTATATTTGATCATTGGGGAGTTACTCCTGACCAATGGGATGGAGCTGCTAATAATGTAGCTGGAAGTAACGGTGATGATAATTTAGAATTATATGATGGCACAAATACTTTAGTTGATCAATTTGGTGTGCCTGGAGAAGATGGAAATGCAACTCCTACTTGTCATGAATTTGAAGATGGTAGAGCAGAAAGAATATTAAGTGTTACAACCGGAAATCCAACTTGGGATGAAGCGGAATGGAATGTTTGGACTGATGGTCCAGCGTCGACTTGTACAAGCCAGACAGTTGCTCCACAAGATGCACCAGGTAATTTTGATCCAAGAGCATGGGGAACACCAACTTGTGATTTATCTTTAACAGGTAATACTACTCTTTGTGATGCTTTTACTGCAGGAGTTGATACCTACACAGCAAGTGTTACATTTGTTGGCGGGGGTACTTCTACATACAATGTTACTACAACATCAGGTTCAATTGGAGGAGATAGTCCAACTAGCATGGCATCTGGAACAATAATTATTACAGGTATAGCAGAAGGAACAGATATCACAGTAAATGTTGAAAATGGAGGATTATGTAATCTTGATAGTAATGTAACATCACCAACATGTATTCCAGGATTAACATTACCTCATTCAGATGATTTTTCGTATGCTGACGGAAGTCTAATTGGCAATAGTGCTTGGGCTAACTTTAGCGGAACATCAGGTGACTTATTGGTTGCATCAGGTCAAGCTGTAGTTCAGCATGGAGTTCCTAGTGAAGATGCTCTTTTACCATTTACACCAGTTGCTGGTAACATATATTATGGAATTGATTTTTCTGTTGCATCAGGAGGTGTGATTACAGGAGGAGATTATGAATATTTTGCAATGTTTAAAGATTCTGGCTTTGGCTTTGGAGGTCGTCTAGATGTTGTTGAAGGATTAAGTGGTGGAGATTTTACAGTTGGTATTTCTTCTACGACTTCTGCTGCACAAGCAACTTGGGGTGTAGATTTAACTTTTGGAGTAACATATCGAGCAGTTGTGAGGTTTGATCAAGATGCTGGTGTAGCCCAGTTATGGATCGATGCTTCTGCAGAAGGTGATACTTCTATTTCAGGTACTGTTGATGGAGCTATAGCTATTGAATCATTTGCGTTACGTCAATCAGATTCGAGTAATAATGAAACGGTTACTGTAGATAATTTAAAAATTACTCAATCTTTTAATGAGACTTTAGCTGTTACAAGAAACGATATCGAAGGTTTTGCAATATATCCTAACCCAGTGAACTCGGGTGAGTTTAGCATTCGTTCTATGAGTAATCTTGACATGTCTGTACAGATTTACGATATGTTAGGTAAACAAGTTTATAATAGACAAGTACAAACTAACGAGCGTATCAATGTTTCTAACTTAAACTCAGGAATCTATATTCTTAAAGTTGAAGAAGAAGGTAAAACTGCTACAAGAAAATTAATTATCGAATAACTAATTATTACCTAAATTATACTTAATGCACCCTCATAATATTAAGAGGGTGCATTTTTTTACTACTAAAAATTTAAACTATTAAAATTATGAAAAAAATTTACTTTACATTAACTACCCTTTTTATTACTGCTTTGTCTTTTGGGCAAAGTGTATTTATAAATGAAATTCATTATGATAATGCTGGAGGAGATGTTAACGAAGGATTTGAAATTTCTGGACCTGCTGGTACAGATCTAACAACGGATACATATACGGTAGAATTATATAATGGTAGCGGTGGAGCTGTTTATAATATTATAACCCTGACGGGAATATTTGTAGACCAACAAAATGGTATGGGAACAATTTGGTTTGGATTACCAGCAAATGGTATGCAAAATGGTGCACCAGATGGTCTAGCTCTAATTAAGGCTGGAGTTGTAGTTCAATTTTTATCTTATGAAGGCGTAGTAACTGCTACTGCTGGTGTAGCGAATGGGACGAGCTCTACAGATATTGGAGTTGCGGAATCTAATAGTGGAACCGACTTATCTCTACAACTTGTAGGAACAGGTAACAATTATACTGATTTTACTTGGTTAACTCCAATTATAGCAACAAGAGGTACTATTAATACTGGACAAGTCTTAGCAGTACAAAGAAACGAAATAGAGAACTTTGCAGTATATCCAAATCCAGTTGTTGATGGTAGATTAACGATTACTACAATGAGTAATGCTGCAAAAGCAATTCAAATTTTTGATGTACTTGGTAAACAAGTATTCACAACAGACATACACCAAAATGGTGCAATAAATGTTGAGTCATTAAATACAGGTGTATATATCTTAAAAGTTGTTGAAGAAGGTAAAACATCAACTAGTAGATTGTTAATAGAATAAAGAAATTCTAAACTTATATATAGAAAGAGGTGTTATTTATTTAGCACCTTTTTTTTGTACGCCTTCGCGAGAACCACAATTCTACTCCGTCTTCGCGAGGAGAGAGAAACGAACGACGTGGTGATCTCATTAAACATAGTAACACTCATAATAAGATTGCTTCTCCCGGTAGCTATCGGTAGCGTTCGGAATGACAAGCGTATTAATTATTTCTTCGTAAAACTTTGAATAACAGCTAACTCAATATACACAAATCCAAATTCCCCCTTCGGAGGTTAGGATGCTTTTTTCTCAGCAACAAGCACCAGTTTTGTGCCATCTGAGTTTACTGTCAATCGTGTAATATTGGTGATGTCAAAATTTCTTAATGAGGCAACTTCAATCCAATCTGCATTTGTCTTTGGATTGTATTTGTAAATTGAATTTCCTTTCCCCATTAGGATTGTTCCATCAGGTAACCAGCACATATCCTCAGCTTCGGGGATTGTTTTGGTAATCCTAACTGTTTTGCCTGTAACGAATTCCAAAGATTTAATTTCCCATTCATCAGTAGCTTTTGAAATAAAGCTAATCATATTTGAATTCGGAATTTTATGCAATGATCTACCAATATTAGATTCAATTTTATTATGCTTGTCAATGTTTAAGTTAGATACATAGAGTGATAACATGTCATCCTCTAAAACTGAAGAAACAAGTGTATTTTTATTAAACCATGTTTGATATCCAATTACAATGCTGTTTATAAGAACACTAGATTTACCATTTTTAAAATCATATTTATAGAGCTGCTGTGTTCCATCTTTTTCTAAACGGATAGCTGTAATTGCGTTTTCAGAAGGAATTTTTAAAGGGGAGTATTCACTACCATCTGTTTTTGTAAGCCACTTTTTTTTGCCAGAATCAATTTTGTATTGTACAATATCTGTTTGCCCTTTTCTTGTGCTAGCATATAGAATAGTGTTGTCATTAAAAAAGGAAGGTTGGCTATCATAGCCTTCATTGTCCGAAATATTTTTCATGGTTGATAAGACAAAACTTCTGTTGCTTGTATCTAAATCAAACAAATAAACATCGGTATTTGGTTGGGCGTAAATTAAAAAGGTGGTGAAGAATAAAAATAAAGAGAATATTTTTTTCATAAGATAAATTTAGATTTATGTTTATTGTCAGTTTGAGTGATTTTTGACCATAAGAGAAAATTGTATCGAGAACAATTATTGCTTTTGAAAGAAAATGTTGTCATTCCCAAAGAGCGGTTTTTTGAGAAGCGAGGAATCTCATTATTTATTATGTGATTCTTTGTTTCTCTAAACAAATTTACAAATTAAATGTTTAGCCATAAATTTGAGGTAGTATAAAACCAGGGCAAACACATACTTTTTTATAAAAAACATGATAAGACACGAATTTCACTAATTGCACGAATAAATGAGTTTAATTCATTTAAAACCCACTTGATTTTAACCAAAAAAAATCTAAAGATTTTTAAAAAAATTAGTGGACATTCGTGAAATTAGTGTCTAAAAACACAAGCATGAGTTTGCCCTGAGTATAAAATAGAAAAATAATATTGTAAAAGATAAGTGTTATTTCAACCCTTCCGTCACGCTTTGGCGCGCCACCTTCCCTTTTTAAGGGAAGGAATTTTAGAAGTACTATTATTAATTTTTGGATAAAAATTAAACTCTGGTTTTTTATTCTGTGGATCTCTGCATTTTATCCGTGAATCTCTGTGCAATAGCTCAATAGAAATCATAACAATCAGTGTCATCAGCGTTCCAGTTTTTGAATGATGAGATTTCTTAAGTCGTACTTGCTTCGCAAAGATGGAACTATTTTATCACATATAAAATACTAAAAAAGCCCTATTTGCAAGAAGCAAACAGGACTTTTAAAAAGTTAACCAAACTTTTAAATTAGAAACAATACCTATTTTCTTGAATCACTTTTTTGGCAATAACTTTACGAAGTACAATAGTGTTTGGAGCATTTACATATTTTGTAAATCGCTTCAATCCCATTAACATCATTCGTTGTTCATCACCTTCAGAGAAATACATAATCGCTTCTTTTCCGTTTGTATTTATTTTTTCAACAGCATTGAATAAATTTAATTTAGCCATTGCAATTTGACCTTCTGCTTCTTTTTCTGAAGTCATTTTCATTACTTTCTCAGCTTTTAGGATTGCAGATTCGGCCATATAAATTTCAATCATAATTTCTGCAGCAGCTAAAATTAATTGCTGATGACTGTCTAAGTCCATTCCATAAGTTTGTACTGCTTTGCCAGAAACCATCAAGAATGCCTTTTTTAATTTTACAATCATTGCTTTTTCTTCTGACAAGGTTTTAGAAAAATCTGGGGTGTCAAAAGATGGTATTCCCATTAGACTATTTCCAACTTCCATAGCTGGAGTCATCAAATCAATTTCACCTTTCATCGCTTTTTTAAGCAACATCCCAACAGTCAACAAACGATTGATTTCATTGGTACCTTCATAAATTCTTGTAATACGTGCATCTCTCCAAGCACTCTCTATCGGAGTCTCAGTTGAGAATCCCATACCTCCAAAAATCTGAATCCCTTCATCCGATACAAACTGTGAAGTTTCAGAAGCATACACCTTAATCATAGCACATTCAATAGCATATTCTTGAAAAGCGTCTAACTCAGCTTCTTCATGTGTTTTGCCATTTGCTCTATGCTCGTCTATTTTATTTTGGATGTCTTTTGCAGCTCTGTAACACGCAGCATCACTTGCAAAAGTACGCGTACTCATTTCAGCAAATTTCTTTTGGATTGCTCCGAATTCTGAAATGGCAGTTTTAAATTGTTTACGTTCTGTAGCATATTTAGCTGATTCCGTAATTATTCTTCTACTTGCATCTAAACAAGCAGCTCCTAATTTTATACGACCAACATTTAATGAATTTAAAGCAATTTTAAATCCAGCGTTACGAGTTGATAACATATTTTCAACAGGAATCAAAGTATCACTAAAATAAACTTGTCTTGTTGATGACGATCTAATCCCTAGTTTATCTTCTTCTTCTCCTAAAGAAACTCCATTCGGATTTTCTTTGTCATATTCTAAAATAAAAGCAGTAATATTTTTGTCATCTTCAATACGAGCGAATACGATGAAAATTTCAGCAAAACCTGCATTCGAAATCCACATTTTTTGCCCGTTGATTTTATAATGTTTTCCATCTTCGGTTAATTCCGCAGTAGTTTTTCCAGAGTTAGCGTCACTTCCCGCTTCCGGTTCTGTTAAACAATACGCACCAAAAGTGTCAGAAGTTAATTTTGGTAAATATTTTTGTTTTTGTTCTTCCGTTCCATATAAAAATATTGGCATGGTACCAATACCAGTATGCGCACCAAAAGCAGTTCCGAGAGATCCTGTTGCAGCTGAAATATAATCAGTCACCAACATGGTAGAAACAAACCCCATTCCGATGCCACCATATTCTTCAGGAATAGAAACACCTAAAAAACCCATTTCACCGGCTAGCCTCATAACCTCTTCAGTTAAGGCATAATCTTTCTTTTCAAATCGATCTTTTTTTGGCCATACTTCGCGGTCAATAAATTCGATTACCGCTTCTTTCATCATATTTTGTTCTTCAGTAAATTCTTCTGAAATAAAAATATCTTCTGATTTAACTTCTTTGATTAGGAATTCTCCTCCTTTAATTGTTTTCATTTTATTTTGAGATAATAGAAAAAAGATAATAGAGAAAAGACTCTAAGGATTCAAACCATTTTGAAACCCGAATGTCATTCGTTGAAACTCTTCTATTTTTTCTTCTAATTTGATTAAACTTTCTTTATTGATATATTTTCTGTGATGTGCTACTGATAACTGCGTTCCAAGTTCAAATGATGATCCTAATGAAACATCTAAGAAATATGAAAAAGATTTATCTGTTCTTGCAGATCCTTCGGCAATATTACTTGGCATCGAAACGGAACATCTGCTTAATTGTGAACTTAAATCGTATTTTTCGTATTTAGGAAAATTTAATAGTAAATCTGAAATATCATTGGTGATTTCTAATCCCAATTTCCAAATCTTTAAATTTTTATAGTTATGCCTTTTCCTAAATCCCATTTCTCTATTTCCTCTCCTCTTTTTTCTATTCTCTATTTTCTTTCTTCTTCTAGTGTAGAAATTCATAAACTCCCGCTGCACCTTGCCCCGTACCCACACACATAGTTACGATGCCATATTTATTTTTTCTTCTTCGCATTTCATTAAATAGTTGAACTGAAAGTTTAGCTCCTGTACAACCTAAAGGGTGGCCTAGTGCAATTGCACCTCCATTTACATTTACGATATCTTGATTCAATCCTAATTCACGAATCACCGCCAAAGATTGAGAAGCGAAAGCTTCATTCAATTCAAACAAGTCGATATCCTTAATTGAAAGTCCCGCTTGCTTCAATGCTTTTGGTACAGCTGCTACAGGTCCAATTCCCATAATTCTAGGTTCAACACCTATAGCTGCATATGAAACCATTCTTGCAACAGGCTCGATATTTAATTCTTTCACCATCTCTTCGCTCATCACTAAAACAAAGGCTGCACCATCACTCATTTGAGATGAATTTCCCGCAGTCACACTTCCACCTTGGGCAAATACAGCTCTTAATTTTGATAAGGCAGCAACTGAGGTTCCTCTTCGTGGACCTTCATCATTTGCAACGGTGTAGTTTTTTGTTTGTTTCTTTCCATCACTTCCAATAAAAATTTGCTCAACTTCAATCGGAACAATATCTTCTTTAAAGATTCCGTTGTCTAAGGCATACAATGCTTTTTGATGTGAATTAAATGCAAACTCATCTTGATCTTCTCTCGACACTTTGTATTGTTGTGCAACCGCCTCGGCAGTCAACCCCATTCCCCAATAATATGCTTCGTGACCTTCTTTTGCAGATTTGTAATTCGGCACCGGGCGGTAACCACCCATAGGGATGTAACTCATACTTTCAGCACCACCCGCAATAATACAATCTGCCATTCCTGATTGAATTTTAGCAGCGGCAATAGAAATGGTTTCCAATCCTGATGCGCAATATCTGTTTACGGTCATCCCCGGAACATCATCAATTTTAAGTCCCATTAAAGAGATGAGTCTCCCTATATTTAAGCCTTGTTCAGCTTCGGGCATTGCGTTTCCCACAATTACATCATCAATTCTTGTTTTGTCTAATTGCGGAACATCCTGCAAAAGACGCTCAATGGTTTCGGCAGCCAATTCATCGGGTCTCTTAAATCGAAAAACTCCTTTTGGTGCTTTCCCAACTGCGGTTCTGTATCCTGTTACTATATATGCTGTTTTCATAATTTTGTATTTTGTTGTCTGTTGCTAGTTGTTGGTTATCATTTCTAACAACGACCAACCATCAACTATTAACTAATTGCGAAACCTTAGTTTCGCAACGGTTTCCCAGTTTTTAACATATGCTCAATTCTCTCCAAAGTTTTACGCTCTGTCATTAAACTCATAAAAGCTTCTCTTTCTAAATCCAATAAATATTGTTCTGATACAATTGTTGGCTCAGATAAATCTCCACCTGCCATTACATATCCTAATTTATCAGCTATTTTTTTATCATGTGCAGATGCGTAATGTCCTTTTTCTAAACTATCAGTTCCTACTAAAAACATTCCTAATGCTTGTTGACCTAAAACTTTTACTTGTTTGGGAACAGGTTGTGTATAGCCATCTTCTAACATCAAAATTGCATGACGTTTAGCCGTTGCAATTTGTCTGTCTTTGTTGATGACTACAATATCTTTATCATGTTTTAAGAATCCTAAATCATAAGCTTCATGTGCTGAGGTTGCCACTTTTGCCATGGCAACATTGATAAAATAATCACGTAGTTTATTCAACTTAACATCGTCTTTTAATAATCCTTCGGATGCTCTTACTGCCATTTCTTTTGATCCAGCTCCACCTGGAATGATGCCCACTCCAAACTCAACCAAACCGATATAAGTTTCTGCAGCAGCAATCACTTTATCAGCGTGCATTGTCATTTCACAAGCACCTCCAAAAGAGTAGGCGTGAGGTGTAATTAAAGTAGGACATGATGAATAGCGCAAGCGCATTACAGTATCTTGGAAATATTTTGTTGCAAAATTCAACTCTTCATATTCTTGTTCAACTGCCATCATAAATACCATGGCTAAATTTGCTCCAACAGAGAAATTTGCTCCTTGATTCCCAATGATTACCGCATCGTATTCTGTTTCTGCTAAATCGATTCCTTTGTTGATAGCGGCTAAAACTTCGCCACCTAGTGTATTCATTTTAGATCTGAATTCTACATTCAAAACTCCATCACCTAAATGTTGGATGGATGCACCGCTATTTTTCCAAATAGTTTTTGCTTCTCTAATATTGTCTAAAATGATAAATGAATCTTGACCTGGAATTTTCTCCTGTGTTTTTGTTGGAATTCCATAATAATATTTCACTCCGTCCTTAATAGTATAAAAAGATGTATTTCCTGATGCCAACATTTCAGTAATCCAAGTAGCAACTTCGTACCCTTCGGATTTCATCAACTCCATTCCTTTTTCTACACCAATAGCATCCCAAATTTGGAATGGTCCGTGTTCCCAACCAAATCCTGCTTTCATAGCATCATCAATTCTGTAAACTTCATCAGAAATTTCTGGAATTCGATTTTGAACATATGCAAACATTGCTGCAAAGTTCTTACGATAAAACTCTCCTGCTTTGTCTTTACCTTTGATAAGAATTGCAAAGCGGTCAATCACATTATCAACATTTTTTGTCAATTCTAATGTGGCGAATTTTGCTTTTTTCTTTGGACGATATTCCAAGGTATCTAAATCTAAAGACAGAATTTCTTTTTTACCATCATTTATGACTCTCTTATAAAAACCTTGTTTTGTTTTGCTACCTAACCATTTATTTTCCATCATTGTTTCGATGAAAGACGGAAGCTTGAATAAATCATGTGCTTCATCCTCAGGGCAGTTTTCATATAAACCATTGGCAACATGAACTAAGGTGTCTAAACCAACAACATCAACAGTTCTAAAAGTAGCTGATTTTGGACGACCAATTAATGGACCCGTTAGTTTATCAACCTCTTCTATTGTTAATCCCAAATCTTTTACTTGATGGAATAAACTCATGATACCAAAAATTCCAATACGGTTTCCTATAAACGCAGGAGTGTCTTTTGCTAAAACTGATGTTTTACCCAAGAATTTTTCACCATACATCATTAAGAAATCAGTAATCTCTTGTTTGCAATTTGGTCCAGGAACAACTTCAAAAAGTTTTAAATAACGTGGTGGATTGAAAAAGTGTGTTACGGCAAAATGTTGTTGAAAATCTTCACTTCTACCTTTATTCATAAACGAAATAGGAATCCCTGAAGTATTTGATGTAATCAAAGTTCCAGGTTTACGGTGTTTTTCTATGTTATCAAAAACTTGTTGTTTAATGTCTAACCTTTCAACCACTACTTCCATAATCCAATCTACATCTGCAATTTTATGAAGATCGTCGGTTAAATTTCCTGTTGAAATTCTGCTTGCAAATTTTTGATCATAAATAGGTGAGGGCTTCGATTTTAAAGATGCTTTTAATGAATCATTGACAATTCTGTTGCGCACACTTTTAGATTCTAATGTTAATCCGCCTGCTTTTTCCTTATCGGTTAGTTCTCTCGGAACGATATCTAAGAGTAAAACTTCAACCCCGATATTTGCAAAATGACAAGCAATTCCAGAACCCATGATTCCAGAACCGATGACTGCTACTTTTTTAATACTTCTTTTCATTCTTTCTATACTTTGATGAATTTTTTCTATTTAACAGGATTAAAAATATCCCTTTTACTTATCAACTCGTTGATGTTGTCCATCACTTCAAAAAAGTGATTCAATTTGATTTCAGATACACTTGCACGTACAGCATCATTAAATTTGATGACGGTGACTTTTGAAATTTCACGTTTGTCTTTCCCATAATCAGTCAACTTAATTAAGACGCCCCTACCATCCTCTGGATTTTTCTCTCTATAGATGGCACCTTTATCTTCCATGGTTTTTAATATGCGTGATAAACTTGTTGGCTCCATTCCCATTTGAGGTCCAAGTGCTGTAGAAGGAGTTCCCTTTTCATAATCAACATTCAACAATACAAATGCCATTGCCATAGTACTATCATGTTTGTTAGCTTGCTCATTATACATTTTTGCCACCGCTTGCCATGTTGCTCTTAACTGATGATCGATCGATTTTTCTTTTATCATGGATACAAATATATAAAAATATACTATGCGCGCATAGTATATTAAAAATATTTTTTCCAACTGCTTTTTAGATTGGATTACTTTATGAATTCTGTATCTTTGAAAAAAACAAACAAAAGATCTAATGAGTAATTTATTAGTTGCTGAAAATATTGTTAAGAAATATGGCGATTTTACAGCATTAAATAATGTAACAATTAAGGTGCCCGAGGCTAGTATATTTGGATTGCTAGGTCCAAATGGTGCAGGAAAAACATCTCTAATTAGAATTATAAATCAAATTATAATGCCTGATAGTGGTTCGGTTATATTAGATGGAAAACCTTTGACTCCAAATGATATTCAGCATATAGGTTACATGCCAGAAGAACGCGGTTTATACAAAGGTATGAAGGTAGGCGAGCAGGCTTTATATTTAGCACAATTAAAAGGAATGACGCGCTATGATGCCAAAAAGAAATTGTCTTTTTGGTTTGAAAAATTAGAAATTAGAGACTGGTGGGGAAAGA
This sequence comes from Flavobacteriaceae bacterium, assembly GCA_045047075.1. Classification (GTDB taxonomy): domain Bacteria; phylum Bacteroidota; class Bacteroidia; order Flavobacteriales; family Flavobacteriaceae; genus Urechidicola. The sequence goes on from JASFYP010000047.1 coordinate 21,446, forward strand.
AAGTGCAAGAGCTTTCTAAAGGAATGGCTCAAAAAGTACAGTTTATTGTAACGGTGTTACATCAACCTAAGCTATTGATTTTTGATGAACCTTTTAGTGGTTTTGACCCGATAAATGCCAACTTAATAAAAGATGAAATACTAAAATTGAGAGATGATGGGGCAACGGTTATTTTTTCAACTCACCGAATGGAATCAGTTGAAGAAATGTGTGAATATATTGCTCTATTTGATAAATCAAATAATATTTTAGATGGAAAACTAAGCGATATTAAGAAAAAATTTAAAACGAATACTTTTGAAGTAGAAATGTATGATATTAGAAATAAGTTTTTGTTAAATGAGTTGTCAGAGAATTTTGATATCCTTTCTTCTAGTACGGGTCCAGGAAATAATGAAGCTAGCTTGCAAGTAAAGTTAAAAGGTGCCAACGATTCTAATGATTTGATTCAATATTTAGCAATGCACGGATCTATTGCTAAGTACAGTGAAATGATACCAAATGCAAACGAAGTTTTTATAAAAGCAATAGAACAAAACGCTAAAAAATGAATAAACTAAAACTCATAATTAAGCGTGAATTTTTTGCTAAGGTTCGGAATAAAACCTTTTTGGTAATGACCATATTGAGTCCGCTTTTGGTTGTTGGCTTAGGGGCTTTAGTAGGTTATTTGGGCAAAGTAAATCAGGATAGTATTAAAATCATTGGCTATGTTGATGATTCAAAATTATTGATTGCAAAAGATTTTGAAAGTTCTAAAACTATTCAGTATCAAGACCTCTCTAGTGTAGATATTGTAATTGCTAAATCACAAGCTGAGCATGGAGATTTTTATGGATTCTTATATGTTCCTAAAAAAGATAGTATCTCAAACATTGCGACTAGCATTGAATTTTATTCAAAAGACCCTCCAAGTTTGCAAGTGATTTCGGAAGTTGAAAGAATGGTAGAGCATCGATTAAACTTTATCCTTCTTGAAAAAAAAGGGATTGATGCCGAAGCTTTGGATGCGTCTAAAATAAATCCGAATATTAAAATTTTAAGTTTCTCTGGCGAGAAATCATCCAAATTAATTAGGGGAGTAAAAATCGCTATTGGTTTATCAGCAGGGTATTTAATAATGATGTTTATAATTATCTATGGTGCTATGGTGATGCGAAGTGTAATTGAAGAAAAAACGAGCCGCATTATTGAAGTGATTATATCTTCAGTAAAACCATTTCAACTAATGATGGGTAAAATTATAGGCACTGCACTAGCGGGTTTATTACAGTTTTCAATTTGGGGTGTTATTTTATTGATATTAAGTATTGTTGCCACTGCCATGTTTGGGGCTGATGCTACATCAATGGGTGCAGGAAATTTGCCAATTCAAGAAGTTGAAGTTTTAGATGTTGTAGTAAAAACAGAAATGCAAATAATTATTCAAGAGCTTATTAGGCTTCCAATTTTGCCGTTATTCTTAGCATTTATTGTTTATTTTTTAGGCGGGTATTTATTGTATAGTGCCTTGTATGCAGCGATAGGTGCAGCAGTTGATAATGAAACAGATACCCAACAATTTATGTTACCAGTTATTATCCCTTTAATTTTAGGAGTGTATATTGGGTTTGCTTCGGTAGTGAATGAGCCACATGGTACCATAGCAACTATTTTTTCAATGATTCCGTTTACATCTCCTATTGTGATGATGATGCGTTTGCCATTTGGTGTACCATGGTGGCAAATAACTATCTCATTGTTATTACTTTTAGGTACATTTATTTTAATGGTTTGGTTTGCTGCAAAAGTTTATAGAATTGGGATATTGATGTACGGTAAAAAACCTACGTATAGAGATATTTACAAATGGTTAAAATATTGATGAGATGGAGAAATTTAAAGAAATATTAAACTATCATATTGAATTTACAGATTCGTTTGGCTTATCAATAAAAGGAGTTTTATTAGTTTTATTTGCCTTATTTGCAACTACATATATTTTAAAGATTTCTAGAAAAATTATTACTAAGAAATTACCACAAGAAGATAAATTTAAATTCATTCCACTATTTAATTATGTAAGGTGGCTAGTTTTTGTGGTGATTTTTTTAATTGTGTTAAACAATTCTGGTGTGGATCTTACTGCTGTTTTAGCAGCATCAACAGCGTTGTTAATTGGTGTAGGTTTGGCATTGCAAACGTTGTTTCAAGATATTATTTCAGGAATATTTATTTTGATTGATCAAACGGTACATGTTGGTGATATAATTGAGTTAGATGGTAAAGTGGGGCGTGTTGAACATATTAACTTAAGAACTACAAGTGCCGTAACAATTGATAATAAAGTAATGGTTATACCCAACCACCTATATCTTACAAACAGTTTGTATAATTGGACACAGAATGGAGTCAATACTCGTGAAAATGTTGAAGTTGGTGTGGCTTATGGTAGTGATACCCAATTGGTCAAAGATATTTTGATTGCTGTTGCAGAAGCACACCCAAAAGTATTGAGTGACCCAGAACCTATTGTTTTGTTTACTGATTTTGCAGATAGCGCGCTGATGTTTAAATTGGTTTTTTCTATCAGTAATAGTTTTGAAGCAGCGTTTCCAAAGAGTGATATCCGTTTTGAAATAGATAGAAAATTTAGAGAAAATAATATTCAAATTCCATTTCCGCAAAGAGATGTTCATGTTATAGAGAATAAAGACAACTCGATAAAAGAATAAAGAAAATGTAGTTAAATTTGTTATGAGACATAATTTAAAAAAACTGAAAATTTGGGAAAATGCAATGAAGTTGTGTGATGCTACTTTTAAAATTACTATCAATTTTCCTAAATCAGAAATCTATAGTTTAACTTCACAAATAAATAGAAGTGCAATATCAGTGCCTTCAAATATTGCTGAAGGTTCAAGTAGAAGTTCTAATAAAGGCTTTTCAAGATTTTTAGAAATAAGTTTGGGTTCGTTATACAAACTTCAAATTCAAATCATATTAGCAAAATATAAAAAGTATATTGATAGTAATCTATTATCTGAATTTGAATTAAAAATTGAGGAGTTGTAAAAAATGATTTCTAGTTTTCAAAATACACTGAAATAAATATAATTCAGAAAGTAGATGTCTTTTTTTTTTAGTCTATTTTCTTTAATCTTAAATAAAAATGCCAAAAATATTAATCATAGAAGATGAAGCGGCAATTAGAAGAGTATTGTCAAAAATAATATCAGAAGAAAATGACAGCTATCAAGTTGAAGAAGCAGAAGATGGTTTAATCGGGATTGAGAAGGTTATGAATGAAGATTTTGATTTGGTTTTGTGTGATATCAAAATGCCTAAAATGGATGGCGTCGAAGTCTTAGAAAAAATAAAAAAGATAAAACCTGAAATTCCTGTAGTAATGATTTCTGGTCATGGCGACTTGGATACTGCCGTGAATACCATGCGTCTAGGAGCCTTCGATTACATCTCTAAACCACCAGATTTAAACCGATTGTTAAACACGGTTCGCAATGCGTTAGTAAAAAAAGAATTGGTAGTAGAAAACAAACGTCTCAAGAAAAAAGTCTCTAAAAAATATGAGATGATAGGGAATAGTGATGCCATTATTCAAATAAAAGAGATGATTGAAAAAGTGGCTGTTACCGATGCCAGAGTTTTAATTACTGGGCCTAATGGAACCGGAAAAGAATTGGTTGCACATTGGTTACACGAAAAAAGCATGCGTTCAAAAGCTCCGTTGATAGAGGTGAATTGTGCAGCGATTCCTTCAGAGTTGATAGAAAGCGAATTGTTTGGTCACGTAAAAGGATCATTTACCGGAGCCAATAAAGACCGCGCAGGAAAGTTTGAAGCTGCAAATGGTGGTACTATTTTCTTAGATGAAATTGGTGATATGAGTCTGTCGGCACAGGCAAAAGTGTTGCGAGCTTTACAAGAAAGTAAAATTAGCAGAGTGGGGAGTGATAGAGATATTAAGGTGGATGTGCGTGTTGTGGCTGCTACCAATAAAAACCTAAAAAAAGAAATTGCTGACGGAAAATTCAGAGAAGATTTATACCATCGTTTGGCGGTCATTTTGATGGAGGTCCCTGCGTTGAATGAGCGACGAGAAGACATTCCGTTATTGATAGATTTCTTTACTTCTCAAATTGCAAAAGAGCAAGGAGTTGCTATTAAAACTTTTTCTGATGATGCTGTCGATTTATTGCAAAAGTATGATTGGACAGGGAATATTAGAGAGTTAAGAAACGTAGTTGAACGCTTAATTATTTTGGGTGACACCGAGGTTTCTAAAGCTGATGTAGAACTTTTTGCTAGTAAATAGTACATAGTGTCATTCCTGCGAAGGAAGGAATCCAAACAAAGTTTATAAATGCCACATGATTAAAACCATGTTTAAGGACTTAATATATATATTAGAAATGGAAGCAATAATAAAAATAATTCTGGCAATGATTTTGAATTATCCTGTTGCATATATTAGGTTCTATTTTTACGGTAGGAAAAATATTGATGATTATTTAAAAGAGATTTTAATAAACTTTTTGTCTCAATGATTATTATAGTAATTATTATATCAGGTGTTCATTTTTTAATAAACACCTAAGAGCTCCTTCACAAATTGTTTGTGTGGTTTTAAAAGTTAAAATCCCATCAAAAGATTTAACAAGAAAACTTAAAAATGAATCCAAGTAATTAGAATATAATTTCTAATTTTATAACGAATATAAATTTATAGAATGACAACACTAAACCTCAAAAAATCAATCGTGTTTTTTGATCTTGAAACAACAGGAATCAATATTGCAAATGACAGAATTGTTGAGATATCAATCTTAAAAATTTTACCAAACGGAAATAAAGAAAGTAAAACTTGGTTGGTAAATCCAGAAATGGAAATTCCAAAAGAAGCCTCAGATATCCACGGAATTACAAATGAAAGAGTAGTAACTGAACCAACATTTAATGAATTGGCAACGCAAGTCAGTGATATGATTAAAGGTTGCGATTTAGCAGGATTTAATTCAAACCGATTTGATATACCGTTGTTGGCTGAAGAAATGTTACGCGCCGAAGTTGACTTTGATATGAAGAATAGAGTTGCGGTAGATGTGCAAGTGATATTCCACAAAAAGGAGCAACGAACTTTGGGCGCAGGCTATAAATTTTATTGCGATAAAGATTTAGAAAACGCACATTCGGCAGAGGCAGATACCTTGGCGACTTATGAAATTTTGTTAGCTCAACTAGAAAAGTACGACGATTTAGAAAATGATATTGTTGCTTTGAGTGAGTATTCGACTCATAATAAACGTGCCGATTTTGCTGGATTTATTATGTATGATGAAGATGGAGATGAAATGTTTACCTTCGGAAAATACAAAGGAAAAAAAGTAACAGATATCTTAGAAAAAGACCAAGGTTATTACGGATGGATTCAAAGATCTGATTTCCCATTATACACTAAAAAAGTATTGACTGCTATTAAATTACGCAGTTTTAATAATAAATTGTCGTAGATATATTCTGTTTTTACGAGGAGAATACAACGAATTATCTGTTTGATTAGAAATAAAATAATGAGATTGCTTCTCCGCTAAGGCGAATCGCAAAGACAGATTTCCACCATCATTACAAGACGGTGATTGAATAGAGTCGAAATATCAGTCAAAAAAATCTGATTAATTTAAACGTCAGTTCGAGTGATTTTTCGAAGTGAAACGAAGAAAAATTGTATCGAGAACAATAAAAAACAAAAAAAATGATTGTACCATTTAATACATTACCCAACGAATCACGTGTTTGGATTTACCAAGCCAATCGTGAGTTAACCGAAACTGAAATTCAGGAAATCTCAAAAAAAGCTGAAGAGTTTATTGCAGATTGGACACGCCATGGGGAGGATTTAAAAGCATCTTACGAAATTAAATACGACCAATTTTTGGTATTGGCTGTAGATGAAAGTTTCAACGATGTTTCTGGATGTTCTATTGATTCGTCTGTGCGATTTATTAAGGCAACAGAGCAAAGTTTTGGTATTGACTTGATGAATAAATTGAGCATTGCTTTTAAAATTGGAGAAAATATCAATACAGTTTCATTAGCAGATTTTCAACAATATATTAAGGAAGAAAAAATTAATGGAGATACTATAGTCTTTAACAATATGGTACAATCAAAAGCAGATTATGGTACTAATTGGGAAGTGCCTGCGAGTCAAAGTTGGCATCAACGATTTATTCCTGTTATCAAATAATGCTGTCTTAATGAAAATAAAAATTGCTAATTTATTCATCTTCTTGTTTGTATTTATTTCAAATGCACAATCCACAGATCCGTTACTTACTAAGGATGTTGAGGCGCAAGAAAAATGGGTTGATAGTATTCTTAGCTCTTTGAGTATTGAAGAGAAGATAGGACAACTTTTTATGGTAGCGGCTTATTCTAATAAAGACGAAAAGCATGAGCAGTTTATAGTTGATATGATTGAGAAATATCACATTGGTTCTTTGATTTTTTTTCAAGATAAGCCTATAAAGCAAGCGGAACTTACCAATAAATATCAAGCCCTTTCTAAGATTCCACTGTTGATTGGAATTGATGGAGAATGGGGGCTCAACATGCGGCTTAAAGATACTTATCGCTATCCTTGGAATATGACTTTAGGTGCAATTCAAGACAATGCTTTAATCGAGAAATTCGGGATGCAAGTTGGGCAACATTGTAAGCGCATGGGCATTCACATGAATTTTGCTCCAGTGGTAGATGTGAATACAAATCCTGAAAATCCGATAATTGGCAACCGTTCTTTTGGAGAGAATCAAGTGAATGTAGCTGAAAAGTCTATCGCTTTTACAAAAGGAATTCAAAGTGAAAATATCATTGCTACAGCAAAACATTTTCCAGGTCATGGAGATACGGCAACCGATTCTCATAAAACACTACCTTCTTTAGATTTTGATATTAATAGATTAGAGGCTGTTGAAATGTATCCATATACACAGTTGTTTAAAACTGGTTTGACAGGAGTGATGGTTGCACATTTGAGTATTCCGAGTTTAGAACCTAATGAGAGTTTGCCTTCATCATTATCAAAAAAAATTGTTACTGATTTGTTGCAAGATAAAATGGGTTTTAAGGGGTTGATTGTTTCAGATGCTTTGAATATGAAAGGCTCAGCAAATTTTGCTTCATCAGCTCAAGTGAATCTTGCAGCTATTTTAGCAGGGAATGATTTGTTGGATGTTCCGTTAGATATTCCTGGGACTTTTGAGCTTTTTAAAAAAGCTTTGAATACTGGTGAATTGACAGAAGAGCGTTTGGACAAATCAGTTAAAAAAATATTGAAAACAAAATATTGGGTGGGCTTAAATAATTATGAGCCTATAAAAACTGACAGTTTGTTGACAGATATCAATACGGTTGAAAATGATTTATTGTTTAGAGATTTAGTGGAAAACTCAATCACTTTGATAAAAAACACACATGAGGTCTTACCTATTCAACATTTAGAGAATAAGAAAATTGCTTATGTAAAATTGGGTGATAATGAGCATAAAGATTTCATAACTACACTTCAAAAATACACACAAGTTGATGACGTAAAAGCCGACAAATTAAATATTTTAATGGATAAATTAGAACCATATAATTTAGTAATTGTTGGTTTTCATAAGTCGAATAAAAATCCGTGGAAGTCATATAAATTCTCAAGTAATGAACTGATTTGGTTGCAAGAGATTGCTAGAAACCACACGGTGATATTAGATATTTTTACAAGTCCATACAGTTTGTTACAAGTAAAATCATTTAAAAATATTGATGGGCTTTTGGTGTCTTATCAAAATAGTAAAACAGCACAAGAGCTATCTGCTCAAATAATTTTTGGGTCATTAACTACCAAAGGAAAATTACCTGTTTCGGTTGGTAAATCATATCCTGAAGGATACGGAATGAACTCTTCAAAATTAATGCGCTTGGGATATTCAATTCCTGAAGATGTAGGTTTATCAACAGAAAAATTACAAAGAATAGATTCTGTTTTCAAGGTAGTAATGCAAGACTCTATGGCTCCTGGAGGTCAAGTTTTAGTAGCGCGATATGGTAAAGTAGTATATCACAAAAGCTACGGATATCACACCTATAGCCAAAAGCAAAAAGTTAAAATAACTGATATATATGACTTGGCATCTTTAACAAAAATATTGGGTGGATTGCCAATGATAATGAAGAGTTATGAAAATGGCTTGTTTGATTTAGATAGTCAGTTAGGTGATATAATGCCCTACTTAAAAGGCTCTAACAAAGACACCATCATTCTTAGAAAAGCCTTGTCACATAATGGGCAATTGATTCCGTGGATTCCTTATTATGTAGAGACCTTAGATTCGGTAACCAATAAACCAATGGTTGATTTGTACCGAACAAAAGCATCGGAAAAGTTTGGAATTAAGGTTTCTCAAAACCTATATTTGAAAAATACATTTACTGATACTATTTACAAACGAATTGCTGATTCTGATTTACGAGAAAAACCAGGATACCGATATAGTGGACTCATTTTTTACCTATTTAAAAGATATTTTAAAGATACTTATGGACAAGAAATGGATGTTTTAGATACCAATAAATTTTATGCACCATTAGGTGCTACTACTTTAGGGTATAATCCTTTAAAGCGATTTAATGTGGAGCGAATTGTTCCGTCAGAAGTTGATGAATATTACCGTCATACAACCTTGCAAGGTGATGTTCATGATATGGGAGCAGCAATGTTTAATGGCGTTAGTGGTAATGCAGGCTTGTTTGGAAACTCAAATGATATTGCAAAAATGATGCAACTTTATTTGCAAAAAGGCTATTATGGTGGTGAGCGATTATTGAATACTGTAACCTTAGATGTTTTTACGAAGCGTCATTATTTAGAAGAAGATGTACGTCGAGGTTTGGGTTTTGACAAGCCACAATTAGACCCAGAAGTAGATGCCACTTGTGGCTGTGTATCTGATGCGAGTTTTGGTCATAGCGGATTTACAGGTACCTATGCTTGGGCAGATCCTGAGACACAAATTGTGTATGTATTTTTATCGAATAGAGTTTATCCAACTATGGATAATAACAAATTGGGCAAGGAGAATATCCGTACTAAAGTGCAACAATTAATTGTTGATGCTATAATTGATTAAGCAGATATTTCGGTTTAACTTTTTTCTGAAAAAGTGCACTCTAGATTTTAAACGTGGTGGCAATCAATACAAAGGGCAAAACAATAACACAAAAAAAATAAGATGAATTATGTAACAGATATTACATGGTATATGGAATTAACTATTCGTTAACTTTTAACGTTTTAGGTAGTAAAACACAGCTTAAAAGGGATAATGAAAAATAGATGAGTGCAATTTTTTTATCAAAAAAAGCATGTATAATAAAACTCTGAATAATATAAGACATAGGGAATAAAATAGCACCAACAGCAAGCCTAAAAGTTGAAGTAAATTCTAGTTCCTTAATCCCTTTTCTTACTTTATTCCATATCAACCATGGTATTATACTATTGATAAGCACTAAATAATATAAAAGATTTTTGGTGTTTTTTGATTGTTTATTCGTTGTTTCGGCACTAATGTTGTCAATTTCTTTTATAAGATTATTCGTTTTAAAGGGATTTGTAAAATCTGCATTTAAAGCGATTAACTTTCCCAAAGTTTTTTCATAAGTTTCATGATTACCCTCAATATGAGTAGTCAATTTTTGCATTTGTTGTTGTGTTGCTTCTTTCAATAAATCTATAGATAAAAACAAATCATTTGGGTTGTAATAATCTTTTGCTATTATTGGTTTTCCAAAATAGATAGCTGCAGAATCTGGGTATTCTGTTGGGTTTTGATAATTCAATCCAATCGGTACAATTTGAAAGTTTAAATCTGGATATTTTTCAAAAGCACCAAAAGTTATTCTTGTAAATCCTTTACTTAACGGCCTCACCTTTTTAAGCAAACTATGAGATCCTTCAGGGAAAATAAGAATTGATTTTCCATCATTTAGGATATCAAAACATCTGTCAAATATAGCTTCGTTTTTTGAAATTGTACTTAACCCATCACGTTTTCTGTAAATGGGAATCATTTTAAAACTATCAAAAAGTTTGGAAATAAAATTATTTTTAAAAACCCCCGCTCTTGTTAACACATATAGGTTTTTTGTGATTCCAGTTTTAATTATTAAAGGATCAATTAGTGCATTTGGATGATTGCTAACAAAAAGGATGGGTCCTTTTTTAGGTACGTTTTCTGTACCATGAAGTTTGATTTTTTTAAAATAAAAAATCAAACTGATGTGTACAGCTTTTCGCATAAATTGATACCAGATTTCTATCATGCTGTTTTTTTATGTTTTCTAGCCCAATAAGTTGCTAATAATAATCCTGATAAAATATCCCAAATTGCCCAAAATGCCACTAATAATTTCATACCTCCCAATCCATCAAAAAAGGTAAAGACCAATAAAAGTCCCAATCCTGCATTTTGTATTCCTGTTTCTATAGATAATGTTTTTTGATTTTTAAAATTCAATTTCATTGTTTTAGCAAAGTAAAAACCAAGGAGATATCCAATTAAGTTGTGAGCAACCACAATTGCCAAAACATAATGGATGTGTTCTAAAAAGAGATCTAAATTCTTTGAAAAAGCCATAATTATCAAAACCATAAAAACAGTAATGGAAAAAGGCTTTAATATTTTCATCACCTTTAAGGCAAATGTTGGTTTCCAATTCCTGAACAACATTCCTAATACTAATGGAATTCCTAAAATAAGTATCACCAACTTTCCCAACTTATAGGGATTCATTTCTACCGTTTTTAATATTTCATTAGTAGGTTCATAAAGGCTACTCCATACCTGAAAATTTAATGGAGTCATTAATATAGATATCAATGTTGCAAAAGCAGTCATACTTACAGATAGAGCAGCATTTCCTTTTGCCATTTGGGTCATAAAGTTTGATATATTTCCGCCAGGGCAAGCTGCCACCATAAACATACCCAAGGCAATACTTGGTGATGGTTTTAATAAAATGACAAACAAAAAAGTAACAGCAGGAAATAAAATAAATTGTGAAAACACTCCTGTAAAAAGAATTTTAGGATTGTTAATCAAGCGTTTGAAATCCTCTATTGTAATGCCAAGGGCAACTCCAAACATAATAATTGCAAGTGCAATATTGAGAATCCATAAACCGCTTTCATCAAAATTGATTTGAAGCGTATCTAGTTCGTTATTCATTTATTTGTAGGACTTAATATTTAGGCAAGATACTTGTTTTTTTCTTTGAAACAAACTATTGAAAATAGATTTCTATTTCAATTTGTAAAAGCATATTCAATAATGTTTGCACCCATTTTTAAGGCTTTTTCTCTAATATCTTTTGGATCATTGTGGACTGCTTCATTTTCCCAACCATCACTTAAATCAGATTCAAAATCGTAAAAACAAATCAATTCACCTTCATAAAAAAGACCAAATCCTTGTGGTGCTTTGTTCTCATGTTCATGAATTTTTGGGACACCATTTTCAAAATCAAAAGTTTGATGATAAATAGGATGGTTGTATGGAATTTCTTGAAACTCCAAATTCGGAAATACTTTTTCGAACTCCCTTCTCACATAAACATCCAATCCGTAATTGTCTGATATATGTAAAAATCCACCAGAAGTTAAATAGGACTTCAGATTGTCAACAGCAGTTTCATCAAAATATATATTTCCATGACCCGTCATAAAAACGATAGGGTAATTAAAAATATCAATACTAGCTGCTTCTACCGTACTTGGTTTTTCATTGATTTTAGTAGCAATATTTTCATTACAGAATTTAATAAGATTAGGTACCGCTGTTGTGTTTGCATACCAATCACCACCACCATCATATTTTAATATAGCTACTTCTTGTGCTGATAAGATTATCGGAAAAAAAAATAGTATGAGTAGTGTTTTATACATATTTTAATTGTTTATAGTTCTCCATCGTCACTTCGAGTGTTTCGATGGAGTGTTAACGAAATCGAAATGTATCGAGAAGTATTTTAATGAGTAAATGGTCTCGATACTATTTTCTCCTACTGTCGAAAATCACTCGACCTGACGGTTCATTCATTAAAAAACGCAATACTTTGTACGGCAACAATTCCTGCTGTTTCTGTGCGCAATCTACTTTCTCCTAAAGTTATAGGAGTGTAGTTATTTTGTAATGCCATTTCTATTTCTTTGGTCGAGAAATCTCCTTCGGGACCAATTAATAAGGTAATTTTTTCTTGGGTTGAGTTCAATACATCTTTCAGAGATTTTCTGTCAGTTTCTTCGCAATGCGCAATAAATAAATCTCCTTCGTGTTTTTGATTTATAAACTCTAAAAATGAAATTGATGCATTCAATTTTGGCAATTGAAATTTTAATGATTGTTTCATTGCCGATACCAATACTTTTTCTAAACGTTCTTGTTTTATTATTTTCCGTTCAGAGTGTTTACAAATGATTGGTGTAATTTCGTCAATACCAATTTCTGTAGCTTTTTCTAAAAACCATTCTAACCGATCATTGTTTTTTGTTGGAGCAATAGCAATGTGTAAATAATAATTTCTAGGGATTTCTTTATGTTTAATAGAAATAATTTTTACTGTACATTTTTTATCACTTGCAATTAAAATAGTCACTTTAAAAAGCGAATTATTTCCATCAGTAATAAATAAGCTGTCTCCTTCTTTTTTGCGCAGTACTCTTATAATATGCCTACTCTCTATCTTGTCAAAAGTGAATTGAGAGCTGTTAGAATTTATGGTATTTGAGTAAAATAATTGCATGATTTTAAATGATGTCTTTCTTATAGGTGCGCCTTCTTTTATGAGTTACTGGTTTCATATGTCTCCAAAGCTGTTTGATGGCAGTATTCTCTTCTAACTCAGGAGTTCTAATTAATTTCTGAATTCCACGTTTTCCAAAAATAGTATAGTATTGGTCAAAAATCATCGCAGTAACTCCTTTATTTTGATATTCAGGGTGAATACCAATCAAGTAAAAAATAACATCCTTACTATGTTTCTTTGCTTTTAGTAAATGGTAAAATCCAAATGGAAATAACTTGCCATTTGCCTTTTGTAATGCTTTTGAAAAGGAAGGCATTGTTATAGCAAAACTGACCAGTTCATCATTTTTATCAGCAATAAAAACAATGTATTCAGGGTTGATAAGTCCTATAAATTTTTCTTTAAAGTATTTTTTTTGCTCATCAGAAATTGGAACAAAGGAAGCAAGATTTTTATAACTCAAATTGAACAAGTCAAACATTTTATCGACATATTTGAGAACTTGTTCGGTTTTAGTAAAACGTAAGGTTTTTAGTTGATATCGTTTGGCAACAATTTTTGACAATCTGTTAAAATCATTGGGGTCAATGTTTTTAAATAGTATAAAATTCTCTAACCATTCTTTAGCCTTAACATATCCTAATTTTTCTAAATGGATTTTGTAATAAGGATGATTATACCAAGTAATCATAGTACTAATATGATCAAACCCTTCAGTCAATACTCCAACTTTATCCAGATTAGAAAACCCTACAGGACCTTCTATAAATTCCAATTGATGTTGTTTTCCAATTTCGTTTACTTTGTTTAACAGCGCTTTTGAAACATTAATATTATCAATAGTATCAAACCAACCGAATCGCATTTTTTTTATTTGTTGATCTTTTACTTCGTTCCAATTTATAATAGCAGCAATGCGACCAACAATTTTGTCATTTTGATAGGCTAAAAAATAGTGTGCATGGGCATGTTTAAAAACTGGATTGTAATTTTCATCTAAATTTTTAATTTCATCATTTATGATAGGAGGTACCCAGTATGGATTGTTTTTATATAATGTGAAAGGAAACTTTACAAATGCCTTCATTCCCTTTTTGGTAGTTATTTCTTTTAACTCAATCATTTTTTCTTTTTCTTGAAAATCCTTTTAAAGAATCCTTCTTTCTTTGGCGGTTTCATTTCATTGCCATTTTCATCAACAAATATTTCTTTATCTTGATGCCAATCGAAACGATATGAAGCCCCAACGCCACCAATAAATGCTGATTCGGTAGAGCTGAAATTAATTCTAAAAGCAGCATCTACCTGTAAGTCTCTCGTGAATAGATAGGCAATTCCTGCACCTATTTGATAGTCGGCATTTTTGATTTTATAAAATTCACCTTGGTTTTCTACAAAAATTGACCAACGGTAATTCATGGCGTAGGTCATGGTTAAAATATAAGAATATACTGAAAAGTCCGAAGTAATATTATCAGCAATTAAATTGGTGATTAAAACCAATCGGTCACTAAAATCATTTTGTAATAAAACGGCACTTTTGTAACTTATTTTGTCATCCTTATATTCGTCAGATAAAAAATTGGTATTGACACCAGCATAAACCCCTATTGATGGAATCAATCTTTTTTTGTCAAAAGCAGTTCGTTTTTTCCAACTTCTAATTTCTTTAGATTTATCATCAAATTCTTTTTGAAAAACCATGTATTTAGCTCCTATTGTCAATTGGCTAATTCCGCTGATTTTTGAAGAAGGGATGTTGTCATCAACAAAATATAGTTTGTTTTGTTGATAAGCAATATTCGCATTGATTTCTAATTTTTCGATAAATTTACCATATCGCAAAAAAACCGATGCCCCAAAGGGGTCGGTCAAAGCCCCGTCTATTTCTGTTTGACTTTTTCCTAAAAACAATCCTCCTTCAATTTGTAGAACATCAGTCCCAACTCCATAGGGACTTTCAGACAGCCCGGGTCTTTTAGAATTTATTATTTCTGTGTATTGGGCAGTAATGTTTTGAAAGCTAAATAGTAATAGGGTTAAAATCAGAAGTTTTTTCATCTAGTTAGTTTTGGTGTTCAAATATAAGATTTTATCTATCTAAACGTTTTAAGTTGACTTCAAATTGTTATTTTTGAAATAAATTTTTTAAAGCATTATGCACGAAGCATCAGTACAAGGATTTGTAAGAACAATCTTCATATTTATTATCATTTATTACGCAGTAAAAATCATAGGGAGATTTGTTTTCCCGTTGGTTATCAAACGGTTTATGGGTAAATTTGAACAGAAATTTAGAGATCAGCAGGAACAAAACTCACCGAAAAGTGATGAGAGAGTAGGAGAAACTACCATTGATAAAACATCTGTTAAAAGTTCAAAAGAGAGTAACGCTGTTGGCGAATATGTCGATTTTGAGGAAGTAGATGAATGAGGTTTAGTTGTTGGTTGTCGGTTAATAGTTGTTAGTCTTAGTTGCAGTAAATAGAAATTTCTCTGTGCAACTTCGAGATTCTCTGTGAATTTCCGTGTAATAATTTTTTAAAAGTATCATCAAAAAATGAAAATCAAAAAAATAATTCCTTATGCCGTTGCGATACTTGTTTTTGTAATTGTATCGGTAGCTTATTTTTCTCCGGTGTTGGAGGGAAAACAAATTAAGCAAAGCGACATCACGCAATTTATAGGGTCTTCTAAAGAAATCAAAGATTTTAGAAAGCAGCATGGAGAAGAGCCTTATTGGACAAATTCCAGTTTTGGTGGAATGCCTGCCTACGTGGTGAGTGCGTATTATCCAAATGACTACATAAAAAAACTGGATAGATTGATTCGTTTTTTACCAAGGCCAGCGGACTATTTGTTTCTCTATTTTGTCGGATTCTTTGTTTTATTGATGACCTTAAAAGTCGACTGGAAACTCGCCATAGTTGGCTCCCTCGGTTTTGGATTGTCCACTTATCTAATCATTATTTTAGGAGTTGGTCACAATGCAAAAGCACATGCAATAGCATACATGCCTTTGGTGTTGTCAGGAATTTTATTGGTATTCCAACGCAAATATTTAGTCGGATTTGTCTTAACCGCTTTTGCTATGGCATTGGAGTTGAGTGCAAACCATATCCAAATGACCTATTATTTATTTTTCTTTGTTGCCATCCTCGGAATTGTGCAATTGATTGATGCAATCAAGAAAAAAGAACTTCCTCATTTTACAAAAAGTAGTGTAATCTTAATTGTAGCTGTTGTGTTGGCAATAGGTACGAATGCCACAAGTTTAATGGCAACCAAAGAATACTCAAAACACAGCACACGTAGTAAAAGTGAGTTGACCATCAAACCTGATGGATCGCCAAAAGAAAATATCACTTCAGGGTTATCGAATGATTATATCACTCAATACAGTTATGGTAAATCTGAAACATTCAATTTGTTTATCCCTCGATTTATGGGAGGAACAAGTAACGAACAGGTTGAGGATAGTGAAGTTCAAGTGTTTTTTCAAAATGCTGTTGATAATGGATTGAATATTGAACAAGCAAATTATTATTATCGATTTGTTAGAATGTATTGGGGTGATCAGCCAATTGTTGCTGCACCAGCATATATCGGTGCCTTGTTTATTTTCTTATTTATATTGGCATTATTCTTAGTAAAAGGAAATCTAAAATATTGGTTGTTGGCAGCTACTATTTTTTCAATCTTGATGAGTTGGGGATACAATCTTAACTTAGATAATAGTGGGGTGTCAATAATTACAAATTTCTTTATCGATTATGTTCCACTATATAATAAGTTTAGAGCAGTATCTTCAATACAAGTAATTGCTGAAGTTGCGATTCCGTTATTGGGTATTTTAGGATTGAAAGAATTGTTGTCTAAAGATGTTTCAAAAGAATCAAAATTAAAAGCATTGAAATTTTCATCTATTATTGTTGGAGGGTTGGCTTTAATTTTTACGCTCTTAGGTTCGGAATTATTTAGTTTTATAACTCCTGTAGATCTTCAGATTGATGAGCAAATTGAAGGGTTTTTAGACGCGATTGTTGCTGATAGACAAACCTTATTTTTTGATGATAGTTTGCGAACGCTGATTTTGATTTCGATTTTAGCCGCTGCACTTTGGTTGTATTTAAAAGATAAAATCAACCAAACTATTTTAATTATTGGCTTTGCAGTTTTGTTGTTATTCGATTTGGTAAATGTAGATAAACGTTATGTTAATGATGCTTATTTTACATCAGCAAGAAAAGTGAGTCGTCCTTTTAAAGCGACTGCAATTGACAAAGAAATACTAAAAGATAAGGAGCATTATCGAGTTGCTAACTTTAACAAAGGTTTGATGAATGATGGTTCAACATCTTATTTTCATAATTCGATTGGTGGTTATAGTGCTGTGAAACCAAGGCGCTATCAAGAGTTGTATGATTTTCATATCTCTAAAGGAAATAAGGAAGTGCTCAATATGTTGAACACCAAGTATATTATTGGTGCGGGTGAAAATCGTCAACCAAAATTAGATGTAAATTTAAAGGCAAACGGAAATGCTTGGTTTGTGCAAAATTTTAAAGTTGTTAATTCTGCTGATGAAGAAATAAAAGCGTTAGATAGTATTAATACTAAAATGACAGCTATTTTTAATAGTTATGAATTTGGTATTTCTTTTAAACCCGATGATGGACCATCAAATTATTTGGTAGATTCTCTAGCGTCAATTAATCTAACAGAATATAAAGCAAACTATTTGAAGTATGATTCTAATAATTCAAATGTTGGTTTTGCTGTATTTTCTGAAATCTATTATAAAGATGGATGGAATGCCTATATTGATAATCAAATGATAACACCTCGAAACTTGTTTAGAGTAGATTATGTGTTACGTGCTATTGTTGTACCAGAAGGAAAACATACCATCGAATTTAAATTTGAACCATCAGTAATATCGACAGGATCTATCATAAGCTTGATTTCGTATCTACTTTTATTGTTAGTTCCGATTGGTTGGATATTCATTGAAAAGAAAAAAAATGTATCATAAACTCCCATCAAAACGTTACGCGCATACCTTAGAATTTTTAAAAACTGTATTGCCTGTACCTGCTACTATTTTAGATTTAGGTGTTCGGAATCCGTTTAGCGAAATCATGGAGCAACATGGATATATCGTGATAAATACTGAAGGTGAAGATTTAGATTTATTGCCAGAAATCGTAAAAAAACACAAAGTTGATGCAGTAACAGCTTTCGAAATATTTGAACATTTAATTGCTCCATTTAATGTGTTGCGAGAAATTGATGCGTTGAAATTGGTGGCTACCATTCCGTTAAATTTATGGTTTGCAAAAGCATATCAATCAAAAACCGATGAGCGTGATAGACATTATCACGAGTTCGAAGATTGGCAATTTGATTGGTTATTGCAAAAATCTGGATGGGAAATCAAGAAGAAAGAAAAGTGGACAAGTCCTATTAGTAAAGTAGGTTTCCGTCCTATCTTAAGAAAATATACTCCGAGATATTATGCGGTGTATGCCGAAAAAAAATAAACTTTTATGCGTATAGGAATGATTTTAGATTTGCCTTTTCCTCCGGATCCTCGGGTGGAAAACGAAGCGGTTTCTTTAATCAATTCGGGTCATGAAGTTTTTTTATTTTGTTTGACCTATGATAAAAATGAAGGAGATTCTATTATCAACGGAATAGAAGTTCATAGATATTTATCTAATAAATTAGAATATAAATTATCTGCACTTGCTTATACTTTTCCTTATTATGCAAAGTTGATGAAATCTAAAATTCATCATTTTTTGGTTGATAATAAAATTGATACGATCCATATTCATGATATTCAAATTGCGGAGTCAGTTTTTAAAGCCAATAAAAAATTGCACCTTCCTGTGGTGTTAGATTTGCATGAAAATCGACCTGAAATTATGAGGTTTTATCAGCATCTACAAAAGTTTCCTGGTAAGCAATTGATATCCACAAAAAAATGGAAAAAGCAAGAAGAGAAGTTTATTAGGGATGCGGATAGGGTTGTGGTTGTAACAGAAGAATCTAAAGATGAAATTGTTTTAAGAACTCAAAAAAAGGCATCAGAAATTGTGGTTGTTCCCAATACCGTCAGGAAATCATTTTATCAGAACCCAAAAATTAACCCAAAAATAATCAGTAAATTTAAAGGCAGATTTGTGTTGCTTTATATTGGTAATACAGGATTGAGGAGAGGTTTGGAAACTGTGATAGAATCATTAAAGCTATTAAACGATAAGATTCCAAATATTCTTTTGGTGATTGTTGGTAAGAGTTCTGATGATGAGTATTTAAAAGGATTGATTGCAAAGAACAATCTTGAAAATCATGTTGTTTTTGAAGGTTGGCAAGATCAAAGCTTATTTGCTTCGTATATTATGTCGAGCGCTATTTGTGTGTCACCCTTGCATAGAAATCAGCATCATGATACGACGTATGCAAATAAGATTTTTCAATATATGAGTTTTGCAATTCCTATTTTGGTGAGTGATGCAACAGCTCAAAAGAACTTAGTTGAAAGCACTAATTCAGGATTGGTACATCAAGAAAAAAGTACTGAAGATTTTGCAGATAAAGTAGTGCAATTATTTGAAGATAAAAGTTTACGAACTGCTTTAGGAGAAAACGGAAAACAATTTATTGTTGAAGAATTTTCTTGGGAGAAAACCTCAGAAAAGTTGATTCAACTTTATAGCGAATTGAAAACTTGATAATGCTTCTCGATACATTTTGATTTCGAAAAAGCTCCATCAAAATACTCGAAGTGACGGAGGAGTAGAATCATCAGTTCGAGTGAAATTTTGATAAAAATTTTGTATCGAGAACAGTTTATAAGGAAGAAGCATGAACGAAGATAAATCTCAAAAAGATGGGATTCTTCCTCATTCTTCGTTCGGAATGACACATAAGTAGTTTATGAGTAAAAAAATAAAAATATTAATCATCACATATTATTGGCCGCCAGCTGGTGGTAGTGGAGTTCAACGCTGGTTAAAGTTTGTAAAGTATTTACAGGATTTCGGAATTGAGCCTGTTGTTTATTGTCCGGATAATCCGAATTATGAAGTGACGGATGATTCTCTGTTGAATGAAATTCCGAAAGGAATTACGGTTTTAATACAACCTATTTTTGAACCCAATACTTTACTAAAAAAGAAAAAAGTAGCGACTGCTTCTGTAAGTTCAAATCCAAGTTTAATTCAGAAAGTGATGCAATATATTCGCGGGAATTATTTTATACCCGATGCAAGAAAATATTGGGTGAAACCTTCTGTAAAATTCTTGAAAGATTATTTAAAAAATAATACTATTGATGCAATTATTTCAACAGGACCACCACATAGTATGCATCTCATAGCGATGCAATTGAAACAAGAATTGGGCATCAAATGGATTGCTGATTTTAGAGATCCTATGGCGAATTTGTTTTATAATGACACCTTATTGTTGACGGATAAATCAAAGAAAAAACTACAACAACTAGAAAGAGAAATTCTAAAAAAAGCGGATAAAGTAATTACTGTAAGTAGTCAGATTCAGCAAGAGTTTCAGAAGGTTCGAAAAGATATTGAAGTAATTACAAATGGTTTTGATGATGAGGTTTCTAATGACCAAAACACACAGTTAGATACTAAGTTTACATTGTCTCATATTGGTTTGCTGCCTGCTCAAAGTAACCCTTTAGTTTTATGGAAAGTATTGCGAGAATTGATTGAAATAAATAAGGAGTTTGCGGATGATTTACAAATCAATTTGGTGGGGAATGTATCTCAAAAAGTAATTGAAAACATTTCCAAATTTGAGTTAAAGACCTTTGTGGAATTACAAGGATATGTACCACATTCAAAAGCGATTGAGTTACAAAAGCAATCACAAGTTTTGTTATTGTTGATTCCGAATGTCAATGGTGCTAAAGGAATTATTACTGGAAAAGTATTTGAATACCTAACTTCCAAACGACCAATTTTGGCAGTAGCACCAACAGATGGAGATTTAGCCAATATTTTAAAAACAACCAATTCTGGAGTGGCAATTGATTTTGATGATGCGGATAAATTAAAATCAACTATTTTAGATTTTTATAAAAAATATAAAGAAGGGAATTTACAGTCGCATTGTATCGGGATTCAAAAATATCATCGTAAGAATTTAACGCAGCAATTGACACAAATGATTAAAGAAATCTAATGGGAATCGTATTAAAACAATCGTTTCGGAATACCATTTTCCTAATCTTAGGATTCGGGATTGGTGGTATTAATGCCTTGTTTTTATACACTCATTTTTTAGAAGAAGCCTATTATGGGCTTATCATTTTTATTCTTTCTACAGCAAATATTTTAATGCCATTAATGGTGTTTGGGATGCAACATTCTGTTATAAAATATTTTTCATCTTACAAAGAAAAACAAGATAGAGATAGCTTACTAACTTGGTCGCTAATATTGCCATTACTCATCATTTTACCCTTAGGATTTATCGGAACAGTTGCTTATGAAACGATTGCAAATTGGATTTCTAAAGAAAATGGATTGATAAAAGATTATACAGTTCTTATCTTTTTATGCGCAGTGTTTATGGGCTATTTCGAAGTGTTTTATGCATGGACAAAAGTGCAAATGAATTCCGTTTTCGGTAATTTTATTCGCGAGGTTTTTGCACGTGCTTGTGCAACGATATTGTTAATAGCGGTCTATTTAAAATGGATATCACCAGAGCAGTTTATGTACGCTATCACCTTTGTGTATTTTTTGCGAATGCTGATTATGAAGTTGTATGCCTTTTGGATTTACTTTCCTAAAATCACATTTAAACGACCTAATAACTTTAAAGAAATTTTACGCTATTCGTTGTATTTGATTTTGGCAGGATCAGCAGGAACAATTTTGTTGGAGATTGATAAATTTATGATTCCTCAATTAGAGAATATTGTTCAACTTCCTTATTATTCTGTTGCAATTTATATCGCATCTGTTGTGGCAATTCCGAGTAGGGCGATGCATCAAATTACCTATCCTATTACTGCAAAATATTTGAATGAAAGAAATTTTGTTGGTGTTGAGAAATTGTACAAACAGAGTTCTATCAACCTTTTAATTACAGGGGGATTGTTGTTTTTACTTATCAATCTTAACATTGTTGATATGTATAAAATTATAGACAAACCACAATATGCAGTTGGTATTTGGATTGTTTTGATGATTTCTATTTCAGAATTATATAAGTTAGCCTTGGGGACCAACGGTGCAATTTTAACCAACTCAAAATACTACCGAATGTTTTTCTATTTTTCTATAGGAATGGCATTTTGTGTGATTGTATTGAATAAATATTTAATTCAGAAAATTGGGATTGACGGAGCAGCTTTGGCAACCTTGATTACCATATTATTGTTTAGTACTATTAAGATTTTGTACATTCAATCAAAGTTAAAAATGCAACCTTTTAGCAAAAAGACAATTTCAATTTTAGGATTGATTTTGGTGTTGGGAGTAGTCTTTTATTTTGTCAATTTTGATTTCCATCCAATAATAAATATCCTTTTAAAGAGTGTAATTATTTCGTTGCTCTACGGAGTTATAGTTGTGAAAATGAAATTATCTGCTGATGTAAATGAGTTGTTTGATAAATTGTTGAAGCGATAAGTTTAGAACGCAGATGTCGCTAATTTTTTATGATGCGCGCTGAAACGATTACACAAAGTTGCACAAAGAAATCACAGATATACACGAAGATAGAAATCTATTTAAATCATAATTATCAGCGTCATCTGCGTTCAATTTCTATCGCCTCACCAAACTAAAATTCCCTTTTTTATTGCGGATATTTCCATCTTGGTCTATTAATTCTGCGGTAAACCAATAATCAGTAGAAGGTAAAGCTTCTCCGTTATAATATCCGTCCCAACCTTGAGAAGTAGGATCAATCTTTGTAATCAATTTACCATAACGATCAAAAATATAAATGAGTGAACTTGAGAAGAAATTTTCTCCAACTCCTTTAATTTGCCATGTATCATTTTCACCGTCATTGTTTGGTGTAAAGAATTTT
>JASFYP010000048.1:0-3718 GCA_045047075.1 Flavobacteriaceae bacterium
TTCTTTTTGAAGTGCCCCCATGAATCATCAGGGTATTTTAAAAAGAAAATTTTTTAAGGGTTTTACTAGGTTTTCAACTCAGTTCTTTATTTGTTGTTAGCAACTGGGCTTTTTTTTAATTAATAATAACTTTATGAACTTCTATAAACGTCATTGTTTTAAATTTAATAAAGTATATTCCATTTTGTAGGTGTGACAAGTCAAGTTGAGAAAAGTATATAGATGTCGAAGGAAGATCAATTAATTTCTGGTTTACATCGTAAATCTCAACTACTACATTATCCAATTCTTGATCCGTGTTCAGGTATCCATTGGTAGGATTAGGCCATAATTTGATTTTGGCTTGATTCGAGTGAGGTGAATCTCCAATAGATTGGTAGCCAGGACTTAGTTTAACAAAATCATAATTTCCAGAAATTGCCCAAATATTGCCTTCTCCATCTGAAGTAACTTCTGCCAATGCACCGAAATTACTATATCCTGTCATAAAATCTACATTGGTCCATGATTCCCAATTTGTTCCATCAAAATGAGTGAGAGTTCCAGCTGTCGATACCCATATTTCATTATTACCATCAATGCAAAAATCTTGTATGTTGTTAGAAACAAGAGTTGTGTTGCTTGTATTGTATTCCGTCCAAGACGTACCGTCATATTTTGCCATTCCATAAGAGGGACTAACAGGCAAAGAAACCCACATATTATAATTATTGTCAAATTCTATTTTACGGACTTTGTCCAATTGTACACCGGTGGTTAAGTCCAAAATTTCAAAAGTGCTATTTTGCGGATTAAAACTTCCCATTCTATTGATTGCCGAAAACCAGATCAAGTTATTCTGATCTTCTACCAGATGAAAGAACCAAATAAGACTACTTGCTCCGCATCCTACAGGAAGCGTGTGGTTTTCCCAGTTACTACCATCATAATGCAATATACCAGCTCCTCCACTGGCAAACCACATATCACCGTTTTGAGTGCATAATCCTGAATTAACCTCATCATATGTAAATCCGGTTTCTGTTTCAGTAAATATGGTCCAGTCGCTTTGTGTTCCATTTCCATTTGGATTGAATTTTATTACATATTGATTGGTTGATAACCACACATTATTATTATTGTCGAAGGCAATGTGGTTAATTATAACTTCAGGCATTCCATGATTTTGAGAATCATATGATATCCATTCAGTTCCATTGAACATAGTAAGCCCTTTGGGTTCACCGTATTTATCAAGACCTGCCCATATGTTACCGTTATTATCAGTAGCAATACAAGTTCCATCAGAATAAGGAAAGGCATTATGCATTGATTCATAAATTGTCCACGTTTGTGATTTTAAATTTAGTGGGAGTAATGATATTGTGAAAATAACTATTGTGGTAAAAAATAAGGTTTTCATATGCACTTCGTTTTTAAGTTAAGTTTATAAAGGTGGGTTCTGTAAATTAGTTTTTCTTGTTCATTAAAAATCAAATAAGCTTGAATGTGTGTTGATTTTCAGCCTTGTTGCTAACGGTTTGGCTAAAAATTCGTGGCGCTAGCGAAGATATAATTTTTCTGTGAGGAAAAATTAATTACGTAACCTGAATTTTGAATTTACTTTCTCACCCGCCATGATTTTTAGCTTTTGTTAACTGCTGGCCTTTTATTAATTTTCATTTATATTCTCGAACGCAAAACATTTAAATTCATTATCATTACTTTGGTCAATTCTTGTTAATGCACAAAGAGTTTCTTCTTTTGGCTCATCCTGTTTTTTACAAATCAGACAAAGGTCTGGTTTTGGCATTAAGTCAGGATTTATTTCAGTTCCATTATCGTCAAAAAAAGGTGTCATTGTCTATGGTTTATAAAGTTCAGTTCTTGTTTTAAGAGTTCATAAACATTATACACTATTGGGCATATTGCATAATTTTCAATAACACCGAGCAGTCTGGAATTGAAATTGTCTTTGTGTAAATATGGGTATGAATTACATTCATCAGGTCTTAATTCATAAATCGTACATTTTTTGTCGGTCAAAAATTGACATGGTTTTGAATTCAGATAAAACTTATCTATGGCTCCGAATTCGTCTGGTTTTGTTGATTGTTTTATAAATTCTTTTTTGTCAACATTCAGATGTTTCGTCAGTCGGTCAATTTCTTCTTTATGGAAACAAGTTTCTAATTCTATGCAGCAATTTGCACAATTTGTACAGTCAATATGTTCAAGTACATTTTCATACAATTCATGAACTATTTGGTCAATTTTGCCTGAGTCTTGACCTTTTGAGAAACTCCTAAATTCGAAATTTTCTCCCTCTTTAATTTCAGAGTTTCTTTTTATGATATTTAAGTCTAATTCTATTTTCATTTTGTGTTCCAGGCTTGCAGTTAACGGTGTAGCTATGAATAGTTGCCGCTTGCGAAGTAGTTTCTTGTCTGGTTTTAACAGACTTGAAACGTACTACAAATGTAAAATTTATAATTGTCACGGCAATTATTTATGAGCTTTTGTTGTGCTTAGTGTTTTTGTTCAAAATTATACTATAATGAAACATTTAAAATTATTTATTTCTTTTTTACTTTATTTTCCTGTTGAGTTTTTTCATCCAGAAAAGAATCCATACGAATATCCAGTAACAACAATCCTTCTTTTAATTCTGATATATCTTTAGTTAGAATGGTATTTTGTTTTGATAGATAAATATTCATTGAGGTCAAATAAATAGTTACAATAATTAGGATAATATTCAAAAAATATAAAATATTCTTTTTAATTCTTTTTATTGATTTGTTTATTCTTATTTTACTAAAAGATTTAAACTTTAATCCTTTATCTGTCAATCTAAATACATATTTCTTGCTGTTGTCTATTAGTCCTAGTTCAACAAGTCCATTAATAACAACTATATCAGTTTTGAAGTCGAATAATTTACCTATTGAATGTTCATTAATCTCCTTAGCAGTCATAAGTCCATCATTTTCTTTAATAGTAGAAATGAGTTTGATTGCTATTTTTTCTTGCTTCTTATTCATTGATAATAATTATGGATTTTTTTCACATTAAGCCCAACGGGAGTTTGCGCACAAACCCCATTTTTCAGTGTAAAAATACCCCTATTCTCGAATTAAGACTCATAGAGCTGGGATAAGTATGATTAATTCTATTTTTGAAATTATTTATCCAATAAAAGAAAATGCTTAAAATGGCTCCATATTGGTTCATTTTCATTGATAAAAACGCATAAAAGTCTTTTAGCCATTGTTTTAGCTCATTTACTTCTAAAATAGACATAAGTCTTCTTAGATTGTAACACATCATCATCAGATTTACTTCTGTTAGTACGTGTTCTTTACCTTTCATTAATGTAAATGTGAATCCCCATTGTCGTTTTAGTGTTCCAAATTGATGTTCTGTTATCTGTTGCCTCAGTCGGTAGTATTCGGGATTTTGGTTTACCCGTTTTTCATTTTCTTCAAGAGCCTACTGGTAAATGCTTCTCTCAATGAATCGTCCATGTTTATTTTTAGTACATTTATCTCTTAAACTACATCCGTTACAGGCTTTTGTGTAATACCTCTTAACTCTATGCTTTCTTTTTTTACAGATGTTTCCATTAGTATTCAGAACTTGATTTGCCGGACAAGTATAAGTGTCAAGTTCATTATTATATACAAACTCGTTCATATTGTATAGTCCGTTGTTTTGTGAGGAATGTTCCTTTGGTGAT
>JASFYP010000049.1:0-19029 GCA_045047075.1 Flavobacteriaceae bacterium
CGTTTTAGAGAATGAAAAATCGCTAAGAACTGAATCTGAAATCGATATGGAAATTCATCGTATTTGGGATACTATGTTAGAATGCATGTATATAGGCTGCCATACCGAAGGCAAATTACCCGGAGGTTTAAATGTGCGTCGTCGTGCTTTTGATATACATCAAAAATTAAAAGGAAAAACACCTTATACCAACCCTAAAGAATGGCTTGTCTCTATTCGTGATACCGAAGTGAAATTTAGGCAAATATTAAAATGGGTAAGTTGTTTTGCTTTGAGTGTAAATGAAGTAAATGCATCCTTAGGAAGAGTCGTAACTGCACCCACCAACGGAAGCGCTGGCGTAATACCATCAGTATTAATGTATTATTTGGTGATAGAAAATCACGAAGCAGACTTTGAACACATCAAACAATTTTTATTAGTTGCAGGAGAAATTGGAAGCATCGTTAAAAAAGGTGCCACTATTTCGGCAGCCATGGGAGGTTGTCAAGCAGAAATTGGAGTATCTTCAGCGATGGCAGCTGGAGCTTTGACCGAATTGCTGGGTGGAACTCCAGAACAAGTCATGATTGCAAGTGAAATTGCAATGGAACATCATTTGGGTTTAACTTGTGACCCTGTCGGAGGATTAGTTCAAATTCCGTGTATTGAAAGAAATGCTATGGGAGCCATAAAAGCTATTAATGCAGCTGAATTAGCTCTAGATACTGATTCTCAAAACGTAAAAGTGCCTTTTGATAAAGTGATAAACACCATGTGGGAAACGGCCAAAGATATGAACACTAAGTATAAAGAAACATCAGAAGGTGGTTTGGCAGTTAGTGTAAATATTGCTGATTGTTAAATCATTAACAGATAGCTAAAATTGAATGCTAAAACTATGACCATAAATTGTAACGGAAAATTAATAGACCTTTCTACTCCAAAAGTAATGGGAATCTTAAACTTAACTCCCGATTCTTTTTATGATGGTGGTAAATATTCTTCTGATTTGGAAATCTTAAATCAAGTTGAAAAAATATTGAATGATGGTGCTACTTTTATTGATGTAGGTTCCTACTCTTCTAGACCAAATGCTGAGCATTTATCAGAAAATGAAGAATTGAAAAGATTATTGCCTAACATCAAAATCATTTTAAAGAAATTTCCAGAAGCCTTAATTTCAGTTGATACCTTTAGAAGTAATGTCGCCAAAAAAAGTGTGGTTTGTGGAGTATGTATGGTGAATGATATTTCTGGTGGAGCTTTGGATGATAACATGTTTAAAACCATTGGCGAATTACAAGTTCCTTATGTTTTAATGCACTTAAAAGGGACACCACAAAACATGCAACAAAATCCAACTTATGAAAATGTGGTGAGAGATGTTTTGAAATATTTTTCAGAAAAAGTGGCGCTTCTCAGAAAAGAAAAAGTGAATGATATTATCTTAGATGTTGGTTTTGGATTTGCAAAAACTTTGGAACACAATTATACATTACTCAAAAATTTAGAACATTTTAATATACTAGAATTACCATTGCTTACTGGTGTATCCCGAAAATCTATGCTGTATAAATTATTAGAAACAGATGCTAAAAACGCATTAAATGCTACTACAGTGGCAAATACAATTGCCTTACAAAAGGGTACAAGTATTTTGAGAGTACATGATGTAAAAGAGGCTATCGAAGCCATAAAAATAGTAGCAGAAATTCAATAATAATCAAACGAAACAACGTGGATAATTTTAGTACATTTACAAAAAACAATTTATGCTAGACTTTTTAGACTATTCCTTTCTAGATATTTTAGATGTAGTACTTGTAGCCATTTTACTCTATTATATTTACAAATTACTAAGAGGCACAGTTGCTATCAATATTTTTATAGGAATTACTATTATTTTCTTGATTTGGAAAATTACTGTGGCTCTAGAAATGGAAATGCTTAGTGGAATTTTAGGCACCTTAACTGGAGGTGGTATTGTAGCATTGATTGTTGTTTTTCAACAAGAGATTCGGAAATTTTTGTTGATGCTAGGTACAACTAATTTCACTTCGAAACGTAATTTTTTAAAACAGCTAAAATTTCTAAAGTCCGATATTCATATTGAAACAGATGTTGAAACTATTGTAAATACTTGTGATACAATGGGCAACACAAAAACTGGTGCATTGATTGTTTTTGAGCGGAATCAAAACTTAGATTTTGTAAAAACCTCAGGGGATACTATGAATGCCGAAGTAAACAAACCTATTCTTGAAAGTATTTTTTTTAAAAATAGTCCGTTACATGATGGAGCCATAATTATAAAAGACAACAAAATTATTGCTACACGAATTGTTTTGCCATTATCAGACAAAAACATTCCTGCTAGATTTGGATTGCGTCATAGAGCTGCTATCGGCATTTCTGAAAAAACAGATGCTTTATGCTTAGTAGTTTCAGAAGAAACTGGAAAAATCTCTTATATAAAAGATGGGGAATTTGTGTTGTATGAAGATGACTTTAGCTTGATAGAAACTTTGAAAAGTGACCTTACTTAGGGAGATATAAGACCGCTTCGCTTTTAGACTCAAAGATAAAAGACTAAAAAAATTAACTCGCAAACTGCATATCATACAAATTACTGTAGTAACTTTTATTTGCTAAGAGTTCTTTATGCGAACCTTGCTCAACTATTAAGCCTTTGTCCATCACAATAATTTTATCCGCTTTTTTAATTGTAGTTAATCTGTGTGCAATAATTATTGATGTTTGATTTTGTGTGATTTTATCTGTCGCTTTTTGAATTAATTGTTCAGAAAATGAATCGATACTGGATGTTGCTTCATCCAGAATTAAAATACTCGGATTACTGATATACGCTCTTAAAAACGAAATTAATTGCCGCTGACCAGATGACAGCATTACCCCTCTTTCTTTAACATTGTAATGGTAATCTTTCGGTAAAGTCATGATAAAATCATGGATTCCAATTTTTTTGGCTGCAACTTTAACTTGCTCTAACGGAATCTCTTTATTCAATACTATATTTTTATAAATAGTATCTGAAAAAAGGAAAATATCTTGTAAAACAATCGCTACATTTTTTCGGAGTGTTGGTATCGTATAGTTACTAACATCTTCATCATCAACTTTAATTTGTCCTGAATTGATTTCATAAAATCGATTGATTAAATTAATAATCGTTGTTTTACCAGCACCTGTAGCGCCAACAATTGCCACCGTTTCTCCAGGTTTCACATCAAAAGATATGCCCTTTAAAACTTCTTCATTTTCTATATAACTAAATCTAACATCCCTAAAAGATATTTTCCCTTTAAAATGTGATGCTTCGATATTTCCTTTATCCTCAATCTGACTTTCGGTATCTAACACTTCAAAAATACGCTCGCCAGCAACCATTCCCATTTGCATGGTGTTGAACTTATCTGCAATCTGGCGCAAGGGTCTAAATAACATTTCAGAAAACATAATAAAAGCAATGACCTCACCAGCCGAAGTAGTAGAGTTTTCTGAAATAATTTGCAAACCACCAAACCAAACAACCAAACCAACAGTAACTGACGTTAATACTTCAACAACTGGAAAGAAAATAGAATAATACATTATAGTATCAACCCATGCTTCTTTATGTTTGCTATTAATTTCTTCAAAATTTTTATCTTCAATTTTTTCACGATTAAACAGTTGCAAAATTTTCATTCCCGTAACCCTCTCTTGAACAAACCCATTTAAATTAGCGGCTTGTGTACGAATTTCTTTAAATGAACTCTTCATCGCTTTTTGAAATATCTTAGTGGCATAAACTATTATTGGCAATACAATTAATGTTACTAATGCCAATCTCCAATTCATAAAAAGCATTGTAATAATAACAGTTACCATGACCATTAAATCACTTATAATCATAAAAAAACCCTGACCAAAAAAATCTGCAATTCGTTCTACATCAGTTACAACTCTCGTAACCAATTGCCCTACGGATGATTTATCAAAATAAGTCATCTTAAAATTCATCATATGATTATAGAGTTTCATCCGAATATCCTTGATAATGGTAAAGCCTAATTTGTTAGCGGTATATATAAAAAATAAACGTGTCACAGTTTCTAAAATCAAAATTAAGCCCATTATTGTAACATAAATCAGCAAGCCGTTTTTATCTTTTGTTGTAATATAATTATCAATAATATATTGAATGAACTTTGGTCTAACTACCGCAAATACAGAAATCAAAATAGCTGATATAATTGTTACATAAAATTGCAAACGATATTTTCTAGCGAATTCCATCAATCGTTTAAAAACCTTTACATCAAATACTTTTACCTGTTCTTTACTCATATTATTTTTTTGATTTTGGATATACAATTCTAGTTAAAAACAAACCTCTTGCAGGAACTGAAAATCCTGCTTCACTCCTACTTTGACTTTCTAAAATACTTTTAAAATCATCTAAAGAAGTTTTATTTAAACCAACATCTATCAAGGTACCAACAATTGCTCTCACCATGTTTCTCAAAAATCGATTTGCCGAAATATGAAAGATTAGCAAGTTATCTTTTAATTCCCAATACGCTTCCTTCACATCACAATCAAACGTTTTAATGTCCGTCATCGTTTTTGAAAAACTTTTAAAATTTGTGTGATTCAATAAAACTGCTGCTGCTTCATTCATTTTATCAACATCCAATTTTTGATGAAACAGTTGCCAAGTCGTCTCTAACAAAAATGGATTTCGCCCAACAAAAATTCGATATTCATAACTTCTACTGACAGCATCAAATCGTGCATGAGCTTTATCCGTAACAATTTTTATTTCCTTGATAACAATATCATCAGGCAAATAAGAATTCAGTTTAAACAAAATCACCTCGATATCAAAAGCACTCTCTACATCAAAATGAGCAAACATTTGCGAAGCATGAACGCCAGCATCGGTACGTCCTGCACCCATGATATTGATTTTAGTTCGCAACAGCTTAGACAAACCTTCATTAATTTTTTTTTGCACAGAAATTGCATTTGGCTGATATTGCCAACCGTGATAATGGGTTCCTTTGTATGAAAGTTCTAAAAAATATCTCAAGTGAATCACTTATTTTTGTGGGATACAAATATAGTGTAATTGCTGAAGTTAAAAGTACGATTTAAAATGTATGCTTCTCGATACATTTTTTATTCGTTCCTCATAAAAAATACTCGAAGTGACGTTCTATAAATGACATTAAAAAATATAAATGACAAAAATATTACTCCTTTCTGACACACATAGTTTTATTGATGCCCAGATTTTAAAATATGTAAAACAAGCTGATGAGGTTTGGCATGTAGGTGATATTGGTGATGTCAATGTTACTGATACTATTAAAAAACTAAAACCTTTGAGGGCTGTTTATGGGAATATTGACAATACTGAGATTCGGTCAGAGTTTCCGTTAGATAATAAATTCAACATTGAAAATGTATCCGTTTGGATGACTCATATTGGAGGGTATCCGAATAGGTATGATTTTAGAATTCGTGAAGAAATTAAAAACAATCCTCCCAAACTTTTCATCAGTGGTCACTCACATATCTTAAAAGTACAATTCGATAAAAAATTAAATCTTCTTCATCTCAATCCTGGAGCTGCTGGCAAATATGGTCATCATCAAGTTAGAACCATGATTCGCTTTGCAATTGATAAATCTGATATTAAAGATTTAGAAATCATTGAATTAGAAAAAAGAGTTTAATCTATTTTGGAATTGGCAATTTCATATAAATATGTGTTCCTGTTTCTTCGGATGAATTAATTTCAAAAACTCCATCCATCATTTTTATCCTAGCTTCTATTTGTGGCAATCCAAGTCCAACATCAAATTTTGATCTAATTTTATTAACATCAAACCCTTTCCCATTATCAATAATTTTAATTTCAAAATACTTCTCATTCTCTTTCAATAGTATTTGAGCTTCGGTAGCATCACTATGCTTAATAACATTGTTAACTAACTCATCAATAATGCTATGGATTTTTATTTCAAAATCGCTGCTATAGCGTTGAATATTTTCAGATTCACATTTAAAAGATAATTTAGAATTTGAATATTTTTCACACAAATCATCCATAGCAAAACCCAACCCAAAATTCATTAATACTGATGAGATAAGTTGGTGCGATAGATCGCGAATTTTATCTCCTGCCTCTTCTACAATTGCTTGTGATTTTGAAATCTCTTCTGGAGCATTCTCTTTCAATTCAATTTTTGCAGCCTGTAAATGCAAACCTGCAGATGATAACAACGCACTTACGCTATTATGCAAAATTTCAGCGATTTGTTGACGTTCTGCCTCTTTACCATCAATAGTTGCATTTAATATTTTTATTTGAGCTTCGTTATTTAACTGTTCAATCTCTCGTTCTTTTACCAAGGCTTCTTTTTGCAAAACCAACAATTTCTTTTCTCTTTTAACTTTTTGACCTCTATAAAACAACCATACAAAAAGCAACAAAACTGTAGTTGATGCTCCAACAATATATAACCACATTTCAGCAGATTTTCGTTTATTTTTTTCTATTTCTGTATGTTTTTCTTCTTCAGAAACGTTGTATTTTGCTTCATATTCAGCATATTTTTCATTAGCATTAACTAAATTTAATGAATCTCTTAATTCTTCAAATTTAATTCTATATGTATATGCCTCTTTATATTTTTCTTGCCGCTTATATAAATCTGCTATATTTCGTAGAAATAGCTGCTTGTTATTAACAGACCTATAGTCTTTTTTATTTTTTACCAAATTAAGCCCTTGAAAATAGTACTTATTTGCTTTAATAAAATCTTTTCTTACACTACTTATTGCACCCAAATTAATGAGAGCACCTACCATCTTAATCGAATCACCTAAAACCTCTAAAATCTTAATTGATTTATCTCCATATTCTTCAGCCATTTTATATTCATCAATAAAGTAATAATACCCTATTAAATTATTATATACTGTAGCCAAATATAATTGACCTTCTTTTGAATTAATACTATAATCTATGGCCTTATTATGATAATAAAGCGCACTGTCACGATGCATTTTATAAGTAGTATCATCCATACCTAAATTAACTGTAAACTTCTGTTTTACATATAAAAGGTGTATGCTTCCTAAGCTTAAAAACCCTTTACTAATTCCTAAAGAGTCATTGCGATACTTAGAATTTATTAACACCTTTCTATAATACTCATTTGCTTTTGGGAAATTATTAATTTTAGCAAATTTACGACCAATTTGAAAAGCATAATCGGCTATATATTTTGAATTTTGATTCTTCTCAATTTTCGTTAGCCCCTTTAATAGCAACTCTAATGCTTTTCCATCTTGATTTTGAAGCTGATATATAATCGCGACCTGTAAATCCACTTTTAATTGTACAGAATCAATTTGGTATTCCTTTAAAGATTTTAAGGAATCTAATAATTTTTCTGCATCATTAAATTTCTCTAATCTAATTTTATTATTAGCAATTTGTATTATAGAATCAATATTATTAGTCTCTTGAGAAAAAACAAAAGTAGCATTGACAAAAATCAATGCTACTATATAATAATTTATAAAGAATTTTTTCATTCTTTAAAGATACATTTTTTTATGGTTCAATTAAAATTCCTGGATCTGGTTTAGTTCCTGTACTTTTAGACAATCCGTCTTCTTTTGTATTTTGAAAGAACTGTACATTTAAAGGACCTGTAACCTTATAATTTTTACTATGATCACTAATAGATAATGAATTATCATAGTCTAAGTTAATTTTATTGATGTCTCCATCTTGCTTAAAGGTTACCTTAACCCCTTTTGCAACTTTAAACTTTAAAGTATAATCTTTTGTAAGTCCGTTGTACTTACAAGATAAATCATAGGATTCTAACATGTCTGCCATAATTTTAAATTAATTGATTTTTATGCGCGTATAATGCCAAACCTACAACATTTTTTACTTTTAATTTTTTGATGAGATTTTTACGGTGAGTTTCTACAGTATTAACAGCGATATTAAGTGATGCCGCTATTTCGTTAGAACTGTATTCATTAGAAATTAATTTTAAAATTTCTTTTTCTCGATTGGTCAATGAGCCAAAAAATGCACCTTCACTTAAATTATCTTCCCTACTGCCACCGTCAGAAAACAAAGACAATATTCGTGTTTGAATATCCTCACTAAAATATTGTTCTCCTCTGCTAACAGTTTTAATGGCTTCAACAATTTGTTCGCCTGCACATTTTTTGGCTAAAAAACCTTTCGCGCCAATTTTCAACACTTCCTTTACTAGTCTTATATCGTCATAGCTGGACAATACTACTACAAAAGGTCTAGATTCGCGATTCTTAAAATATTGCAACACCTTAATTCCATCAACTTTTGGCATATTAATGTCCAATACTAAAACATCAGATTTGTTTGTTTGATACCAATCGATAACTTCTTCTCCGTTTAACGATTCGCCAACAACTTCAATCTCTTTTTCTGTTTTAAGTACTGCTTTAATTCCATCAATTAATACTTTATGGTCATCTGCAATATGTACTCTTATCTTTTTCAATTTTCCCATAACAAATTTATTACAAATAAAAATATTGTACAATACCGGTTTTCCGTGATTTTTATCTAACGGTTTTCCGGTAGTTTTATCTAACGGTTTTCCGGTAGTAGTAAATTTACAATAAAAAAACCACCTGCCTATGACAGATGGTTTATAAACACTAAATATACTAAGATATTCGTATTACCTTAACCTATCTACAGATTTTACAAGGTCTTCATCTTTCTTAATCGCCTTGTTTGCCAACACTAGCAAAACAATTGTAATTAAAGGAAGTGCGGACCCAATACCTTTCTCAGAAATAAAAATTTCTCCAGATAAACTTTGCAAATGAATTACAAGCAATACCAATATAATAAGGTTGATCAAAATATTAATACGCCCAAATACAAACTGAGTTTGTCTATTTTTAAATTTAAAAATAGTAATTAATGAAACCAATACAGAAAGTCCAAACAAAACTGGTAAACTCTTTATATACCAAGAATCGGTATTCAATAAATCATATACATATATATTAACTCCGTCTAAATTTTTCCATAGATTTAGGAAAACAGGAAGCACACTCATAACAAGCAATGCAATCGTTAAATATAATGTTTGAATTCTTTGAATCATTAATAACTCTATTGAGAGGCGCAAATGTACTTTAATCTTTTAAGGATAAAAACAATAATATTCATTTTATTTTATATATTTGTCATCTCTTCTGATAGAGAATTGCAATACAGCAATTTAATTCATACAAAACAAATCATATTATTTATTGTTTTCTTATAACAGAATAATCTTATTAATCATAATCCTACATAATGTTTGAAATTTCAACACTCAAGAGTAAATCTCTTGCAGAACTACAAGAAATTGCGAAAAATATTGGAATCCCAAAATTTAGTCAATTAAAAAAATTAGATTTAGTATATCAAATACTAGATCACCAAGCTGCAAATCCTGTGGCACAAGCTGCTAAAAAAAGCACTGAAAAACCTAAGCGTAGAAGAATTGCAAAACCTAAGAATGAAACTGAGGAAGTAGCAAAAGAAGAAGACGCTAAGGAAAAGGTTGAAGCTCCAGTAAAAGCTGAGGCTCCAAAAAAAGCTGAGAGAAAACCTCTACCTAAAAGAGCAAAGAAAGAAAATCCAAATCAACAGCCTGCAAAAATAGAAACTGTTGTGAAAACTGAGGGTGCAGAAACTCCAAAAATTACCTCTGAAACTTCTACTCAAGAAAATAAAGAGCAAAAAAACAAGCCTCAGCAAAAACAAGAAAGATCTAACAACAAACCAGATCATTCGAAAAACAAACCTGACCATTCTAAAAACAGCAAACAAGGATTCAAGAAAAATGGAAATCGTTACAGAGATCCTGATTATGAATTTGACGGAATTATAGAAAGTGAAGGTGTTTTAGAAACCATGCCTGATGGCTATGGCTTTTTAAGATCATCAGACTATAATTACTTATCATCTCCTGATGATATTTATGTTTCGCAATCGCAAATAAAATTATTTGGATTAAAAACGGGTGATACCGTTTTAGGAAATGTACGTCCACCAAAAGAAGGTGAAAAATATTTTCCGTTGATTAGAGTATCGAAAATCAATGGATTAAATCCAAATGTTGTTCGTGACAGAGTTGCGTTTGAGCATTTAAAACCTTTGTTTCCAGATGAAAAATTAAATTTAGAAACTAAGAATTTTTCAACACGAATTATCGATTTATTTTCGCCGATAGGTAAAGGTCAACGTGGTATGATTGTATCGCAACCTAAAACTGGTAAGACTATTTTATTAAAAGATATTGCCAATGCCATTTCTGTAAATCACCCAGAAGTTTATCAAATCATTTTACTGATTGATGAACGTCCTGAAGAGGTGACGGATATGCAGCGTAATGTAAAAGGTGAAGTTGTAGCTTCAACTTTTGATGAGCCTGCTGACAAACATGTACGTGTAGCCAATATTGTTTTAGAAAAAGCAAAAAGATTGGTAGAGTGTGGACATGATGTTGTTATCTTATTAGATTCTATTACACGTTTGGCAAGAGCATACAATACTGTTGCTCCTGCTTCAGGTAAAATTTTATCGGGTGGTATTGATGCCAATGCATTACACAAACCAAAACGTTTCTTTGGTGCCGCTCGTAATATTGAAGGTGGTGGTTCTTTAACAATAATAGCAACTGCATTAACCGATACAGGTT
Source organism: Flavobacteriaceae bacterium (assembly GCA_045047075.1). Taxonomy (GTDB): domain Bacteria; phylum Bacteroidota; class Bacteroidia; order Flavobacteriales; family Flavobacteriaceae; genus Urechidicola. Next base: position 10,770 of record JASFYP010000049.1, read on the forward strand.
CTAAAATGGACGAAGTTATCTTTGAAGAATTTAAAGGTACAGGTAATATGGAATTGCAATTGGATAGAAATATATCTAATCGTAGAATTTATCCTGCTGTTGATTTAGTAAAATCAAGTACACGAAGAGACGACTTGTTGCTAGACGAAAAAACTATGCAACGTATGTGGGTATTGCGTAAGTATCTTGCTGACATGAATCCTATTGAAGCAATGGAATTCTTAAACGACCGAATGAAGTCTACCTTAAATAATGATGAGTTCTTATTATCTATGAATCGTTAAATTAATATAAATATATAGTAAAAGAGGAGCAAATTGCTCCTCTTTTTTTTGTTATTACATTTCCATTTCTACATCATAACTGTTATAAAAAACAATGCATAAAAAAAAGAGAATGGGTTTTCCATTCTCTTTTTTTTAAATTCTCAAAGTAAATTACTTAGTAGATACTTGCTCTATAATCTTTAATCTCAGAAGATTCTTTTAAAGCTGTATAAAGTTGTGATGATCTACCTTTATATTTAGTAGCAATTCTATTACGGAACACATCATAATTATCTAATTCTGCCGGCAACTCCTTAGAAGTAACTTTAATAGCAAAAACTCCTTTTACACCTTCTAAACCAACAATAACTTCCCCTTCTGCTGCTGTTGACATCGCTCCTACAATTGCAGGTTCATTACCAACTCCAGAAATCGTAGGGCTTGCTAAATTCACTTTTGTTGCAGTTTTCACACTAACTGAATTAGCATTAGCAATATCTTCTAAAGTAGCTCCTTTTAATTTTTTATTTAAAATTTCAGCTTTCTTTTTTCTGATTAAAATTGGTTTGATTCTAGATGCAACATCATCAACTGTTGCTATACCTTTTACTGTTTTAGAAGATAATACTGCAACAACAAAACCATTGTCAATATCAAAACGTCTTACATCATTTACGGCAACATCTTCTTGAAAAGACCAACGAACAATATTTCTATTATTTCCTTGTAACCCAGGAACATTCTCAGCCAATTCCTTTATACCTTTTACAGGTAATGCCACGTAATTATTTTCTTGAGACAAAGCGTAAAAATCTGCTCCGTCAGTTAATTTAGATGCAAAAATTTCAGCATCTTGATAATACTGTGCTTCTGTTAGTTCTGATGCTTCAATCTTTCTAGAAATAGTTACTAACTGTACTGTTTTTTGAATGTTCTTTTGACCTGTAATTTTAATAATATGAAATCCAAATGCTGTTTTAACAACATCCATATCACCCTTCTTGTTCAAAAATGTATAATCACTAAATTCTGGAACCATAGCATTACGTCTATACCAATCTAATTTCCCTCCTTTTTCAGAGTTTGATTTATCAACTGAATATTCTTTAGCAATTACATCAAATTTAGATCCATTGTTTTTTAATACAGTCAATAAGCTATCTGCCGTTTTTTTAGCTTCAGCTTCAGTCTGTTTTGTATCTGGTCCTGCAGATTGAGATCCTAAATAAGAAATTAAAATATGGCTTGCAGATACTGAATCTGGTAACTGCTTTACTGCTTCTACCTTAGAAATTTTATAATAACCTGCATCTTCATAAGTGCCAACAACATCACCAACATTTGCATTCATTATAGCGTCAGCTTGTTCTTTTGGCAATTGATTTTTATATAAAAAATCTGCACTAATTCCTGTATCAGAATTTACATCGTCAATAAAATCAGCATTATTAACAGCTAATTTAAATTCTTCAATATATCCGTTCAATTCTTCTTTTAAATCATCTTTGTCTTTTTGAGAAGCAGTAACAGTAAACTTTACATACTTTAAATCTCTAGACTCATCTACTTCAAATTCTCTTTTATGTTCATTGATATAGTTTTGATAATCTTTATTTGTGATTTTAATTAAACTATCTGCAACTGATGCATATGGTAGATACACAAATTGAGAAGTGATATTTGTATTATTAAACAAATAATCTCTTTGACCTTCTTCTAAAGTTGCTCCCAATCCTGCGTTGACCAAACTTGTATATGAGGTTTGAACAACCCTTTGTCTAACTCTACTTTCATAACTCAACCAACTATCCCATCGTGCTTTTTCAGCAGACCCTTTTTGAGCTCCAATAGCATCCTCCCGCATATTAGCTATATATTCTTTTACTTTCTCTTCATCAAAAAGACCTATTTCATTTTTAAATGAAGGATCATTTTGAAAATTCGGGTTAGATACAAGACTCTCCCAAACATCATTTTCTCCTACTACAATTCCTGCCAATTCTAATTGCTCTTTAAAAACACGCTCTCTAACAAAACCATCCCAAACAGCATTTAAAGTTTGAATATCTGAAGATCTTCTATTAGAGTTCGATTTATAAGCCTCTAGCACTTGACTAAACTCTTCTCTACTAATTTCTTCTCCATTAATTTCTCCTACAATATCAACTCTAGAAGACCCTCCTTTTTTGTTAATTGCATCTCCAATAACAAAAGCAAAAAGTGCCATACCTATAATTAATATTAGTATAAATGTTCTCTCTCTAATTTTTGATAAAATCGCCATTCTATATTCTTTTAATTTAGTGTGCGAAAGTACAATTATCTATTGAAAAATAAAAGGGAAAAACTTATAAAATAATAAGTATGAAGTACCTGAACCTAAAGTTCTTTAGAGAGTACTTTTAAGTAAATCTCTTCAATTTTTGAAGTAGATGCTTTTAAAATCGTGAACTGATAGTTTTCAATTTCAATAACTTCATCTTGTAAAGGAATGTTTTCAGAATATTCTACAATTAATCCTCCCAAAGTTTCATAACCTTCATCCTCTGGTAAGTTAATATGGTAAGTATCGTTGATATAATCTATTTCTAAACGAGCAGAGAACTCAAACTCGCGGTCATTAATTTTATTTTCTGTTAATACAACTATGTCGTGTTCATCTTCAATTTCGCCAAACAACTCTTCAACAATATCTTCAACGGTCATGATACCCGATGTACCACCATACTCATCTAAAACAACCGCTATACTTTTTTTCTTTTTAGTCAAAACATTCAGTACTTCATTAACCATCATACTCTCAGGAATAAACTCAACTAAGAGTAATACTGAACGTAAAGACTTTGGTTTTTTAAACATATCAAATGCATGCACATAACCAACAACATCATCTAATGAGTTTTTATAAACAATAATTTTTGAAAACCCTGTTTCTACAAACTTATTTCTAACATTTAAAATTGATTCACTTATATCAACAGCCAAAATTTCAGTTCTAGGAATCATTACCTCTCTAGCCTTTACATCATTAAATTCTAGTGCGTTCTGAAATATTTGTATTTCAGAATCTACATCTTTAGCTTCTGTCTTTTCTAACTGTTCGGTAATGTAGCTTTCTAATTCTGCTTTACTAAATTCCGTTTGTTCAGTGTCTGGTTTTGTATTTAAAAATACACGTAAAATAAAATCTGAAATCACTGTAATCCCTTCTGACAAAAAATGAAATAAGATATAAAAAAAGTAAGCAGGTATTGCAAATATTTTTAAGCTCTCATTGGCAAAAATTCTGAAGATGGTTTTTGGCAAAAACTCCGCAGTTACTAAAATAATAATGGTAGAAATGACTGTTTGAGTAAATAAAGTTAATAATGGGTTTAAATCTAGATACTGTACAATAAGCTCGCCCATAAAGAAACTGTAAATCACCAAAGCAATATTATTACCCACCAACATTGTGGTAATAAATTTTGATGATTTTAAGGTGAGTTTTGCTAAGACTTTGGCTGTAAACCCTTCCTTTTTCTTTTCGATTTCGATATGCATTTTGTTTGCAGATACAAATGCTATTTCCATCCCTGAAAAAAAGGCTGATGCTAAGATTGATAATATAATTACAACAATCTGGACTTCCATTTATTTCTTTTTATTAAAATACTCTTCTCGCCGAATTCTAGTCTTTCTACGGAAGAAAAACATAAAAACAGCTAAGACCATAAAGACCAAATAAAAATACAGTCTGTCTTCATCAGATTTCCAAGCATTAAAAGCTTCAACCCCAAAAACAACTGCGATTATTAAATAACCTATTTCAAATATTTTTCCAATTTTATTCATTACTAATCATTTTCTTTTAAATAAATACTACCTCTACTATTTTTAGCAATAAACATTTCTAAGTTTTCACTGGCATCAAAACCAATACCGTGAATTGTATCCGTTAAAGTATATAATGTAAACGCTTTTTCGGTATAAAAATACTTTGTTTTTTGATCCCAAAAAAGTTGCTCTGTCACCAATTTTTTATGTTCTAAATAATTAGTAATAATCACATGGTCTCTAATTTCCGAAACATTGGTCTTACTGTATATTATTGCGTAATTACCTGTTATAACAATTGAGTCATTGTTTTTATCAAGAGTAACAATTCTAACTCCTTCAGGAAACTCTGAATACGGATGGTTTTCTCGATTGCTAAAATTGTGCAATAGAGGAGCTTGCAGTTTTGAGGTTACAATGCCAGAATCTGTATAAATATTATTAATATTAGTAGCAATACCAATAGGTAAATTTTTATCTGCCAATAAATCTCTAATTTCTTGTGTACTATTGCCACAAGAAAAAAGCATTGCTGTCATAGAAATTACAGCAATGCTTTTTATTATAGTCTTTATAAATTTAGTCAAAGTCATAGAACAAATGTACTAAATAAATTGTTTTTTATCTTACCCTAACCTTAACAGTTTCACCTATCCAACATCCTACTTTAAAAGTATCTCCTTCTTTAACACCTTCGTTAAAAATCATTGATTTTGATGGAATATTTGCTTTGTAACTCTTAATGTATTTTTTAGCTCTCGATGCAATACTTGGATCGACTTTCACAGCTCTTTGGGCTTTGTTTAATGCAGCAACATACACCATTCTTTTTGAGAATTCATCAGCACCACAACTGTTTGCACTATTAGCATACATAGAGGCAATTAATAAATATGCTGCCCCATTACTTGGGTTATTTTTAATTGCATCATTTGCATATTTTCTTGCTGTACTTTTATGCCCTTTTTTATTATAATCTTGTGCAATTGTTAGTAAATATTTTGATTTTCTTATTGGGTCAATTTCTAACTCAATTGCTTTTTTACGCATTTCTAAAGCTTCAGCTTTCTTACCATTATCTTCTAAAATACCTGATAAGAAAATATATGCATTAGATGAAGGTTCTGCCACAGCATAGGCGTGAGCCAATTCTGCATACAAATGATCATCTGTACATTCTTTTATAAACATTCTAGACACAGCTCTTTTTAACCATTTAGCATTGTCTTTATTTGCTTCAAAATCTCTTCTATATAAAGGAGCTAATCTATCACAAGTTAATAGCTCTTCTATTTTAGCATCTAGTCCTCCTTTAACAATACCAATATTTTTTAAAGTAGCTTCAGCAATTCTTTTAGACTTAGCTTCTTTTGTGCTTAAGGTTGCTCCAGCTTCTTCTTTGGCAATTAACTTACTTAATCTTAATTGATATTTTTCTGTTTTTTTATCTTCAGCGTCATTAATATCATCATAAGTGTCTAATATTTTCTGTACATCTATTTCTTTATTTCTTTCTAATATAACATCAAAATACATATAAATGTTTTTTGCAGACATTGCTGTTGGATCTGCTTGATAAGCTTTATGTAAAATTTGATAAACTTGCTCTTTTGTTACTCCATTTTTATCTAGAAAAGAAGCAAAATCACTATACACTTTTCCATCTCCTTTTGAAAAATATAATAGGCGCTGATCTACAATTTTACTCATCAATTTGATTCCATCAACCCTTTGCCCTTTTTCAATCATATCATCTACAATCTTATACCCAAGTTTGTAGATATTAACCGTCAATTCTGGACAGTTCTCCATCAAATTATCTAATCGAAGTCTTGCACCTTCAAAATTTTTCCCTTGAATTTCGCCTTTAAACAAGTTGTATTCAATGGTGCAATCTTGCTGACTCATTTCTGCCTGAGCATTTACATTTATACCTCCAATTAATAGAAATAATCCTACAACGATGTGTGTAAATTTCTTCATTTTATTTATTTTAATTAATTAATCTGTCTTCTACCAAACCACTTATCTCCAAATGCTAGTGCTATTCTAAAGTTAAAATAACTTTCTTTAGTTAAACCATTGTTTGAGGCTCCTAATTGACCATATTCAAAACTTGTGTCTATTTTAGAATACTTTCTTCCTATTGGTAAACCTAGTCCAAAAGATATGCCATAATCATTTATTGAAGTAAATTCTGAACCTGTAGTAGATCCATTTACCATAACACCTGTATTTTCTATTCTAACACCAGCTCTATAAGATACTCTTTGCCAGTAACTTGAAATTGAATTATACCTTGGAGTATAATATCCCCCAAAAGACAATTTACTTGCTCCCTCATATTTCAATTTTGGATTTTGCCCCACAAGGTTACCATTTATTTCAATAGCACTTCTAAAACTATAATCAACACTTGCCGCCCATTTTAGAGGGTTTCCAATACTAACTCCAAGATTTGTTTTTAGAGGTGTTTTATAAATTCCTTTACTACTTATATCCAAAATTGTATCTCTAGGGCTTTCTGTACCTGCAATTGAAACTGAATACAAATATTCATTTGCGTCAAAATCCAAATCATTTTCAAATTCAATCGATGTTCCAACATTCACAAACAAACTTGGTTTAATTTCCTTTTTATAAATTGCTCCAGCCTTTAATCCAAAACCATTTATTCCTCCTTCAATTTTATATTTGGTTGCTAAACGGATATCTCTTGATTGTGAAAGAACAGACCTTTCAGTTTTACCAAAAATGTATTTCCCTTCTATTCCTAAGCTCAAATTTTTAATTACTTCATAACCCAATCCAAAGAAAACACGGTTTGTCCCTCCATCTCCTTCATACAAGCCAGCTTGAATTAACTCATCATTTTCATCATAAGTATTTTCTGTTATCGTGTAGCCAATTGTTGAGTTTTGTTGCAATCCGAAAGCGAAACCTGCTTTATCACCTAACGGAATTCCCATTCCTAAATATGATAAATAAGCATTAGATGAATTGTCACTTCCATTTTCGTCATTAAACCAAAAAGCTCTATTCTCGGCTGCCAAAGTATATCTTGTTACCGTTAAATAAGCATAAGATGCAGGGTTTGAAAAACTTAGATGACCATTAAGACCCGCAGTACCTACGCCTCCCATACTCATCTCTTCAACTGTCTTTGACTCTATTTCGGTTCCAATCCCTAAAGCTGAATAGGGTGATGAATCTGCTTTTTGCGCAAAACTTTGCATGCAAAATAAAATGGTAATTACTACCGATAAATTCTTAATCATTCTTACTATTATAAATCAAAATCATATTCAAGCCTTCCAATAAAAAAATTGGATTGGCAAATATGACATTTTTTAATCGTTTTGCCAAGAAATTTGTATCTCCTCCTGTTAAAACAACTGTTAATTTTCTATTTTGTTCTTTATATTGGTTAATTATTGAATTTATTTCAGCTAAAACACCATTTACTATTCCGGAGTGTATAGATTCTTCGGTAGATTTACCAATTATACTTTTGGGGTATACTGGGTCTAATAATGGCAACTTATCCGTGAATTCATTTAAAGATTTATAACGCATTTTAACTCCGGCAGTAATTGCTCCACCAATATAACTCCCTCTGTCGTTGACAAAATCATAAGTTATACAGGTGCCCGCATCAATGACTAAAACATTTTTATTGGGATATTTAGAAACTGCGGCAGCTGCAATCGCAATTCTATCAACTCCTAAAGTTTGAGGTGTGCCATATAAATTTTTAAAAGGAACAGTGGTATTATGTGATAGCTGAACTAATTGAGGGTATATTTTTTTAATTTCTGTCAACTCATTATCCGAAAAAAGTGTCACAGTAGAAATTATAGATTGGTTTATTAAAAAGTTTTTTTTGATTTTTTGCAATTCCCCAATCAACAAATCTTTTTCACAAACAGTATTAAACAATAGTTCACTGCCCTCAAAAACAGCGAGTTTTACTTGTGTATTTCCAACGTCTATTATTAAATTCATTTATCCAAAAAATAAAGTTCAAAAATACAAATGATTTTTTAGTTTTTGTTTTGATTAGTTTAAAAATTACTTCTATATTTGCACCCGCAATTAAGCAATGGTACCTTAGCTCAGTTGGTAGAGCAATGGACTGAAAATCCATGTGTCCCTGGTTCGATTCCTGGAGGTACCAC
>JASFYP010000050.1:0-28292 GCA_045047075.1 Flavobacteriaceae bacterium
TAATTATTCTTTTCTCTTCTCTAACTACTTTTTCACAAGAAAATGATACTGAACAAAGTTCAGATACAGAATCCAAAAAGCAACACCCAATTCTATCTGATCGATTTATAGCTAATGTAGGATTATTTATTCCAACAAAAACATTTAAAATTAGTATTGATGGGAGCTCACAAGACGATATTATTGATGTTAATGAAGATTTTGATTTTAATAGAAGCGAAACCACATTTGCTGCAAATTTTATGTGGCGTTTTTCTAGAAATAAAAAATGGAGTTTATCTATAGAATATTTTGGGGTTCAAAGTAATCATAATTTTAATTTAGAAAAAGATATTGAATGGGATGGCACTACATATAAAGCTGGCGTTAACGTTGATGCTGGTTTTAGAATAAACATGTATCGTATCTTTTTTGGTAGAAGTATTATCAGAAAACAAAACCACGAATTGGGTGGAGGTTTAGGCGTCCATGCTATGGATATTAGAACATTTATAGAAGGTCAAGCATTTGTAGAAGATGTCAGTGTTGGTTTTGAAAAAAAATCAGTAAGTGTGGTTGCACCTGTACCAAATATTGGTTTTTGGTATTTCTACACACCCAATGATAAATGGGCGTTAACAGCTAGAGTAGATTGGTTTGCAATAACAATTGGAGATTATGGTGGATCATTGTGGAATGTTGCTCCAGGCGTAAAATATCAAGTATTTAAAAACTTAGGACTTGGTCTAAACTACCGCTATTTAAAAACATCTATAAATGTTGATAAAGAAAGTTTTAGTGGCGACCTAGACCTTATTTTTCAAGGACCATTATTTACAATCAGCGGAAACCTATAGAAGATTAAAAACAAACTATGAAATCAAAAATCTACTTGATACTCCTTTTTTTTAGTATCCTTAGTTGCACTAAACCTTCTAATGATATCGAATTTATAAGTCGAGTTTCTGGTAGGTATCTTTTCAATGCTGATGCTATTATTGAAGTTTATTTTCAAGAAAATGAGCTATTCTTAAAATGGAATGGCGCCGATAATATAAAACCATTAAAAATTGATAACGAAATGTTTTTTGTAAAAGAAATGAATGAGAAAGTTCAGTTTTTAACAAATCCTGAAGATGGAATCATGTATATATGTTTGGTTCCAAAAGATGACAATACAGAAATTACATATAATTTCAAAAAGATTGGTGATGATGAAAAATTACCAAGTGAATATTTTGAGGCAAAAGAATATGCAAAAGCCTTAGAAGGATATTTGGCAATTAAAAAAATGGATTCATTAAATCCCATTATTGATGAAACACATGTAAACAAATGGGGTTATAAAGAAATCCGAGAGAAAAATTATGATATTGCTGTAGAAATTTTTGCTCTAAATCTAGCCTTGTACCCAAATAGCTCTAATGTATATGATAGTTATGGTGAAGCATTATTTCACACAGGCGATACAATTAAGGCTATTTCAAATTTTAAAAAATCACTCTCTATGGATTCTGGCAATAGAAATGCAAAACGCTTTCTAGAACGTTTAGAAAAATAATATTAGATGTCTGATCAACTTAAATATCCTATTGGCAAAGCCAATATCCCAACCCAAATAACTCAAAATTATCTTGAAGGATGGATTTCTATTATAGAACATCATCCAGAAAAAATAGCACAATTGGTCGCTAATTTATCTGATGATCAACTCGATACTCCTTACCGAGAAAATGGCTGGTCTATTAGACAAGTTGTACATCACTTGGGTGATAGCCATACAAATAGTTATGTAAGGTTCAAATGGACATTGACTGAATTTAAGCCTGTTATTAAAGCCTACCACGAAGATCGTTGGGCAGAATTGCAAGACTCTAAATATGCTCCTATTCAAATTTCTTTGGATTTTTTAAAAGCATTACATGCCAAGTGGGTCTATTTATTAAAAGAGATTTCTGATGATGATTTAAAGAAATGTTTCATCCACCCAGAAACTGATGAAGAAATTTCTCTCGAAAAAAATATTGGAATATATGCGTGGCATTGCGAACATCATTACCAGCATATCAATCAATTATTGATTCGTAAAGGTTGGAAAAACTGATACGAGAAGTACACATACAAGACGCTCAACAATTGGTTGACATTTACAATTATTATGTACTTAATTCTGTAGTTACTTTTGATGATACTCCGTTTGACTCATCTCTATTTGAAGAAAAAATAAAAAAAGTTACTTCGCTATTTCCTTTTTATGTGTATGAAGAAAATGATGAAATTTTAGGATATGCTTATGCCAATAAATGGCGATTAAAACCCGCTTATAAGCACACTGTTGAGAGTACAGTCTATCTAAAACATACTGCTGTTGGCAAACAGATTGGCACAAAATTATATAGCCATTTACTCAAAGAATTAAAAAAACAAAATTACCATGTTATTATTGGTGGAGTCTCTCTACCAAATGATGTTAGCATTAAACTACATGAAAATTTAGGCTTTAAAAAAGTAGCTCATTATAATGAAGTTGGACTTAAATTTAACAAATGGGTTGACGTTGCTTTTTGGCAATTGAATTTCCAAACAACTAACAACTAACAACTAAATTAGCTCTTCCATTTAATCCCACACCCAATACTAGGCTTTTGCTCATTTACATTTTCTTTATCATTTAATAAACAATCTAGTGCATTTCTAATATCAGCACCTGTAACTCCTACCCCATTTCCTGGTCTAGAATCATCTAATTGCCCTCTATAAATGAGTTTTAAGTCCGCATCAAAAATATAATTATCAGGAGTACAAGTAGCGTCATATGCTTTTGCTACTTCTTGGGTTTCATCATATAAATATGGAAATGGATAGTTTAAATCATTTGCAACTCTTTGCATTAAATCAGGTGCATCTTGAGGGTAGTTTACAATATCATTAGAGGAAATAGCAATAAATGAAATTCCATTTTCACAATAATCATTTGCCAATTTTACCAAAAGTTCATTTACATGAATTACAAATGGGCAGTGATTACAAATAAAAAATATGACCGTAGCTTTTGAACCTTTTAAATTTTGCAAAGAATGCTTTTTCTCTGAAACCGTATCATACAATTCAAAATTAGGTGCTAGAGTTCCGAGTGGTAACATGTTAGAAAGTGTACGTGACATATTAGTTATTATTTGTATTTTTAACTCGAACAAATTTACAAAAACACATGAAAACATTAGACCAATGGTTTGAAGAATATGCTGTAAGCCATCAAAACAAAACCAATCAACTAATTCACTTTGTTTGCGTACCCACAATTTTTTTTAGTATTGTAGGCATGTTGATGAGTATTCCTTCACAATTTTTAAACAAAATCATAGGCTTAGAAAATACCTTCTTCACAAATTGGGCAACTATTGTTTTGCTTTTTGTGTTAGTGTTTTATTTGCGTCTTTCGTTTTCAATGTTTTTAAAAATTTTAGTTTTTACTATTCTGTGTTTAATCGGCAATCATTATTTATCGCAAATTTCTCCATTGTTTTATACTTCTTTAGCTATATTTGTAATTGCTTGGATTGGTCAATTTTATGGACATAATTTAGAAGGAAAAAAACCATCCTTTTTTAAAGATTTACAATTTTTATTAATTGGTCCAGCATGGGTAATCAAAAAAATAATTGGCTAACTTTCAAAAAAATAAAATCCCAAAACGTGAAAAATAAATCACTTCTAATTACACTCCTTTTATTCTCAATTTCATTTTTCTCTCAAGAATCAGAAAGACTGATAGAAATAACCAATCTAGATGTTAATTCGGGTTATGCCGATTTTGGGGTGACTTTTTACAAAAATGATATGGTGCTCTTTATATCATCTAGAAAAGAAGATAATGTAAAGTTAAGTGAACGAACTCGTAATAGAATGCAACACTTATTTTTCTTTAAAGGGCTAATTGGCGATGATGGCCAGATTATTTTTGCGGGTCGCTACTCACTAGAAAAGTTTAATATGTTTTATGAATCAGACATCTCTTTTATGCCTGATGGAAAAACAATCTTCTTTACACTCAACAATTATATTGATGATGAATATGCAGATGAATTTAAAAAGAGTAGTAAAAAAACTCATATCTTAAATATCTTTAAAGCAACTATCGATGATGCAGGTATTGCAACAAACATAACACCTGTACCAATTAATAATTCAGACTATTCTGTACACAATCCTAGAGTAAGCCCAGACGGAAAAACATTGTATTATGTTTCAAATTCTGACCAAGGTTTTGGAGAAGAGGATATTTATAAAATAGCACTACATGAGGATGGCAGCTATGGACCTCCAAAAAATTTAGGACCAACGATAAACACAAAAGGACGTGAAGTGTTTCCATTTTTAAGCAGTAATAATGTTTTGTATTTTTCTTCTGACGGACATGGAGGTAAAGGTTATTTAGACATATTTAGTAGTAAATATGAAAATGGTATATATAATGACGTCAAAAATATTGATGGAAATATCAATAGCGAATATGACGATATTGCTTTTGTAATTAGTCCAGAGAAAGGAATAGGATATTTTTCATCTACTAGAAAAGGGCAAGGTGGAGCAGATATTTTTGGATTTAAAATAAAACAAGTAGAATGTAATCAATTAGTTGCGGGTGTACTAAAAAACAAACTAGATGACACTATCATTTCTGATGCAACAGTCCAATTATTATCTAACGGTAAAGAAGTACAAACAGTACAAACCGACGAAAATGGTATTTATGTATTTGAGATTGATTGCGAAAAGCAATATCTCATAAAAGTACAAAAAGATGCTTTTACAAATGCAGAAAAGAACTTTATAACATCTAATGTCAATGATTTTCAAGAAAGCCACGATTTATTTATTCAACCGCTAGATTGCAAACAATCCATTACTGGAACAGTTTTAAGCGAAGAAACCTTGATTCCTCTAGTAAATATTGAATTAGCTTTGTACTATAAAAACACTTTGTTAGAAAGAACCTATTCTCAGATTGGAGGTTTATTTCAGTTTGAAGTTGAAGTAGAATGTAATGCTAATTATGAGATTAAAGCTGAAGGTATAAATTACTTACCAACTTTTATAGACATCACGACAGATGATATAACAAGCGGAATTGTCAATGCTAAAATTAACATGAAAGAGTTTCAAGATTTTATTACGGTTAGAAATGTAACTATGATTCAAACTGACCCTATTCATTTTGATTTGAATGATTTTTCTATCAGAAGGGATGCTGCAATTGAACTTAACAAGGTTGTAGAAATGATGAATAATCATCCTGAAATTAAAATTGAAGTTGGCTCACATACAGACAGTCGTGCACCTGATGCCTATAATATGAGATTATCTGAAGACAGGGCAAGTTCAACCATGGCTTATATTATTTCAAAAGGAATTGATCCAAACCGAATTATTGGTAAAGGTTATGGAGAAACACAGTTAGTTAACAAATGTACTAATGGAGTCAAATGCTCTGAAGCAGAACACCAAGCAAATCGTAGAACGGAATTTGTAGTAATCAATGAATAAAATAAAACCAACCATAGCATTCGAAGATTTCACAAAAGTTGATATCCGTATCGGAACAATTTTAGAGGTAAATGACTTCCCAAAAGCTAGAAAACCAGCCTATCAACTAATTATTGATTTTGGGGATTTAGGTGTTAAAAATTCAAGTGCTCAAATAACCACACTTTATTCTAAGGAGGAATTGGTTGGCAAAAAAGTAAATGCTGTTGTTAATTTTAAGCCTATGAACATTGCCAATTTTAAAAGTGAAGTTTTGGTCTTAGGGGTTCAAATAGAAGAGGAGGTTGTTTTGTTAAAAACATCAGATTCAAACCTAAAAAACGGAGAGCAAGTTTCTTAGTTGCAAAGGCTATGGTGTATTTAATTACTAAAAATTAAAATTGTCTTTCCCGTGAAAACGGGAATCCACATTTTTCACTTCACAATGCAAGGTTTAAAAGCTAAATGATTATTTTTGCAATGTTTATCAGCATAACTTTTTAACCGATTTTAGCAAATGACAACTAGCACACAACTTCAAAATTTACAATCAAAATTATCTGGAGATTTATTTTTTGATGATTTGCACAAATCAATTTATGCTACAGATGCTTCGGTATATCGAAAAACTCCAACAGCCGTTGCAATTCCTAAGTCTGTAGAAGACATCCAAGAACTAATTACATTTGCTAAAGAACAAGAAATAACTTTAATTCCAAGAGCTGCCGGAACTTCGCTTGCTGGTCAATGTGTAGGTGATGGGATAGTAGTTGATATTTCAAAATATTTTACAAAAATAATTGCTATTGACGCCAAAAATAAAACGGCAACAATTCAACCTGGAGTTATTCGAGATGATTTAAATAGGCACCTAAAACAATTTGGATTATTCTTTAGCCCTAACACTTCGACATCTAATCGATGTATGATTGGAGGTATGGTTGGCAACAATTCTTCGGGTACAACTTCCATTCAGTACGGAGTCACTAGGGATAAAGTTTTACAATTAAAAACAGTACTTTCTGACGGTTCTTTAGTTGAGTTTTCTTCAATCACTTCCAATGAGTTTATCAATAAAACAAAAGGTGATTCCATAGAGAACAATATCTACCAAACAATTTTTGATGAGTTGTCAAATGAGTCTCGTCAACAAGAAATAAAAAAAGAATTCCCTAAAGAATCCATCCACAGAAGAAATACAGGATATGCTATCGATTCACTTTTATCTTCTGATTTATTTGGAGGAGAATTAACAGAAATAAATCTATGTGAGCTCTTATCAGGAAGTGAAGGTACACTGGCATTTACTACCGAAATCACAATAAAATTAGACGACCTTCCTCCTACTGAAAATGTATTGGTCGCTGCGCATTTCGATTCCATCCACCAAAGTATGGAGGCTGTTGTAGTAGCCATGAAACACAATTTGTATATGTGTGAGTTGATGGACAAAACCATTTTAGATTGCACAAAAAACAATAGAGAGCAAACAAAAAATCGCTTTTTCATTGAAGATGACCCCAAGGCAGTATTGATGTTAGAGGTTTGCTCAGACTCTAAAGAAACTTCTTTAAAATTGGCAGAAGCTTTAATTGAAGATTTAAAATTCCATAAGTTTGGTTATGCATTTCCAAAATTAATTGGTACAGATATTGACAAAGCAATCAATCTAAGAAAAGCAGGATTAGGGCTTTTAGGAAATATTATTGGTGATAAAAAAGCAGTCGCCTGTATTGAGGATACTGCGGTAGAATTACAAGATTTGCCAAAATATATTGCTGAGTTTTCGCAAATGATGGAAGACTTTAAACAAGAGGCTGTTTATTATGCTCATGCCGGTGCAGGCGAAATCCATCTCCGTCCTATCTTGAATTTAAAGAAGAAAGAAGATGTTAAACTGTTTAGAGAAATAACTACTAAAACTGCCAAACTTGTTAAAAAATATGGTGGGACATTTAGCGGAGAACATGGAGACGGAATTGTAAGAGCAGAATTTATACCGCTGATGATTGGTGATAATAATTACCAATTATTAAAACGCATCAAAACAGCCTTTGACAAAGACAATGTATTTAACAAAGGGAAAATTATTGACCCTTTTCTGATGGATGCATCTCTGCGGTATGAAATCGACAGAAAAGAACCAGAAATAAAAACCATGTTCGATTTTTCGGACTCACAAGGAATATTGAGAGCAACTGAAAAATGCAATAGTTCTGGTGACTGTAGAAAACCCGTAGAAGCTGGAGGTACGATGTGCCCTAGTTATAGGGCTACCAAAGACGAGAAAGATACCACACGCGCAAGAGCGAATACCTTACGTGAGTTTTTGACATCTTCTGAAAAACCCAACAAATACAATCACAAAGAATTAAAAGAGGTTTTTGATTTGTGCTTAAGTTGCAAAGCTTGCGCAAGCGAATGCCCAAGTAATGTTGATATCGCAACTTTAAAAGCTGAGTTTTTATACCAATATCAAAAAGAAAACAAACCGCGATTTAGAAATAAATTGTTTGCCTTTAATAATGACTATAATAAACTTGGTAGTATTTTTCCACCATTGACAAATTTTATCCTAAATCAAAATATTACTAAGAAAATATTAGGATTCCCCTTAGAGAGAAGCATGCCTAAAATGGGAAACATCACTTTTAAAAAATGGATGAAAAAGCAACAAAAAACAAAAAAGACACAAGAGAAAAAAGTCTATTTGTTTTGTGATGAGTTCACCAATTTTAATGATGTTGAAATTGGAATGGACACGTATCATCTTTTAGAAAAATTAGGATATGAAGTCCTTTTAGTAAATCACGAAGAAAGCGGAAGAGCAATGGTAACTGAAGGCTTTCTAGATCAATTTAAGGTTATTGCCAATAAAAATGTTGCTATTTTTAAAGAGTTAGTTTCAGAAGAAACGCCACTGATAGGAATTGAGCCAACACCCATTTTATGTTTTAGAGATGAGTATTTGAGAATTGCAGATGACAAAGAGTCTGCCATAAAAATATCAAAACATTGTTGGACAATCGAAGAGTTTATTCAGCAAGAAACAGAAAAGGGAAATATTAAATCGGAGCAGTTTACATCCGAAGAAAAAGAAATAAAAATACACGGGCATTGCCATCAAAAATCATTGATTGGGATGCATCCAGCGTTTACCATGTTAAATCTTCCAACCAATTATAAAGTGTCTATTTTAAATACGGGTTGCTGCGGAATGGCAGGTTCCTTTGGTTTTAAAAAAGAGCATTATGATTTGAGTATGCAAATAGGTGAAGACAGCCTTTTTCCAAAAGTCAGAAACTTGCAACCCGAAACTATTTTAGTTACATCAGGTACGAGTTGTCGCCATCAAATTATTGACGGAACAGAGCGTGAAGCCCAACACCCATCTATAATTTTACTAAAGGCTCTAAAATAAGATTTTAAATCTTATATTTTTTGTATTTTAGCCTAAACTCCTTCCATAGGCTTTAAAAGCCTAACAATCCCCTATAAAAATAATTTCAACATTCTATTAAATAGAACGTTGTTTTTTTGTGAATTTTTTTAACAATATTCTATGAAAGAGAAAGAAGAAGGCTTAAAAAGGTATGTCGGTGTTTTAGGATTATCTGCCAATATCGTAAACATAATTATTGGCGCAGGTATTTTTGTGATTCCGGCAATTGTCGCCCAAAAAATGGGATCAACCAGTATTGTTGCATATTTGTTCTGTGGGTTTTTAACGGCACTAGTCATGCTCTGTTTTGCCGAAGCAGGTAGTAAAGTAACAAATACAGGAGGTGGTTTTGCTTATGTAGAAGCTGCCTTTGGAAAATATTCTGGGTTTCTTGTAGCTAATATAGGTCTAGCTACTGCTACCTTATCAGATGCTGCAGTAGCCAATGCCTTAGTAGATATTTTAGCAACATCATTTACAGTTTTTAATACAGAATGGGTACGGATCTTATCGTTTGCTTTATTATTTTTTGGATTGGCGCTCATTAATATTATCGGTGTAAAACAAGGTATTGGATTGGTAAAAACATTTACCTTGTTAAAATTAATTCCTTTATTCTTACTAATATTTATAGGATTACCAGAAATATCAATCTCAAATTTAATATGGGAATCTCCTCCTACAATCAGACAAATCGGTGAGACTTCACTCATATTATTTTTTGCCTTTCAAGGTGGCGATGTTGGACTAACAATTGGTGGCGAAATCAAAAATCCAAAGAAAACAATTCCTAAAGCTATATTCATTAGCATATTAGCCGTTTTAATAATTTACATTTTAATTCAAACCGTTACACAAGGAATTTTAGGAAACGAATTAGCAAATTTTACAGATGCTCCATTAGCAGAAACTGCCAAAGTCATTTTTGGCCCCATCGGGTTTACCATCTTATTTATAGGTGCTGCAATATCAATGTTCGGCTCTTTAACCGGTGAGGTTTTAAATAATCCAAGAATGCTATTTGCCTTGGCAAGAGACAAAGTAATTCCTATTAAAAAATTGGCATTGATACATCCAAAATATAAAACTCCATACACTTCTATATTACTTTATGCAGCTGTTGGTTTTTTTCTTGCAGTTTTTGGCGGATTTAAACAACTGATTATTTTTGCAAGTGCTGGTGCTTTGATATTTTATTTAGGAACCGTTTTGTCGGTTATCAAACTTCGGAAAATGAGAAAAGCAGCAGCAGATGAATTTGAAATTCCGGGAGGCTTGTTAGTTCCTATACTTGCCACCATCACTATTTTGTATTTCTTATCAAATTTGGTGATAAATGAAATCATTGGAATTGTTGTTTTTGTAGTAATACTTACGCTTGTTTATGGATTGATCCTTTATTTTAAAAAGAGAAAGAATGATTAAATTTTTTAGAAAAAACAAACGCTCAATGAATATCAAAGTAAAAAGTAAAAAAAGCGCATTAATATTATCAGAAAATGAATTCTTAAGATATTTTACTTTTTCATCTTTGTATGTTGCTCAAGGGATTCCGGAAGGGATGATCTTCTTTGCAATTCCGGCTTGGTTAGCGATGAATGATAAAAGTGTAGCTGAAATTGGTGCTTTTGTTGGAGTGATAGGAATTCCTTGGAGTTTTAAAATATTGGTTGCACCATTAATGGATAGGTTTACTTATTTACCCATGGGAAGAAAAAGACCTTGGATAATTATTGGTCAACTTGGATTAATTATTAGTTTATTGGCAGCATCATTTATAAATGACCCATTGAATAATCTAAATATGCTAATGGTTGCTGGGTTTTTTATTAGTTTTTTTGGTGCTTTTCAAGATGTTGCTGTTGATGGAATGGCAATTGATATTCTGCCCATTAATCAACAGGCAAGAGCAAACGGACTAATGTGGGGGTCAAAGACTGTTGGCACATCACTTTCATTAGCTATTAGTACATGGATTATCAATACACATGGATTTGCAAGTGCAGTAATTTCTCTTTCTGTTGCAGTTATGTGCATTATTTTAATTCCTATATTTTTCAGAGAGAATATCGGCGAAAAAATCATGCCTTGGACAAAAGGTGTTGCTTCAAAAATATCTTTACAGAAACAAATGACGAGTTGGAAAGTTATTTTTAAAAGTTTATTTAAAGTTTTCTTTCTACCTACAAGTTTAATAATGGGAGTTGCTGTTTTTATCAATTCAATTGGAAATGGCCTGATGGATACATTACTTCCAGTTTTTACAATACAAGAAGTAGGGTGGACAAATTCGGACTATTCTCAAATTATGGCAATAGCAAATATTATTGCTGGCTTATCAGGAATGTTTATTGGTGGAGCTTTGGTAGATATTTTTGGAAAGAAAAAAATGATGTCTATTTATTTAATCGCTTTAATTACCCTTACAATATCTATGGCTTATTTTAGCAATTACTGGCCAACTACATTTTTTGTCCCTACATTTATAATTACATATTATATTCTATATACTTTTTTAACAATTGCAATATTTGCGTCAGCAATGGAGCTGTGTTGGAAAAGAATTTCGGCAACTCAATTTACACTTTATATGGCTATCAGCAATTTAGGACGAGCAGCTGGAGCTGGATATTTAGGCGTTTTTAAAGATTTCTTGGTAAAATGGGAATATGTTATTCTTATTTATACAATTGTTTCTTTAATTATGTTAGTATCACTTCGATATATGAATTTCAACAAGCATTTAACAAGTGTTGATAAACTAGAAAGTAGTCATTTAAATTAATCACATCATGATAAATCTCTCTAGAAAAAAACACCTATTATTTATACTACTTTTAATTGTAGTATCTTTAATCAGTTGCCAAACTGAGAATACCATTAATTGTGAAATGAAAACAACTAAAGGCTCTATTTTTGTTGAACTCTACCCAAACAAAGCACCAATAACCGTAGCCAATTTCATAAGTTATGTTGATAAAGGTATCTATACAAATAGCTCTTTCTTTAGAGTAACAACACCTGTAAACGAAGCAGACAGAGACATAAAAATTGAAGTGATTCAAGGTGGCCATAATGATGAGTCTGTTGACCTTGCTCCTATTGTATTAGAAACAACTAAACAAACTGGTATAAAACATTTGGATGGTACAATTTCAATGGCACGAGATAAACCAAATTCTGCCACCAACAGTTTCTTTATTTGTATTGGTGACCAACTATCATTAGATTTTGGTGGTAAGCGCAACCCAGACGGACTCGGTTTTGCAGCCTTTGGAAAAGTAACTAAAGGAATGGATATTGTGTTGGCAATTCAGAAAGAAAAGGATACTTCTCAATATTTAGTAAAACCTATACTAATTGAATCTATTAAGAGAATTAACTAAAGACTAAAATATGATAAACTTTTTCAGAAAAAAAAGAAAAAAACTTGCAGACGAAAACAAAGCAATAAAATATGCTCGCTATGCTTTTGGCGAAATTGTGTTAGTAGTGATTGGCATTTTGATTGCGCTACAATTAAATTCTTGGAAACAAGAACATCAGCAAATTGCAAAAACAAATGTGTATATAGATAATATTATTGATGATATCATTAATGATACAATAAGTATAAACGATGAACTAAATCAATATCAAGAATATAAAACCAATGTTGAAAATTATTTTAAGTTTTTTGAAGAAGGAACTCATACCATTGATGAGTTAATAGATAGCGCCTTTACTGTAAATTCAAAATTATTTGCCTACAACCCTATAAATCACACGTATAAAGACATGTTGGCTTCTGGAAATTCTAGCTTATTAGGAGAATTGCAACGTGCCAAATTGATAGCGCTATCTAATCAACAAAACCTTTTTCATACAATTAACATGAATGTAGTTAATTCTATAATAACTGAAGGGCATGAAGCTAGTAAATACCTCGATGTTGACATGTCTGACAGTGATTTCTTTGAAATTCTAAACATTCAACAAAAGGATAAACCTAAAGGATTGCTTCACGTCCATAACTCCATATCAGCATCATACGGTTTAGTCGAACTTTATGAGCGGTTTGGAGGAAGAATAAAACAAAAAAGTAAAGAGGCTATACTAAAACTTCAAGAGCAAAAAAACAAATGACAAAACCACAACTCTATTTTAAAACGGATACCGAATGGCGAGAATGGTTGCACAAAAATCATGATTCATCAAAAGGAGTCTATTTAATTCTCTACAAAGTTTCATCAGAAACAAAAAGTATGCGTTGGGAAAAAGCTGTAAAAGTAGCTTTGTGTTATGGTTGGATTGACAGCACAGTTAAACGGCTAGACCATGAAAAACGACAACAATATTTTACTCCTCGCAAGCATAAATCTGTTTGGAGCAAACTCAACAAAACTTATATTAAAGAATTAACCAAAAACAAATTGATGCATGTAAGTGGAAAGGCTATTATTAAAATTGCCAAACAAAATGGCAGTTGGGACGCTTTGAACGATGTAGACAATGAAGTAATATCTCCACTTTTACAAAAAGCATTTGATGCCAATCCACAAGCATTTAAGAATTATAAAAACTTTGCTCCATCATATCGTAGAGGATATTTATATTGGTTGTATGCCGCCAAAAGAGAAGTGACACAGCAAAAACGAATTGTTGAAATTATCAGATTATGTGAGCTGAACAAAAAACAAGCAGATGGTACTTGGTAATACAAATCTTTGTAATTTCACCTAATGAATTTCACCCAATTCCAACAATATATTCCAACATTAAAAAAAGCTATTCTCGGCGGATTAGAAGCTCAATTTAAATTAGCTCCAGAAATCAGAAAAAGATATTCTGAGGATATGATAAAAGCTAACAACCCTAAAATTTCTGCAGTATTGGCATTGTTTTATCCTGATATAAAAAATGAAACAAAGTTTTTGTTAATGTTACGTGCAAGTTACAACGGAACTCATTCTGCTCAAATCAGTTTTCCTGGAGGCAAAAAAGAAAAGCAAGATGCTGGTTTAGAACAAACTGCATTGAGAGAAACTTTTGAAGAAGTTGGAGTCCAACAAAATGACATTCAGATTTTAAAACAGATGACAAATGCTTATATACCACCAAGTAATTTTTTGGTGACTCCTTTTGTCGGAATGATTGATTATCAACCTACATTTATTCCAAACGATGAGGTAAAAACGCTGATTGAGGCTAAATTATCAGATTTATTAGATGACCAAAATGTGGTTATAAATAATATGACAACATCGTACATGAAAAATATTGACGTACCTTGCTTTAAACTAAACAATTATATTGTTTGGGGTGCTACTGCTATGATATTGAGTGAAATCAAACAAGTATTCAAGTCAAACTAACTATAAATTTTTGTAAATTCGCACCTCCTATTTAGAATACTATGGCGCTTTTTAAAAGAAATCCATTTGGACATATTTTATTCATAAAAAAATGGATTATTCGAATTTTCGGAATCATCTCTCACGGTCGCTATCGTAGGTTTAATGATTTACAAATAGAAGGTTCTGAGATTATTAGAGACCTACCTCATACCAATGTTTTATTTGTTTCCAATCATCAAACTTATTTTGCAGATGTTGCAGCTATGCTACACGTTTTTAATGCATCGTTAAAAGGGCGAGTAGATAATATTAAAAATATTGGCTATATCTGGCATCCAAAATTAAACATCTATTATATCGCTGCTTCTGAAACAATGAAGTCTGGATTGTTACCAAAGATTTTTGCGTATATCGGATCAATATCTATTCAAAGAACTTGGAGAAGTGAAGGTCAAGAAGTAAACAGACAAGTAAAAATGTCTGACATTACAAATATTGGTATTGCCTTAGATGATGGTTGGGTAATTACTTTTCCGCAAGGAACCACTACGCCTTTTAAACCTATTAGACGTGGAACTGCACATATCATTAAAACCTACAAACCAATTGTAATACCAATTGTTATTGACGGATTTAGAAGGTCTTTTGACAAAAAAGGGTTATTGATTAAAAAACGTGGTGTACTGCAATCAATGGTGATTAAAAAACCATTGGATATTGATTATGAAAAAGGAGATGTTAATGAAATTGTTGAACAGATTGAAATGGCAATTGAGCAACACAAATCCTTTTTAAAAGTTCCTAAAATTGTTGAATTTCAAAAAACAGAACAAAAACTCCAAAAGAAACGGAAATTTTGGGGGGGCTTCTTTACTCCACTGCGTAGGTTTAAGCGAAAAAAATAATAGCCAACCCATTATAAATTTTATCAATTCATTTTTGTAATTTTATCATCTAAAATTATAATAATGACAATTACCCAATTAAAATATGTTATTGCAGTCGCAGAACATCAAAATTTCACTGTTGCTTCAGAACACTGTTTTGTTACCCAACCTACTTTGAGTATGCAAATCCAAAAGTTGGAAGACGAATTGGATATCCAAATTTTTAATCGCCGTAAAAAACCAATTCAGTTAACAGCTGTTGGAGAGAAAATTGTTGAGCAAGCAAAAACTATTGTTAATGAAAGTAACCGTATCCATGATATTGTAGATCAACAAAAAGGATACATAGGTGGCGAATTTAAATTGGGAATTATCCCTACAGTGATGCCAACTTTACTACCAATGTTTTTAAAAACATTTGTCAAAAAATATCCAAAAGTAAATTTAGTAATCGAAGAATTAACTACTGAAGATATTGTAAAAAAACTATCTGATGGGCATATTGATGCCGCCCTAGCTGCTACTCCTCTTGAGAATGAGGCCATCAAAGAACGTGTTTTATATTACGAACCTTTTGTAGCTTTTATACCTGAAAATCATCGTCTGCATTCTCAAAAAGAAATCAACTCATCAGATTTAGAATTGGAAGATATTTTGTTACTAGAAGATGGGCATTGTTTTAAATCTAGCATTATCAATATTTGTAATTCTTTTAAAAAGGATACTTCTTCTCACTTTCATTTAGAAAGCGGAAGTTTTAATACACTCATAAAATTATCAAAAGAAAATATGGGAATGACTTTATTGCCCTATTTACACACCATGGATTTATCAAAAGATGATCAAAAGTATTTGCGCCAATTTACTGCTCCTACACCAGCGAGAGAAGTGAGCTTAATTTTTCATAAATCACAATTAAAAATGCAATTGATTGAAGCTTTAAAAGGAGTTATTGATAGTGTTGTTAGAGGCGCTATAGCTTTTAATGATGTGGAAATTATAAGTCCACTTAATAAAAAATAATGGTACATAAAAAAAGGAGCTTTACGCTCCTTTTTTTTAATTCTTTATTAAAACCATACAAACATTTAATTCTGGTTTTTCATGAATGAGTTGGTTTAACCAAATTCTCAATTCATCAATTTCGTAAGGTAATAATCTTGATATTGCTTTTTCTAATTCTTTGCAAAACAGCTCTGTATTAAAGCTTACTTTTTTGAGTATTGTCTTTGTATACTCGAACATTGCTCTTGCCATAGAAAATAAATTTTATTAGTGTTATGTATAACTAATCAACGTAAATATTTAAGTTTTAGTATTGAAAAATTACATTTTATTTACCTTCTCTAATAATTTAGCTGCAGTAGTCTCTAAATCAGACTGAACAGAATTAAAATGCGCTTTTTTATTTTCAACGTTTTTTTCACTCATCTTTACAATCAGCGTATCAAAAGCACCAACAGCTTCATCAATAATTGCTTGTGATTTTTTTGTGTCAGCTTTTGGATTCATTAACTCCCACATATAACACTCTTCAATCACATCGCCTAATACATTGTTAATGTCCTTTTTTAAATTTTTTATACTTGCCATAATTGTCTTTTTTATTTGATGCAAATTTACGGATATTTTTTGTTATAGAAATGCTAAAACGTCAGAGAGTGATTGTACTGTTTTATATGAGTCTTCATCATTCTGACACGTTACTTCTTCATGAACCCAAGTTGTGTGATATGGTATATGAATTGCATTTGAATTGAGTTCGACCAAAGGCAACACATCTGATTTTAAAGAGTTGCCAATCATCAAAAATTCAGAAGGGTTTACCTCCAAGAAATTAATTAAATATTGATAGTTCCCTTTTTTCTTATCGCTTAACACTTCAATATGATCAAAATATTTATGCAGCCCTGATTTTTTAAGTTTACGTTCTTGATCTAATAAATCTCCTTTAGTAGCCAAAATTAATTTGTATTTCGGACTCAATACTTTCAGCACCTCTTCGACCCCGTCTAACAACTCAATTGGCTTGTTCAACATCTCTTTTCCAAAATTAATAATTTGCTGAATCTCTTTTGAACTAATCTTATTATTAGATATTTCTAAAGCAGCCTCAACCATAGACAAAACAAATCCTTTGACTCCATAACCGTATAATTCTAAATTATCAATCTCCTTTTTATATAACTCTTGATTGATTTTATTTTCGGTTTCATAAGGCAATAACAATTGGGAAAACCGATGTTCTACTTCTCTAAAATAAGGCTCGTTTACCCATAAAGTATCATCGGCATCTAACGCAATTACTTTGATATTTTTATACATATGAATTGATTTATTTGACATTCAAATTTAAAAACAAAAAACTAGTAATCCTTGCAAAGCCTCATCTCTTTTAAAATTTTGAACCCTTATAGTTTGTTTAGAAAAATAATTAGACTATTTTTGAAGCAGTAAATGACAGATATGCAACATTTTATTTCTAATATTATTATAACATCCACAGCGATTCTTCGCAATTCGTGGGCTGTTTTGTGCACCAAAAATATGCAGAAGCAGTATGTAACAGTAGAAAAGAAAAGCATTGGTCATTTACACAAACGACATTAGACCAAAATTTACCAACTAACAATCAAAAGGTGCTTTTCTAACGAAAAGCACCTTTTTTTTATATAACAATTTAATAATTAAAATTTTATATTATGAAACGAGCAAGTAAAATATTTATCACCCTATGGGATTTCAATAGCGAACAGCATGTGACCTTAAAGAGCAATAAATATAGGCTCATGAAAACAATCACATCCACAATGCATCGTAAACTGCAACAAATTAATTGTATCAAAATTAACAAGAGTAAAGAACACATACCAATATTTAAAAACCCATAAGCCATGAAAAACAGAATTCATATACCCATCATTTCTACAGCAAAATTTACAGTTTCCGTTGATCAAATAAATAATAACAGAGCCCTATTACCAATTGTATTATATGAAAAAATGGAAAATTTCGCAATTGATATTGTTATGAAAAATCAAGATTTAAGCATTCCTAATCCTAGTTTAACAAAGCTAAATATTTTAAAGAACGCATATTTGAATGATGTATTGAAAGTAAAAAGTAGCATCAAGAAATTTAACGCAAATGAACTTTTATTGTCTATTGAAGTTTATAAGGAGTTGAGAAAAGATAAGGATATTATCTGCAATGCGCTTTTCAGTTTTGACTTAAAGAAAAATGCGATAGACTTCGCATCTTAACTCATACATTTTGGGTTCACTGGTTGTTTTGGTTCAACCAATGTAAAACAGGTTTTTGTTCTCCACAAAAGCCTATTTTTATTTTATAAATACTTCTAGCAATTCTGATTCTGCTTCAGATTTAATTTCAAACTCTTTCAATGTTGCTGGAATCAATATTGTTTCTCCAATGTTCAATTTTTCTGATTGATTATCTCCATAATTAAATTGAGTCTCACCACTCACACACATGTAAATTACAAAAGAATCTTTATCGAGATGATTCACTTTTACTTTACCATTAACAGGAAAAACATTGGTAGTGAAGTATGGACAAGAAACTATAGTACTCGATTTATTTTCTGTTTTTGAATACTCCGTTTTATAACTTTCTTGTGACTGATAATCGATCGCATCAATTGCCTCTCCTGTATGCAATTCACGTTCATTGCCATCAGCATCAACACGATCCCAATCATAAATTCGGTAAGTAACATCAGATGTTTGCTGAATCTCAGCCAACATCACTCCCGCACCAATGGCATGCACCCTACCAGTAGAGATAAAATAAACCTCTCCTTCTTTAACAATATCAATATTTAAAATATCAAGAAGTGATTTGTTTTTTAAATGCTGTAAATATTCTTCAGAAGAAATGTCTTTCTTAAAACCTACAATCAAATTTGCATTTTCATCTGCTTGCATCACATACCACATCTCTGTTTTTCCAAAAGAGTTATGACGTTTTTTTGCCAATGTATCGTTAGGATGTAACTGAATACTCAAAGCAGTTTTAGCATCAATAAATTTGATGAGTAAGGGAAATTTTTCTCCGAATTGTTGATATACCTTTTCACCAACTAAGTCGCCCTTAAATTTTGAAATTAACTCCTTTAAACTAAATCCCTTTAAATCACCATTTGAAACTACAGAAGTCTCTCCATCTACATCCGAAATCTCCCAACTCTCACCAATATTATTTTTGTCTGATTGTTTGTTTAGCAGTTTGTTTAGTTTTTTGCCTCCCCAAATTTTTTCTTTAAGGATTGGACTAAACTTTATAGGATAATTTATATTCATTAAATGTAAATAGGGTTTGTTTTACTCTCCTTTATATACCACAAAGTTGCGTGGTGTTTCGTACAAAGTAACTGTTAGGTCTAATTCTGTAGTTATTTTTTTTCGCAAAACATTCCAAATAACAACGGCAATATTTTCGGCAGTTGGATTTAAACTTTTAAATGCTGCTACTTCTTCATTTAAATTTTTATGGTCAAATTTCTCTTCAACTTCAACTTCAATTAATTGCTTTAAAATTTTCATATCCATTACAAAACCAGTCTCCTGATTTATCTCCCCTTTTACTGCAACAATTAACTCGTAATTATGTCCATGATAATGTGGATTTGCACACTTTCCAAAAACAGTTGCATTACGAGCATCACTCCACTCGCCATTATACAAACGATGTGCTGCATTAAAATGTGCTTTTCTATGTACCGTAACTTTTGCCATTATTTGCTGATGAATTTATAGTATCTGTCGAAAATAATCCGAAACCAAGCGGTATAAATTTCTGGATGGCTTGCCATATCTCTCTTCACATCTTCAACAGTCATCCATTTAAAATTTTCAACTTCTTCTCTATTGATAATTGGATTTTTATTAAATGCTCCCACCATCACATGATCCAATTCATGCTCGGTTAAACCATTGTCAAATGGAGCTTTATAAACAAACGAAAATACTTCTTTTAAATCACATACAAAACCCATCTCTTCTTGCAATCGTCTTTTCCCAGCTTCAATGTTAGATTCACCATCACGCTGATGACTGCAACAAGTATTTGTCCATAATAATGGAGAATGATATTTAGATGCTGCACGTTGTTGCATTAACAGCTCACCCTTTTTATTAAAAGTAAAAACTGAAAATGCACGATGCAACATCGCTTTTTCATGCGCTTCCATCTTAGGCATCAATCCTAATTGCTCATCATTTTCATTCACCAAAATCACTTGCTCTTCAGCCATAATCACTAAGAATTCTCCATTTTAATTTAAGGATGTGAAATTACAAAGATTAAATGATTAATCTATCTTTGTCAAAAAACAAAAGCACACTTTTTTAAATATGAATTCGTTTCGCATCTTTATTTTATCATTAATTTTCATCGGATTTATTTCTTGTAATAAAGAGCAAAAAAAGGAACTCCTGAAGAAAGAAGTAGCTCCAGTCATTGAAAAAAAGGAAGTAGCGGAAAAAGAAATCAAACAAAAAGAAGTCATCAAAAAAGATTGGGATAGCATTGAACCAAGTACCGTTGTTCCATTTTTAACTGCTTTTGGTAAGGAAAACAAAGAAACTATTGTCTTGATAAAAACGAAATACGGCAATATAAAATTGCGATTGTACAATGATACTCCACTCCATAGAGCTAATTTTATTTTTCTAGCTAAAGCAGGGTATTTTGACACCACCATTTTTTATAGAGTGCTGGAAGATTTTGTTATCCAAGGAGGAAATTCAGAAAACTTAGAGATGATGAAATTCCGTAGGAAATATAAAAACTATCGTGTCCCCTCAGAATTTCGACCGAATAGAACTCATAAATATGGAGCTTTGGCTGCGGCAAGAAGATGGCAAAACAATCCCAAAAAAAACTCGAACCCATTCGAGTTCTATATCATTCAAAAGAAAGATGGTGCACATCATTTAGACAATGAGCATACAGTTTTTGGCGAAGTTATATCTGGATATAGTACCATCAATAAAATTGCAAAACTTGAAACTAGCACCGATGAATGGCCTTATGAAGATGTGCATATGAAAGTTGAAGTTTTAAATTGATAATTGTATTTGTAACGGTATATTTGCCCCCTAATTTAAAAGAATGGAATTTTTAGAAGAATTACAACGCAGAAGAACTTTTGGAATCATCTCTCACCCCGATGCTGGTAAAACAACACTAACTGAAAAACTACTGCTTTTTGGTGGTGCAATTCAAGAAGCGGGTGCTGTAAAAAGCAATAAAGTAAAGAAAGGTGCGACGTCAGATTTTATGGAAATTGAGCGTCAGCGTGGTATTTCTGTATCTACTTCTGTCTTGGCATTTATTTACAAAGACAAAAAAATTAACATTCTAGATACACCTGGTCACAAAGATTTTGCCGAAGATACGTTTAGAACCTTAACCGCAGTTGATTCTGTAATTGTTGTAATTGATGTTGCAAAAGGCGTTGAAAAGCAAACAGAAAAATTGGTTGAAGTTTGTAGAATGCGTAAAATTCCCATCATCGTTTTTATCAATAAAATGGATAGAGAAGGTAAAGATGCTTTTGATTTATTAGATGAAGTTGAGCAAAAATTAGGATTGAGAGTGACACCATTAAGCTTCCCAATTGGTATGGGGTATGACTTTAAAGGGATCTATAATATTTGGGGTAAAAAGTTGAATCTTTTTTCTGGCGATAAGAAACAAACCGTTTCTGAAGGGATAGAATTTAGCAATTTAGATAACCCAGAATTAGATACTATTATTGGCGAGAATGCTGCAAATACTTTACGTGAAGAAATAGAATTGATTTCAGAGGTCTATCCTAAGTTTGACATTAACGAATATTTAAGCGGAGATTTACAACCTGTGTTTTTTGGTTCAGCCTTAAATAATTTTGGAGTAAAGGAATTATTAGATTGTTTTACTGAAATTGCTCCTACACCACAACCAAAAATGTCTGAAGAACGTTTAATTGATTCTAAAGAAGATCAAATGACCGGATTTATTTTTAAGATTCATGCCAATATGGATCCTAAACATCGTGACCGCTTGGCATTTGTAAAAATTGTTTCTGGTACCTTTAGACGAAATGTTCCTTACCTACATGTTCGAAATAACAAGAAAATGAAGTTTTCTAGCCCAAATGCATTCTTTGCAGAGAAGAAAGAAATTGTAGAAGAGTCATTTCCTGGAGATATTGTTGGCTTGCACGATACAGGTAACTTTAAAATTGGAGATACATTGACTGAAGGAGAAATTATCCACTTTAAAGGGATTCCGAGTTTTTCTCCAGAGCATTTCCGTTATGTAAATAATGCAGATCCAATGAAATCGAAACAATTACAAAAAGGGTTGGATCAATTAATGGATGAAGGTGTTGCGCAATTATTCACACTAGAAATCAACAATCGAAAAGTAATAGGAACCGTTGGTGCACTTCAATATGAAGTGATTCAATATCGCTTAGAACATGAATATGGCGCTAAGTGCAGCTACGAAAATTTACCAATGCACAAAGTTTGTTGGGTACAACCAGACGATCCAAAGAATGAGGAATTCAAAGAATTTAGACGTGTAAAACAACGTTATT
The DNA here is from genome assembly GCA_045047075.1 of Flavobacteriaceae bacterium. GTDB lineage: Bacteria > Bacteroidota > Bacteroidia > Flavobacteriales > Flavobacteriaceae > Urechidicola. The sequence continues at coordinate 22,780 of JASFYP010000050.1, forward strand.
TGGCACATGACAAACACAATCAATTAGTGTTTTTTGCTGACTCTTCTTTTACCATTCAAATGACGCAGAGCAAATATCCATCTGTAAAATTACATTTTACAAGTGAGTTTGAATAGCCAAGTCTGTTCATATTCCTGTTGAAAACTGATGCAAAATAGCTTGGTATTGTCAATATAATATGGTATTTTGGAACATACTATAATTTATCGCTATGAACTCAGTACTAGAAACCTCAAAAAAACTCCGGAAATCAAAACCTTCAGAACTCAAGAAGATTGTTGCTCTTGCAAATAAAACATTTGATACTTTTTACCGCTCTTTTTTAGGTGACCATAATGTAGATTGGTATGTGGGTAGTGGGGAGTTAAAACGTGAAATTGTAAAGCATGTCAATGATTTACATGTCTTGCTAATCAATGATGAAATTAAAGGGTTTGCTATTTATTTTGATGATTTTATTCATATCATGATGATTGATGAAGATGCGCATCGTTTAGGAATGGGGTCCTTTTTAATGACAGCAGTTGAAGATCAATTGTTTAAAAATCATAACAACATCAAGCTACAATCTTTTGTTGGAAACAAAATTGCAACAGCCTTCTATTTAAAAAATGGATGGAAAAAAGGCGAAGTAAACAACTCAAGAAAAGATGTGGCGATGATGTATTTTGAAAAAGAAAAAAGTTAATACTCTACAAAATTCAATAGTATAGATTTAATACACATCCACTGTTTGGAAAAAAGAATGAAAAAACTTTTACTGTATTTACCTTTGTTTTTCCTATTAATAAACTGCTCATCTTCTAATGAAGATATTGAAGAAGTTTATACCTATCCTTCATACGGTTCAGAAATTAATATAACGATTAACGGACTTTCGTTTGATGCAATGGAGCCTTTTATTTCTTCTGATGGAAATTATTTATTTTTCAATAATAAAAATGATGGCATTAATACAAAACTATTTTACGCCATTAAAGTCGATGATACAACATTTACATTTGTTGGGGAATTAACTGGCACAAATCAAACAGTTCAACCTTATCTGGATGCTGTGGCAGATATGGATTCATCTGGCAACTTTTATTGGACATCTACTAGAAATTATCCAAATGAATTAGACAATCTGTTTTACGGAACATTTAATTCTGGAGTTGTTAGTAACATTGGAAGGTTACAGGGAGATTTTAATTTGAATACTCCTGGTTGGTTAATAATGGATCATGGCATAAGTGCAGATGGTCAATTTTTATATTACAACAATGCCAAGTTTGATGACACTAATTGTCAAGGTCCATGTGAGACAACACTAGGAATTGCTCAAAAAAGTAACGTGACTACATTTAACACGATTCCAAATTCGGATTTCATTTTACAAAATATTAACGACGCCAACTACATATATTATGCTCCCTGCATTAGTAGCAATAATTTGGAGTTATATTATACGCGCTATTTAAAAGGAACAATTACAGCGAATACTATTTTCGAAATTTGTGTTGCAGTCAGAGATAATACAACATCCGAGTTTTCAATTCCTAGAGTATTGTTTTCAGAATCTATTTCGAAGCTTGTCGAAGCTCCGACTTTAACAACAGATATGCAAATTCTCTATTATCATAAAAAAATATTGGATACACATAAAATTTTTATGAGGTATCGTAACTAATCTGTTTTAGACTATTTGACTACAAAATCAAAATAGGTGTTTGGAAAGGGTTCGTTTATCAAGGTAAAATGCCACCATTCTTGTGGGTAATTCTTAAACCCATTTGCTAACATTTCTTTTTGTAGTTGATTCCGATTCCATTTTTGATTTATGGTTAGTTTATCAAATGCAACCCAAGATTCTTGTCCAAAAAAATCATAGGAAAAACCCATGTCAATTTCTTCTCCTGTTTTTAAATCAACCAAAGTAACATCTACGGTACTACCTCGTGAATGTCCAGATTTTGTGGCGATGTAGCCTTTTTTAAATAAATTTTTCTTTAATTCATTTGGATAAAATTGCAGTTTCATCAACGTATCATTGACATTAAATGCCCATTTGTAAAAATGATTCACCGCTCTTTGTGGGCGATAACCATCAAAAATCTTGAGCCCAAAACCCTTTTTACTTAATTTATGCTGAACTATTTTTAACGCATCCATTGCTTCTTTTGACAAAATCAACACCTCCTTTTCATATCCGTCAATTCGCTCACCAACAAAATTATTATCAGAATAATAGCGTAACTCAATTTGTATTGATGGAATCTCATCCTGTATATAAACAAATTCCTCTGGAAGTTGAGCTGATAGACTTAGAGTGATAAAAAATATTAGAATTAAATATTTCATGATATAAATAATTTAAGATCATTATTCCGTCAGTTCGAGTGATTTTTGATAAAAAATTGTATCGAGAACAATATAAGAAACGTATTATTTAACTAATACTACCATTCAATTTCTTTCAGTCCCATTTCATTCAAAACTTTATTTGTCTTAGAAAAACACCTATTCCCAAACCAATAACCTCTGTTAGCACTCAAAGGTGATGGATGTCCGCTTTCTAATATTGTATGTTTAGACTTATCAATTTTCTTACCTTTCTTTTTAGCATAGCCTCCCCAAAGTAAAAATACCACATTTTCTTTTTTTGTTGATATTTGCTCAATAACAGCATCAGTAAACCGCTCCCATCCCTTTTTTTGATGACTCCCCGCTTCATGCGCCTTCACAGTTAAAGTAGCATTTAATAATAACACTCCTTGATCTGCCCACCGTCCTAAATTTCCACTTATTGGAATTGGAATATTGAGATCTGTTTCTAATTCTTTAAAAATATTTTTGAGTGATGGTGGGTGTGCGATTCCATCATTTACCGAAAAACACAATCCGTTGGCTTGCCCTTCTCCATGATAGGGGTCTTGACCAATAATAACTACTTTTAAATCATTAAAAGAGCAATGGTCAAATGCTGAAAAGATTTGATTTCCTTTCGGATAACATGTATTATTTGAATATTCAGATTTTACAAAATCCTTTAACTCCGTAAAATAGGGTTTGTCAAATTCCGCTTGCAAAATTGGTTTCCAGCTTTTAGCAATGTTTACATTCATTTTTTAATATTTCTAATTACTTTTGTTTCCAATTCAAAAATACGATTTTGGCAATAACTATCACAGAAAAAACTTTAAACGATTTAGAGTTTGATACTATTTTAGAAAGTATCAAAAACTACTGTATTACTGATTTAGGTAAAAGTGCTGTCAATAAAATACTGCCTTTTAAATCAAAAGAGAAGTTGTTTTCTGAACTAAAAAAAACGGATGAATACCTAACCTCATTCGAAAATGACAATCGTATCCCCAATCATACTTTTGACGATATTTCTAAAGAAATCAGTCTGCTAAATATCGAGAATTCTTATATCATTCCCGAAGGTTTTTTAACCGTTTTAAATACTACTGAAACTGTTAATGAGCAACTAAAATTTTTAAAAAATTTTAAAGAAATTTATCCAATACTTTTTGAACATTCACAAGAAATAGAATACACTACAATTGTATCTGACAGTATCAAAAAAATTATCACTTCTTTTGGCGAAGTTGACCATAAAGCATCACAACATTTAAAAACAATCCGCAGAGAAATTGGACAGGTAAGAAGTAAGATAAACGAAAGTTTTACAAGAGCATTATCTAAGTTTAGCGCATCTGGTTATTTGGATGATATTAGAGAGTCTGTTGTTGAAAACCAACGTGTATTGGCAGTAGTACCAATGCACAAGCGCAAAGTAAAAGGAACTCTTTTAAGAACTTCAAAAACGGGAAGTATAATTTTTATTGCGCCACAAGTTACCCAGCAGTACACACGAGAATTAGAAAATTTATTGTTTGAAGAGAAACAAGAAGTAATCAGAATCCTTAAAGTCTTAACGGATGATTTAAGACCGTTTCAAGGATTGTTGGTGCAATATCAAAACTATTTAATTGAACTTGACACCATTGGTGCCAAAGCAAAATATGCAAATCAAATTAATGCAATTTTACCAAAAATATCATCCGATAAAGAAATTTATTTGAAAGATGCTTACCACCCTATTCTCTTAGAAAAAAATAAGCTTACTGATACAGTTACTATTCCACAGACCTTAGAGCTAAACAATCAACAACAAATCATTGTTATTTCTGGCCCTAATGCTGGTGGAAAAAGTATCACCTTAAAAACTATTGGGCTTTTACAAGTGATGCTACAAAGTGGTATTTTGATTCCTGTTTCTGATAAAAGTACTGCTACCATTTTTGACAGAATCCTAACGGATATTGGCGACAATCAATCTATAGAAAATCAATTGAGTACTTATAGTTATCGCTTAAAAAACATGCGCCAGTTTTTAAAACGATGTAATGAAAACACCTTGTTTTTAATCGACGAGTTCGGTACGGGGTCTGATCCAGAGTTAGGTGGTGCTTTAGCAGAAATTTTCTTAGAAGAATTTTATTCTAAAAAAGCTTATGGAATTATTACCACTCATTATGCGAATTTAAAAGTATTAGCTGATGAATTGGAAAATGTGGTGAATGCCAACATGCAATTTGATGAGCGTAGCTTAGAACCTCTTTTTAAATTATTTATTGGGCAAGCAGGAAGCTCATTTACTTTTGAAGTTGCGCAAAAAAATGGGATTCCATATAGTTTAATCAATAGAGCAAAGAAAAAAGTTGAGGGTGAAAAAATCAGATTAGACAAAACCATTTCTAAACTTCAAAAAGAGCGAAATAAACTGCAAAAGAATTCTGAAAATTTAGAAAAGGAACAATCTAAAGCTAAGGAACATTCAGATAGTTTATCAGACAAAGAAGCCAAAATCAAATTGAAATTAGAGCAGTTTCAAGAATTATATGACAATAATCAAAAGATGTTGGTGACGGGTAGAAAGGTTAACGAATTGGCTAATAAGTTTTTTCAGACCAATAATAAAAAAGAGTTGATTTCAGAATTTACCAAATGGGCAACAATTGAAAGGGCAAAGTATTTAAAGAAAAACCCTGTTGTGAAAAAGACAAAAGCTGAAAAGAAAAAGGTAAAAGTTGTTCAGAAACAAAAGGAAGAAAAAATTGCTGTTGTAGAAAAAGAGATTTTAAAAGAAGTTGTAAAAGTTAGAGAAGTTAAGAAAGTTGAAGCTAAAAAAATTGCCGAAGCAAAAGCAGATTATATTTTCAAAGTCAATGACCGAGTTAAAATATTAGATGGCTCTACTGTTGGAACAATTGAATCAATTGAGAAAAAAACAGTAACGGTAAATTTTGGGTTTTTAACAACTAAAACTACGCTGAACAAGTTAGAGATTGTGGAAACTTCTAAAGTTAAATAGTTATCATTCCTGTGAAAATAGGAATCTAGTTTTATCTAATTTAGATTCCCGCCTACGCGGGAAAAATAAGTTTTATTATAACTTATAACTAAGAAACTGCTACTGCAAACTGACTACTGACTACTGACTACTGACTACTGACTACTGACTA
>JASFYP010000051.1:0-46874 GCA_045047075.1 Flavobacteriaceae bacterium
TTAGATTAATTGTTGCCGCCCCATTCAATGTAATAACAGGTGCAGTTGTATCTGGTACAATATTAACTGTTCTAGTAACTTCAGTTGCAGGGTTTCCTGTAGCATCGTTTACATTGTAAGTCACAATATAAGTTCCTGCAATATTCACATCAATAGCATCACCACCAATAATAATATTAGCAGAGATATCGCCATCAATATTATCTGAAGCTGTTGCTCCTTGTTCAGTATAGGTATCACCAACATTTAAATTAATTGTTGCTGCTCCGATTAATACAATTACAGGAGCTGTAGTATCGGGAATCACATTCACCGTTCTAGTAACTTCAGTTGCAGGGTTTCCTGCAGCGTCATTTGCGTTGTACGTAATCACATAAGTTCCTGCGAGATTTATATCAACAGCATCGCCTCCTATAACAATATTTGCAGAGATATCACCATCAACATCATCTGTTGCTGTAGCACCTTGTTCAGTATATGCTTCTCCAACATTTAAATTGATTGTTGAAGCACCTGTTAAAGTAATTACTGGTGCAACAACGTCTGGACCTGATCCTTGAATTATTACAGTGTAATCTTCAACTTCTCCATAAGTAAATGTTTCACAGGATGTTGGAATTCCATTATATTTTAGCGACACTCGCATTCTAGTAGAATTCTCAACAGCGGTTGAAGGGATGGTAAAAGTACCACTTACAGGTGTTGTTTTAGAAGCAGCTTTAGACCAAACCTGCTCTCCTGCGTCATCAAAATCACCATCTCTGTTATAATCAATCCAAACAGAATATCCTTCGTTGTAAATAGTTCCTGTCCAAGTTGGTGTTATAGTAATAGTATATTGTGCATCTTTTGTTAAGCTTGTTGAAATACTAGTAAAATCTGTATAAAATTGCCCTCCTGAACTATTATCAATAGTGTTTAATTGAACGCGACCAATAAATTCATCATTGATATTTGTACTTGCAGATGAGCAATAATTTAATTGTACATCTGAAGTTGTAAAATTAACAACACTACTATATGCAGACGTTGATAAATCTGGACACTTACTTCTAACCTGTGTTTCGTATTGTGTCAAAGAATTTAATCCTGTTAAGGCGGTAGAAATTCCATTTACTGAAACGGTAGTCCAAGCACCCGCTCCAACTTGTCTGTATTGTAAATCAAAAGATGCTCCTGATACAGCATCCCAACTCATAGTAGCTGAATTTGAATTTACGTTAGATGCTGCCAATCCTGTTGGTACTGTTGCATTACATACAACTTGCCCTTCAATTGTAAAGTTGGCATTAGAGATATCAAAGAATATATTATTTGACCCTCTTACCATAATTCTATTTTGTGTGCCTTGATTATTAGGAACTAAAATATCATGTGAACCGTCATTTGTTATTCCAGATGCTAGAGAAATAGAATAGGTATCACCACCATCAACTGATAAATAAATATCAACATTTGATGCATTGATTCCGTTTCCGGTGGTTCCTGCAACATCCCAAGTTACAGTTTGTGTAGTTCCTGCATTCCAAGTTACATTGGTGTTTGGAGAGTTTACTAAAAATGGTCCAGCAGTTCCATTCACAGTAACAACCATATCATCACTATTGTTATTTGCTCCACCAGCTTTGTTATCTCTAACAGTTACTCTAAAATTTAATGATCTTGCAACATTAGGTACTGCTTCCCATTGCCATGAAGTAGCTCCTGTTTTAATTGTAGCTAAGTTTGGAAAATACCGTTTGGTATCTGTTGTAGGTAAATATGATCTAAATGCAACTCCAGTTGTTGCTGTTGTACTTGGATTGGTTGTTGATGCATTATTTTCATCCATTTGCTCCCAACAATAAGTTAAAACATCACTAGTATTTGCATCTGTCCCAGCCCCAGTCAATACAAAAGCTGTTCCTTTCGGAATGGTGTAATTAGCACCTGCACTTGCTGTTGGTACAGCATTACCTGTATTTGTATTTGTTTGACAACTTGTAGATTTAACATAGTCTGTAACCTGCTCAATTGTAATTGCATGAAAGTAAGCATCACTATGTGCTTGTACATCTGTAGCACCTGTAATACCAGCGTATCCCATTATTGTTGAGCCACTACCAGGTTCCATTTGTGCATTGGTTCCTTCATTTCCATTAAATGTCCATGTGTGGTTTCCTCCAAATTGATGGCCCATTTCATGTGCAACATAATCAATATCAAAATTTACACCTTCAGGAGTTGTATAAGAAGTCCATCCACTTCCTTTTTGTCCATTAACACAGACGCAACCAATACATCCCGCATTACCATTGTTTTGAAGGTTGGCAACTAAATGGCCTATATCATAATTTGATTCTCCGATAACACTTGTTAATGTGGACTGTAATTCACTATTGTAACTTCCAGTTGAAGAGTATGGATCACTACCTGAGTTTGTGTAAATAACATTATCAGTATTTGCAATCAATACCATAGTTACATTGAAATCGTTTTCAAAAATACCATTAACTCTAGTCATCGTTGCATTTATAGCAGCTAAAGCATTTGCTTTTGTTCCACCATGATACGAAGTATACTCACCAGTAGCAGACATTGCTAATCTATATGATCGTAAAACTCCATCATCAGCATTTCTCATATTAGAATTGCTGCCAGAAATACTTTTATTAACGGTTTCTGTTAAGGTACACTCAAAATCACTTAATGAATCAGTTACGTTAGCTCTTTTATAGACAGTGTATTGGCTATTATCGATAGAATAAGGCTCAATAAAAGAAGCTTCTTCAATACTAGACATTCTCATGCTTTGTAATCCTAAAGGAGAAACACTAAATCGGATTCTGGCCGAAGGGTCGTCTATCCCTTGACCTGCATATGATTTAATTCCAGGATACTTAGCTTCTAAATCAGGATGCATAACAGATGCTTCCATAATTCTGAATCGTTCAAATTTACCTTCTGCATTTGGAAAAGCGATGACTAAGTTCGAGTTTCCTAAAAATTCGCTTCGTTTAGGAGCGGTTTCTAAAACTTGTCTTAAAGCTACAATGTTTAAGCTGTAAGTTTGTGAAGTTGGTAAATGTTGTTTGTTTAAATTCACCCTTGAAGTGTTAACTGGTGATTGTTTTTGCCAAAAGGCGTTACTTTGAGAAAAAGTAACAGATGCGCTCATCAAAACGATGAGCAGTAGTAATTTCGTTCTCATAGACTATTTTAATTAAGTTAGTTAAATTTTGTTAAAAATAGATAAATTAACAGCAAAATCAAAATAATTTGATAATTTCTTAAAATTATTAAGGTAATATTGAGTAATCACTAATGTCTTAATGATGTTAAAACGCAATTTTTTTTAATTCAAAAATGATAAGAATGAAATATTTAAGAGAACTGTATGTAAAGTAAAAAGAAAAAAAGGAAATTATATGTACAATTCCTTTAGGAATTAACCGTTTATCAATCACATTAGAATTGTATATTTGCATCAATAGAAAAAGAAAATATTAAAATTAATTAAATGAAAATTATCGTACCAATGGCGGGAATCGGATCTCGATTGCGCCCACACACTTTAACAACACCAAAACCTTTAACATTAATTGCTGGCAAACCTATAGTTCAAAGATTGGTTGAAGATATTGCGCAGGTTGTAAATCAAAAAATAGATGAAATTGCTTTTATAATTGGACCAGTTGCCAAAGGATTCCCTGGAGATACCGAAGAGCGTTTGTTAAAAATCGCATCTGACTTAAATGCCAAGGGATCTGTTTTTGTACAGCACGAAGCCTTAGGAACGGCACACGCTATTCAATGTGCAAAGTCAGCTCTTGATGGCCCTTGTGTTGTGGCCTTTGCTGACACTCTTTTTAAAGCAGATTTTACTTTAGATGCTAATGCTGATGGAGCTATTTGGGTAAAACAAGTTGATGATCCAAGCGCTTTTGGAGTGGTAAAATTAAAAGACGGATTTATTACCGAGTTTGTAGAAAAACCAACAGAATTTGTTTCTGACTTAGCAATTATAGGAATTTATTATTTTAAAAATGGAGAAGTTTTAAAAGATGAAATTCAGTATTTATTAGATAACGATATTAAAGATAAAGGAGAATTTCAATTGACAAATGCTTTAGAAAATATGAAGCAAAAAGGCATGAAATTCATTCCTGGTCAAGTAGATGAATGGATGGACTGTGGTAACAAAAACGTTACAGTAGCAACGAACTCGAAAGTGTTGGAATTATTACAAAAGGATGGGTTTAACTTAACTTCTGGCGATGTTGTTTTGGAAAACGCAGAAATTATTCAACCTTGTTATATTGGTAAAAATGTTAGATTAAAAAATACAACTGTTGGTCCAAATGTTTCGTTAGGAGAAGGTAGTGTTGTTGAAAACTCAATTATAAAAAATTCGTTGATTCAAAGTAATGTTACAATTACTGATGCCAATTTAGACAATGCAATGATAGGACATCACGCAAAATACAACGGTAATTTCACGTCAGTAAGTATCGGAGACTATTCAGAATTAGCATAATAAATGATTAAAAAAAGCGCAAATACATTTCTATTTTTAGCATTGTTTTGTGCTTCTTTTTTGTCGTATGGGCAAGATGAAGGACTCATGCTTTTAGAAGATGATGATGACAGACTCATCAAATTTGAAAATCATTATTTTGAGGCATTGAAATACAAAGCCATTGGCAATTATACTCGTGCAATTACCGAATTGGAAAAATGTCAACAGTTATTTGCAGATGATGTGGCGGTTGATTTCGAGTTTTCTAAAAACTATTTTGCACTTAATAAATATTTTGAAGCACAACTGTATATCGAGAAATCTCTAAAATCAGAGCCAGAAAATTTTTGGTTTTTAGCTCAAGCAAAAAAAGTGTATTTAAAGCAATTTAATTATATAAAGGCCATCGATGCTCAGCAAAAGATAATCAAACAAAAACCTGCTTTGACTGATGATTTGGTCTTGATATACATTCAGGCAAATGAGCAAGAAAAGGCTAAAGATATTTTGGACGAGTTAACTTCTAAGGGAATTACTTCTTCAAAGTTGCGACATTACCAAAAAATATTATCAAAAAATAAGCAATCAATAAAACCAAATAAAAATACGCTTGTAAATAAGCAAATTGGTTTTGATGAATTGAAAAAAACGTTCGTGTCTAACAAAGATTTTAAAATTTTAAAAGAGATATTAATACAAGATTTTGGCATTTCTAATTTTGAAGAAGTTTATAAATACAGCTTAGAAGGAATGGAATTATTTCCAGCACAACCATATGTGTATTTGATGAACGGCAGCGCTTTAATACATCAAAAAAAATATAAGAAAGCTATTGTCGTTTTAGTTAGTGGACTAGATTTTTTGATTGATGATGTAGCTCAAGAAAAAGAGTTTTATCAAGAATTAATAGTTTGTTATGAGGCTATTGCAGATAAAAAGGCAGCAGATAAATATCATCAAAAGCTTAAAAAATTAAATAAGTAAATGCTAAAAAAAACAGTTCATATTCTATTTATAAGCCTACTGTTGATTTCCTGTAAGTCAAAAAAGGTTGAAGGTTCAACAGCGATTGCTATGTCTTCAAAAAGTATTATCAAAAATCATTATGAAAATGAGTTTGATAAAAAGACGATTAATGCTCGGTTAAAAGCAGTTTATAAAAACAAAGGTAACCTGCAAACCATTACCATTAAATTACGTTTAGAAAAAGACAAAGCGATATGGATGAGTGGTACTATGGTGGGGATTCCTTTGGCAAAAATCTTGATAACTCCAACTAAAGTTTTGTTTTATGAAAAGCTAAACAAGACTTATTTTGTTGGTAATTTTGCTTTGTTGAGCGATTTTTTAGGAACCGATGTTGACTTTGAGATAATTCAAAATTTACTAATAGGACAATCTATTTTAGATTTAAATGATAAGAAATATTTAGCAAAAGTTCAGGGTAATACATATATGCTAGTTCCAAAAAAGCAGGAGGAACTGTTTGATATTTTGTTTTGGATTAATCCAGTCAATTTTAAAATAAATAAGCAAGAAGTAAGGCAAGAATCAGAACAAAAAAGATTGACAGTTGACTATGCTGAATATCAAAAAGTAAAGGATGAGGTTTTCCCTAGATTGATAAATATTACTGCTGTAGAAAAGACAGCTCGAACATTTATTGATTTAGAATATAAGTCAGTTGAGTTTGATAGAAAACTTAGTTTTCCATTTAAGATTCCACATGGATATCAAGAAATACATTTAAATGAATAAACAAACTCCTACCTTTTTAGTATTGATTTTATGCTGCTTTTTATTCGGTATTCAAACCAATGCTCAAGAAACAAGAAAGATGTTAGAGCAGCAGAGAAAAGAGATTCAGGAAGAAATAAAAACAATCCGCAGTTTATTATCTCAAACAAAAACAGAAGAGCAAAGTTTGTTAACGCAACTGAGTCAAACAAATATCAGGATTTCTGCTCAAGAAAAATTGATTGATGCTCTTAATGCAGAAACCCAATCTTTAAATAACGAAATATCATCAAATACAAAGGAAATCAAAAAATTAGAGGCTGAGTTAATAAATTTAAAAGATGATTATGCAAAGATGATTTACAGATCATACAAAAGTAAATCACAGAACAATCGCATTATGTTTTTATTGTCTTCCCAAAATTTCTATCAAGCGTACAAACGGGTGCAATACATGAAACAATACACCGATTTTAGAAAAGCTCAGGGCGAACAAATTTCGAAAAAATCAGTTTTATTAAATGTAAAAAATGACACCCTAATTGTTCAAAAAAAAGAAAAAGAATTGCTGGTAAAGGATAGTGAAGCGGCTCAAGAAAAATTGGAGGAAAAGAAAAAGGGACAAGAAGCAATTGTTTCAAAAATTAAAAAGAAAGAGAAAAAATATATTGCAGAAATAAAGAAAAAACAAAAGGCAGAACGTAAAATAGATCAACAAATCGAGAAAATAATTCGTGATGCTATTGTAAAATCTAATAAAGGTTCAGGAACGAGTTCAACAAGTTCATCAAAGTTTGCATTAACTGCCGAGGCAAAATTAGTTGCGACACAATTTGAAGGAAACAAGGGTAAATTGCCTTGGCCTGTAGAAAAAGGTTTTGTCTCTAGGAGGTTTGGAAAACAAAAACATCCAACCTTAGAAGGGATAATAATAGAGAGTAACGGGGTGCGTATTAGGACTGAAAAAGGCGCTCATGCACGTGCTATCTTTAAAGGTACTGTTTTACAAATTCAAGTTGTTAGTGGTAAAAAAGCAATTTTTATTCAACATGGGAATTTTTTCACCATCTATAATAATTTAGAAACTGTATTGGTAAAAAAAGGTGATAACGTTGTTGTAAAACAAGATTTAGGAAAAGTATATACCGATAAAGTGACTCAAAAAACTACCTTGAAATTTCAGTTGTGGAAAAACACTCAACGATTAAATCCAGCTTTTTGGATTTTTAAAATGTAAGATTTTTAAAAAAAAGAAATCAATACCTAGTTGAGGTATAAATTTACTTCCCAAAAATAGCTTTTAACTCAGTAGCATCATCAGGATCCATTTTTCCAGAAACAATTAAACTCAATTGTTTCCTTCTAAGCGCCCCATCAAAACGTTCTTTTTCTAACTCAGTTTCAGGAATTAACCTAGGCACTTTAACTGGACTTCCCGTTTTATCAACTGCAACAAAAGTATAAATACCCTCATTCACTTTAGTACTTTCACCAGTTTCGCGATCTTCAATCCAAACATCTACATAAATTTCCATAGAAGATCTAAAGGCACGTGAAACTTTTGCCTCAACAGTCAATACACTTCCTACTGGTACTGCTTTTGAAAATGCCACATGATTTACAGATGCAGTAACCGTAATTCTACGACAATGTCTCTGCGCTGCAATGCTACAGGCTCTATCCATTCTCGCTAGTAATTCACCACCAAATAGGTTATTAAGACCATTGGTTTCGCCAGGTAAAACAATATCGGTTAAAGTTGTTAAAGAATCTTTTGGATTTTTTGCTTGCATTTTAAGTAGAATTTTTTGCAAAGATAGGGTTTATTAAATTCCAAACACCTCAATAATTTTCCTCAAGAGAATAATTATATTTTAATTAAATTCGTAAAATTAGCGGCTTCTAAAATGCTTGAACCAGTAACCAAGCTTCTGAAGTAACAGTATGCTTAATTGTTCTCAGTCCTTTTAATGCTTCTAATCTATCACTGTAACTCGCGTATGAAACCGTAGTAAGATTCCATTTGTTTACACCTAAAATTTGAGCATCGTACCCTTGTTCAATAAGTTGGCTAACTTTTTTATTGGCATTTAAAGGGTCTCTAAAAGCACCCGCGATAACATGGTAATTTTTTATTTCTTTGGCAACATTCAAGGTAATAGTTGGCAGCGGATTTTCAATAACAAATGTTGCTTGCTGAATTTTTTGTTCAACAGCATTCTGCTGTTTTTGCTCTGCTAAAAGTTGCTCTTGATATTGGTTGTTGTTATAAGTATTCCACCCAAAACTACCCAAGGCAAAAATGATTGCTGCAGTTGCTGCGTATTTTAATAATACCGGAGTTTTTCTTCTTTTTTCTGATATAATTACTGGAGCAATCGTTTCTAATTGACGCACTTGTTCTTTGTATTCCAATCGTTTTACAGCAGGAGATGAGAAAGAGTTCAGTCCAAAAGCAGTCGTTAAATAATTCTCTGAAACCGCAGGGTCAAACAATAGATTTCCTTCTTTATTTAAAGAAATACTTCCAATTTTTTGAATTTCAATAGCTTCAACTAATAGGGTAGATTTCCACTTTTCAACAATTGTATCAATGCTTTTTACAGCCTCAGAAAATGAAATTTTATCAACCGATGCAATGTAGTTTGCTAATAAACCATCATTGTGTTTTAAATGACTATTAAAAGTAATTTTTTTTGAAGGCGGATAAAAAGTGTGTGTAAAATGATTCACTTTAGCCGAAGTTTCATTGCTGATAAATCCGCCAAAATTTGGTACAATTACACATTCATATCTGTATAATAAATCGCTGATGTAGTGTTCTAAATTCATTAATTCAAATATAGAAAAATAGGCTAAAAATTAAACGCTAATCTACATTACTTATCAACAAATTTTAGCAGATTATTTTAAATTCAAATAGGATTTGTTATATTGAAACTCAATTTCTTATAAATGCTAGAAGAAGAATTAATTGCAGTGTTGGTTTTGCAAAAAGCCAAAGGCGTTGGTGATATCATCGCTAAAAAATTAATTACTCATTGCGGATCTGCTCAAAATGTACTCGCCGAAAAGAAAAGTATTTTGGCAAAAATCAATGGAATAGGCTCCGTTGTATTAAATCACTTATTTGATAAATCTAATTTATTAGCTGCCGAAAAAGAACTCAACTATATTCAAAAAAACAATCTTACTGCTTGTTATTATCAAAATGAAAATTATCCAAGTCGATTAAAACAATGTATCGATGGACCAATTTTACTATTTCAAGATGGCAATATAAATTTAGAAAACCCAAGAGTCATTAGCATTGTTGGCACTCGAAAAATGACTTTGTATGGTCGCGATTTTGTAAACCAATTTATTGAAGAGTTAAAACCTTACAACCCAATTATTGTGAGTGGGTTTGCTTACGGTGTAGATATCACAGCACACAAAGCAGCGGTTAAAAACAAGTTGCAAACCATTGCTGTTTTGGCTCATGGCTTTGAACAAATCTACCCAAAGCTTCATAAAAAACATGTACATGAAGTTAATGAACATGGAGGTTTCTTTTCTGAGTTTTGGCATGACGAAGATCCTTTACAAAACAATTTTTTAAAACGAAATCGCATTGTGGCAGGAATGTCAGAAGCAACAATTATAATTGAGTCTGCCGAAAGAGGAGGCTCTTTAGTAACTGCCGATATTGCTAATTCTTATAGTAGAGATGTATTTGCTGTTCCCGGGAAAACAACCGATAGTTTAAGTAGAGGCTGCAACAATTTGATCAAAACGAATAAGGCAGGAATTTTAACATCTGCCAAAGATTTAGTTGAAGCCATGAATTGGGAGTTAAAATCAAATAAGTCTTCGGCTATCCAAAAACAATTATTTATTGACTTATCAAAAGAAGAGCAAAAAGTATATGATTTTTTAGTTTCTAAAGGAAAAATGCATATTGATTCTATAGCATTAGATTGTAATATCCCTGTTTATAAATTAGCGACGTTGTTATTTAATATGGAAATGAAAGGAGTGATTAGACCACTACAGGGAAAGTTATTTGAAGTGATTAATTAACAAAATTTCAAGATTATTACATTTTCATTTTCTCTATCTTTGTCGCCTTAAAAAAAAGAATAGATGGCAAATTTTACAAAATGGTTTGGAGCAACATTAGGATTTTCTTTTGGTGGGCCAATTGGAGGAATCTTAGGTTTTGTTGTAGGGAGTTTTATTGACGGATTTTCATCAGAAGACATTAAAAATGCAAAGCGATTCAGTCAGTCTAGTTCATCTACACAATCTGGAGATTTTGAAATGAGCTTGTTGATTTTGGCTGCGGTTGTTATCAAAGCTGATGGCAAAATTGACAAGAGAGAATTGGACTATGTTCGCAATCATTTTATCCAAATGTATGGTGTAACACGTGCCAATCACGCTTTTAAATTATTTGGCGGAATCATTAAAAACGATAAAATTTCTACACGTCAAGTGTGTATGCAAATTCGTCAACACATGACCCACGCAACCCGTTTACAATTGATTCATTTCTTGTTTGGTATTGCCAATGCCGATGGACATGTAAGTGAGGTAGAAGTAAATATGATTCATAAAATAGCGGGTTATTTATATATCAATGACCACGATTATGAATCATTGAAAGCGATGTTTTATGATGGAGTAGACAATGCATATAAAGTGTTAGAAATTGAAAAGTCTGTTACGGATACTGAAGTGAAAAAGGCATATCGAAAAATGGTAAAAAAACACCATCCAGATAAATTACAACATTTAGGAGAAGAGCATTTACAAGGAGCAGAAGAAAAATTTAGGCAAATCCAAAAAGCTTACGAGAGTATTCAGAAAGAAAGAGGGATGAAGTAATTTATGTCATAGAGAGTGTAGCGAAGCAATTTGTTATTTCATAACCTTTTCCCTTCTATTAATACTCAATAAATTAACTTCTATATTCCTAAAATTCATTAATTTTGCATCCTTATAGAATTATCGAAATAATGAGCAAAAAATTCAGAGAATATAAAGGATTGAACTTACCCAATATTGCAAGCGAAACGCTTGATTTTTGGGAAGAAAATTCTATTTTTCAAAAGAGTATCACCTCAAGAGATGGCAATAAACCATTTGTGTTTTTTGAAGGGCCTCCTTCTGCAAACGGACTCCCAGGAATCCATCACGTTATGGGGCGTGCTATTAAAGATATTTTTTGTCGATATAAAACCCTACAAGGTTTTCAAGTAAAAAGAAAAGCAGGTTGGGATACACATGGACTTCCTATTGAACTAGGCGTAGAAAAGGAATTAGGAATTACCAAAGAAGATATTGGTACAAAAATTAGTGTAGAAGAATACAATGCTGCTTGTAGAAAAGCGGTGATGCGTTATACAGATGTTTGGGAAAAATTGACTAAACAAATGGGGCATTGGGTAGATATGAAAGACCCGTATGTTACTTACGAGCCAAAATATATGGAGTCTGTTTGGTGGTTGTTAAAAGATTTATACAATAAAAACTTGTTGTATAAGGGGTATACTATTCAACCCTATTCACCAAAGGCCGGTACAGGTTTAAGTTCGCATGAAATTAACCAACCAGGAGCATATCAAGATGTAACGGATACAACAATTGTTGCACAATTTAAAATAAGTCCCCTAACCCCTAAAGGGGGGAATGAGGGGAAAGTCCTTCCCTTTGGGGAGGATTTAGGAGGGGCCTATTTCTTAGCCTGGACTACAACCCCTTGGACACTGCCTTCGAATACCGCTTTAACTGTCGGTAAAAAAATTGATTATGTACTGATTAAAACATTCAATCAATATACATTTGAGCCAGTAAACCTGATTCTAGCCAAAGCTTTGGTTGGAAAACAATTTGGGAAAAAGTTCCAGAAAGTAGAAAGAGTTGAAGAATTAGCATCCTACGAAAAAGAAGCAAAAAAGATTCCGTTTTTTATTGTTGATGAGTGTAAAGGAGTCGATTTAGTCGGAATAAAATATGAGCAATTATTACCGTATGTATTGCCTTACCAAAATCCAGAAAATGCGTTTAGAGTAATTTCAGGTGATTTTGTTACTACTGAAGACGGAACTGGAATTGTGCATACAGCGCCTACTTTTGGTACCGATGATGCTTTGGTTGCAAAACAAGCAACACCAGAAGTTCCGCCAATGTTGGTATTGGATGATAATGAGAATCCTGTTCCATTAGTAGATTTACAAGGTCGATTTACAAAACACATGGGTGAGTTTGCAGGTAAGTATGTAAAGAACGAATATTATGATGATGGCGCTGCACCAGATAAATCTGTTGATGTAGAAATTGCTATCAAACTTAAAGAAGAAAATAAAGCTTTTCATGTAGAAAAGTACAAGCATAATTACCCACATTGTTGGAGAACAGACAAACCAATTTTATATTATCCAATGGATTCTTGGTTTATCAAAGTCACAGAAAAACGTGACCGTATGTATGAATTGAATCAAGAAATTAATTGGAAACCAAAAAACACAGGCGAAGGTAGATTTGGGAATTGGCTAAAGAATGCCAATGATTGGAATCTTTCTCGATCTCGTTATTGGGGAATTCCATTACCAATTTGGAGAACCGAAGATGGCCTTGAAGAAATCTTAATTGGATCTGTTGAAGAGTTAAAATCTGAAATGCTACGTGCCGTAGATGTAGGTATTATGGATAAAGATATTTATGCTGATTTTGAAGTTGGCAATATGACCGATGAAAATTATGCGAAGTTAGATTTGCATAAAAATATTGTTGATCAAATTACACTAGTTTCGCTATCAGGAAAACCAATGAAACGTGAAGCAGACTTAATTGATGTTTGGTTTGATTCGGGTTCAATGCCTTATGCTCAATGGCATTATCCATTCGAAAACAAGGAGCTAATTGATGAAAAGAAATTTTATCCTGCAGATTTCATTGCCGAAGGAGTAGATCAAACTCGCGGATGGTTTTACACATTACATGCAATAGGAACAATGGTTTTTGATTCTAAAGCTTACAAAAACGTGGTATCTAACGGACTGGTTTTAGACAAACAGGGCAAGAAAATGTCAAAGCGTTTAGGCAATGGAGTGGATCCATTTGTAACGATGGATAAATATGGACCAGATGCTACACGTTGGTATATGATTTCGAATGCAAATCCTTGGGACAACTTAAAATTTGATATTGACGGAATTGATGAGGTGAGACGAAAATTTTTCGGGACTTTGTATAACACCTACTCTTTCTTTACGTTATATGCTAACATCGATAAATTCTCTTATTCAGAAGATGATATCCCGATTGACAAACGACCAGAAATTGATCGTTGGATTTTATCAGAATTGAATACCTTGATAAAACATGTAGAAGAATCTTTGGATGATTATGAGCCTACAAAAGCCGCTCGTGCAATTCAAGATTTTGTGACTGAGAATTTGAGTAACTGGTTTGTGAGGTTAAGTAGAAGACGTTTTTGGAAAGGCGATTATCAACACGATAAAATTTCGGCATACCAAACTTTGTACACCTGTATGTTAACAGTGGCAAAATTAGCATCGCCAATTGCACCATTTTTTATGGACAACCTCTATAAAGATTTAACTGCTGTTTCTGGTAATGGTTTGGAATCTGTTCATTTAGAAGAGTTTCCAAAACACAATGCTTCATTGGTAGATTCAGATTTAGAACGCAAGATGCAAAAAGCCCAAAAAATATCATCAATGGTATTGTCATTGCGTAAAAAAGAAATGATAAAAGTGCGTCAACCTTTGCAAAGAGTGATGATTCCGGTATTGGATAATCAAGATAGAGAAGATATTTTAGCGATTGAAAACTTGATACTATCAGAAGTAAATGTAAAAGAAATTGAATTGTTAGATGATGCATCCGGAATATTGGTTAAGAACATTAAGCCAAATTTCAAAGTACTTGGGCCTAAATATGGTAAGGAAATGAGGTCGGTAGGTGCAGCAATACAGATACTGACTCAAGAAGATATTAACAAAATTGAAAAAGAAGGAGCAATTGATTTGAAATTAGGTGATAATTTTGTAAAATTGTCTATCGACGAAGTTGAAATCTCATCACAAGATATTGAGGGTTGGTTGGTTGCTAATCAAGGCGGATTAACAGTTGCTTTAGATGTAACTATTTCTGATGAATTACGTAAAGAAGGAAATGCACGTGAGTTGATTAATAGAGTGCAAAATCTACGTAAAGACTCTGGTCTTGAAGTGACGGATAAAATAAAATTGAGTATTGAAAATAATTTGATTTTAGCACAAGCAGTTGAGGCTAATGAGCAATATATAAAAAATGAAACTCTCACAGCAGAATTGAATTTTGTTGAAGTTATAGAAAAAGGAACAGATGTCGTTTTTGACGATGTAGAAACAAAGATATTAATTGAAAAAATTTAAGATAATGACTACAAATCCTGTAAAATATTCAGATAAAGATTTAGAAGAATTCAAAGGAATCATTTTAGAAAAAATAGCGCATGCACAAGAAGATTTAGATTTGCTAAAAGGCACTTTTAAAAACGACAGAAATAACGGAACCGAAGATACGTCTCCAACCTTTAAAGGTTTTGAAGAAGGTTCTGAAACCATGAGTAAAGAATCAAATGTGCAATTGGCAATCAGACAAGAAAAATTTATTCGCGACTTAAATAATGCCTTATTACGTATTGAAAACAAGACGTATGGTGTCTGTCGTGTTACCGGTAAATTGATTCAGAAAGAACGTTTAAAATTAGTGCCTCATGCTACGTTGAGCATTGAAGCTAAAAAGATGCAATAGTATTTTTTGAGATACTTTAATAACAATTAAATAGAATCTTATCTGTATAAATAAATTACAGATAAGATTTCTTGTAACTACAGAAATGAGTCAATTACAAAAATCCATTTTATTAATTTTTATTATTTTACTGATTGATCAAATCGTAAAAATATATATTAAAACCCATTTTTATTATGGGGAAACGGTGTATATTTTTGGATTTGATTGGGCGCGATTGCAATTTGTAGAAAATAATGGAATGGCTTGGGGTACGGAGTTTGGAGGTAGAACAGGGAAGTTGTTCTTAACAATTTTTAGACTATTTGCTATTATAGGAATTAGTTATTGGCTGGTAAACTCCATTAAAAAGGATGCTCCTAAAAAGTTATTATTTGCTATCGCTCTAATTTTTGCAGGAGCTTTAGGCAATATTATAGATTCTGTTTTTTATGGATTAATTTTCAATACTCCTGGTGGGCATCAAATAGCAACTTTATTTGCTGAAGGTAATTACGGCACTTTGTTTCACGGTAAAGTAGTGGATATGTTTTATTTCCCATTTATCCAAAACGGGGTATTCCCGTCTTGGATTCCCTTTGTTGGCGACCAAACATTTACATTTTTTAACGCTATTTTTAATGTAGCAGATTTTGCTATTTCTTGTGGTGTCGGAATCTTAATTGTGTTTAATAAAACTGTTTTTCCGAAAGACGAAACAACAACAATTCAACAGGTTAATTAGATTTTAAATCTTTAATTTCCTCAATCAATTTTTCAAGGTGATCAACCTCTACATGATCCATAATCACCACTTTATACCATTTGTTATTACCATCATGTGTTTCTGGAACTAAATCGTATTTTTTCTCAACTTCAACAGGAATACCATTAGATTTCATGGTAACAATATTCATGTGTGGATTGCGGTAGTAGTCAATGTTTAAATTATCCAATTGATCACAAAACCATTTTGTTCGCATCAGCAAAACAGAAATTTTCTCGAACCATTTGTGTGGACCATAACTAAACAGAATCATCCAAACAGCCATGGCATTAGCTCCAGACCGACTTCCACAAAGAGTTAAATCCATTCCGTTTACATACTGTGCTTCTTTGGTTAATACGTTTTGAATCAAACCTTTTTTACAGATAAAAACTCCGGTTCCATAAGGGGCTTGTAGCATTTTGTGAGCATCAATGGTTATGGAATTTATATGAGGACTGTTTAATCCGATATCTTCGCGACCCTTACTAAATGGATAGATAAATCCGCCAAAAGCAGCATCAATATGAATTTTAAAATTCACATTTAATTCTTCCATAACATCCACAAATAAGTTGGGATCATCTACTGAACCAAACATAGTTGTTGCCATATTGGAGATGACAATAAAATGTTTTTTCCCTTGCTCTTTTGCAGTTTTAATCAAATCAAAAAGAACTTCTTTTTGAATCATTCGTGTTTCAAAATCAACCGGAACTATGATGTGATTTAAGCCTAATAAGTTAGCTGCTTTTGGAATTGAGTAGTGTGTATCTTCAGATGCAACAATTGCAATTTCATTAAAACTGGCATTCTCATTATTTATATAATGATTGCGATAAATCCAAATGGCTTGTATGTTTGCTTCTGTACCACCAGTGGCAATATATCCGTCAAAATTGTCGGGTTTACAATTAAAAAAGTCAACAGCTAAAACATTGATAACTTCTTTTTCTAATTCATGTGTACCACTAAAAGCATACTCGGATTCACCCAAAGTATGGCATCCAATATGGTTTGGATTTGCAACATAGGCTCTTAACAACGGTGCATCCTTTAAAAATGGAGCGTTGTCATAAAATACGTTCCCATCTAGTTTTGATGCGGGATAACCCAAAGAAATATCATTTGAAAAATCGACATTGCGTTTGAGAGAATCGTCAATTCTTTTTGCTAATTCTTCTTTAGAATATTTTTTCCAATACTGCATAATTTATTTTTTTGCAAAATTACGAGTTATCTCTAAATAAAAAATATTTATATCATTTAATATAAAGGATTTTTAGTTTTATTTTTTACCTCTAGCAATTCGCTCTTGAGGCAATAAACAGTTGTAAACAAATTTATTTACAGGAGTTTCAATTCCGTGTTTTATTCCTTGTTTAACAATATATCCATTAAAGTTTTCTAGTTCTGAAGGTCTCCCTTTCATAATGTCCCGCTGGGTAGAAGCGGTAGAGTCAAAAGGTTGATTTACAATAAAAACCATCATCATTTTATCCATACCTAAGGGTAAATTTACTCCGTTGGCAACAGCGATTGCATATATTTCTTCAACAGTTTTTTGAAGAAGTTTTTTAGTTTCTTCATTTTTAACCATTGCTCCAATACTAACACGGGTTAAGCCTCCAAGACCACTAACTGCACAAATGAACATGAATTTTTTCCAAATATCAGCAATAATATCTTCAGGAATTACAGTCTTGAATTTTGCTTTTTCAAAAACTGACTGAAGTTCTAAAATTCGATCAGTCCTCTTATTATCAACTTCACCAAAATTAATTTCTGGTGGATAAAAGAAGTGGTCAATAATTCCAAAATTATCCACCTTGGCATAGATTTTACAAAAACCTGCAATGATGTGATTTTTATCAATTACTGAAAGTAACTTGTCAACATTATTTACACCATTTTGTAATGGTAGTATCAAAGTGCCTTCTTTTAAAATTGGTTTGATTGCTTTAGCAGCATCCAACACTTGCCAAGATTTTACACCTAGAATGATTAAATCGAAATCAGGATTTAAAGTTGAAATAGTATCTGTTGCATTGGCAGGTTTTACGGTAAAGTCTCCGTCAATACTTTTAATTTGGAGTCCGTTTTTTTGAATTGCTTCCAAATGTTTTCCTCTTGCAATAAAGGTAACATCGTTATCTGCTTGTGCTAATCTTGCACCGAAATATCCACCGACTGCACCTGTACCATAAATAAGTATTTTCATTTCTTTTGAATTATATTAATTCAAAAATACTATAATTTTTTAGACCCAAATAGTTTTGGAATATTCCAACTAAACCCAGTTGAAAAGAATTGTAAATCATTATTTAAGCCTAAACCATATGAAACATCAACCTGAAAATTATCACTTAATAAATAAGTTAAGCCAGCATCAAAATAACTTTTAAAAAACCCTTGTTCACCGTAGACTCCGTATGGCTCAATATAGCCTCCAAAATTATCTGTAAATGAAAACCCAAGAACTGCTGAGTAGGTGAAAGAATGTATTTGCCCGACGTAATCATAACCAACATTGTATCCTAGTCCAAACTTTTCAGAAAAATTGTGAGAGATTGACAACTTGTTAATAGTTCCCATTTTTATGTTAGATAATTCGTCTTTTGCCGTAGGAATTACAGCATGAGATATAAAGGCAATTTCAGTATTTGCAGATTCATTTTTGAGTAGTTGAATTTTTGCTCCTATTTCTAAATCACCAAACCCAGAAACTTTATTTGTCTCATCAAATAACTCTATTTTATGAGCTTCATATTGATTAAAGAATCTCAATTCTATTTTATTTGTCAAACCATATTTCAATAAAGTAGAAGGTCCTGCAAAACTATTTAGTGTATTATTTTCTGCTGATACAGCTACAATTCCCATTTCTATTTGCAAACTTCCTTTAGGTATGGTAGAAGATGATTCTGTTTGGTCTGGTCTATCAGTTATTATTTGTTGTGAAAAAGTTGTAATGCTTATAATAAGGATTACAAGTGTAATTTTGAATTTCATTGTTTATTGTCTTTTTTTTGGTAAAGATATATTTATTTTTAGATTAATCTAAAAATATGTTTAGCCTTCTTTAAAAAAGAATACCTTTGCCTCATGAAAAATGATTTATCATATACCGAAGAGAATTATTTGAAAGCTATTTTTAGCTTGTCGGTAAAAAAAGAAAGTGCAGTAAGCACTAATGATATTGCTAGTAAATTAAACACCAAAGCATCATCTGTAACAGATATGATTAAAAAGCTAGCGGATAAAAAATTAGTAGATTATAAAAAGTATCAGGGGGCTTCACTAACAAATGAAGGATTGAAAATTGCAGTATCAATTGTGAGAAATCATCGATTATGGGAAGTTTTTTTAGTTGAGAAATTAGATTTTACTTGGGATGAAGTTCATGATTTGGCTGAGCAATTAGAGCACATAAAGTCGGATCAGTTAACCGAAAAGCTAGATGTTTTTTTAGAAAACCCAACTCATGACCCCCACGGTGATCCTATTCCTGACAAAGATGGGAATATTGAGCTAGAAAAAAATCAAGCTTTAACAAATATTGATGTTGGAGTTGAATGTGTTGTCGTTGGAGTACGCGATTCATCTTCTTTATTTTTAAAGTTTTTAGACAAATCAAAAATTAAACTGGGTAGCACCTTAAAAGTGCTACATAAAGAAGATTTTGACAACTCGATATTGGTAAAAATTGACAATGAAGAACGTTCTCTTTCCAATCAAATCACAAAAAACTTATTTGTAAGAGTAGTTAACAACTAAGATTAAATCATGATAAATCCAGTTACATCCTTACTTATATTTTCAATCATCTGTATTCTCGGATATCTCTTTTTCTATCCAAAAAAAGGATGGTTTTGGAAATTGAAATCAGGATTAAAAACAGATAACAAAACACTAATTGAGGATATTTTAAAAAAATTGTATCATGCAGAAAATAGCGGTGCTAGTATTCAAATAAATGACATCACTTCCTCCTTAGATATTTCACCAAAAAAAGTTGTGGATGCCATTTTAACCATGGAAGCTTCTGAATTGATAAGTTCATCTAAAGGAAGTTTAAAACTAGAAAAAGAAGGGGTAGCATATGCTCTAAAAATAATTCGCGTTCATCGTTTGTGGGAACGTTATTTGTCAGAAAAAACAGGATTTCACAAAAAGGATTGGCATGAACTTGCCGAAGATATGGAGCATAAATTAGATGTGACACAAACGGACGAATTGGCTCGGACTTTAGGAAACCCTCGATTTGATCCACATGGCGACCCTATTCCAACAGCAGCAGGTGAAATTAAAGAAATATATGGAAAACCTCTATCCTCTTTTCCTGAAGGGACAATTGGGCGAATTGTGCATATTGAGGATGAACCAGATATTATTTATCGGCAAATTTTGGCGCAAGATTTACACATTGGTTCTTTAGTAAGAGTCTTAGATTCTAATAAAAAACGTATTGTGTTTTATTCTGAAGGAGAAGAGTCTATTTTGGCCCCCATTGTTGCAGGGAATATTACTCTATCGGAATTAAAGAAAGAAGAAACCATTTCAGAAAATACGAGTCGATTATCAAGTTTAAAAGTTGGAGAATCTGCAAAAATCATAGGAATTTCTAGGGAATGCAGAGGAGAAATAAGACGAAGGTTGTTAGATTTAGGTTTTGTAATAAATACAGAAATTAAAATTGATATTGAAAGCCCCATGAAAAACCCTAGGGCATATTTTATTAGAAACACATCGATTGCAATTCGTAATGAACAGGCAAAATTTATTTTAATCGAAAAAAATAGTCAACATGGAAAAGCATCCTAAATCTGCTTGTGAAACCTGCGCGCAATTCAATTCATCAAACCTAAAAAGAATGGGAATACATACGGATGATGTTGATTTTGTAGTGGCATTGGCTGGAAATCCAAACACCGGGAAAAGTACCGTATTTAATGCATTAACTGGCTTAAGACAGCATACAGGTAACTGGCCTGGGAAAACCGTAACGCGCGCTGAAGGGGGATACTCTTATGACGATGTTAAATACAAACTGGTTGATTTACCTGGAACTTACTCGTTATTATCAACCTCAGTTGATGAAGAGGTAGCACGGAATTTTATACTATTTGGACAGCCATCTGTAACTGTAATTGTTGTAGATGCTGGTAGATTAGAACGCAACTTAAACTTGGTATTACAGATTTTAGAAATTACAGACAAGGCGGTTCTTTGTTTAAATTTAATGGATGAGGCAAAGCGACAAGAAATAGAAATAGATGAACGGAGTTTGTCAAAAGACCTCGGAATTCCTGTAGTTGCTACTAGTGCACGATATCAAAAAGGAATTCCAGAATTAATACAAGTTATTCAAGGAGTGGCTACCGGAAAAATAAAATGTAAACCGCATCGTATTAAAAATGTTCCGAAGCATATTCAAAAAGCTGTTGATAAATTAAGTACCGAAATTGAATTGCAATATCCTAATATTCCTAATAGCAGGTGGATCGCTTTTAGATTATTAGATGGAGATAAGC
This sequence comes from Flavobacteriaceae bacterium, assembly GCA_045047075.1. Taxonomy (GTDB): domain Bacteria; phylum Bacteroidota; class Bacteroidia; order Flavobacteriales; family Flavobacteriaceae; genus Urechidicola. The sequence continues at coordinate 21,323 of JASFYP010000051.1, forward strand.
GGATTATGAAAGCGATTGAAACAGGAGAGTTTATAAATGTTAAACAGGAGGAATTAGACTAAAAAGCATGAGTAAAGCAAAAGATATTATTGATTTATCTAACGATTTACGTTGGACGATTGGCGAAGATTTTCATGATAAATTAACCGAAGGAATTTATGCCGATGCTTATATCATCACAAATAATTCTGTTGTAAATAAAGGAGAATCTAAGAAATTCCGATTCGATAAAAAGTTAGATCAAATCGTAACGAGCAAGATCTGGGGATTTCCAATTATGATATTTATTTTAGCAGCAATTCTTTGGCTAACCATTATTGGCGCAAATTATCCCTCTGGTTTATTAGCAGATTTATTATTAGGATATATATATCCATTATTAAAAGAAGGAGCAGCATCCATCGGTATGGTTTGGTGGCTGTCTGGTTTTTTAATTGATGGAGTTTATTTAGCATTGGCATGGGTAATTGCTGTCATGTTACCACCTATGGCAATCTTTTTTCCGATGTTTACCTTATTAGAAGACTTTGGATATTTACCAAGAATCGCATTTAATTTAGATCACTTATTCAAAAAATCTGGCGCTCATGGTAAGCAAGCCTTAACAATGAGTATGGGTTTTGGATGTAATGCTGCAGGTGTAGTTGCTACCAGAATTATAGACAGCCCTAGAGAACGATTAATAGCTATAATTACAAATAATTTTTCGTTATGTAATGGTCGTTGGCCAACACAAATATTGATTTCCACCATTTTCATTGGCGCATTGGTTCCAACACAATTCTCGGGATTATTATCAACCGTTGCTGTTATTGGAATTGCAATGTTAGGTTTATTCTTTATGTTTTTAACGTCATGGGGATTATCTAAAACAGTTTTAAAAGGAGAAGTTTCTACCTTTACTTTAGAACTCCCCCCATACCGTACACCACGATTTTGGAAAACAATTTACACTTCGCTAATTGATAGAACTTTGATTGTTCTATGGCGTGCCTGTTTGTTTGCAGCCCCGGCTGGAGCAGTGATTTGGCTAATTTCTAATATCAATATTGGTGATGTTACAATTGCACAATGGATGATTACGGGAATGGATGGGTTTGGACTTTTTATTGGTTTGAATGGTGTTATTTTACTCGCTTATATTGTTGCTATTCCTGCAAATGAAATTGTTATACCTACTGTTTTAATGTTAACTGTTGCTACCGTTTCTACTGGAATTGTAGGAGAAGGAAGTGGAGTTATGTTTGAGTTAGATTCTGTAACCAAAACTGCATCAATATTACAAGCAGGAGGGTGGACGCTACTTACCGGTGTTAATCTGATGCTTTTTAGCTTATTGCATAATCCATGTAGCACCACCATTTATACCATTTATAAAGAAACTAAAAGTGTTAAGTGGACAACTGTAGCAAGTATATTACCATTAATTATGGGGTTTGTAATTTGTTTTATTGTTGCTCAAGTTTGGAGGATATTTTTATAATATATTGAAAAAGAAAGTTAATGACAACCACAAGAATCTTTACCACAAGATTTTGTGGTTTTCTTTTTGAAAAAGTATTTCTTAATTAAAAATCCAATTGCAAAGGTAAGGGTTACATAGACCAATATTTCTTGTAGTATTTCCATTTTTTGACTTCCCGGGCTTGATGCGGTATTTTTTTATTTAAATAACTATTTACTTATTAGACTCCTTCTTTCTTAAGAATTACAATCTATTTCAATAATTGAAATGCTATCAGTGCAGTGATGTATGCTATTCCAGACATTCCGAATAATTGTATCAAAGGCCACTTCCAACTATTTGTTTCTCGTTTAACGATTGCTAAGGTACTCATACATTGCATTGCAAACGCATAAAATAGTAAGAGTGATATTCCGCTAGCAAAGGTAAATACTTTACCTCCGTTTATGAAGGTTTCGTTTTCCATTTTTTTCTTTAAGGTTGCTTCGTCATCAGTATTTCCAACACTGTAAATGGTTGCTAAAGTCCCAATAAAAACTTCACGTGCAGCGAAAGATGTTGCTAAAGCGATACCAATTTTCCAATCATATCCCAAAGGCATAATTATCGGTTCAATTGTTTTACCAACTATACCTATATATGAATGCTCTAATTTATAGGATGCAATATGATGCTCTAAATCTTCTGATGAAATCCCTTGGCTTGCCATTTCGATTTTTACAATTTCTTTAGCATTGTTAAATTTTTCTCCTGGACCATAAGATGCTAAAAACCATAAAACAATAGAAATTGCTAAAATGATTTTACCAGCTTCAAACACAAATGTTTTGGTTTTTTCGAGTACGTTGATAAACACATTTTTAAACATCGGGAGTTTATAATTGGGCATTTCAACTACGAAATAAGACTTACTTTTAATCTTCAATGTTTTGTTTAAAATATAGGCTGCAATAATTGCCGAAGCAAACCCAATCAAATACAAACTCATCAAAGTTAAACCCTGTGCATTAAAAACTCCCAAGACACGTTGGTCTGGAATTACAAGTGCGATGATAATTGCATAGACTGGTAATCTTGCCGAACAAGTTATAAATGGAGTTACTAAAATAGTAATTAAACGCTCTTTCCAGTTTTCAATATTTCTGGTTGCCATGATGGCAGGAATCGCACAAGCAGTTCCTGAAATTAATGGCACAACACTTTTACCACTTAATCCAAATCGGCGCATGACACGATCCATCAAAAAGACTACGCGACTCATATAACCCGATTCTTCTAACACAGAAATAAACAAAAATAAAAAGGCTATTTGAGGAATAAAAATTACAATCCCGCCCAAACCTGAAATAATTCCATCAGCCAATAAATTGGTAAATTGACCTGGAGGAAGGGTGCTCTTAACCCATGAATTTAGTGATGTAAATGTTGCATCAATAAAATCCATCGGAACCGAACTCCAATCAAATATTGCTTGGAAAATGAGCAGTAATATGGCAAAGAAAATTACATATCCAAAAACCTTGTGTGTTAAAACCCGATCGAACACACCTCTTAAATCTATCGCTTTCGATTTATCAACTACATAGCCTTTCTTTAAAACGTCATTGATAAATTTATAGCGGTATATGGTTTCTTTATGTTGTAATCTTTTTAATTCTGACGATGGTTTTGTAGCAAAAGATGTGGCGTCTTTGATGGTGTTTTTTTCAATCTTCCCAAAATTCACATCCTGTGTAATCACCAACCACAATTTATAAAGCGATTGATTTGGAAATGTTTTTCGGAGTCCATCAAAATATTCTTCATCAATTAGAGAAGTATCTAAACAAGTGCCAGAAGGAATTTTTTTACAGTCTCTCAATAAGGATTTAATGTCCTCAATACCTTCTTTAGTTCTAGAACTGACCAATGCAATTTTGGTGTTTAATTCTTTTTCTAGTACAGGTACGTCAATAGAAATTCCTTTGCGTTTCATTCGATCAGCCATATTGATAACCAATAATGTCGGAATTTCTAAATCTTTAATTTGAGTAAATAAAAGTAAATTTCGTTTTAAGTTTTCAACCTCCGAAACCACAATAGCCACATCAGGATAATCATCATCATTTTTGTTCATCAACAACTCAATCACTACACTTTCATCTAACGATGATGCATTTAAACTGTAAGTTCCAGGAAGATCAATGATTTTTGCTTTTTGATGTTGAGAGAGTTTGCAAAATCCCACTTTTTTCTCAACGGTGATGCCAGGGTAATTACCCACTTGTTGATTGAGTCCTGTAAGGTGGTTAAAAACAGAAGTTTTTCCTGTATTCGGATTTCCAATTAACGCAACCTTTAAAATTTCAGTACTCATTTTGAAAAAGTTAAATGGCTTTTTTAATTGAAATTTTCATTGCGGTATCTGCTCGTATGGCAACATAACTACCATTCATATTAATATACAATGGATCGTGAAAAGGAGCATGCTGAACCAACTCGACGGTGTTACCAGGTAAGCACCCCATTTCAATTAATTTCAAAGGAATAGCGTCAATATCAAAATCTTGGATAATACCCTTTTCTCCTTTTTTTAAAGTTGCAATCGTCAGCATAAACTATTTGTAGTTAGAGCGCAAATATACTAATTAGAATCGTTCTAAAGTGTGATAATTATCACTTCTTCAAATATTCATGTTGCAATAATTTTATGTCTTCAATTAGGCGATCAACATCTTTGGCATCGGTACCATCATAATACCCTCTAATTTGTTTTTTCTTGTCGACCAATACAAAATTTTCTGTGTGGATAAAATCTTGCATCCCACCATCACCCTCATCAACTACCGCAAAATAACTTTTACGTGCCAATTCGTAAATGTGTTTTTTATCTCCAGTTGTAATGTTCCATTTGTTGTCATCAACTCCTTTCATGTCTGCATATTCTCGCAAAACAGGAATGCTGTCCATAACAGGAGTTACAGAATGTGATAACAACATAATGTTATCATCGTCATTAAAAGCCTCTTGAATCTTAACCATATTATTTGTCATTATGGGGCAAATAGTTTGACAACGTGTAAAGAAAAAATCAGCCACATATATTTTACCTTCATAATCTTTTTGAGTGATGGTTTCTCCGTTTTGATTGATGAGAGAAAAATTTGAAATTGTATGTCCTTTTCTAATATGTCGCACCTCATCATCAACCAATCTTGGGTTTACATCAGCTGGACTATATATAGGTAATCGTTTATCAGGATTTAAAATTGAATAGATAGCAAAAATCATTATTACCGAAAAAACACTCATTATGATGATTGTTGGCAATGATTTTTTAAAGAAATTTAAGTTCATTTTTAAGCTCATTTGTGAGGTAAAGATACTGAAATAGATGTAGCAAAATTACCTTATCCAAATACATAATTTTATAAAAGAGTGTTAAAAGATTCTATACGCTAAATCAACAGTTTCACAGCTCTATATAAAACCGTACATTTGTGCGATTTTAATTTCGACTAATACTATTTATGGAAATATTAATAAAAGCATCACAGTTTATTTTGAGCCTATCATTACTGATTGTGTTGCATGAATTTGGGCATTTTTTACCTGCAAAACTTTTTAAAACTAGGGTTGAAAAATTCTATTTATTTTTTGATGCCTGGGGTAAAAAATTAATCTCATTTAAATGGAAAGGAACAGAATACGGTATCGGTTGGTTGCCTTTGGGTGGATATGTAAAAATATCTGGAATGATTGATGAAAGTATGGACATCGAACAAATGAAACAACCTGCACAACCTTGGGAATTCCGTTCTAAACCCGCGTGGCAACGATTGATTATTATGTTGGGTGGTGTTATAGTAAACTTTGTTTTAGGTTTTTTAATCTATATGATGGTACTCGGTGTATGGGGAGAAGATAATGTGAAACCTGAAGATGTAAAAAATGGATTTGCTGTTAATGCTATTTTTAAAGAGTATGGTTTTAAAGATGGAGATTTAATCTTGAAAATTAATGGTGAAGTTCCAGAAGACGTATTGGCAATAAACAAAAACCTGTTTTTACGTGATGTATCAACAGTTGAGGTAAAGCATACAGACGGATCTTTAGAAGTAATCAGTATTCCAGAAACCATTGGAGAAACAATGTGGGAACAAGGGGTTATGATGCCTTTTACTCCAAGAACTTATTCAATAGTTGATGTTGTTACGGAGGATATGCCAGCGATAAAAGCGGGCTTTAAAGAAGGAGATAAAATTCTTGCAGTAAATGAAAAACTTGTGATTTATTGGAATGATTTTACGACTGAAGTAGTAAATAGTGAAGGAGAATTAGAGATTATTATTTTAAGAGATGGTTCAAAGAAAACAATCAATGTAACACCCAATGGAGATAATAAAATTGGCGTGGCACAAAATGTTTCTGTTGCCGAATCAATTAATATTTCTCACAAGAGTTATTCTTTTTTAGAAAGTATTCCTGCAGGATTTGATAGAGCCTATTGGACCTTAAAAGATTACATCACACAATTTAAATATGTGTTTACAGCAAAAGGAGCAACTAGTGTTGGTGGGTTTATTGCTATAGGTAATATTTTTCCGGCAGAGTGGAGCTGGCAAGCCTTTTGGGGCATTACCGCTTTCTTGTCTATTATGCTTGGGTTTATGAATTTATTGCCAATTCCAGCCTTAGATGGAGGGCACGTAGTGTTTACACTTTGGGAAATGGTTACAGGCAGAAAGCCAAGTGATAAGTTTTTAGAATACGCACAAATAACTGGTTTTGTTTTGTTGATGGGGCTGTTGCTTTTAGCAAACGGAAACGATGTTTATAAATGGCTTTCGGGACAGTTGTAAAAATAAGATTTAAGACTGCTTTGCTTTAAGACAAAAGAGGTAAAACTTGTTTCTTAGATATATTATAAAGGGTAAAAATTTGAATTTTCAGATTTTTACCCTTTTTTTATAGATCTTCGACAAGCTTAGATTGACAGTAATCTTATTTTTAACTTTTCTATCATACTTGGACGTGCCACCTTCCCTTATTAAGAGAAGAATTTCTAAAGTTTCCGCTGTATAATTCTCCTCCTTTTTTAGGAGGAGTGGATCCGTCCAAAGGCGGATTCGAGGTGGTTTTAATTTTCTGTTAATAACCGTTTCATAACTCTTTTTGTTACCCCATTAATCCGATAGGATTCTTTATTACATTTATATGCGACTATTTAGTCTTTTAATAAAAATGTCAAATGTTTTTTTACGATTTTCAAATTGCTCTACAAGAGGTGCCAGGAGAAATCAGCTTGTGTTTTTCGATAGCTGGATGTAAAATTCATTGTGATGGGTGCCACTCTCCTTTTCTTTGGAAAGAAGAAAACGGAGAATTACTCACAAATAGAAACTTTGATAAATTATTGAATCAATATCAAAATTTTGCTTCATGCGTGTTATTTATGGGAGGAGAATGGCATGAGAAAGAATTGATACAGTTTTTGAAATCAGCGAAAGAAAAAAAATATAAAACATGTTTATACACTGGCGAAGAAACGGTTTCTAATGAAGTGTTAACAGAACTAACTTTTATAAAAACAGGTAAGTGGCTACAAAAATTAGGAGGCTTAGATTCTCCAACCACAAACCAGAAATTTAAAGAATTATCAACCAATAAAATTCTAAACCATCAATTCATAAAAAACTAAAAACTATGATACGTCTTACCGAAAAACAAGTTTCACAAAAAATTGATTTTATTGACAATTACATCAACTCATCAAATGCAGCCGATGGATCTAAAGTGGATGCTAATGCCAATGTAACCTCAAAAAACATTGCAACGATGGAGGCTGAGCTTAACAAAGATATCAATATTCAGGTGAATAGGGTGCTGGTAAAACGGAAGATTGAAAGTTTGTTTGGACAAGATTTAGCGAATGAATATGTACGTCAAATTGAGTCGCATGAAATTTATGTGCATGACGAAACATCACTCAAACCCTATTGTGTATCCATAAGTATGTATCCTTTTTTGTTTGATGGATTGACAAAAGTGGGTGGTGAATCGAAGGCTCCAAAACATTTAGAGAGTTTTTGTGGAGAGTTTGTAAACCTCGTTTTTGCAATCAGTTCGCAATTTGCTGGAGCTTTGGCAACAGTAGAGTTTTTAATGTATTTTGATCATTTTGCATCAATAGATTATGGAGATGACTATTTAGAAACTAATAAAAAAACAATTGAAAACCACTTGCAACATGTTGTATATGCCGTTAATCAACCAGCAGCGGCAAGAGGATATCAATCTGTTTTTTGGAATATCTCTTTGTATGACGAAGATTATTTTAATAGTATGTTCGAAGATTTTGTGTATCCAGATATGACAAAACCATCTTGGGAAAGCCTTAAAAGATTGCAAACTTTTTTTATGAAATGGTTTAATGAAGAACGTACCAAAGCTATTTTGACTTTCCCTGTAGTTACCGCTGCAATGTTGATAAAAGAAGGAAAACCAGTTGATACTGAATTTACAGAGATGTTGGCTCAGGAGTTGAGTGAAGGGAATTCATTCTTTATTTATCAGTCTGAGAATGCAGATAGTTTGGCATCCTGTTGTCGACTCAGAAGTGAGATTAGCGACAATACGTTTAGTTACTCTTTAGGCGCGGGAGGAGTTGCAACAGGCTCTATCAATGTGATAACTTTAAACATGAATCGTTTGGTGCAACAAGGCGCAGATATTAAAGAGGAAGTTCAAAAAATTCATAAATATCAAGCAGCCTACCGAAAGTTGATTGAAGAGTATGAAGCTGCTGGATTATTACCTGTTTATAAAGCAGGATTCATTGCTTTAGACAAACAATTTTTAACTATCGGAATTAACGGAATGGTTGAAGCTGCGGAAAGTAAAGGTATAGAAGTGAGTAATAATGATGAGTATAAAGCATTTGTAAACTCGTATTTAAAAGTGATTTATGACGAAAACAAAATTGCAAAAAAGAAATACGGTTATATGTTCAATACCGAGTTTGTACCTGCTGAGAATTTAGGAGTTAAAAATGCTAAGTGGGATCGAGCTGACGGATTTGAAGTACGAAGAGATTGTTACAATTCATATTTCTATAAAGTTGAAGATGAGCAAACCAATACGCTCGATAAAATAATTTTACATGGTGATGAAATTATTAAATATTTAGATGGAGGTTCTGCATTACACCTCAATTTAGAAGATGCACCAAATAAAGAAGGCTTTATTAAATTGATTCATGCTACAGCAAAAGCGGGTTGTAATTATTTCTGTTTCAATATTAAAATTACCATTTGTAATGAGTGCGAACATATTGATAAAAGTACTGAATATCATTGTTCGAGTTGTGGTTCACATGATGTTGACCACGCCACAAGAGTGATTGGATATTTAAAACGGGTTTCTAGTTTTAGCTCACCAAGACAACAAGAACACCAATTAAGACATTATCATTTTGAAAATTCTAAAAAAGAAGATTTAGAAAAAGAGTTAGAATTGGTGTAATAAATTTTTTAAGATTCCTTCCCTAATTTAGGGAAGGTGCTAATGTCCAATACTTTGGACATACCGGAAGGGTTATGTGAATTCGCCAACGCGAAAGAGGCATGACAGCGATCTCTCTATTCATTGTAACTCTCACAATGAGATTGCTTCACTCTGTTTGCAAAGACATAGTTAAAATAAATTCTCTCTACCCAAATCTAAAACATGACAATTATCATCTTTCATATAAAATAAATCAGCGTAATTTGTATAAAAGACCAAAAGGTCTTTTATATAATAAAAATATAATTTGTTATATTTACTAACTAACTAATAAAAACAATTAAAACATGTTATCTAAAAAACAAGCAAGGGCTTTCTTTCTTGGAGGAACATTGGTTACTTTTCTAGCTTTTATAGGATTAACCGTTTTCTCTCTATCAAAGGATGTCGATCAAACCAACAGCGAAAACATCACTGAAGCTGTTGTACGTGGAAAGAATCTTTGGGATTCAAATAATTGTATGGGTTGCCATACATTATTAGGAGAAGGAGGTTATTACGCTCCTGAATTAACAAAAGTGATAGACCGCAGAGGTGCTGGTTATATCAAAGCAGTTTTAAAATCACCTGTACCTTGGCAACCCAATGGAAGACAGATGGTGGCTTATGGAATGACCGAAGATGAAGCTTCTGACATGGTTGCATTTTTCGAGTGGATTGGAGAAATTGATTTAAACGGATTTGGAGAAGTTGTAGGAGTAGATAGAACAAGGTCTCCATTGTCATTGGATGATGACGAATAATTTAAACTAACTAAAAGAAATATTATGAAATATAAATCACAAAAAGTAGCGTATTGGTTTTTTGCGCTTTCAATGCTACTATTCGGACTACAAATAGTGTATGGTTTTATCATGGGGTTTGCACATGCAGGCTTTGATGGACTCCATGAGTTTATTCCGTTTAACACAGCAAAAGCAGTTCACCTTAATTTATTGGTAGTTTGGTTACTATCTGGTTTTATGGGTGCAGCATATTATATTATTCCGGAAGAGGCACAAATTGAGTTGGTAAGTGTAAAATTGGCTTATGTTCAATTAATCAGTTTAGCATTGGTTGGTGTTGCAGCAATTATCGGCTTTCACTTTAATATTTGGGAAGGACGTAAGTTTTTAGAAATTCCGAGAGGACTTGACTATTTAGTAGTTGTAAATGTACTACTCTTTTTAGGGATAATTTTAACAACATTATTCAAAGGAAAACGCAGAACAACAACCGCATTAGTGCTCTCAATGGGTCTCTTTTTTGCAGCTTTATTGTATTTACCGGGGATGATACCTTTTGATAGCCAAGTAACAGATTCTTTCTTTAGATGGTGGGTTGTTCACCTTTGGGTAGAAGGAGTTTGGGAATTAATTATGGGTGGTATCTTATCATTCTTATTAATCAAATTGACAGGTGTTGACAGAGAAGTTATTGAAAAATGGTTGTACGTAATTGTTGGATTGACTTTCTTATCTGGAGTTTTAGGTACAGGTCACCACTACTATTATATTGGTGTAAATAAAATTTGGTTAATTGTAGGTGGAATCTTCTCAGCATTAGAGCCTCTAGCATTTTTAGCGATGGCATTATTCGCAGTGAATATGTATAGAAAAGGAGAGAAAAAGCATCCAAATAAATTAGCATTATACTGGACATTAGGTGCAGCAATTGTATCATTTATTGGTGCAGGATTGTTAGGATTTGCACATACATTACCACAAACAAATTTATACACTCATGGTACTTTGGTAACAGCAATGCACGGTCACCTTGCATTTTGGGGAGCTTACGCTATGATTGTTTTAGCAATTATAAGTTACTCTTTACCTAATATGACAGGACGTAAATTATATGATAGTTCGTTAGGTAGAATGGCATTTTGGTTCTCAAATATCGGAATGATTGGAATGACAGTTGCCTTTGGAGTAGCTGGTGTTGCTCAGGTATATTTAGAGCGAATCATGAAAATGGACTTTATGGAAGTTCAAAAAATGACAGAAGTTCACTTTATGGTATTAATAGTTTGTGCAACTTTATTCACAACAGGGATTATATTTTATATGATTGACTTTTACAAACATGGTAAACCAAATGATGAAGCTTTAGAAAAAGCAAACTAATAAAGATTAGGTTAGTATGAAGGTCTAAAAAGCAAGTTTTTCTCAGAGCCATGAAGTCTATCATAGTGTTCATTTAGAACATGACTTTATTTCTTGAGTATGTTGCTTCTTAGGCCTTCTTTTTTTTGCAGATATGTGACAAATGAATACAACAACAAAACTACAAATGGAAGAAACGAAGGAAAAAATTCTAAACGCACCCTATTATCATCCCGTTAACAAAGAGATTGAAGTTTTTGAACATACACAAAAAAACAAACTCCCCTTTTTGCTAAAGGGACCAACGGGTACCGGTAAATCTAGGTTTATTGAGTTTATGGCGCATAGATTGAATAAAAAATTAATTACCATTGCTTGCCATGAAGAGACCTCATCTACCGATTTAATAGGGCGGTATATTATTAAAGGAGCAGAAACTATTTGGTTAGATGGCCCGTTAACAACCGCTGTAAAAGAAGGAGCCATCATCTATTTGGATGAGATTGCCGAGGCAAGACCAGATGTTATTGTTGCCATCCATTCATTAACCGATCACCGTCGAGAGTTGTTTATTGACAAACTTGGCAAAACCATAAAGGCACATGAAGACTTTTTATTAGTGGCTTCTTTTAACCCTGGTTATCAACGCGGATTTAAAGAATTAAAACCATCAACACGTCAACGTTTTGTAGCCATGTCTTTTGATTATCCAGAAGCTAAGATTGAGATAGAAGTTTTGATAAATGAAACAGGAATCGAAAAGGACATAGCCAAGAAATTAGTGAACATTGCGACAAAAATCAGAAACTTAACCGAGTTAGGATTAACAGAAACAGTATCTACTAGATTGTTAGTTGATGCTGCCAAATTGATTAAAAGTGGGCTGCCAAAAAGATTATCTGTAAAAGTAGCTGTTGTAGAACCTTTAACTGATGATATCGAGGTTGTTGAGGCTTTAACTGATTTATGTGATTTGATGATATGATTAGGCTGTAGTAGTTAGTTGCTCGTTGTTAGCAACAAAACCATCAACTGTCAACCATCAATAAAAATCTAATTGAATGTTCGAATTTGAACCAGATGCATATATTTTTACCAAGTTTGCCAATTACTTTAAAAGACGTAAAAAGGCAAAAGAGTCAGCTATTGCTCATGCAGTAAAATTACTTGACATTAAACCACGGCTCACTATTTTTGCAAGAGCCGTAACAGGAAAAGCTATTGAAATTTTTGATGCAGAAAGTGAAGGGGGTTATAAAAACAACAATTTTTTCCTACCTACAAAATATGCTGAGTTTAACACTGTAGAAGAAAACATCTCTTTTTATTTATTTAGAGTTTTATACTTATCTGTTCAAAAGAATCTCAATTTAAATTGGGAGGATGATCAAGATCATGAAACAATTGAGTCTAGGGAAATGGCTCAAGAAAAATCAAGTGAAGTTCTAAAAAGTTTGTTTCAACAATTTCCTATCACACGGGAATATTACAATCGATTTATTGGACATTATAAAAACAAATCAACAAAAAAAGAAGCCCCTGATTTTTCATTTATCTACGGAAAATGGATGTGGAATTCACCTGAAGAGTCTACAGTAAAAACGCTAAAAAACTTTACAGATAAAGTGAAGACTGCCAATAAAGAAGAAATCAAAACAATTTTAAAAGCCAAAGCAGTTGAAGAAATTAAATCCGTACAGATAGATAAAAAACAATTGGAGGATGCAGTGTTACAACATCAATTTGAAAAAGTAGAAACTGCCGAAGAGTTTGGAGGCAATTGGCGTGATATGGATGGAGAAGATGAATTGGCAGACCACGAGAACGCTCTCGAAGATTTGAATATGAAATTTACCGTTCGGGTTGATGATACAGCCCATTCGGTATATCAAGCAGATTTTGTAGAGAATACAACCATCTCAGAAAGCTCAGAAGCTACATCAAACAATTTTCATCTGTGCTACGACGAATGGGATTATAAAAAACGTGCCTATAAAGAGAATTTTTGCAAGGTATATCCAAAATCTATTATTGAAACAGATGTTCCGTATTACAAAAAAACCTTAACTAAAAATAATTCCACTTTGGTTGGTTTACGTAAAATGTTGAGTACAGTTAACAACAAATTTCAGCAACAAAGACGTCAAACTTCTGGTGAAGAATTTGATTTATGTGCCATTACTGATTTGTATGTAGATGTACATTCGGGGCACACACCATCAGAAAAAATATACTTATCAAAACGTAAAAAGGAAAAGGATTTATCAATTTTATTATTGTTAGATATTAGTTTATCTAGTGATGGTTATGCAGGAGGAAATAAAGTAATTGAAGTAGAAAAGCAAGTGTCTATTTTATTTGGTGAGATTTTAGACGAGTTTAATATCGACTTTTCTATAAACTGTTTTTATTCAAAAACAAGAAACCACTCTACCTATTTAACCGTCAAAGATTTTGACGAAGATTGGAATCGTGCCAAATATAAAGTAGGTGCTGTAGAACCAAATGGTTATACTCGTATCGGAGCTGCATTGAGGCATTCAGGAGCTTTATTAGATGCTAGAAGCACCAAAAATAAATGGGTTATTTTAATATCTGATGGCAAACCAAATGACTATGATAAGTATGAAGGTAAGTACGGAATTAACGATGTAAAGCAAGCTTTGAGAGAGTTGAATGAGCGTCAAATAAACTCGTATGCCTTGGCGATTGAGGCGAATGCAAAATATTATTTGCCACAGATGTTTGGGCAAAACCATTATCAAATATTAACAACTCCAGTTGAATTACTGCAATCTCTGGTAAAGTTGTATGAGAAAATAAAACATCAAAGTTAAAGAGTAACATACCTCTTTTCGATAGCTATTGAGATTGTGGCAAAGACAAGAGTAGCTATCCTGAAGGGCTTGAACCCTTGAAAGCGTGACTTATTCTACTCCGTCAAATTTCAAAACATGATAATTGTCATCCTACATATAAATTAAATCAGCGTTATTTGTATAAAAGATTAATTAATCTTTTTCTATAAATTATTTTGCACAACGCCAAATAAACAGATAAAGTTATATAACTAATAAAGATTAGGTTAGTATGAAGGTCTAAAGAGCGGATTTTCCTCATGAGTTATAAGTCTATCATAATGTTCTTTTAGAACATGACTTTATTTCTTGAGTAAGCTTCTTAGGCCTTCTTTTTTTTGCAGATAAATGAAGATGACAAGTTTTTACTAAAGGCAAGCACGGAATTAATGACGTAAAGCAAGCCTTAAGAGAATTAAATGAGCGTCAAATAAATTTGGATGCCTTAGCAATTGAGGCGAATGCAAAATATTATTTAGCCTATATTTTTTTGACAAAATTTTTGTCAAATTTTAACAATTCCAGTTGAATTACTGCAATCTTTGGTAAAGTTGTGTGAGAAAATTAAATATCAAAGTTAAAACTCAGAAAAAAACACAAACCCCTAATAAAATGGAATCATTTATATCATTAACAAATAACTTGCCCGATGGGCACCCAGTAAAAATTTATTACAACGAAAGCGATTATATCAATAGCCTTTTAGTTCAATTAGAAAAAGTAGACCCTACAAAAAATTTTCAAGAATACTACAATATTTTTAACGAGTTAGGAACTATTGAAAAACGATTTAAACGAAAAGAAAATCAATTATTTCCGTATTTAGAAAAACATGGATGGGAAGGTCCAAGTCAAGGAATGTGGTCTTTTCATGATAATTTAAGAGAGCAAATAAAATTCTTAAACACGTATAATGAAGAAAAGAATTTTGCAAGAATTATCGAAAACCTTCCATATTTAATTGAAGGGATTAGACGGTTGATGAGAATTGAAGATGTAAAGTTATTCCCTAATGCACTTGATTTATTATCAGAAGAAGATTGGAAAGAATTTTATATTGGCGATGAAGAAATAGGTTGGATGTTAAAAGAAAAGCCAGCGCCTTATCCCGAAAAAGAGCTAGAGTACATTCATCCAAGTGAAGATTTTACAGAGCGTAAATTGTCTTTTTCTACTGACAATACTTTTCATTATGATGAAGGGTATATGACTCCCGAACAAGTGAATTTGTTATTGAAATTTTTACCAATTGACATTACCTATGTTGATGAAAATGATAAAGTGATTTTTTACAATCGTGGTGATGATCGTGTTTTCGCAAGGTCGAAAGGAATTATTGGTAGAGAAGTAAAATTTTGTCATCCACCAAAAAGTGTGGGTATGGTTTTACGTATTGTTGATGAATTTAGAGCGGGTACTAAAGATGTTGCAGAGTTTTGGTTTAACTTTAAAGGACGCATTATTCATATCAGGTATTTTGCGATTCGCGATAATGATAAGAAGTACAGAGGTGTCATAGAAATGAGTCAGGATATTACAGAGATTCAAAAACTAGAAGGGCAAAAACGTTTGTTAGATTGGAATTAATTTGGGGTTTGAAAATTAGGATTGTTGATGAATTCTGAATCTGAAAGGGATAATAAAAAGGCTTTTAAATCTGCTTTATCAGATTCATTTAGTTGAACACCACCTGTTCCAATAGCTTTCATGAGTGGGTCAATAGTTGGGGAGTTTTGTAAGCCTTCTGAATAATGATTGATGACTTCATCTAAAGTTGCAAAACGCCCATCGTGCATATAAGGTGCTGTAAATTGTAGGTTTCTTAAAGATGGTGATTTAAACTTTCCGTTATCAGCAGGGTTTCCAGTAACTGCTCCCAAACCAATATCAATTATGATAACATCCAACCCGTTGTTGTGAAAAATATTGTCAGTCCAAAGTGGGTTATTTGCATTTCCATGGCAATGAAAACAATCGCCTTTGGTTTCATCCATAAAAATATCGAAACCGTTTAATTCTTGCGGAGTTAAAGTTAATGTGCCTAACAAATGTTTATCAAATCTTGAATTTCCAGAAATTAAAGTACGTTCAAATTGTGCAATTGCTTTGGTAACTAAAATTGAATCAATCGTTGAAGTGCCAAATGCTTGAAAAAATAAATCTGGGTAATCTGTATGATTTTGCAAATTTGCCATTGCATTGACCCAAGTATTGTGCATTTCAATAGGATTTTTTACGGGTTCCAATGCTTGTTCTTCCAAACCAAATGAGCGGCCATCCCAAAAGAAATTTTCATCATAATTCCACGCTTGATTAAAAATTGGCATTGAATTTCTATTGCCAATATCTCCATCAATACCAACTGAAAAACGATCTGAATCTGTAAACGCATTTTCTGGCGCATGACAATCAGAACAAGACTGCGATCCATCACCAGATAAGATGGGGTCATAAAATAATTTTCTACCCAAAGTAACTCCCTCTACCGTTTGCGGATTGTTAAAAGGAATGACAGGATCTAAAATTTTCTCAGCAAATAAAGGAGGGATTTCTAAAGGCAACGGAGTCGGTTCGTGACTATTAGAAAAAACAATTTCGTTTTCACTACAAGAGGAAAACAAGAACCCAACAACCAATATTTTTAACCAATGTTTCACCATCATCTATTAATTCACATCACCTAAACTAAATACTGAATCACCATTTTGATTCATAAAAATTTGCGCATCATAATTCATCATCAAATCGGTACTATAGACATCTAAATCCCAAGTATATGGGTTTTTAAACCATTCTGCTATATTCATTTTTATTTCAATAGAGGTGTCATTTTCAAGTGTAAATCCGTTGATAGAAACTTCTATGTGATTAGCTTCAAAAACACCAGAGCTAACTCTTGCAGTCCCCATGTGATATGCATATGGAGATTCTATAGGCCCATCAACATACATTCCTTCTAATTGCATAAAATGATAACCACCTCCTAACATTTCTGGCCAATTCCATGAAACAGAATTTAGGTCGGTATAAAATCCATCAATATTATCGGTTTCATCAAATCCGAAAGTAAAAGAAATGGAAGTATAAGAACCAAACGGGATATTAGATACAAAAGCAAAGGTAGATTGTGTAGATAAATCAACCAACAAATATCCGTCAATAGGAACTACTGAACCATCTGTTCTGTGGAGTACAATATTTGAAATCAGATAGCGCAGTTTACTAATACTCATTTGCTGTGCATTTGCATTTGTAAATTGGATGATATTAAAATCATCGGAAGTAATAGTGTCTCCATCCCAATTATGCGTGAAATTGAATAGGATGTTACCACTTGTTGCTACTGGGTCGTCGTCATCACAACTATTCATTGTGATCATAATTATTGCTATTAAAAAGAGTTTTAATATTTTCATTCCACTTTAATTTTTGTTATTAATATATCGGTAAACCCATTATTTTCGAGAATGTCTCCATCATCGCTATTGCTTTCTCCTACAACAATTATCTCGCCATTACTCATTTCTACCGCGCCATACGCAAAATCGATATCGCTTCCACCCATTGTTTTTTGCCATTCGATATTTCCTGAACTATCAATTTTTACCAACCAAACATCATTTTGCCCTTTGTTGATTTCTACATCCCCATCTTGACTTCGAGAACTACCAGAAAGTAGAAATCCGCCATCGATAGTAGGTGAAATATTTCTTGCTACATCAAAGCTAGAACCACCAAAAGATTTTTCCCAAATCAGATTTCCTGCATCTGAAATTTTAATCAACCACATATCTGCCGCTCCTTTTGAGTTTGAGACGTCTTGATCGTTACTTCTACTATCGCCTAAAATTAAATAATTACCATCAGCTGTTTTTGTGACACTTCGTGCTTCATCGATTTGAGAGCCTCCAAAAGATTTTTCCCAAACCATAGTTCCGTTAGTATCCACTTTTACAATCCAAAAATCATAATCTCCTTTGTTATTCGTAATATCTATATCATCACTGTCAGAAGAGCCAATGAGTATGAATCCTCCATCATCAGAGGCAACTACATCAAAAGCCGAATCGGTAAAAGACCCACCAAAAAAACGTCGCCAAATTTTGTTTCCGTTAGCATCTAATTTTAGTCCCCAATAGTCGCCACCAGCATGTAGTGAGCGATCATTTCCATCGCCACCAGAACCAGATACATCTAAAACTCCACTAATAAAAAAATTGCCATTTGAAGTTTGAATGATAGAAAATCCGAGATCATTACCTGGGAACCCATATGATTTTTCCCAAGTGACATTTCCAGAAATATCTAACTTTATCAACCATATATCATTAAAACCATTGTTAGTTGATACGTCTCCGTCATTACTCGATGAGCTACCGATGAGTGAAAAACCACCATCAAGGGTTTGAATAATTTTTGATCCTTGATCAATATCTGAACCTCCATAAGTTTTTGACCATTGCAGATTGTCATTGGTGTCGAACTTTAAGAGCCAATAATCAAAAGACACATCAGTCTTATCTGTAATATCGCCATCGGTACTTTGAGTATATCCCAAGACGGCATAACCGCCATCAGTTGTCTGAATTACAGAACGTGCTGATTCGTTAGAGCTACCGCCAAAAGTTTTGATAAAGTCTATTTGAGGACTTACAGGTTTTGGAGTGTCGTCGTTATTTTTACATCCTTTTAAAAAAAAGGAAATGCATATTATGAGTAGTATTCTTTTACTCATCTGTTTTTTATTTTTTATTAAGCCTAAATTGTTTGGGTAAATATTATTTAGGTTCCACTTTTTCTAACAATAAATAAACCTCCTTCTATATCATTGATGATGATATTTCCAGATTCAAAATACGGATATACATTCCAAACTCCATGAAAACTTGTTGAGTTATTAGGAGCATAAGAATCAAAATAACCTTCTTCAGTTAGGTTTCCGTTAGCAATATCAGAGATATCAATAAAACGGACACCTGCTGTATAGTTTGCTAGATAATAGGTGTTTCCTTTAACATATCCATTATGATCGATAGCTGCTGATGGGCCTGAATAAGTAGTATGTAAAATAGGGTTGTCTAAATCAGAAAAATCAAAAACTAATGTACGCGTGTTATTTCCGAAGTTTATTTCATCAACTTCATCACCTACAATAAAATACCTTTCATCATTAGTAAACCAACCTTGATGTGTATAGCCAATATTGCCATATGAAATCGTTTTAATTAAAGTAGGATTTGCTTTGTCAGTTATATCAGCAATTACAATTTCATTTTCGTTACTACCTACCAAAATTTCTTTACCTGTATAATCTGCATCAGGACCATTGTAGGTAACTACTTGTACATCGTGACTGTAACCACCAATAGTTAAACCACCAGCGGCAACAGGATTTAGAGGATCTTGAATGTTTACAAAATGAGCACTTCCACCAAATGTATTGGTGCCAACCGCATATGCGTAACCAGTATCTTCGTTTATCATGATGTTATGACATTTTCCAAAACCAGTATAATGAGCATCTGCAGAAAAGGTTTCTGGCATATTGGCAACATTGCGCAATCTTGTTAAGTCAAATACTTGCATTCCATGACCAGAAGCTTCACTTACAATAAAAGCATAATTGTTATATACTTTTATATCTCGCCACAAGCTATTTGAAGTTGCTGTTGGTAAAGTACCAACAATCACTAAATTTTCTGTATCAGAAATATCTACGAAAGCTGTGTTTGTTGTTGTGCCCACTAAAGCATATTCTTTTCCAGTTGTTGGATCTGTCCATCCCCAAGAATCATTTCCTTCGGCTCCAGCTCCGCCTAATTGATCAATAGGTATATGGCTCATTAAGTCATAATCGTTGCAAGGATAAATCCCTGCCATTCCACTGTCACAAAACTCAATTGGCATTTTATAATCTTCGTCACAAAAGTTTCCAATACCATCACCATCAAAATCTTCTTGATTTGGATTTGCAATTAAAGGGCAATTATCGTCAATATCATCGATGCCATCATTGTCATCATCATCGTCACAAACATCACCTATACCATCGCCATCCGTATCTAGTTGATCTGGGTTTGGAGTGTCTGGGCAGTTATCATCTAAATTTAAAACTCCATCTAAATCAGTATCTAGATCTGCATCTTCACAAGCATCACCAATACCATCACCATCCGTATCTAATTGATCTGGATTTGGATGTAACGGACAGTTATCCTCGGTATCTATAATACCATCATTGTCATCATCATCATCACACAAATCACCAATACCATCACTGTCATTATCCAATTGATCAGGATTTACGATATCTGGACAATTGTCAGCTGTACCTGTGATACCATCGCCATCAGAATCTAATGAGATTTCATCATCAAAACATGCTTGAAAAGTTAGCATAGAAAAAAATAAGGCTAAAACAATCAAAAGAGTTTTAGGAGTATAATGTTTAATTTTCATAATTAATTTTAAATTAAATTATTGACTTAAAGCTTATTGTATATTGAAAAAAAATACAGAATTTTGCAGTCGGAACAAAAATATCAATTTCTTTAGTTAATATACAAGTTTAAGATGTTAAAAGATAAAAACGAACAACGCACATCATTATCTGAATTAGGTGAATTTGGATTGATAAAACATTTAACGAAATATTTTACAATCAATTGTGATTCAACCGAAAAAGCTGTGGGAGATGACGCGGCAGTGTTAGAATTTGGAAATGAACAAATCTTAGTCACTACGGATTTACTAGTAGAAGGTGTACATTTTGATTTGAGTTATATGCCTTTAAAACACTTGGGATACAAAGCTGTAATGGTAAATTTATCTGATGTATATGCTATGAATGGGACTGCAACTCAGATTACAGTTTCTATTGCAATCTCAAATAGATTTACTTTAGAAGCATTAGAAGAATTGTATGCCGGAATTCAATTGGCGTGTACCAATTACAAAGTTGATTTGGTGGGAGGCGATACATCGTCATCTACAAAAGGAATGTTGATTAGTATCACTGCAATAGGCAAAGCTCCAAAGAAAGATGTGGTGTATAGAAATGGAGCAAAAGTTAATGATTTGTTGGTAGTGTCGGGTGATTTAGGCGGAGCATATTTAGGGCTACAAGTATTAGAAAGAGAGAAACAAGTGTTTGAGGCAAACCCAAATGCACAGCCAGAATTAGAGAATTATTCTTATATCGTTGAGCGACAATTAAAACCAGAGGCTAGAAAAGACATTGTAAAGTTGTTGAAAGACTTGGAAGTAAAGCCAACTGCGATGATTGATATTTCTGACGGACTTTCTTCAGAAATTTTACACCTTACAAGTCAGTCAGAAGTTGGATGTAATTTATATGAAGATAAGATTCCACTAGACCCACAAGTAATTTCTACTTGTGAAGAATTTAATTTAGATGCTACAACAATTGCTTTGAGTGGAGGTGAAGATTACGAATTGTTATTCACTATTTCGCAAGATGATTTTGACAAAATAAAGGGTAGTCCACATTTAACTGTGATTGGTCATATGACTGATAAAAATGAGGGAGTGAATTTAGTAACTCGTGGAAATCAAAAAGTGGAAATTACGGCTCAAGGTTGGAATGCGATGAAATAAGGTTACAAAGTATGTTCGTCTATTCAAGTGAATTTTGTGATTGAAATTGAGTAAAATTAGTATAGAATTTTTTTTTCACAAAAGATGAAAATATGTTCTCGATACATTTTTTCTGTTACACAACGGAAAAATACTCGAACTGACGTGTTTTAGGTAAGCAAGTATTAAGTCTTATTTTTCTAAAGGAGTCTCTTTTATATTACCACGATAACTCATAAAATCTCGGTGGCTGCTAGAAATGTTTAACGTTGCAGTAGCATCAGAATAAACGGTTAAAAACAAATCGAATGCTTCAGCTTTGTTCTTAGCTTTAAATTTGATTGTTATTCTGTGTTTTTTGTCGTTATACTCAATTTTATAATCAACATTTTCTGAGTCAAATTTTATACCACCATCACCCTTAAAACTGCTTACTTGCGAAAATCCGAAGAAAGGCAAATCGGCAATAGTATGTGGATTATTTATTTTTAGGAAATTTGAATTCGTAGTTAAATCAATGCGCCTTCCTTTTTGAGTATTAGCTGATATAGCTTCAAAAGTGTAGATTCCACCTTGAATTAATTTTTTTATTTTGGTGTATTCTTTTTGCTCTTTTTGTTTTTTCAATTCTTTTTTAGATTGCGCTAAAATTGGATTAGAAACAATAAAAAATAAAGTTACGATGATGAATGCTGCTTTTTTCATTGTGTATAATTTTCGTTTTCACGTGTCTTTATTACTTGTCAAATCGGTCACATGCTGTTCGCTATTAGTCATTCCTTACGTGATAACTTTGAACATGCTCGTTTCTATGCTATTGCAATTTAATAAAAGTCTCTAAGACAAATGTTAACTCTTTGTTATTTTCGATATGCGACATGTGTCCTTGCGATAGTATTTTTAGATCTGTATTTGTGTTTTTAATTTGTTGTTGATGTTCTACATAATTCAGGACAGTATCTTTTTCCCCTAGAATTAATAACTTTTTAAAGTCAGTATTTTTTAAAATTATTGTTCTATCTTTTCTAATTTTCATTCCTTCTAATGAAGCAATGATTCCTTGTTTTGAAATTTTTAAAGCCTCAGAAGTTACAACCTCAACTTCTTTCTTTAAGGTAGTCTGATTTTCTTCTGAAAATAACAACGGAATTGATAATCTTACAAAAGTTTGATGATTTTGTTTTACAACTTCGATAGCTCGATCTCGGTTGATTTTCTTTTCAGCAGTATCTGGATAGGCGGTGGAATTCATCAAGCAAATTCCTTTGGTATTTTTCGGGAATAATTCTGCAAAAGCCAAGGCAACATATCCGCCCATTGAATGGCCTATGAGTGTTGCTTTTCTTATGTTGAGCATTTTTAAAAGTGCCTTAACCATAGTTGCTTGTTCTTCCATGGTATGGATATATCCTAAGTTTTCAGATTTACCATGCCCAAATAAATCAACCGTAATGACTTTATTTCTTTTTGATAAATGTGGGATAATATCATCCCACATAAAACTGTTTTCTAAAAAACCATGGAGTAAAACAATGGCAGACCCATTCCCTATTGAAGAATAATTTATATGTATGTTTTTATAGATAATGTTTGGCATTAGAATATGTTGGTTTGATTGTCTTGCTAAATTACATATCTTTAACAAACCAAATTCTGATTTAGTATATGCTGAATTCTCCTTTTCATAAATTACCAAAATCTTCTGAAAAAAGATTAACTATTGTTTCATTAACTTTTCTAATTGGATTTATAGTTTTGATGCGTTTTTTTGATGCACCACTTAAGAATGAAACAAGTCCAAACGGAATTGTAAGTTTTGAGTTAGCAAAAGCTTTGTCAAAATCAGAAGCTATTATAAATGCTTGGGATGAAGTTGCAATTGGATTTGCTAAAAATAGTGTGATGGTAGATTTTCTTTTTCTAGCTGTCTATTCTTTTTTCATTTCATTGATTGTCCATAGATTAAACAACCGTGTTTGGAAGAAAGGTTTTGTATATCAATTTGGAAAAATAGTTAGCTGGTTAGTTTTTGTTGCAGCATTTTTTGATGTGATAGAAAATATTGCTTTGATAAGATTGATTTATGGAGATTTACATCAACTATGGAGTAGCATTGCTTACTATTTTGCTGTAATGAAATTTATTTTATTGGCTGTAGGAATTCTCTTTGTTTTGATTAGTTTGATTGCGTTGCCATTTAAAAGAAGTTAAATTAACTCTTCAATTTCTTAATTACCGAAAACGCTTTATCTACCAAATAATCTTCTACCAAAATAGTAAACTCATTGGTGGTAGAAACCACTTCGTAGAGAGCAATACCCTCCCAAGCCAAGCGTTTAAAAATTTGATAATAAAGTCCTGTAATTTTCGAATTATTTTCAGGCAAACTAATACTAATAGCCGATAAATTTTCTTGCAATCCTAATTGGGTTTCATTTTTAAAGCCATCAATAATTATCTTTTTTTCTGAGCTAGAAATAATAATGGTGCTTTCGTGAATTCCTCTTGTAAAAGCATAAAAGACATTTGTTTTGGTGCCTACTTGTTCCAAAATATTTACATGACTATCAATCAAGGTTCGAGAGTTTTGAAAAGTAAAATCACTCAAATTTGACCGCACTGTAATATCTCCTAAGTTTTGTAAAACACGTCTTAATTTTAAAGAACTCCCTAAATCTTTTGGCGGATTATATCTCCGCAATGCCATCATAATAGCTCCAGATTTTACTGGTTTGTGTAACATTACACTTACGGGTCTTTGTAACTCCTCTGCCAATGCCGAAAAGTTGATAATGTTTCTTGATAAGGCCTCTTCTAAAAAAGGTTGTGTCAATAAAATTTCTTCTACGCAAGATGCGATTGTTCTCATTATGTTAATTATTTAACAACATGTGTAAAAGTAGTGTAAATATTTTATTTCTATGTTATTATTGATTGGCCATCATACATTTGCTCTCTAAAGTAAATAGTATGTTAGTATTAAAATTTGGAGGTACATCAGTAGGGTCAGCAGAAAACATGACCAATGTTAAAAATATAATTAGAGGTGAGGAAAAGAAAATAGTAGTGTTGTCCGCAATGTCTGGAACTACTAACGTGCTTGTAACTATTTC
The DNA here is from genome assembly GCA_045047075.1 of Flavobacteriaceae bacterium. Lineage (GTDB taxonomy): Bacteria > Bacteroidota > Bacteroidia > Flavobacteriales > Flavobacteriaceae > Urechidicola. Next base: position 45,984 of record JASFYP010000051.1, read on the forward strand.
AGAAAATATAAAAAATGGAGAAAAGGAAATTGCTCTTTCAAATATAGATGTCTTGTATCAAAAACACTTAGTAACTATTGATGAGTTACTACATAAATCAGAATTAAAGCAAGAAGTCGGGAATTATATCAATGCTGTTTTTGACTATTTAAAAAGCTGTATTGGTAAACGTTATTCTGAATTGTTGTACAAAACTATTGTATCACAAGGAGAGTTGTTATCTACTTTTATTTTTAGTCATTATTTAACCCAAGAAGGATTGAATGCAAGATTATTACCTGCCTTAGATTTTATGCGGATTGATAGAAATGGAGAGCCTGATAATTTTTATATCAGCAGAAATTTGAACAGAGTTATTGATGAAATTCTACCTGCGGATATTTACATAACCCAAGGGTTTATTTGTTTGGATGCTGATGGTAAGATTGCTAATTTAGAGCGAGGAGGTAGTGATTATACAGCAACAATCATAGGTTCAGTTATCAATGCTGATGAGGTGCAAATTTGGACAGACATTGATGGTTTTCATAACAATGACCCAAGGTGTGTTGAAAACACCCATGCTATTTCTAATTTGTCTTTTGATGAGGCTGCCGAATTGGCCTATTTTGGCGCGAAGATTTTGCACCCACAAACGTTGATGCCAGTACGTAAGCTTGATATTCCAGTTCGTTTAAAAAACACGATGTCTCCAGAATCTTATGGGACATTAATAAATAGTGAAATTCATGGTGATGGGATTAAAGCCATTGCTGCAAAAGATAACATTACTGCAATTAAAATTAAATCTGCTCGTATGTTACAAGCCCATGGTTTCTTAAAAAAGGTATTTGAGATTTTTGAGAAATACGAAACTTCTATTGATATGATTACCACTTCAGAAGTGGCTGT
>JASFYP010000052.1:0-24655 GCA_045047075.1 Flavobacteriaceae bacterium
ATACTTCCATCAGGCATTGTCATAATCCAATCAACAGTTCCTAAATCTTTAGAAATTATTGTTTTCATTTCAATGTTCAAATCGCCATTAGGTGTAACCATTTTTGCGGTTTTATTATCGGCTTTACTGAATGCTTTTGACCATAAAGGCAAGTTTTCAGGTTTAGCAATAAATTCAAATACTTTTCTATGATTTGCGTTGATACCAATACTCTGAACATCAAAGTTTTTTTCTAACATTTTTTCCATTTTAAAATAAATTTATGTGTTTATATAACTTAGACACATTACTATGGGGACTGTTACAGTAAATATTATATTGATGAAACTTTATTTGTTTTTATCTACATTTATTATATATTTCTATATTGTTACTACAATTTTCCCATTTACATTATTGCTTTCCATTAATTTATGTGCTTCATTTATTTCGCTGAATTGATACGTTCTTGTTAGAATGTTTGGGATTGTTTTATTTTCAATATCTGAGATAATTTTTTGCATTGGAATTTTAGAATAAGGAAAATATTTGTTACCAAAAACAAAGGCACTTCCAAATGATGTCAGTTTTACACTACTTGGAATTTGCATTAAGGGCATAAAGTTTTCAAGAGGAACTAAACCGCCTAAAAATCCTGAAATACAAATACTTCCATTTATTTCAACACTACTCAAGCTGTCTTCTAAAGTTACATTTCCAATAAGTTCAATAACATTAGTTATTCCATCGGGTAAAATATTTCTAATTTTTTTAGCTACTTTCCCATTGTCTAATATTGTAAAATCTGCCCCATATTGTTTTAAGATACTAAACTTATCTTCTGAACGAGTGGTTGCAAAAACAGTAAGCCCCATTTGTTTAGCAAGAATTATACTTGCTAATCCAACTGTTGATGTTCCTCCTCTTACTAAAATTGATTGTCCTTTTCTTACTTGCAGTCCCCAATTTAATAAAGCCCAGGCAGTTGCGTATGTTTCTGGTATTGCACCTAATTCATTCCAAGGAAGATTAGATTCAATAGGAATTAAATATTCTAATGGAACGGATACATATTCAGCATAACTACCTCCATAATCTCTTGCTAAACCTCCAACAAAAGAAACTACTTTTTGACCTTCTTCAAAAGTATTTGAAGGGTCATTATCCACAACTCCAACAAACTCAATTCCTATAATGTCATGTGTTTCTCCCCATTCTCCTTTTCGCATATAAATCTCTGCTCGATTTATTCCAAATGCTTTGTTTTTAACAAGAACATACCCTTTTTTTTGTTCTGGGTTTGGGTACTCTTCAATTTGAAGTTTTTCCGTTTTTCCTTTTACTAAAATTGCTTTCATATTTTATAGTTTATATTGTTACTAATACTCCTTTAGACAATTTCAAACTGTGCCTGTAACAACATTTATAAAATATTATTTTTAATTTAGGTTAAAGAGTGATTTTACTTTTTTAGATGTAAGAATTTTATTGAGTTCTTGTGAAAATTCTTTGTTTGATAATAAAGTTTGATTTCTGTACAGATTTCTATATTCAGAATAAAAATAACCTTCCATTTCATCCTGTTTTTCTAATGATATACTTTCAATATAGGATTTGTGTTTTGGATAAAATAAGAGGTTTTTAGGATTAACATGACCTGCCTCAATAAAAGATTTTGTTTTTTTAGCACATTTACAAGGATTCTTTTTATTAATTAGACCACATTTATTATTCATAAATGAATAAAGTTGTTTTTTTGCTCTTGATAAAATCATTCTAAAATTCTCTGGAGATACTTCAATAATTTCGCTAGCAATTTTGTCACTAAAACCTAAGATTTCGCCTATTATAAAAACCATTCGATCTCTATTATCCAGACACATCAACATTCCAGACATACAGGTTTGTTTTACTTCTTCAAATAAAATTTCATTATCTGCTTGATTATATTCTTTAGGCTTTAGTACAAAATCGGGCGTATTATCTAAATTATTTCCATATTGGTCAAATGAAAATTCTTTATTTCTGTTTCTTGATTTTCTGTAATTTAAGATGTGATTAACGGCTATTCTATAAAGCCAAGTTTTGAATGTACTATTAAACTTAAAACCATCTATTTTTGTTGTAAACGAAATAAGAATCTCTTGTGTAATATCTTTTGCATCCTCCACATTCCAAAGCATTTTATATGCAATGTTAAAAATATAGTCATTGTATCTTTCTATTAATATTTCAAGATGCTTTTTATTTCCTTTTAAACTATTTTCGATTAATTCAAAATCTGTTATATTATCACTTTCTTTCATACTTTATCTCTAACATATACTTAATTATACGTAAAACAACAGCGGTTAAGGTTATTACATAAATTATTGTTACAAGTCGTTTTAAAAATCACTTGATTTCTTCAATTTTAAAATCAGCTTTTTTTTATTGCATTCACAACTATCTCCTTATTATCATCTTCCAATTCAATTTCAAGAACTTTATCTGGGTTTTCTGTATCAACTTTCCAACTATCTATGTTATCTAATTCATTTAAAAAAGGCGTTACAGATTTAATACAACCTCCACAGTTTATATTTTCGTTTTTAGCACTTACTCTGCTATTTTTCATATACAATATTGTGAGTAGTTTTTACTCGTTTTCTATTGTGAATGAAGCAGTTAGTCCAACGCTAAAATTCCTTGGAAGTTTTTCAACTCCGAAAATTGCTCTTGAATGTTTGCCTTTTTCCTCCAATACTTTTACAAACAAATCCGATGCTCCATTAACCACAATTGGCGAGTCGTCCCAATCTGTTCCTGATTGAAAATAGGCTTCAATATGATTAAGCCCAATAATTTTGTCAAATCCAATTTTTTTGTCCACTTGAGCCAAAACGTTCAAGGCGCACAATTCCATGGCTTTATAACCTTCTTCGGTTGTTATTTCGTTTCCTAATCGTCCTTGATAAAGAAACTCTTCGCTTGAAATTGGAAATTGAATTGCTATATAGGCAATGTTAGCTCGGATATTGACAGAAACGTAACTTCCACCCGGTGTTGAAACCTCTGGTAGTTTGAGGTTAAGTACTGCAAGATTTTCTTCTGGGGTCATAAATTTATTTATTTTATTATTAGGCACGTTACTGCAGCTATCTGTCAAAAACATTGAGCATGAAACAATAATTATTTTTAAGATATTTTTGTAAGTCACAATAAGTAGATTTTATTCGTTTTGATTAAAATTATTTAAAGTATTCTTGATTTCTTGCAAAGTAGTTTCAAATTCTTCCTTTTGCATTTCGAAAGGATTGAAATATTGATGGCTAGAAACATCCATTCCTACATACTCAATGAATCCTTTATGTAACAAGGTCTTCATAGCACTTATCAATCCTTCATCAATAGATACTTTCATTGTTGTACCAATAGTATTGAATACAAATACTTTTTTGTTTTTAAGAAGTCCTTCAAATTGATGATGACCTATTGATTTGTAGGCAAAACCATTTGAAAAAACCCTATCAATATATCCTTTTAAAACAGCTGGCATCTGAGTCCACCATATTGGATAAATAATGTGTATTACGTCTGCTTTATTAATCAATTTTTGCTCCAATAAAACATCTTCAAATTGTTGCCCTTGTTGAAGTGCTACAATCTCTTTTGATGATAGTAAGGGGTTAAAATTAAGTTCATATAAATCTCTGACGGTCGTGTTTACCCCATTCTCCTTATTCTGTGCTAAAACGGCATTTTTAATTGTTGAGCAAAAACTGTCCTCATAGGGATGAGCAAATAGTATTAGGTGTTCTTTCATGTTTTTTACAATATTTTTAACAAAAATATTGTAAAAAACAGATATGAGACTATTCAAAAATTAGGTATAAACGGTCAGTCTGTTGATTTGAATTTAGAAGGTGTAATACCAATTTCTTTTTTGAAAAACCTTGTAAAATTAGAAGCATCTTCAAAACCCAAGTTAAAGGAAATTTCTGAAACCGTTAAGTTGGTCTGTAGTAAGTATGTTTTTGCTTTTAATAAGGTTTTCATTTTTATAGTTCTCGACACAGATTTTCTGGTTAACTTTTTAACCACTTCATTTAAATATACTGTACTAAGATTTAGTTTATCTGAGTAATAAGAAGGGGGCTTAATCAATCTTCCGCTTTGTTCTAACAGCACTTTGAAATCTTGAAGTATTTGTTGCTCACGACTTTGCAAAAGAGATGTGTTTTTTGATTTAGGAAAAGATAACCTTGCTGTTTCTTGTAAAAGAATTAGAAGATATGATTGAATTATTATGTCACAGCCCATTGTGCATTTATCAAATTCTCTATACATGTTATCAAAATGTTTTTTTAATTTTTCTCTTTCAATAGAATTCAAATAGATTACTTTTTCCGATGAGACTCGAAACAATTGTTCGATTTGATTTTGCTTAAATGTATCATTTAATATTTTTAGAAAATGCTGTTCGAAAAGGATAATATAACCATTAGATTTTGGATCTAACTTTTTAATATCCAATGTAAAAACTTGGTTGGGCATTCCATAACTTATAAAATCATTGGAATGGTTATACAGAGTGTCATCTATCTTGCAATTAACAGTAAATCCAATAGAAAAAGTGATTTGAAAAAAATCTTGACTAAATGTTGGCATGTTTTGCAATTGTGCATCTGCAAAACTATCCATTTTCAATATGTGAAAAGAGTTTGATTTTATGTTATCGTCTATATTTGCTAAAGATAGAAATGAACTTATGTTCTCTAAGTCAATTATATTCATAAGTTTTATTTCTAGTTATTTTTTGGGAATTACTCACAATGTTTAATTTAAGAACAGTAGCGGATTCCAAGGCACTTGCCTTTTAATTTATCACTAAACTTTGTTAAAGATAACACCTTCGTATTCAGCATTAAAATAGCTATTATTTTTATACGGTTTATATGCTTTTTCAAAATATCATTTAACCTCTTCAATTTCAAAACCAGCTTTTTTTATTGCATCCACAACTATCACCTTATTATCATCTTCCAATTCAATTTCAAGAATTTTATCTGGGTTTTCTGTGTCAACTTTCCAACCATCAATGTTATCCAATTCATTTAAAAAAGGGGTAACAGATTTAATACAACCTCCACAGTTTATGTTTGTTTTAAATTTTACAATTTTCATTTTATTTATTTTAAAGTTTTAATATATCAATAATTTTATTTGATTCCAAATTCAACGTCTATAGGAGTTTGGGCTATTCTATTTACATATGTAGATAGTGTTTTTATAGATAAAATTGAAATTATCTCAAGAATAGCCTGATTAGAGAATCCTGATTTTATAAAAGATTCTCTTTCGTTTTCTGTAACCCAACCTTCATTATTAATTAGTAGTTGTGTAAATCTCCTAAGAGTTTCTAACTTGTCGTTACCTAAAGTTTTTGAAAGTTTAATTTTTTCGATTTCTTCTTTTGGGAAACGCATCATCTCTGCCACCATAGATTGCATACTAGTGCAATAATTACAATCATGTGATGTTGTAATTGTAAATAAAACTACAAGTTGTTCTTGCTGACTTAAAGTAAATTGATGCATCATACCATGAAAGAACTCATATAAATTTAATGTCTCAGGAGATTCAGCCATTACACGATATAAATTGGGTATAAAACCATGGGAAGCTCTAGTTTTTTCTATAATAGATTTAGATTTTTCGGGTGATGTTTTTATTGTGTGTAATTGAAAATTCATTTGTTTGTTTTTTAAGTTTATAATTTTAATGTGATGTCCCCATCATTTTATGGATATTGGTATGAGTTTCGTTTAATGTTTTGAGAAATATTTGATAAAGAGGTTCTCTTTTATCTGTACAACAAGAAACATATAGTTTTCCTATTTGGCTACCACACATTTCAATTTCCACGATACTATTAGAGATTAACTCTTTATCTGCGGATTTTAATTGACTATCTAATCTATCAAGGCTGTTGAAAGTATCTTGCATTTTTTTACTTCTAATAGGCATACAACAGGTAGACGATATTTTTTCAAGTGTATCTTTACAAGTTTTAATGTTAATTATTGACTTTTCTATAAGTAAATTTTGTTTTTCATTCATTTTTATGACTTTTTAATTGTTATGTTTTAACCTTAAACTATTTAGGAGTACCGAAATGGAACTCATCGACATCGCAGCTCCTGCTATCATAGGATTTAAAAGGAATCCGTTGATAGGGTAGAGTAGCCCTGCAGCAATAGGAATTGCAATTAGATTATAGATAAATGCCCAAAATAAATTTTGGCGAATCGTTTGCATGGTCGCTTTAGAGAGTTTGATGGCTTTGGCAATCTGCTTTAAATCGGAATTCATTAATGTAATACCCGCACTCTCCATGGCAATGTCTGTTCCGCTTCCCATAGCAATTCCCACATCTGCCTGAGCTAAAGCATGAGAATCGTTAATACCATCTCCCGCCATGGCTACCGTTTTCCCTTCTTTTTGTAACTTTTCAACAAAATCACCCTTATCAGAAGGCATAACATTTGCTTGAAAATGAGTAATATTAACTGCGCCAGCGATTACTTTTGCTGTTTGTTCATTATCTCCTGTTAGCATATGAACTTCTATGCCCATTTTCTGTATTTCTTTTATGGCTGCTTCGGCTGTATCTTTTACCTTATCTGCAACTGCTATAATGCCTTCAACTTTATTTGCAGCACTTATATACACTACTGTTTTTGCTTCTGCTTTTAAATTGTCTGCTTTTTTAGCCAATTCTACAGGGATGTCAATTGTGTTTTGCAACATCAATTTTTCATTTCCTACCCGGTAAGCCTTACCTTCAAAATGTGCTTCTGCTCCCATACCTGTGATACTTTCAAAAGAACTTGTGGAAACTGTTTCTGTATTTATTTTTCGGAGATGATGCACAATAGCTTCTGCAATGGGATGCTCCGATTGGGACTCTATGGCTAATAATACTTTTTCCAAAAGGGTTGCATTGCTTTTGTTAGCCCAAAATACATCGGTTACTTTTGGTTTTCCTTCGGTAATAGTCCCTGTTTTATCTAAAATCAGCGTGTCAATTTTATAAGCTGTTTCCAAAGCCTGGGCGTCTTTTATTAAAACCCCTTGTTGTGCACCTTTACCAATCCCAACCATTAAAGCTGTGGGTGTTGCTAAACCTAATGCACAGGGACAAGCGATTATTAATACCGTAATAAGTGTTAGTAATGCATAGGTAAATGAAGGCTCTGGACCAAATGAATACCAAATAATAAAAGTTATAATAGAAATACCGATTACGATAGGTACAAAAACACCTGCCACTTTATCAGCTAATTTTTGAATTGCTGGCTTACTGGCTTGTGCGTTTTCAACCTGTTTAATTATTTGAGAAAGTAATGTATCTTCGCCAATTTTTGTAGCTATTATTCTCATTGACCCTTTTTGATTAATTGTACCTGAAAAAACAGAGCTTCCTTTTATTTTTTCAACAGGAATGGGTTCTCCTGAAATCATACTTTCATCAATAAAAGAATTCCCTTTCTTAACTTTACCATCTACGGGAACTTTATCCCCTGGTTTAAGAATTATTAATTCTCCTTTAATTATTTCTTCAAAAGAGATAATAGTTTCTACTCCATTTCTAATAACAGTAACTTTTTTGGGTTGTAATCCCATTAATTTTTTTATAGCAGAAGATGTTTTACTTTTTGCTTTTTCTTCAAAAAATCTACCCAATAATATCAAGGTAATTATAATAACTGCGGATTCGTAATATACATGAGGTGTTACACCCTTACTCAAAAAGTATTGCGGATAAACTGTGTTGAATACGCTAAAAATAAATGCAACACCTGTACTTAGTGCAACTAGAGTATCCATATTTGCAGAAAAATGTTTTAGCTTTTTCCAAGCAATGGTATAAAATTCTGCACCACTCCAAAACAAAACAGGGACAGACAAAACCATCATTATCCAGTTTTCGTAGGGTATTTTCCCTATAAAAAACATTGCCATGATAAAAATAGGAATGGAGAAAATAGCAGAAAATAATAACTTTGATTTTAAGGTATTAAGTCGTTTTTCTTCTAGTTTTTCAAATTGTTTTTCAATTTCTTTTGTTTCTCCTAATAGGATATCGTAACCTATTTCTTTAATTTTTTTCTGAATTGTTTCAATAGTGATTTTAGCATTATCATAGTCTAAAGAAACAGATTGGTTAGGGTAATTAACAGCTATATTATGGATTCCTTCTTGTGGTAAAAGATAGGACTCTAAACTAATGGCACAAGCAGCACAGGTCATTCCCGATACTTTATAACTTGCATTAACATTTTCGTTATTGATTATTTGCTCCATGTTTTGCATTTTGATACTGCAAAGGAGCGAAGAAATTAAGTTTTACCTATTATACAATTCGGGGGATTGTTTGTATAATTTTGGTTAGGGATAATAGTAATTATTTAAAGCGAATCTAATGGTTGGTGGTTTGGATTTTTTAGTTTTTTGAATTCAGAAGGAGACATGCCTGTTTCTTTTTTAAACTGTGAAGAAAGATGAGAGACACTACTATAATCCATTTGAAATGCAATTTCTGAAAGTGTATATTCCTTGTAAAAAAGAAGCTCTTTTACGTGTTCAATTTTTTGTTTTAATATAAATCGTTCAATAGTAATTCCTTCTACAGAAGAGAATAATTTGCTTAATGATGTATATTCTTGGTTTAGTTTTTCAGAAAGGTGTACAGAGAAATTAGTATTTAAAAATTCTTTTGAATGGTGTATCTGCTCTACAATTATAGTTTTTATCTGTTCTATAATTTTACGGTTTTTATCTTGAATTAATTCAAATCCTCTATCTAATAAAAGTAAACTTAATTTAGCTTTTATTAAATTATTTATTGCCGAATTGCTTTCAACTTTACCCAATTGAATGTGTTTTATAGAGATATTCAATTCCTTATAAATATCCTTCACTACGTCAATACAACGAGGACAAACCATATTTTTAATGTAGATTGTTTTTGAGTTCATTTTAATAGTTTACAATTGTTAATTTATGAAAAGAAAATGATTTCGAAACATGAAATTTCAACTTCCGGGCATAAGAAACTGGCTATAATCTGCAATAAATTGGCTATTTTTCTTGTTTTTATATTCAAAATCATTAACTTTTTATTTACTTAAAATTTTATTCCAAATAGTGAAAGATGGCCTTTCTATTCCATTCTCATTAAGTAACCCTGTATCTCTCCATAATTTACCAACATCTTTGAACTCTGCGGGAAAAGTCTCCCAAAGTTTATCGTAATCTCGATATGCCCACCAAATAATAAATTCATAATTTTCATTATGTGCATTTAACAGAAGTGTTTCTAGATATGCTTTTTGCTCACATTTATCACTGTCAATGTTCAGGTTAAAATTGCTAATGTTTAAATTTTCTGCTAAATGTGTAGTTTCAACAAAAGAAATAGGAATGGTAACTTCGGAGTGTAAAAAGTCAAAGGCTTGCTGAAATTCATTTTCATTGTGCTGTCCTTTAAAAAAAGGATAATAACTAATTGCCGCAAAATCCATATTTTGATTAACATAGTTACTGACTTCAAAAATAAAATTCGTCTGATTTTCAATTTCTGGATTGAACCAATTATGTAAGGTTACAGATTCGGATAATGGCAAATTCGGATAATTAATTTTTATTCTATTTCGGATATTACTCATTAATATTTTATACTCATCCCATTTAGTTTCAGATTCGAGTTTCAGTTCATTTACCTCCATAGCAATTACCAAATAGTCAGGGTTAAATTTTAGTACTAGATATTCCAAATGCTTGAAATAGGCATTTTCAATATTAATGTCGTTCAATGAAGAATAATTTGGAATACTTCCGTCATAGTCCTCAAGTAAATCACTTCGGTCTGTATTAAGAAGGCTTACCGATAATAAAAGTTTATGATTATTTAGTCCTTTTGAAATACGGTTATCGATATCATTTTTAAATTCGACAGGTAATGCAGAATTGTTTATCCACGCATTCCAAGGAATTTTATTGTCAATTTGTTCAGAGTAAACATCTGCATTTGATTCTATGAATTGATAGGTTTCCTCCTTATCAGCTTCATTTGGCCCATAACCCCATGTACTGAAACCCATTTCAAAATTTCTTTGAGTGATTACATTAAGTGAGTTATTATCTTCGCAAGTTAATGGGTTTAAATCTTCATCTTCCTTATCGCAACTTGATAATATTGTCATTCCTATTAATACATATAAAATGCTCTTATTCATATTTTTTTATTACACCTAACGGTTTGAATATGCGTAGTTGCGGACTTCAAGGCACTTACCTTTCAATTTATCACTAAACTTTGTTCAGAGATACAAATCTTTGGTAAAGAACAAAGACCGTAATTACGTATGTTTTTTGTTGTAAGTAGTTTTAATATGCTATTATTTTCTTTATGACTGCATCCTTACCTATTATTATTTTTATATAGAAAACTCCATTTTGCAATCCTTCAACTCTAATTGAATTTTCATTTTTTATTATTGTACTATCTATTACTCTTCCTAAATTATCATAAATGAAAATATCATCAACTTCACTATCAATATTAAGCTCTATATTAATCAAACCATTTGAAGGATTAGGGTATATTATAAAATTAGCATCAATAGAATTTTCTTCAATCGATAACGTGTTCTCAACTACAAACTGTCCCATCATTCCACCATCTTCATGTATCAACATATGACAATGATACATATATGGAACTGTAGAGGCAAAATCATCAAACTTAGCAATAAAACGAACTGTTTCTTGTGATTCAACCAATATTACATCTTTCCTTCCTTGCTCACTAGGTGGTGGCGTATTGCCATCTCTATCTAATACATAAAACTGTACATCATGAATATGAAAGGGGTGTGCTATGGCCGAATTATTAGAAATAGACCAAATTTCTGTATTATTAAGAGAAACTGTTTCATTGATAACATTAATATCAAATAATACATTATTGAGATAAAAATTACCATTTAACTGATCCGGACCCGTTGTAACTGGGCTCATTGTAATGGTTCTAGAAACATCAGAATTTGCTTCAGGTATAGGTGTAACAGTAACCAATGGGCTTGCAATTGTTGTTATAGGGTTAGTTGTGGCAGCATCAACATTAAATTGCATAATGTCAAAATCTGAACCATTTAATGGATTAGGATTATAACCGTTTAAGGTCATCCCTGAACCCATTCCTGGGTTGGTAGCCCCATAAATTCCGTTAGAAAATTCTGACGCATAACTTTTTAGAAAAACAGTTTGTCCGTTCATTCCAGAAAAGTTAATTAAAATTTCAGCTCGTTCTCCAGGAGCAAGTCTTAACCTAGTCAATGGGAGATTATCAGATAATAAGCCACCATCAGATGCAATTTGATAAAAAGTTTGGTTTCCGCTTAATCCGATATTAAACACTCTCATTGATGACCCGTTTAGTATTCTAAATCGAACCACTTGCTCTGGAACAGTTAGAGCTGCATCAATGGTAGCATTAACCATAACTACATCATCTGAATTAGATGGTACTACAATTTGATTATTCGCATCAAAATCTTTTGTTTGAATTACTAATGGGAAATCATCAACACCATATGTTCTTGGTAAATCAAGAGCAGCTTCTTCGGTATCTTTTACGATTATCATACCAGCAATTCCTTTTGAAACATGTTCATTTGTTTTTTCATGCAAATGCGGATGATACCAATAGGTTGCTGCTTTATCTAGAATAGTAAAACTAGGATTCCAAGTTGTATTCGGATCAATAGTTGTATGTGGTCCACCATCATTTTCTGCCGAGACATGCATTCCATGCCAATGAATGGTAGTAATATCTGCTAATTGGTTGTTTATAGAAAAATTAACAAAATCTCCTTGATTAAGTATTAATGTCGGACCAAGAATATTACCATTTGCACCCATTGTATTAGTCGTTTGACCAACATAAAATTGGGTTGTTCCATTTTGCAAAGTTAAATTAATATTAGCTCCTGTTAGTGTACTTGGAACTTGTAAGGGATTTTGAGCATTTCCTATTTGAACTATCAAAAGACCTATTATTAAAAATTCTATTCTTTTCATTTTTTTAAATTACTTACAACGGTTTGTATATGCTTAGTGCTGATTAAAATACAATAATTTTCGGTTAAGCACTTAGCAAAATTTTTAATTTTTTCTTTTCCTATATTAACGCAAAATTGAAAATTTTGAGGACTTCATAAATACGCCCGAACTCTTGGTTTAGATTAACCTAAAGCATTAAGTATATACCGTGTTATGTGCTGGCTATTCTTATTAATTCAATATATGATTTTGTAAAATTCTCCAATTCCATTTTAGTTACCGCATTCATTATTTTTCCTTTCTTACTAATTTTCCCTTTAACACCTTGTATTAATAAAGTCGTCTCTTTCGTGAATTTAGTTTCTACAGTTTCCATTATTAACTTTAATTCTGCGTGTCCTTTTAATCCACTTGCAGACGCAGTTATTAGTCCGATAGGTTTATGTGAAAAAACTGTAGTTGATACACACCATTCAATTGCATTTTTCAATCCGCTTGGAATGCTAAAAACATATTCAGGTGTACAGATTAATATTCCGTCTGCATTTAATATCATATTTCTGAATTCCGAAATAATCTTAGGTGTATTCTTGTCAGTCAATTCCGTTTTGAAATGTGGCAATTCAGTTAAGTCGTCAAAAACCGTCCAATTAAATTCATTTTCAGATAGTCCAATTATTTCATTTATAAGAGCAAGATTGGAAGAGTTTTTACTCGCACTTCCATTAATTGCTAAAATATTTATTCTCTTTTTCATTCAATTTTGGGTTGTATTTTACGCTTGCGCATAACGGTTTGTATAAGTATAGTAGCGGATTTGAAGACACTTTCCTTTCAATTTATCACTAAGCTTTGTACAAAGATACTCACTTTGAATTTCTCACGAAAACCGCTATTATTTTTATACCGTGTGGCTGTTGCACAACTACAAAATTCATTAAAAAAGCTATTTTTTGAAATTTACTTAATTTATAACCACCTGATTGTTAGTGTTTTTATTTTACAAATAATTCAAAAATCATCAAATCAATCTAAATAATGAGTTGTGCAACGATCACCTTTGTTAGCAACTGGCTTACTTACTTTTGTCTATTTATAATTCTTTTTCATTTTTATATGGAATTATCGTTCCGGTATCTGTATGTTTGAAAGCGGAACGAACGTTCTGATATTTATTAACAATTAAAATCATAAAAAATGAGAAATTTAAATGGAAAAGTTGCTGTAGTTACTGGAGGTAATAGCGGTATTGGTTATGCGTCAGCCAAAAAATTAAAAGAAAGAGGAGCGAATGTTATTATTACTGGCAGGTCAAAAGAAAGGATAGAAATTGCTTCTAAAGAATTAGGAGTAACTGGATTTGTTGCTAATGTAAAAGACTTAACGGAAATGGATAAATTAGTTTCTAATGTACAAAGTCAATTTGGAAAAGTAGATATTCTATTTGTAAATGCAGGAATTTTTGCACCTGCTCCAATAGGTCAAATTTCTGAAGAAATGTTTGATAATCAAATGGGAATAAACTTTAAAGGTGCTTTATTCACTATTGAAAAGTTTTTACATATTCTAAATTATGGTTCTTCAATCATTAATTTGTCATCTGTAAACGCCTATACAGGTATGCCAAACACTGCTGTTTATGCGGCTTCAAAAGCGGCTTTAAATTCTTATACACGAACTGCGGCTACAGAATTAGCACCAAGAAAAATTAGAATTAATTCTGTTAATCCTGGACCAATAGCGACACCAATTTTTGAAAAAACAGGTATGCCTGAAGACCAATTAAAAGGATTTGCAGAAGCAATGCAAAACAGAATACCACTAAAACGATTTGGACAGCCTGAAGATGTTGCAAACTTGGTCTGTTTCCTTGCTTCTGATGAAGCTTCATTTATTACTGGCGGAGAATATAACATTGACGGTGGAATAAATATAAATCCACTATTGTCATAATTAATAACTATACAAAAATGAAATATATAATTTTAGCAATAGCAATTTTAGGGATAGGTCAAATTTCTAATGCACAGACAAAAACATATAATTGGGATGTGGTTCATTCCAATATCAACTTTGAGGTAGATTATCTTAAAATATCCGAAGTTACTGGGAGATTTACTAATTCATCAGGGAGTTTTACCTATTCCGATGAAAAATTTAAAGATGCAATAATCAAAGTGACTGCTAATGTTAGTAGCATCAATACAGATAATGAAAAAAGAGATGGACATTTAAAATCTGCTGATTTTTTTGATTCTGAAAAATTTCCTACAATAGTATTTGAGAGTACTGGTTTTAAAAAGGTGTCCAATAATCAATATGATATTTCTGGAACTTTAACAATGAAAGGGATAACAAAAACTATTATTACAAATGCAAAGTATTTAGGAGAAACACAAGATGCTTATGGCCAAACATATAGTTTATGGAAAGTTAACTTTACCGTAAATCGTCAAGATTATGGTGTCTCATTTAACAAAACAAATGCAGCAGGTGATTTAGTCTTAGGAGATGAAGTACGAATGAGTATTAATGCAAAATTTCTATTAGAGAAGTAATTTGTGAAATATAAAAAAACATAAACAATGAAAAATAATAATTTATTAATCCTATTACTATTTGTGATTATAGGAATAGCATCTTGTAAAAAAGATGAACAAGAAACAATAGCAGTAGAGAAGAAAGTAGAACTTATTACCAACCCAAGCTTATTGACGGTAATAAACATAATGACACCAAATGCAGATGATAAAAACGATGTGCTTACATTGCTAAAAGAAGGAATTAATGAAACAATGATTAAGCAACAAGGTTACATATCATCAAACGTGCATAGTAGTATGGATAATGAATATATTATCAATTATTCACAATGGGAAACAGGTGAAGATTTGCAATCTGCTGGAGAATTGGTAGGTTCGGGTGAAGCACCAAAAATGGCACAAGCATTTTCATTAAGTAGTCCTGATTATCATCCATTTCAACTTACTGCCCAATACAAGTCAGATAATAGTAAGAAAGTTTATATTGATTATAAAAATGAAATATTGACTATTGTTAATGTCTTAAAACCAATCGATGGAGTTAGTCAATCGGAATTAGCACAGTTATTGAAAACTGCTTTAGCAGATGAATTGGTTACACAAGCAGGATTTATTTCTTCAACTGTTCACGAGAGTATGGACAATGATTACGTAGTTAACTATTCTCAATGGACAAATCAAGAAGCGTTAAATGTTATGGTTGAACGATTACAGACTGGAAATGCTCCGAAATTGGGACTTGCATTTAGCAATGCTACACCTGATTTTCATCCGTTTACAATTGTTAGTAGTCACTTTAGTAACTAAATTTTTTAATTATATTTGGAATTATCGTTCCAAATACAGTATCTTTGAAGGGCAGTTATACGACTGCCCTTTTTTAATATTCAATATTATGCCAAAAGTAAAACTATTTGATGAAAAATTGATTCTTGAAAAGGCTATGGAACTTTTTTGGAAAAAAGGGTTTCACGCAACTTCTATTCAAGATTTAGTTACTTATTTAGGTATTAGTAGGTCAAGTATTTATGGTACTTATGGTGGAAAAAATGAATTATTTTATAAATCATTTCAACATTATAGGACAACAAATATTACAGGTTTTTCAAATTTTATAAACCAACAGAAAAATGTAAAGAAAGGTTTAAGAAAATTATTTAAAATGGCAATTGAACAGTCTGTTACTGATAAGGATAGAAAAGGTTGTTTTGTAGTAAATACAACGACAGAATTAGTTCCTGGTGATGTAGAAATTCTAACTATTCTTAAAGAAAATGAAAACACTTTTGTAAATATATTTTATGAGTTTCTTTTAAAAGGAGAACAAAGTGGAGAAATATCGAATGGAAAAAATCTAAATTCAATAGCCAATTTATATTACACTCTATATAATGGAATAAAAGTTGTTTCAAAAGTTCAGCCTAATTCTAAAGAATTATTGAGTTCTGTTGATAGTGTTTTATCCTTGTTGGATTAATTTTTACCGTTTGTTAACGGTCTATGTTTACATTTTGTTGCCTTCTGGCTTTATTGTATTTATTCTAATTTCCTCTCTAATTCAACCAACTTATGACTTAATTTAGTCAATTCTTTAATTATCCTAATAAATGGTCCACCCAATAAAAAAAGTGTTAGTGAAACACCTAGGTTAAACAAGTTTAGGTCAATTATATTTATGATAATACCTATCAACCCCATTTTTAATAGACCAATGCCAACAGGAATTCCTAAAGGACAGTTAAACTTTTTCATATTTGTAAGTATTAATAAATAGAACACAGATAGATTGTTATTACCTGTGTTCTATTATAATTTTAGAGGAATAATTAATAATTTCCTTTTTATTTATTCAAAAACGTTTTGGTATCAATCAGTGCCTTGGCGTGTATTCCAAGTGTTTTATAGGATGCATCTAGCAGTTCAAAACTGGTTGAGCCTATGGCGTCAGTAATTACAATGGTTTTGTATCCATTTTCTGCTGCATCTCGAGTATGCGACTGTACACACCCTTCTGCCAACATTCCAGCAATGTAAATAGTTTCTACATCTAACTTTTCTAGATGCTCTTGAATAGACTTTGCCCAAAAGGAAGAAAATCCTTGACGATATGGCAACACAATTTCATTGTTTTTAGGAGATGCCTCTGGTATAAAATCAACTCCTGAAGTATGTATCGCTAATAATTGGTTTTCAATGATGACTTGTTGAATTCCATTTTTTGGCTCATACCCTTTCATTTTATCGTAATCAAAACCTACAGGCGAATGAATAATCGGAATGTTTAACTCTCTCGCTTTCTTAATTACCTTTCTAAGGTTTTTTCTCACTTTATTCTTTGCTTCACTATCTTTGGTAAAGCCCCACGCTTTGCCATTTTCTGATAATAAATCTACTTGCGCAGAGGTTATGAGCAGTACACTTTTGCCTTGGTTTTGGGCAAATGCAGTCATTGAAAATATTGTTGCTAATGTTATTATGATGATATTTTTCATTTTTTTAAATTTTATATGTTAATAATTGAGATTAAGCAAATGGGTTGACGTCTGCCGTAGGCCCATAAATAGAAGATAATTCTACACCTAGTATTCTTAGATATGTAGATAATTGCCCTCTGTGATGATACCAATGATTTAATACAAATGTTCTGATGAAAGAATACGTTGGCATTTCGGCTATTGCTTCACCATCACGCATTAATTTCCAATCTTTTTTTAACCAACTTGTATCTTCTTCGGTT
The DNA here is from genome assembly GCA_045047075.1 of Flavobacteriaceae bacterium. Taxonomy (GTDB): domain Bacteria; phylum Bacteroidota; class Bacteroidia; order Flavobacteriales; family Flavobacteriaceae; genus Urechidicola. Next base: position 17,371 of record JASFYP010000052.1, read on the forward strand.
AATAACGATTGTACGATTCCTATACTTTCTTCAAGTGAATCTAAAATTTCACTTTTATTATTTGGAACAGGGTGCTCAACAATAATTGTTGTTTCAACCTGACCATTTTTAGCAAAATTTAAGTTCCGACCTGAAACTGTTGCTATGTGAAGAGCAAGCTGTCCTAATGACATTGCTTTTTCGTGTGGTTTATAGTTTAGTTTTTCTTCTGGTAGTAATTCCAGAAGATTTTTTGTGGAGATAAACTCTTGCTCCATTTCTGATAAAAAGATTTTTGCACTCATAATTTATTTTTATATTAATATTATTATGAAGCAAAAGTATGAGGAGGGAGAAAGAGGTAACGGTATCAAAAGATACACTTATGAAAAAAATTTATAAAATTTCTATTTCTGCTCTGTGTAATATTAAAACCCCATCTATCTCAAATTGTTTTAAAATACGAGAGATAACTACTCGTGTAGTTCCTAATTCGTAAGCTAATTGTTGATGGGAAATTTTAATATTGGAGCTATTCTGATTAGCTTTTTTATGATTTAAATATCTTAATACTCGTTCATCAATGTGATTAAATGCAACACTTTCAAAAGTGGCAAGAAGTTCATCATACCTACTTCTAAAAGTTCTAATTACAAAGTTGTTCCAAGAATTAAATTCTCTTTGCCATTTAACAATAAATGGTGTTGGAATGGCTAATATTTTAGTATCTGTGGTTGCAATTGCTTGAGATGGACTTTCGTTATTATAAAAACTCGCAGATAAAGACATCATACAAGTTTGACTTGTTTCTACATAGTATAGTAAAATTTCTCTATCTTCTTTAGTTTGAAATACTCGAATGCTTCCTGACAGAACAATGGGTAAAACTTTTACATATTCACCTTGTCTAACTATGATTTCCCCTTTTTTAAAGATTAGTATTTTACAATTTTCAAGTATTTCATCTCTAAGTTTAATTTCGGAGATAAAATTTAATTTTCTAAATATTTCGGAGTTAGGTTCCATTTTTTTTGCTAACGTTTAGTATATGGCAAGTAGGGCAGTAGAAAGCGATGAACTTTCAAATTTGCACTGAGCCAAAGCGTTGTATTTTGTTTTTATCTTATTCATTTTAAAAGCCAAATCAACGATATGGCGGTGTTGGTAAATAGCACTGAACTTTCTTAACCTATCAAACGCCCTATTTGCTATATAGTGTTACCCACTGGCTTTTCTATTTTAAATTCAGATGGGTCATGATAACCAAAATACTCCATTTGGTTACCAAAGTCTTTAATAATTCCTCGTACTTTATCTAAAGATTCTAACCTCAAATTATTATCTACTGCTCTAATTGTCGCTAGTTGCTCAACAGGATGATTTTTATCTTCTAATTCAGCGCGTAAATAATAAGCATCTCCAACATAGAAGGTCCATTGATTGTTTGCTTTTATTGCAACTCCACAATGTCCAAGAGTATGTCCGAACAAAGGAATTAAGTATATTTCTGTTTGTAAGTTTAAATTAACTTTTCGAGCAGGAAGTCCAAACCACTCTGTGTCGTTTGCTTCATAAAGTTTCAAATCTGGATTATGGGATAATTGTAGTTGTAAATATCTTTCGTTTCCACTTTTAAAACTGTCATACTCTTCTTTTGAAACGTGAATTTCAGCATTAGAGAAGTCCATTATTCCTCCAATATGGTCAGGGTCAAGATGTGAACAGATAATATTCTCAACGTTTTCAGGATTAAATCCAAGTTTTTCAATCTGCCTTATGGCGGTTAAACCTTCTTCAAATTCAAATCCAGTAACTTCAATCAATTCTTTTCCTAATCTCTTTTCAGGTTCTTTAGATTCCAGAAGTCCAATTCCAGAATCAATTAGCGTTAGTTTATTGTTTTCTTCAATGAGCAAGCAGTGTCCAATTGCAGAGCCCATTGGTGATTCAATTTTCACACAATTTAGATGATGAATTTTTGTCATAGTTATTTTAGTTGCGTCTCGTTTAGCCTGTGGGTAACGGTTAGGCTATGATTTCGTTGCGGAAAAATCCGCAGGATTCTTTCCGCCGTAAAACGAAGATAGCAAAAGTGAGAGGATTTTTCGATAGGAAAATCCGCCGTAATGAATTATAGGTATTGTGCCTGTTGCACAAGTTTGTTGATAAAGATAGCATTCTAAAATAAAAGTATCTTAGTTCTTTCGTAACTTTAGTTATGCAAGGCAAGAAAGATTACCAAGAGAAATTATTCGCTTAATTTCAACTCAGTGAGCACATTCCAAAACACAATTTTTATAGACGGTTAAAAGAGGTTTTGGAACTTCATTTTCTCTATGGATTAACGAAGCGTTATTATGGATCCAGCGGACAAAAGAGTATTGATCCAGTTGTTTTCTTTAAACGGTGTTTGGTTGGTTATTTAGAGAACATTATTAGCGATAGAGATTTGATTCAACATAGCAGTATGCGGTTGGATATTCTTTATTTTTTGGGCTATGATATCGATGAGCCCCTACCATGGCATTCTACAATCAGCCGTACCCGACAATTATATCCAGAGTCCGTATTTGAAGGGGTGTTTACTAAGGTACTTAGTCTGTGCATTGAAAAAGGGATGGTAAGCGGTCATACCCAAGCCATAGATTCAGCCCCAGTAAAAGCAAATGCCTCTATGGAAACTTTAGAGTTAGAAAGTGCCAAAGGAAGATTTAGAGAAGCACTTACATCGTATCAGGCATATTAGCGCTATGGATAAAGATACTGCTCCCTTTAGAAAAACAAAACTTAATAAAGCTTCAAAATCACAACAAGAAATAAGTGCAAGTCCCAGCGAATTACAAGCTATAAAAAGCAGAAACAAAAAATGGCGTAAAGACCAAGACCAGCGTCCAGGCGCTGGCAATAAAGGCTCTAAGTATACTTCTAATAAAACACATTATAGTCCTACTGATCCCGATGCTCGTATTAGTGTTAAACCGGGTAAGTCTAGAAAGCTTAACTACATGAGTCAGTTAAGTGTAGACACAGGGCATCATGTGATTACTGATATAAAGGCATATCATGCCGACGGTAAGGACAGTCAGTGTTTGCCCGATATATGTAACCGTTTAGAAAAACGTCTACACAAAGAGGGACTCCTATGGCATAATTGTGTTGCAGATACAGGTTATAGTAGCGGAGAAAACTATGCGTTTTTGGAACAAAAGAGATTACGCAGTTATACTCCTCCCCATGGTACTTACAAAGGAGGGCAGATGGATTTGAATATAACCAAAGGGAAGATTATTATCTATGTCCACAAGGAAAAGTCATTCCCTTTAAAAAGGTGTTTTATGAGAAAAAGAATAATACTAAAAAGAAGGAATATAGAGCATTAAAACAGGTTTGTGTAGATTGTCCTATACGATCTCAATGTTTAGGGAAATCAGCTCAAGAGAAAAAATTTACGGTTACCTTTTATCGTGAAGAATATGAGCGTAATAACGCCCGAGTAAACAGTCCACGAGGTAGCTACATGAAAGGAAAACGACAAAGTACAGTTGAACCTGTATTTGGAACTCTCACTCAGTTTTTGGGACTCCGAAAAATAAATACCCTAGGATTAAAACAGGCAAACAAAGTCATGCATTTATCTGCCATAGCTTATAATTTAAAGAAATATTTAAAATTCACCTCAAAAACGGTGCAAAGCAATGCAGGAATACTGCTCGAGTTTTTTAAACTAATAAAAGAAGCCTGTAGACTCCAAAATAAGCCAGTAAAAGCAACTCTATATTAGCTTAGTATTTCTTATCAAATAGATTAAACCTGCTTAAAAAGGAGCTAAAAAACTCCTTTTTATTATTTTTTTGACCTTGTGCAACGGCTACCGTTGTTGTGCTTAGTTTTTTATTTTTACAATATAAGTTTTGAAGAATAATGAAGAATTGATTTCTATAGGTTCTGTAAATCCAGCTTTTTTAATCAGTTCAAATTCTTCTTCTTTAGTAATCATTTTATATTCGTTATCCAATGTTGACGATATTTTGTCGAGCATTTCTTTTTCAAATCCGTTTTGCTTAGGAAATTGCAAGAACATTTTTTTTAAATATTGAAATTCAGGTTCGGTTTTGGGTTTAACGCCAACATTCCAAATAAACACTCCATTTGGTTTTAATAATCTTTTTACATTTCTAAGAATATCTAGTCTTTCTTGTAAATCCAAATAATGGAATACGGCTACAGATGTAATTGCATTGAAAGTTGATTTGTCTATTTCAAAATCCCTCAAATAGCCGTGTAAAAATTTTGTCCTTTCTTGAAGTTGTTCTAGTTCTGACCAATACTCAGCCAATTTCAACATTTTTTCTGAAGGGTCTAATATGGTGAATGTCCAATTTTTTGAGTATTGATGAAAAGAACTTAATTCCTTTCCGCCTCCGCCACCAATGATTAATAGTTCAGAACGCTCTGGTAATTCCAGCCTTAAGGCTGTGCCAATTGTCGAATAAATAGCATCTTGCCCCAAGACAACTTTTTTTGCGGTATTCCTATAGAATTCTGGTGACTTTATATGTTCTTTTTTGTCAAAATTTTTCATATTCCAAAATTAGGTATTTATTGTTTTTTTACTAACTGTGAGTTGTCTTTTGTATAATATGTAGGGAACTTAAATACTTATTTCATCCTATGCGTAAAAATACAAAAAAGCACAAACCTTTATGGATTGTGCTTTTTCTCTTTTTTTAGTCAAATTGGCTACAATAAGTTACTCTACATATCCTAATTGGTTTTTGAAATCCATCAAAATCATAATAATCGTTCTGGGTAATGATTTCACTTTCTTTAATTGATTTATTATATTACCATTCTATTGACCCGTTTTCATCAAAAAAACCACACGTTGAATCATTTTCTGGTAAAGTTGCTAATTCAACTACTATGTTTGCTCCTTGCTTAGGTGTTCGTGGCCCTGTTTTTCCATTTAAGTCTGTTGAGCAATACCCAGGGTCTGCGGAGTTTATTTTAATGTTCGTTTCTTTTAATTCGAAAGCGAATAAAATTGTAAGCGCATTCAAAGCACTTTTTGAAGTATTATATGCTAATGATTTATATGGATAATATTCATAATTGGGGTCAGCACTTTGTTTAAGTGAACCCAATCCACTTGATACATTCACAATTCTTCCTTCTTTTGATTCCTTTAATAAAGGCAAAAAGTGTTTAATTGTTGTGATTACTCCAAAAGTATTTACTTTGAATGTCGCTTCAATATCATCCATTGAAACTTCAAGCATTGGCACGCCAAAATCTAGCCATATCCCAGCATTGTTAATTAGAATGTCTAATTTTCCAAAATCATTAGCAATGACGTTTTTTGCAGTTTCAACTGATTTTTCATTTGTAATATCCACTTGGACAAAAGAAACATTTTCGCCTCCTAAGTCTTTTACGGCTTGTTTTCCTTTTTCGACATTTCGGGAGCCAATAATAACGGAAATATCTTTTTCTAATAGCATTTTCGCTACTTCAAAGCCAATTCCTTTGTTTCCTCCTGTGACTAATGCCACTTTTCTATTTTTTTGCATAATTTAATATTTAATTATTTTTTATGCAGCAAAGTTGTTGTATTTTGAATTTGTTCTTCTTGATAAAAAGCAAGAAATTAACTTGGGTAGAATTATTATATATGTATAGTATTCCAATATCTAATAGTTGGGGGTGAGGCAAAAGTGTTTCCCAAAATTTCCATCACACCTGTATCAGTACGCCACTTTAAATATGATTCATAGTGTTGGATAGTTTTCCATTCTTCATAAAACACGAAAGTATTATCTGTTAAATTCTTATGAATTTTAATATCAATAAAACCCTCGGATTTTCTTGTTTCAGGCAAGTATTTTGATAATAAATTTTGGAGTTCAATAACTTTGCTTTCTTTTACTTTGACTTCTAAAATTATAATAGCACTATTTTTCATTGATTGTTGTTTGAATTAAAATTAAAATTCAAATTTACAATGTGATTTTTTTTCTTTTCTTGATAAAAGGCAAGAAAGTACTAATTAGTTAACATTTTTCGTCTAACTCTGCTTAACGTGCTATCTGTTATACCAAGAAATGAAGCAATATGTTTTAGGGGTGTTTTTTGAATTAATTTTGGACGAAATTGAAGTAATTGTTCATATCGCTCTTCAGCCGATAAATGGATATTTGATAAAATATATTTTTTTACATTAACCAGTAAATCTTCATTAATTAATTTAGTGTAAATATGCATTTGAGGTATTATTTCGTAAATGTCTTGTAGGTCTTTGTAAGTAATATAAACAATTGTTGTCTCTTCTATGCATTGTATATATTCTTGTGTTGGTTCTTGATTTATAAAACTTAGTATTTCAGTTACTAGTTCATCATCTGTTGCTAACCAATTTGTTGTTTCATCACCTAAAGAATTAATGTTAAAAATTCGCACTAAACCTTTCTCTATGTAACCAATCACTGAACAGATTTGACTTGGTTTTAAGAAATAACTGTTTTTCGAATACTTTTTTGTTTTAATTATAGATAGTAAGTATTCTTCTTGCTGTTTTGTTAAATTTATTTTTTCTTTTATTTTACTTAGAAAGATATTCATTGAATTTTATTATTTATTGAATTTAGAGGTCAACATTCAAATGCACTACAACGTTTTGGCTATGGTATGTTGTGGTTAAACTCGGCCTTATTAGTCCGCTAGCTTTATCTTTTTTTATTATCTCTTACTTCGGGTAAAACACTTGCCCACAATATATTAGGAGCCGTTGTTGTAAACGTTTTTTTATAATTCAGCTTTGTATAGATTCCCAAGGTTTATCAATCGTCTTTCTAATATTCTTTCAGCCTCTTTTTGTCCATTTTCCTTTTGGTCAGCTGTTAATTTACTCTCCAATTCTTGAATTTCCTTTACAATTTGCTGTTGTTGAATATATGAAAAGTCTCTTTTAAATTCGTTGTAAATTAAGAACCATTGATAACTTTTAAAATAGTCTTGCTCAACATCTATTCCGTCCCTGAACAGATAAGCAAGATTTAACCTAGCTGAAGTTATGTATCTACTTTTTTGTAAATTTTCTGGATTTTCAAGCTTTCCAAGTCGAATAGCCCATTCCAACATTTTATCAATGTTTTTCTCGATTCCTGTCCCTTCTTTGTAACAGCTAATTACATTAAACATACAAGTTCCGTCTCCGTTTTCAGCACATTTTAAAGCGTATGAAAATGCTTTATTGAAATCTTGTTGAACTCCATTTCCGCTACCATAAGCCATCATCATTTGATAAAGT
>JASFYP010000053.1:0-33648 GCA_045047075.1 Flavobacteriaceae bacterium
ACAGCAATTGATGGAGTTGTATCATTCGGTAAAATTAAGAGAGGTAATAGAGAGATTATTATCGAATCTAAATATGGAGATATTAAGAAGTACTTAGTAAAATTATCAAGTCAAATTCTTGTACAAGAAAATGATTTCGTAAAAGCTGGTATGGCACTTTCTGATGGAGCTACTACTCCAGCAGATATCTTAAACATCTTAGGCCCAACTGCTGTACAAGAATTCTTAGTAAACGAAGTACAAGAAGTATATCGATTACAAGGTGTAAAGATCAATGATAAACACTTTGAAGTTGTTGTGCGTCAAATGATGCGTAAAGTAAGAATTATTGATTCAGGAGATAGTTTATTCTTAGAGAATGACTTAGTTCACAAAAATGATTTTATCCAACAAAATGATAAAATCTACGGAATGAAAGTTATTGAAGAGGTAGGAGGTTCTGAAGAAATTAAAGCTGGACAAATCATTAGTCCAAGAGATTTAAGAGACGAAAATTCTAAATTACGTAGAGAAGATAAAGAATTAATTGTAGCTCGTGATGCACATCCTGCAACTGCTGAGCAAATTTTGCAAGGTATTACAAGAGCGTCATTACAAACGAAATCATTTATTTCGGCTGCATCGTTCCAAGAAACTACGAAAGTATTAAACGAAGCTGCTGTAAGCGGTAAGATTGATACCTTACAGGGATTGAAAGAAAATGTAATTGTTGGTAAGCGTATCCCTGCTGGTACAGGATTACGTGAGTATGACAATATGATTGTAGGTTCTAAAGAGGAAATGGAAAATTCTAATCTATAATTTATGGCTGAGCAACAAAAACCAAAAGACGGAAAATTGAATATCCAATTGGATGAAAAAACTGCTGAGGGAACTTATTCTAACTTAGCAATTATCAACCATTCGGTATCAGAGTTTATCGTTGATTTTATCAGCATAATGCCGGGGACACCTAAAGCAAATGTGAAATCAAGAATTATCTTGACACCACAACATGCAAAGAGGTTAGCTAAAGCATTGGCAGATAATGTTACCAAGTTTGAGAAAGCTCATGGCGAAATTAAAGATTATGATCATCCTCCAATTCCAATAAATTTTGGACCGACTGGAGAAGCATAATACCGTTCAAAAATAAATAAGTGAAAAACACCGACTAGTGATAGTCGGTGTTTTTTTGTGCAAATGTTAAAGTTTATTTTTATTGATAATCTTTTTTAACTTTACACATTAACCTAAAACTATGCACTATTTTACTTCTGATTATCTACAGTTTTTCAAAGACTTAGCCGCAAACAATAACAAAGACTGGTTTGATAAAAATCGTAAGCGTTATGAAAACATTGTTCGCGAACCGTTTAAAATTTTTATTACCGATTTGATTGATGAGCTTTCTAAGGAAGATGCAGAAATACAAATCACACAAAAAGAAGCCATTTTTAGAATCAATCGCGATATTCGATTTTCAAAAGATAAAACACCTTATAAGTTAAACAACTCGGCAATTATTTCTAAAGGAGGAAGAAAAGATAAATCTTACCCGGGGATATATGTAGAACTTGGCCCAGAAAAATTAGGAGTATATGGAGGTGTTTTCGGACCCGATACACAGCAAGTTGAGAGAATAAGAAATTATATTTCAAAGAATATGAAGGAGTTTGAGGCATTGGTTACTGATAAAAATTTCATCAAATCTTTTGAAGAAATAAAAGGTAAAAAAGCAAAACGAATTCCGAAAGAATATAGAGAAATAGGAGAAAAGCAGTCACTTATTTATAATAAGCAGTGGTATTATTTTACACATTTAGATCCTGAAATAATTGAAGGAGATGATTTAATGAAAACGATTACTTCTCTTTCAAAAACGGCAAAACCTTTACGAGAATTTCTAAAAAAAGCTATCAACTAATGAGCAAAGAAAGAATACAAACTTATCCAGAATTTTACAAATATTATTTATCTGAGCATAGTAATAAAACGTGTAGATTACTTCATGTAATTGGCACAACCATTGTTTTTGCTTTGGCAATTACAGCTATTTATCATCGGCTGCCTATCTTGTTTTTATATGTTCCATTAGCTGGATATGGCTTTGCTTGGGTTGGTCATTTCTTTTTTGAGAAGAACAAACCAGCCACTTTTAAATATCCTCTTTGGAGTTTGAAATCAGATTTTAAAATGTACTTTGATATCTTTTCTGGAAAGATAGGATTAGATACATCAAAAGACCATAACATCAAATAAAACCTAACCTAACCATGAATAACTTTAATTTTAAAAACACTCTAATTGTTGGAGTCATAATCTTGCTCATAGCATGTAGTCCGAATGATAAAAAAGAAATATCTTCTGATGCAATTGCTATTGAATCACAAAAAGCAAATGATTTTTTTGAAACAAAATATCAAGAAGATTTAAAGAGTAAACCAGAAGACCAAACTTATTTGGGTATCAAAAAAGATGCTGATAAATGGAATGATTATTCTGATGTATTTGCTGCTGAAGAATTAAAACATCGTGAGCAATCTTTACAATGGCTAAAAGACTCTATAAATGTTGATGCTTTGGATAGCGCAACCAAATTGAGTTATGATTTGTACAAATTAAAATTAGAGAATCAAATAAGTGATTATCAGTATAGGTTATATAATTATCCTGTAAACCAAATGCATGGGATGCAAGCAGAAGTTCCTGCATTTTTAATTAATATGCATCAAATTATAGATGTTAAAGATGCTGAAAATTATATTGCTCGATTGAACGGAATAAAACCTTTGTTTGATCAATTGGTCATCAATTTAAAAAGCAGGCAAGAAGCAGGAATCATGATTCCAAAGTTTGTGTTTCCTAAAGTTATTGAAGATTCTAGAAATGTAATTACTGGAGCTCCTTTTGATAAATTAAATAGAAATAGTACGTTATTAGAAGATTTTTCTTCTAAAGTTGTAGCACTTAATATTGACAATTCTAAAAAACAAGAACTGATTGATAAGGCGGTTAAAGGACTTTTAGATGGAGTGTTACCAGCATACAATCATTTAATTTCAACATTAGAAGAACAAGAAAAAGTGGCAACCAATGAAGATGGTGCATGGAAATTTCCTAATGGAGAGGCTTATTTTAACAATGCGTTGAAAAGAACTACAACTACCAATTTAACTTCTGAAGATATTCATCAATTGGGACTGAGTGAGGTAACAAGAATTCATAATGAAATGCGCACAATTAAAAACTCCGTTGGATTTGAAGGTGATTTGCAATCCTTTTTTAAATTTATGAAAGTCGATTCTCAATTTTATTTTGAGGATTCTGAAGAAGGCAGAGCGGAGTATATGCAACAAACAACTCAAATAATTGATAGCATGCAAACAAGATTAGACGAGTTGTTTATCACTAAACCTAAAGCCGCAATAAAAGTAAAAGCTGTAGAGCCATTTAGAGAAAAATCTGCAGGAAAAGCATTTTATCAAGATGCGGCTCCTGATGGTTCTAGACCCGGGACTTATTATGCAAATATGTATGATATGGCAAGTATGCCGAGTTATCAAATGGAGGCTTTGGCTTATCACGAAGGGATTCCGGGACATCATATGCAATTGTCGATAGCTCAAGAATTGACGAGTATTCCTAAGTTTAGAAAGTTTGGAAGTTATACAGCATACATAGAAGGTTGGGGATTGTATTCAGAATTTATTCCAAAAGAAATGGGTTTTTATGAAGATCCATATTCTGATTTTGGACGTTTAGCGATGGAATTATGGAGAGCATGTAGGTTGGTAGTTGATACGGGAATTCACACAAAAAAATGGACCCGAGAAGAAGGAATTAAATATTATACTGACAATACACCAAATGCCGAATTGGATGCCATTAAAATGGTAGAGCGTCATATTGTAATGCCAAGTCAAGCGACAGCCTATAAAATTGGAATGTTGAAAATTTTGGAGTTACGAGAAATGGCGAAAGAAAAATTGGGTGATAAATTTGATATCCGAAAGTTCCATGAAGTAATATTATCTAACGGAGCCTTGCCTTTAGATGTGTTAGAGGATTTGGTAAATCTATGGGTTATTGTAGAGCTAGACGGACAAGGAATAATTGAAAAAGAATAATGGAGAAGGTAAAATCATTTTGGGGTTATCTTACTTGGTTTGGTGAAGGGAGAACCCCTATTCATTTAATTTTTGTATTCCTGTTTTTAATTTCATGCAAAACTGATTTCAAACCTTTATCCAAAAGTGATAATAATTTTAAACTGACTACAATTGTACAATTGCAAGATTCAATTTACAGTCAAAAAATTGATACTTTTTACGACAATGGTTTAGCAGGAAATTTTATAGGTAAAGATAGTGTTTCGATATACTATAAAATATTTGAACAATCTCATACTGATAAAGCAATTTTGATTTCATCAGGTAGGACAGAGGCTGCAATTAAATATAAGGAGTTGATTTTTGATTTATTCAATAATGGTTATTCAGTTTATATCCATGACCATAGAGGGCAAGGGCAGTCTGGTAGAATGGTAACAGATCGTGATATGGGATATGTTTCAAATTTTCAGTTTTATATTGATGATATGAAACATTTTTATGATAACTATTTAAAGCCTAAAAAACATAAAAAGATATATTTATTAACTCATTCAATGGGAGGTGCTGTTGGTATGACTTATTTAGAACAGTATCCAAAAGATTTTAATGCTGCTGCATTTTCGTCACCGATGTTAGGGTTGACCCTTGGTATTTGTACAACGGTAGAACTATTAGAAGGAGAAGAACCTGAATATGTATTGGGCGCATCTAAATACGATGATACTAAAGCCGATTTTGAGGGTAATACCCTTACAGGTTCTAAAGTTAGGTTTGACCGGATGATAGATGTTTTTGCAAAAGAGCCTGAAGCAAGATTGGGTGGAGCAACCTATAAATGGGTAAATGAATCCTGTTTGCAATTTGATATTATGTTTGAAAATATTGATAAAATTGAAACACCTTTTATTTTATTTTCTGCTGAGAATGAACAGATAGTTGCAACTTCTGCTCATCAAGAGTTTATGGATGAAGCTAAAGTATTAGAAAAAAACTGTCAAGCCTATGTGGTTAAAAATGCGCAACACGAATTGTTTATCGAAAAAGATATACAACGTATTGAGACCATTAATTCCACCCTGAATTTTTTTAATGGGTTTTAAAATTTGAAGTAAATGAAATTTTAAACCTTCGTAGTTTTATTCAATAAATAAAAATCTGCCAAAACCATTGCAGTCATAGCTTCAACAATTGGTACAGCTCTCGGCACCACACACGGGTCATGACGACCACGCCCTTGCATCTCTACAATATTACCATCACTATCTATGGTTTCTTGTTTCTGAATCAAAGTAGCAACGGGTTTAAAAGCAACTCTAAAATAGATATCCATTCCGTTACTCACCCCACCTTGAATTCCACCTGAGAGATTTGTTTTGGTCGTACCATCTTGGTTAAAAGCATCGTTATGATCGCTTCCTTTCATTTTAGTGCCACAAAACCCACTGCCATATTCAAAACCTTTTACAGCATTTATAGAGAGCATTGCTTTACCGAGTTGAGCATGTAGTTTGTCAAAAATAGGTTCTCCCAACCCAATAGGAATATTTTGCGCAACACAAGTAATTGTGCCTCCAATAGTATCACCTTGCTTTTTTATTTCTTTGATATGCTGAATCATTTCTTCGGCAACTTCAGTTTGAGGACATCGAATAGAATTTGATTCAATCAAATTAAAATCCAATTCTTGATAAGGTTTATTAATGGTAATTTCTCCAACCGATGAAGTAAATGCATTTATATTGATATCAGAAATCAATTGTTTTGCAACAGCACCAGCAACTACCCAATTGGCAGTTTCGCGCGCTGAAGTCCTGCCACCACCACGATGATCGCGATGTCCATATTTTTTATCATAGGTAAAATCTGCATGAGAAGGTCGATACACATTTACATTGTGCGAATAATCTTTACTCTTTTGGTTGGTGTTGTGAATTATAAACCCGATAGAAGTCCCTGTAGTTTTTCCTTCAAATATTCCAGATAAAAATTGGACTTCATCCGCTTCTTTACGTTGCGTTACAATATCCGATTGTCCAGGTTTTCTACGATTCAATTCTTGTTGAATGGCATCTAGGTTAAGCTCTAATCCTGTAGGACAGCCATCAATAATCCCGCCAATTGCAGCACCATGAGATTCTCCAAAAGTTGTAAGAGTGAATAGATTTCCAAAAGTGTTACTTGCCATGTAAAAGAGTTTTAAGCAAAAGTAACAAACGCTTATTAATTGATAAACCAAATCGTAAGAATAATTTGAGAATTGATAGTATGATATTTTTTAAATATTTTTAATAAAAAAGTTTGAGTAAAAGAAAAAGCAACTTATATTTGCACCCGCCTAAAGGGAATTATTTTCTTTTTGATAATAGATTTTCTAAATTTAGGTAAAGCAAAAGACACTTGGAGAAATGGCAGAGTGGTCGAATGCACTAGTCTTGAAAACTAGCGAGGGTCACACCTCCGGGGGTTCGAATCCCTCTTTCTCCGCAAACACCCTTATAATCCTTTGATTATAAGGGTTTTATTTTTTTCAGATACCAATATAATTGCCAGAATATTTTAAATTTTATCACAAAGAAAAGAGCTAACTCTTTCGAATTAACTCTTTTGGGGTGGAAGATGGGGCTCGAACCCACGACCCTCGGTACCACAAACCGATGCTCTAACCAACTGAGCTACAACCACCGTATAACTTTCGGGTGCAAATGTAAGTTATTTCTCACATTTGACAAGTGTTTTCTAATGAATTATTTTAAATTAAATTGTCTAAACTTTTAATTGCTACAGGACGTTCAACTGTATAGCCTTCGGCATATTCAGCTCCAATTAGCCTTCCTAAATCTTGTGCTCGATACAACACACTATCAATAAAATTTTTACTTGTAATGGGTGATACTGGTTCTTTGCTATTTGGGTCATAAAACTGAGATTTATATGCTTTAACTGAAGCTATTTTTATATCCATAAAACCAGTTACATCAACCACAAAATCTGGTTCAATATTTTTCCATTGAATGTAATGATATACTTTTTCAGGTCTCCATTCTTCTTGGGTAATGCCATTCAATTCAGTTTTCACTCTTCTTAACCCAGATAAAAAACACGCATCAGAAGTTAACTTACTCCCTTTAGGGTGATCAATATGTCTGTCGTCAATAGCATTACATAAAACTATTTCTGGTTTATACTTTCGTATAATTTTTATTATTTCTAACTGATGCTTTTTGTCATTTACAAAAAATCCATCAGCAAAATCAAGGTTTTCTCTTACTGATACTCCTATAATTTTTGCTGCATCAGTTGCTTCTTTTGTTCTAATTTCGGCAGATCCTCGCGTACCTAATTCTCCTCTAGTTAAATCTAAAATACCAACTTTTTTTCCTAATGATATTTCTTTTGCTATAGTTGCAGAACAGCTTAATTCAACATCATCTGGGTGCGCCCCAATTGCTAATATGTCTAACTTCATAATTAAATATTTACAAGTGATTTTATCTCACATTTTAAACAAAGATACTAAAATTAGTGATTTTCTGAATTTATTTTTACGCTACCAACATACTATGAAATATAATGAACTGCAAGTTTTATTAAATAAATGGTGCGTTTTACTAAAAATAAATTTGAATTGTAATATATTTGTACTACATTTGATATGTAATAAGTTTACATTTTAATTAAATCCCCGCAACAATGAGAACTTTAAAGCTACTAATCCCAGTATTCCTAATATTTACTTCTGTAAGTTTTGCTAATGTTAATAAATGTGAAAAGGATATTTTAATTTCTTTTTATGAAGCAACTAATGGATCTAATTGGAACCAAACTTGGAATTTGAACGAATCTGTAAATAACTGGTTCGGAATTACAGTAGAAAACAGCCATGTTGTAGAAATCAACCTAAGTTTCAATAATTTATCAGGAGAGATTCCTTCTGAAATAGTAAACTTACCCAACTTAAGAGTTTTAAATCTACACATGAATTCTATTAAGGGTTCAATCCCACAAAATATTGGGGATTTTACGACATTAGAAAAACTGAACTTATCTTTTAATCAAATAAATGGTGAAATTCCAACTACAATTAGTGAAATAGAATCACTTAAAAGTATTGTTCTTTTTATGAATCAATTAGAAGGTACAATTCCTGCTAATATCGGGAATCTAAATAATTTAGAAGAACTAATCCTATTTAACAATAACATTACTGGATTTTTACCTAATAGTATAGGTGATTTAAAAAGCTTGAGAGTATTACATTTAAGTAGTAATAACATTGAAGGTGTTTTGCCTTTAGAGATTGCCAATTTAAGTCAATTAGAGTTGTTAAGTGTTTTTGACAATAAAATGATTGGTCAAATACCTAGCGAGATTGGAAATCTAAACAAATTGACCGAGCTTTCATTGGCAAACAATTCTTTTGATGGTGATATTCCTTCAGAGATTGCTCAATTAAACAACTTAGTAACATTAATGTTGAATAATAATAATTTTGACACAAACATCATCGAAGAAGCGATTGTAAATATCCCTACGCTTGTTGATTTTAAATTTATATCGTCCCCGAAGGTTAAAGCTACTATGAGCATTAATAGTGCTATAGTTTCTGACTAATCAATATACTAGTTTTAATCAAATTAGAAATCCACAAGTTTATTTTAACTTGTGGATTTTTTATTTCACTATTAACGACCTATTCTTTATACATTCAAAATACAATTCACTATTTTCACCATATGAATTTTTTGGCACACCTCTACTTATCCAAAAACAATCAAAACATCATGATTGGTAATTTTATTGCTGATGCCATTAAAGGAAACAAGTACAAACATTTTGCTCCTGAAATTCAAAAGGGAATTATGTTGCATCGCCATATTGATACTTTTACAGATCAACACCCTGTAGTTAGAAAAAGCAAAAGAAGACTTAGCAAACGGTATGGGCACTACACTGGAGTCATCATCGATTTGTTTTACGATCATTTCTTAGCAAAAAATTGGGATGACTATTGTAAAATTCCTTTAGATATTTATGCTCAAAATTTTTATAGTTTATTACATGAGCATTATGAAATTCTGCCAGAAAAAACCAAACATATGCTTCCTTACTTAGAGCAATACAATTGGTTGTATAATTATCAATTTTTAGAGGGAATGCAGCAGGTGTTAGAAGGAATGAATCGCAGAACAAAAATGAAATCACAAATGCATTTATCCATCGAAGATTTAAATGAGCATTATCAAGATTTTGAAAATGACTTTACACTTTTTTTCAAAGACTTAATTACATTTACAAAAAATAAAACAGCCATTTTATGAGACAACTTTTTTTAATTGCATTGGCATCCTTATTATTTATTCAATGCGCAAAAGAAGAAACAAAAGTTCAAGGATTAATTGCCGATAATGCGATTGTGGTTAGTGCTCGTGAAGAAGCATCAATAATAGGGATTAACATCTTAAAAAAAGGAGGAAACGCATTTGATGCAATGGTAGCAACTGAATTTGCTTTGGCAGTTTCCTATCAATTTGCAGGAAACCTAGGAGGCGGAGGCTTTATGGTTTATAGAACTGATAAAGGAGATTCAGGGGCATTAGATTTTAGAGAAAAAGCACCATTATCGGCAAGCAGAAATATGTATTTAGATTCTCTTGGGAACGCCGATTCGGATTTAAGCCAAAAAGGGACTTTGGCAATTGGGGTTCCAGGAACCGTTGCAGGTTTGTTTGCAACCCACCAAAAGTTTGGCTCATTGCCAATGAAAGAGCTTATACAGCCATCAATTGATTTAGCAAAAAGAGGCATTGTAGTTACCGAAAAGCAGGATAAAAGACTGGAGCATTATCAAGAACTATTTAAAGAAGTTAATGGAAAAGATATTGTTTTGAGTTTAGAGTATGAAGTGGGAGATACCATTAAATTTCCGCAGTTGGCAAAAACGCTAGAGCGATTGCGTGATTTTGGTAAAGATGATTTTTATAGAGGTGAAACTGCAAATATTCTTGTACATGAATTAAACAAGCGAGGTGGTAATCTAACGCTGTTGGATTTAGAAAAGTATGAAGCCAAGTGGCGAAAACCAATTACTTTTCAATACAAAGATTTAGAAATTATTTCGATGACATTACCTTCTAGCGGCGGTATCTGTTTAGCACAGATTTTAAAAGCTATAGAGCCATATAATGCAAAAGGATTAGAACACAATTCTACAAAATACATTCAATTATTGACAGAAGCTGAAAGAAGATCATATGCTGATAGAGCCCATTTTTTAGGTGATATTGATTTTGTAAATGTCCCTATTGATAGTTTAACGGATAATAATTACATCAGCCAAAGAATGGCTAGTTTTGATTGGAACAAAGCAACAAAATCTTCGGACATTAGTCATGGAAATCTGACCGGATATGAAAGTGATGAAACAACACATTACTCGATTGTAGATACGTATGGAAATGCAGTTTCTGTGACCACCACACTTAATGGAGGTTTCGGATCAAAAGTGTTTATTGACGAATTAGGTTTTTTCTTAAATAATGAAATGGATGACTTTAGCGCAAAACTAGGAACTCCGAATATGTTTGGTTTGGTTGGTGCTGAGGCGAATTCTATTCGACCAGAAAAACGTATGTTGAGTTCGATGACACCAACTATTGTTACCGAAAAAGGTAATTTAAAAATGGTGCTTGGATCACCAGGTGGCTCTACTATTATTACCTCGGTTTTGCAAACCATATTGAATGTAACCGAGTTTGAAATGGGTATGCAAGAAGCCGTTGCTATTCCAAGATTTCATCACCAATGGTTGCCAGATGTTATTAAAATGGAACCAAACGGATTTGATGAAGTTACGATACAAAAACTGAAAGATTTGGGTTATGAGATTGATATTTCTGAATCAGTAGTGATTGGTAAAGTCAATGCCATTTTAATTTTAGAGAATGGGCAATTAGAAGGTGGCGCTGATCCTAGAGGTGATGAGACTGCTGTTGGATATTAATTGATACTAGCCGAAACTCATATCGTTCCAAAGCAAGAAAATCAAATTAGAATTCAAGAATATGCTGTGGGTGTTTTTGAATTGTGTAAAACTAAATCTTCCTTAAAAAAAGTCATTAAAAAAGGATTGCTAAAAATTGATGGCAAGATTTGCAGTACAGCTAACTTTATTAAAGGTGGTGAAGAAATTTCACTATTTCAACCTAAAGACAATATAAGCATGAAGAAGCTTATACTGGCTTTGGATATTATTTATGAGGATGATTACTTAGCGATTATCAATAAACCTGCAGGTATTTTAGTAAGTGGTAATAAATTCAAAACCATTGCCAATGGGTTACCGCAAAATCTTATTCCAAGTTCGCAGAGTGATGCTGTAATTCCGCAACCCGTTCATCGTTTAGATTATCCTACAACCGGTTTGTTGTTGATTGGCAAAACAAGTGCTTCGATTCTTACTTTGAATAAATTATTTGAAAATAAAGAAATTCAGAAAGAATATATAGCTGTGACTGTTGGGAAAATGAAAGCTTCTGGAAGTGTTGATTTTCCTATTGATGGTAAAAAATCCTATTCGCATTATGAAGTCATTAAAACAGTTTTTTCCGAACGATTTGAGTTTTTAAATTTGGTAAAGTTATTTCCAAAAACTGGGAGAAGACATCAATTACGAAAACATTTATCTCTAATCGGAAATCCAATTTTGGGAGATGTAGAATATGGATTTGAAAATTTAATTTTAAAAGGCAAAGGTCTTTATTTACATGCATCGAGATTACAATTTACACATCCAATAACTAAGGAGCCTGTTGATATCAGTAATAAAATTCCAAAGAAATTCAGAAAAATATTTACACTATAAAATTTCTGAATTAAATAATTTACATTTACACTATAAATAAAATGCTATGCAAATAAAATCAAATGATATCTCAGCTGGAATTTTAAAAGCAATCGGAACCTTAGTTGGTATTGCGCTACTCCTCTTTTTTCTATGGAAAATCCAGACTGTTTTAGTTTATATTATCATAGCAGCGGTGCTGTCATTAATTGCACGCCCAATCATTAAGTTTTTAACGAGCAAGCTTAAATTTCCAAATACATTAGCTGTTGTTTTAACACTGTTTATTTTCACAAGCTTTATTTATGGACTAATAAGGATGTTTATTCCTTTGATTACACAGCAAGGGCGGAATCTTTCTCTGTTAAATTTTGATGAGCTGAAAGCAGATTATTCACATATTGCTGAGCAAGTGAGTAATTATTTTTTAAATACTAAATTCAATTTAGCAGAACAGTTTCAAAGTTTAGATATGTTATCAGGATTTAAGGAGATTCCGATGTTATTGAATTCTATTTTAGGAACACTAGGTTCTTTGAGTATTGGTTTGTTCTCAATATTATTCATTGCCTTCTTTTTAATGAAAGACAGCAAAATTATGCACAATGGTATTTTAGTTTTGATTCCGGATAAAAATGAAAAAAGAATTGAAAAATCAATGGATACCATTAAAGATTTATTGTCTAGATATTTTATTGGATTGGTTTTTCAGATTACAATTTTATTTGTGATTTATTCAACAACACTCATGATTTTTGGAATTGAAAATGCAATAGTTATTGCTTTTCTTTGTGCATTATTAAATTTGATTCCATACATAGGGCCACTTATTGGTGGCATTCTCATGCTATTTTTAACCATGACAAGTAATATTGGTTACGACTTTAAAACTGTAATTTTACCAACAACAATCTATGTTTCAATAGGATATGTAATTGCGCAATTGGTGGATAATTTTTTCTCACAGCCTTTTATATTTTCTAAAAGTGTAAAATCACATCCATTAGAAATATTTTTAATTATTATTATTGGAGGATTGCTGTTTGGTGTAATTGGGATGGTTATAGCTGTGCCAAGTTACACTGCTTTAAAAGTGATCTTAAAAGAATTTTTAGCCGATAATAAAATTGTAATATCATTGACTAAGAATTTATAAGGTTTATCCTAATTGTCATTCCTGCGAAAGCAGGAATCTAAGTCTAGGTCCCTGCTTTCGAAGGAATTACAGAACAACTGCATTTTTGTGAATATAAATCTTCTACATACCAACATCCAGCTATTTATCAATGATAATATAAAGGCTGATATTTCTAAAGTTCTACTTAAAGGGGTTTCTTTTTCTAATGTATCTACTAAAGAAATAGTAGAGCAAATTGAAGCTAAAAAAAGATGTAAAAATAAATTACCGACTTGGTTTGCCACAGAGAATATTTATTACCCTAACAAATTAAATATTGAGCAGACATCTTCAGAAATTACAGCAAACTATAAATCTGAATTGCTAAAAGGAGATTCAATTATTGACCTCACAGGAGGCTTTGGAGTAGATTGTTTTTATTTCTCAAAGCGATTTAAAAATGTAACACATTGTGAAATTAATCAGGAGTTATCTGAAATCGTTACTCATAATTATCCGCAGTTAAAAACAACAAATGTTAAAACAATTGCTACTGACGGAATAGCGTATTTACAAAATAGTGATTTAAAATTTGATTGGATTTATATTGATCCATCTCGAAGAAATGATGTGAAAGGAAAAGTTTTTTTATTAGATGATTGCTTGCCTAATGTCCCAAAAAATATAAATTCTCTTTTTAATCATTCTGACAATATTTTAATCAAAGTATCTCCAATACTTGATATATCGAGTGCTATTAATGAATTGAAATTTGTAAAAGAAATTCATGTAGTTGCTGTAAATAATGAAGTAAAAGAATTGTTGTTTATACTTAAAAAAGGATTTAAGGAGTCTGTCAAAATAAAGACAATTAACCTGCAAAAAGAGCAACACCAACTTTTTGAATTTGTTTTTGGTAAATCTAAAACACCAAATTATGGGTTGCCAAAAAACTACATTTACGAACCCAATGTTGCCATATTAAAATCAGGTGGTTTTACAGAAATTGCAAATCAATTAGATTTAGAAAAATTACATCAGCACTCACATTTATATACTTCTAATTTTTTAATTGATTTTCCTGGAAGGAGATTTGAATTAAAACACAACATTTCATTCGACAAAAAGCAACTCAAAAAATTGATTCCTAGTAAAAAAGCAAATATCACTACACGTAACTTTCCGCAATCTGTTGCGCAGATTAGAAAAAAAACAGGAATTAAAGATGGAGGAGATGATTATTTGTTCTGTACAACCGATTGTTCTAACAAGAAAATAATTTTATTATGCCAAAAGGTTTGAGTAAATTTAGCAATTATTTCAGACACCTATGGCAAACAAAAATATCCGCTCACTTTCATATAGAAAAGGTTTAGAAGATAATCTATTAGAGAATATTTCTGACCTTTCACATGCTGATGCATCAAAAGAAGATTTTCAGGACTTAGCAAAACGCTTTTTAATTGATGATTCTGTGGTTGCTGGGACAGCTTCTTTCTATGATTTTACTAAAGAAGAAAATAGAAATAAAAAAGTACATGTTTGCAGCGGAACAGCGTGCATGGTTGCCAAATCACAATCTAAAGTTAACAATCTATTAAAAGATCATTTTAAGGACGAAGAAATTGGTCATGCTGCATGTGTTGGTCATTGCCATACCAATGCGGCTTTTATGTTTAATGATAAAACATACTCAGCATCTACAGAGGAAGATATTAAAAATATTGTAGTTAACAATATCAGTTCAAGCGCAGTAGAGAACTCCTATTATGTAGATTGCAATACCACTCCAATTTTAACTTCAAAAGTTAAAGATGTTGCAGAACTTTATAGTTTATCAAAAAAACATGAAACTAAACAAAAAGAGGCTATAGATGAAATCAAGGTTTCAAATATTCGTGGTCGTGGCGGTGCAGGCTTTCCTTATTGGATAAAATTAGATACAGTTTCTAAAGAAGAAAATACTCAAAAATATATTGTTTGTAATGCTGATGAAGGTGATCCTGGAGCCTATTCTGATATGTATTTGATGGAGCAACATCCACACAAAGTTTTATTTGGGATGTATATGTCTGGGTTGATTGTTGGCGCTGATACTGGAGTTTTATATATCCGTGGAGAGTATCCAGATTCGATTCGGAAAATCAATAATGCAATTGAAGAATTAAAAGAATTGGGTATTGCAAAAGATTTTAAATTTAAAATCATCAGAGGGCAAGGAGCCTATATTTGTGGAGAAGAAACAGCTCTACTGAATTCTATCGAAGGATTACGCCCAGAGGTACGTGTTCGTCCACCATACCCTGCACAATATGGATTGTATGGTAAGCCAACAGTGTTGAGTAATGTGGAGACTTTTGCAAATATCCATTGGATTCTAGACAACGGAGGTAAAGCGTATGCAGATTTAGGTACAGAAAAATCTAGCGGAACAAAATTAGTGTCCTTAGATAGTTTTTTTAACAGACCAGGGATGTATGAAATTGAAATGGGTACGCCTTTGCAAACTGTTTTTGATGAATTCGGACAAGGATTTAAATCAGATATTAAAGCAGTACAAATTGGAGGTCCTTTGGGAGGAATTATCCCAATTCAAAAATTTGAAGATTTAACCTTAGATTTTGAATCCTTTGGGAATCAAAGTTTTTTATTAGGACACGCAAGTGTGGTTTCTATTCCTACAAACTTTCCAATGATTCAGTTTTTAGAATATCTTATGGAATTTACTGCTGATGAATCTTGTGGTAAATGTTACCCATGTAGAATCGGATCTTTTAGAGGGAAAGAGATGTTGCAAAAAGCACAAAAAGAAGATTATAAAATTGATCGTCAATTGTTTGATGATTTATTAGAAACCTTGGAAATTGGTTCGCTGTGTGGACTTGGTGGTGGAATTCCATTACCAATAAAAAACGCATTGAATTATTTTAATGATGAGTTGAACCAATATTTTATGAATAATTAAAAATGAATATTAAGGAAATCAAATCTATTATTTTTTGTAAGCAAAGTTTTTATATTCTTTGTATGTTTATTTTATTTTTTCCTATTCAAACTCAATTGCAAAATTTACTCTATTTCCTTTTTGATGCTATTTTTAGAGATGGGACAATATCAGAAATCTACACATATAACCATACTGGAAGACTTCTTGGATGTGAACAAATATTAGAAGTAAGAGAAGTTGAAAAGACAATGAATGTTTTTCAAAAATATGGAATGCGTTATATAAATTATTTACCTTCATTATTAGCATTCGTTATTTTACAAAATCGTTGGAAACATAAGTTGACTTTTAAACTGTTTGATTGGACTCTAACATTAATTGCATGCTTTAGTATATTTAATTCTATAGAAAGAATTAGGGTGATAACATATTTAGACTCAATGACATTTCCCCAACAGTTTTATTTTATTTCAACACTTATAGTTTTTCTTTTTATTGGAGCGTACATTTTTATTAAAATATTTTCATTTAAAGAAAGAGTACAAACTCTTATTATAGGAACCCCAACCTTTTTAATAGGAGCGATTCTTTGGTTTAGATTTGTCGGGCCAAATATTTTACCAATTGATATATAAATTATGAAAGCATATATAAATAATACAGCACACGAATTTAAGCAAGGTGAAACTATCTTAGAATTTGTTCGTCGAATTGAAGCAAATGAACATTCAATTCCAACAATGTGTCAAGACAATCGATTAGAAAATTTTGGTTCGTGTAGAGTCTGTTCTGTAGAGGTTGCTCGCACAGAAAATGGACCAACACGAACTATGGCATCATGTCATACTCCAGTGAGTGAGCATATTTATATTTATCACAACACAGAAAAAATAAAACGCCTTAGAAAAAACATTGTCGAATTAGTTTTGACTGATTATCCGTCGGACAAGGTTTTTCCACCAAAGGATAAAAAAGCAACTCCATTTCAAGAAACCATTGCTCAAATAGGGATTCCAAATATTCGATATCCAAAAGGAGCAAATCATTTAGATATAGAAACCGATAGGGCACACCCTTATATAAAATCAGATTTGTCACAATGTATTAATTGCTATAGATGTGTGAGAGCTTGTGAAGAAATTCAAGGTGAAATGATTTTGGGGATGTCTGGTCGTGGGTTTGCAACAAATATCATCAAAGGATTTGACACCACTTTTGATGAGTCTGCTTGTGTTTCTTGCGGAGCTTGTGTACAAACTTGCCCTACCGAAGCATTGACAGATAAATTTGAAACAAAAACTTTGATTGCTGATAAAACTGTGCGTACCACTTGTACTTATTGTGGAGTTGGATGTCAATTGGATGTTTCGGTAATTGATGGAAAAATTAGAGGAATTCAAGCTCCTGAATCTGCAGAAGTTAATGAAGGTCATACTTGTTTAAAAGGTCGATTCGCATTCCAGTTTTATGATCACCCTGATCGTTTAAGAGAGCCAATGATTAAGAAAAATGGAAAGTTTGAAGAAGTATCTTGGGATGAAGCTTATGATTTTATTACAACGAAACTAATCGATATAAAAAATAAATATGGATCGGATAGTATAGGTGGAATCTCATCATCAAGAGCGACAAATGAAGAGAATTATTTAATGCAAAAAATGATTCGTGTTGCTGTAGGGACTAATAATATTGATGGTTGCGCTCGTGTATGTCATGCCCCAACTGCTTGGGGAATGCAAAAGTCTTTTGGTACAGGAGCAGCAACAAACTCCATAGAAGATTTAAAACAAACGGATGCGATATTCTTATTTGGAGCAAATCCAATAAAAGGACATCCGGTTACAGGAGCTAAAATTAAGCAAGCTTTTATGAAAGGCGTTACTTCAATTGTGGTAGATCCTATTCAAACGAAACTTGCTGATTTAGCAACACACTTTTTACAAATTAGACCAGGAACAAATGTTGCTGTGCTGAATATGATTTCTTATTATATCATCACAGAAAATTTAGTGAATGAGCATTTCATAGAGTCTTATACAGAAAAATATTCAGAATTTAAAAATCATGTTGCTGATTTAGACATGAATGAATTAGAAATCATCACAGGTGTATCTAAAGAGAAAGTAAAAGCTGCTGCTATTGCGTATGCATCATCAGATAGAGCTATGGAATTTCATGGCTTGGGCGTTACTGAGCATTTTCAAGGAAGTAAAACTGTAATGCTGCTATCTAATTTAGCCATGATGACAGGTAATATTGGTAAAAAAGGAATGGGGTTAAATCCTCTTCGGGGCCAAAATAATGTGCAAGGTGCAGCAGATATGGGCGTACAACCACATCAAGGAGCAGGTTATTTAGACATTAACAAATTAGAAATACAACAATATTACGCTGATAAATATGGTGTAGATAAAATGCCTACACATGAAGGCTTGAAGATTCCTGAGATGTTAGATGCGGCAATTGATGGAAAATTGAAGGCTTTATATATAATGGGTGAGGATACGATTATGACTGATCCAAATACCAATCATAGTATAAAAGCATTCGAAAAATTAGAGTTGATTGTTGTGCAAGAATTATTTATGACTGCTACAACTGAAATGGCAGATGTTGTATTGCCAGCATCTTCTTATTTTGAAAAAAACGGAACATTTACTAACGGAGAACGTAGGGTTCAACGTGTAAATAAAGTTGTTGAACCAATTGGAAATACAAAACCTGATGGTCAAATTATTATCGACATTATGAGTCGATTGGGTTATGATCAACCAACAGGATTGACGTATGACGCAGCAAAAGTTATTGAAGAAATTGCTGATGTTATTCCGTTTATGAAAGGCTTGTCTTGGGATAGATTGGGTGAAAACGGGTTGCAATGGCCAATTAAAGAAGATGGTACGGACACACAAATGTTGCATATTGATGGTGCCTTTAAAAAAGGAATAGGAACTTTTCACAATTTTGATTTTGAAGAAACTCCAGAAATTGTTGAACATGGAAATAAATACCCTTTCATATTAACAACTGGTAGAGAATTAGAGCATTACAATTCTGGAACGATGACACGGAGAACAGATAATCAAATCATTTTAGGAAAAGATGTTTTAGAGGTTCATCCAAAAGACGCCATCAAAAAAGGAATTAAAGATAATGAAACGGTATTATTATTTTCTGATAGAGGAGAGGTTAGGATTCCAGTTAAATATTCTAAAAAAGTCAAAAAGGGAATTTTACGAAGTACTTTTCATCAACCTGAAGTTTTTATCAATTTGATTACAGGCAGTGTTGGTGATGAAGAAACGATGACTCCAGAATATAAAGTTGTTGCTGTAGATTTTAAACGTATTTAATTCAAACAGAATGAAATCTTTAAAATATGAAGCAGTAAAAGTTTCAAACAACAAACAATTTTTTATTGAAGATGATATTGTTGTTGAGGCACCTATTCAAATAAATATCAATGACGAACCTTATACGGTTGTTATGCGTACTCCCGGTGATGATGCTTTTTTATTACGAGGACTTTTATTTGCAGAGGATATATATAAAGGAGAAGAAAACCTCAATATTGAAATTATTGAAAATTCAGAACATCATTTTTCGATTGTAAATATCAATATCGAAAAAAAGGATTTAGGAAAAGGATATTTAAACAAGCGGACTCTATTATCCGTTTCTTCTTGTGGAGTGTGTGGTGCACAAACATTAGATGCCATTAGAAAAAGTGGTGATAAGCTACAATCAGAATCAAAAACTACTTCGTCCAATATAGAAAAGATGTTTTCTATAATGAGCAAACAGCAAATTGTTTTCAATGATACAGGAGCTTCACATGCTGCAGCAATATTTGATTCAAATTATCAAATACTTTCAATTAAAGAAGATATTGGAAGACACAATGCTGTTGATAAATCTATAGGTGATCTTATCATTCAAAAGCAACTACCAAAAGCTAATTATCTATTAGTAAGTGGAAGAGTTTCTTATGAAATCGTAACGAAAGCTTTTATAGCTAAAATCCCTACCATTATTGCTGTTTCAGGTTGCTCTTCATTAGCAATAGATTTTTGCAAAGAATTTGGTATTCACCTTATAGGTTTTGCGAGAGGCAGTAATCATACTTTCTACACAGTTTAGCGGTTAACAAAAGTGTGTTTTATATAAAACATACAAATAAGTTGCATAGTTGAAATAAATATGTACATTTGAAGCTAGTGAACGTCCCTACAATTACTCCCTTTTTTATCGAGAAATTGTTTTATAGTTCAATAAGTGTACATGAATTAATAATAATTTATGTGCAAAATTTTAGTTATTATAAACCATTAACCCCACAAAAGAAAGAAAAAGAGAAAAGATTCTGAAAAAATTTGCATATCTTTCAAAGGCCCCAAACCTTGATATGCATTGGCAATCCAAACATTTTAGTTTGTTTATTTTCATTTAACCCCGAAAATAGATAGGGATTTATTTGCTTATATCGTAAGTGCCACATATATTAGCCACTTACTTTAATTTAAATCTTACTAAAATGAAAAAAGTGAAATTAGTTTTCGGATTGCTGATGTTAGCTGTTTTTTCATTATCTTTCGTGATGAATGATAATGCAAACACAGACAATGACAAGAAACAATCAATCGAAAAAGCAAGATTCAAGATACCTACTCACGGGTAGCTTGATTATAGCATTTATGCTATTTATACCTTATGCTTTCTATTTGTATCAAAAATTTCCAGACACTGAAACATTTGAGTTATTTGGAATAACATTTACAAGTAATTATTATGAAAGCGTAAGGTTTTTCATGTATAATGTTTTTGCAAAACTTATCCCATTATCTTTATTACTCGTTTGGTTTACTACATGTAAACATTGGTGGTATCATGCTATAGTCATTCCTATTTCAGTTTATGTTTTTCAATTAATAGGTGTTGTTAATGATGATGTGGAATTTAATGATGAATTTGAATTTGTATATTCTCTCCCTTTCACGTTACTAATTTTAACGATTCTTTATTTTGTAAGAAGTAAAATCAGCCTTTATCTTAAAGCTACAGATTTAAAGCAACAAGCAGATGATTTAATTGATAATGTTACATTGCATAAAGGAGAAGAGGAAGAATAATTTTGATTATTTTCTTGGATGAAACTGTTCCATTACTTTTTGTAAATGACTTCTGTCTAAGTGCATATAAATTTCTGTTGTAGTAATACTTTCATGTCCTAACATTTGTTGAATTGCTCGTAAGTCAGCTCCTCGTTCTAGTAGGTGAGTTGCAAAAGAATGTCTAAAAGTATGCGGACTAATTTTCTTTTTTATTCCAGTCACTACAGCTAGATCTTTTACAATTGTAAAAATCATAACTCGTGTAAGTTGTTTACCACGTCTATTTAAAAACAAGGTATCTTCATAACCTTTTTGCACATTTATATGACTACGAATATCTTTAATGTAAAAGTTAATGAATTTTTGGGTTTGTGTGTTAATTGGTACAAATCGTTGTTTATCACCTTTCCCAATCACTCGAATAAACCCTTCGTCAAAAAATAAATCAGAAATTTGTAGCGTGATTAACTCTGTAACTCTTAAACCACAGCTATAAAGGGTTTCTATAATTGTTCTGTTGCGTTCAGCTTGTGGTTTGCTTAAATCAATACTCGAAATTAGTTGATCAATTTCTTCAATAGATAAAGTGTCAGGAAGTTTTCTTCCAATTTTAGGAGATTCAATTAAATCGGTTGGATTGGTTTCTCTGTATTTTTCGAAAATTAAATAATCAAAAAAGCTTCGCAATCCAGAAATTAAGCGCGACTGTGATCGTGGATTGATGCTTTTTGATACTTCATATATAAATTGCTGTACCATATCATTATCAATTTTGATAGGCGATATGATGATAGCATTATCTTCTAAATACAAGGTTAGCTTTTTAACATCACGTGCATAGCTATCCACCGAATTTTGAGAGAGCCCTCTTTCTATTTTTAAATAGAGTTGGTAATCATTTAATGCTTGTCGCCACTTCATTTTGTAAATAAGAATAGTTATAAATATA
Organism: Flavobacteriaceae bacterium; assembly: GCA_045047075.1. Taxonomy (GTDB): domain Bacteria; phylum Bacteroidota; class Bacteroidia; order Flavobacteriales; family Flavobacteriaceae; genus Urechidicola. The sequence goes on from JASFYP010000053.1 coordinate 22,059, forward strand.
GCCCTTAAAAACGTAAAGATTAAGGAGTTAATTCCATTTTTAATTTATAATAATAAATACTGCTGTATATGTTAAACTAAAAGATAAATATATTTTATTATTGTTCATTATTGAATTAAATTTTTAAAAAATTATGAAGAAGAATATATTGGTAGTTATCATTGTCATTTTCACATTGAATATTAATGCTCAAAATGTAAAATTTGGGGCTAAAGCTGGGTTAAATATCTCTTCAATCTATGGAAGTGAAGCAGCAACTAATAATGAGTTTAGATATTCATTCCATGTTGGTGTTGTTTCTGAAATTAAAATTTCAGATAAGTTTACTTTTCAACCAGAAATTTTATTCTCATCGCAAGGTACTAGGATGAACTATGAAGATTTTATTGAAGATCAAATTGATGTGGTCTATGAATATATATCAGTAAAATCAGTTTCCGCGATGAATTATTTGAATATTCCATTGATGATTAAATATTACCCCTTTAATAATTTTAGTATAGAATTTGGACCGCAAGTTGGTTTTCTACTAAGTGTAAATAATGAATTTGAATTAAAGTCAGGTAGAGATACTATTTCTCAATCAAGTAGTAATATGGATGGCACAAATAGAGTAGATTTTGCTTTAAATTTAGGTTTAGGATATAAATTGGAAAATGGTATTTTTTTTAATTCTAGATATAATTTTGGGTTGTCTGCAATAAATAAAGAAATGGAAAATCAAATATATTTTGAGAAAGCAAGAAATGGTGTCTTGCAGTTATCAATAGGATATTTTTTTAATTGATATTTAAATAATTTATCATTTTAATTTCTTTTCTGTATTTTTACTTTTATGAAGAAACTACTCATCCTCAACGGCCCCAATCTAAATTTACTCGGTAAAAGAGAACCCGCTATTTATGGTTCTGATTCTTTTGAAGATTATTTTAAAACATTACAAGAAAAATATACAAGTATTGAATTGTCTTATTTTCAATCGAATATTGAAGGAGAATTGATTGATAAATTGCACGAAGTAGGTTTTTCTTTTGATGGAGTTATATTAAACGCCGCAGCTTATACACATACTTCTGTGGGGATTGCAGATGCAGTAAAAGGAATCGAAACTCCGGTGATCGAAGTTCATATTTCTAATGTGTATGCAAGAGAAGAGTTTAGACACACTTCTTTCATAGCTCCAAATGTAAAAGGAATTATCGCTGGTTTTGGATTGAAAAGTTACGAGTTAGCAATTCAGAGTTTTTTGTGAATCTAATACAATTTTAAGATTACTTCACCGTGGTGATTTTTCGTAGTAATACGAAAAAAAAAATCGAGAACGTATAAAAATATTATTCTCGATACTAATTTCACTTACTGTCGTTGTGAAATTCACTCGAAATGACGGTTTTATTAAAATATACAACAGGTTGTTACTTTTAAATTTTTTCATACAAGTGTATCTGCCAAGACAAAAAATAATTGGCACTGTACACTTTTCTAAACCCAGCATTTAGAATAGTACTATCAACTAACCCCGTTGGGTGAATAAAAGTTCTGAAGGGATTCTTCTTAATCCACATGCCTAAATTAATCGATTTAGCCCATAATATTGACAACCAATTAGTTTGTGGATATACAATACCATAACATTTTTTTGCTTTTGACAATGATGACTTTAGCAAATCATCAACATGTGGATAACAACAAATCACCTTATCTAAAGTTACAATATCATGTGCTTCTATTTGTTTACTTTCATCAACAAAATCACCAAATTGATATTGAATAATTTCTTTGTATCCTCTTTTTATCGCTTCTGATTCTGCAATATTGATATAACTTGCTGATGAATCTATATCAGTAACTTTAGATATCCCTTTAGGAATTAACTCTAACGGAATAGGACCAATGCCACCACCAATATCCAACAAAGATTTTCCTTGTAAGTTGTGATTTTTTAAAGCCTCTACCAATAAACGCGTTGGTTTTTTTGGACCTTTTTTTAGATACCTCTTTAAATCTTTATTGGCACTCTTTTCATCAAACAATTGATTGGCACCGCAGCAATGTGTACAACTCATATGTATTTAAAATTTTAATGTCTTACAATAAGAAATAGAACAGAGATAACACAGGTGAGTATGACTTTACTAATTTTTTTTAGTTGATTGATTTTCAATCAACTAAAACTATGCCTTGCATCTTAAATCTAACAGCCCCGAATTAACGGGGCGGTCTTAGGTCTTATTTTACATTTTACTATCAATAAAAGCAATTACCTCTTTTTCAATTTGTAATGTTGCTTGATAAATCTTTTCTGCCTTCGCAATAACATCATCTGCATAATCACGATCTTTAATATCTTTCGCATTGATGCGAACATTAAAATATGCACCAGTCACAGCAGTCTTTGCACATAATACTCCAACAGCGGTGTCAGACAAAGAACTTTGCAACCCATCTTTTAACATAGCTTGCATCACCTCGGTAGATTTATAAGCTGTTTCCATCACTTGAAACGGAATTTCAGTTGCGTATTTTGTAGCATCCTGAATCGCTTGTTGTCTGATTTGTTTTTCTTCATCTGTTCCTTTAGGCATTCTAAATCCGTCAATAATTTTATTAAAGGCATTGGTATCTTCATCAACCAAATAAAGTAATCTGTTTTTATAGGCTTGTCCTTTCACAGCCCATTCTGAATAAAATTCCCATTTATCATCCCATCCAGCTTTATGAGCAGATAAGTTTGCAACCATAGTTCCTAATGAAACTCCTAAAACTCCTACATAAGCTGAGATTGATCCGCCTCCTGGAGCCATAGATTCACCTGCGGTTTCTTCGGCAAATTCACTTACCGATAAATCAACTAATAGTTTTTTATCAGCATCAGCCATTACATACTCAATAATTTTCTCTTGTGGATTAAAAGGTTTTAGATCATCCAATCCTAAAGATTTAACAGCAATCTTTATTTTTTCAGCATCCGAAATCCCTAAAGAACGTTCTTGCTTTTTAAGAAAATAATCACCTGCATCTAACATAGCTTGTAATGGAATCAAACCAATTAACTCTGAACCAGAAACACGCAATCCACGTTCTGTTGCTGATTTTACCGTTTCGTCAAAAGCAATATGCATCGATGTGATACTAATGTTTGTTAGGTTGTAGGAGATTTGTGCAATTCCATATTCATCAATATACCAACCAATTCCTTTTACCGCTTTTAATTTCCCTGAGATGCGAACAGGTTCTCCATTGGCATCCAACACTTTTTTTCCAGTAGCAGGATTTCCTTCTCGTTTTACTCTTCCTGCTTCGCGAATATCAAATGCAATTGCATTGGCACGCCTTGTAGAGGTAGTATTTAAATTGATATTATAAGCTATCAAAAAGTCTCGTGCAGAAATAGCTGTTGCGCCAGATTTTGAAACACTTGCATTGAATTCTGCTGGGCCAAAATCAGGTTTCCAATCAGTAGAAGAAAGCTTTTCTTTTAAGCCTTCATATTCACCCGATCTACAGTTAGCCAAATTTTTACGATTTTCTGTTTTGGCAGCATTTTCATAAAAATATCCTGGAATTCCTAATTCTTTTCCAACGCGTTCACCAAGTTTATGAGCATAAATAGAAGTTTCATCCAATGAAATTCCTGAGATAGGAACTAACGGACAAACATCTGTAGCTCCAAAACGAGGATGCTCGCCAGAGTGCTTGCTCATATCAATTAATTCAGCTGCTTTTTGAATCAATTTAAAGGCAGCTTCAATCACTTTCTTGGGTTCGCCAACAAAAGTGATTACGGTTCTGTTAGTTGCTGCACCTGGATCAACATCTAATAATTTAATGCCTTCAACAGTTTCAACAATATTGGCAATGGTATTAATTTTATCTAAATCGCGCCCTTCACTAATATTGGGTACGCATTCTATCAATTGTTTTTTCATGAGTAAAATTTATGCATCAAATTTAAAAAGTTTTACCGTGATAATCACAATAATCTTATCAATACTATGTTAAAAACTTAGATAAAATAATAAAGTGAGCAGCGTATTAAATTTTATATTTGTGTACTTTTGATTTTAGATGAAAAATAGAAAAAATGAATGGATTGTTTGAATTTCATTTTTTTTAGGAGTGACGTAAAATAAGTATAAAAAAAAGGAATAATCAATGAAAAAGGTTCTTATTACAGGAGTAGCAGGTTTCATAGGGTTTCATTTAGCAAAGAAATTAGTTGCTGAAGGGTATGATGTTTTTGGAATCGATAATCTGAATGATTATTACGATGTCAATTTAAAATTGGCTCGTTTGAGGGAATTGGGTATTGATACATCTGGTATTAAAGAGAATGAACCTATAAAAGGAGAGGTTACCTATATTAAATTAGATTTAAAAGATTTATCAGAATTAAAGGATTTATTTAAAGTTAATCGTTTTGATTTTGTTGTGAATTTAGCAGCACAAGCAGGGGTGAGGTATTCGTTAATTAACCCGCATTCGTATGTAGATAATAACATCACAGGATTTTTGAATTTGCTAGAGTCTTGTAGAGCTTATCCGGTAGAGCATTTGGTATTTGCATCCTCGAGTTCGGTGTATGGATTGAGTGAAGAGGTTCCTTTTAATGAAGATAATTCTGCAGACCACCCACTAGCCATGTATGCTGCTAGTAAAAAAGCCAATGAAATGATGGCGCATTCATACGCACATTTATTTGATGTTCCGTGTACAGGATTACGTTTCTTTACTGTTTATGGGCCTTGGGGTCGTCCGGATATGGCATTGTATATTTTTACAAAAGCGATGTTAGAAGGTAAATCGTTTGAGGTGTTTAATAACGGTGAGATGAGTCGTGATTTTACCTATGTTGATGATATTGTTGAAAGTGTAAAACGATTGATTCCGCTAGCACCAAAAAGAGGAAACCCTAAGTTTGATAAAAAGAAACCAACACCTTCAAAAAGTGTAGCACCTTATCAAATCTTTAATATTGGTAATAACAGTCCCGTGGCATTAATGGATTTTGTGCGTGCCCTAGAAAAGGAATTGGATATTAAAGGAAAGATTGTTTTTAAGCCTATGCAACCAGGAGATGTTTCTTCTACCTACGCAAATGTTGAGAGTTTGTTTAACTATATTGATTTTAAGCCTGAAACTAAATTAGAAGATGGAATTAAAGCCTTTGTTAATTTTTATAAGAAGTATAATACTATTGCATAATTATCTTTTGCAAACCTGATTTCAAATAAGTCCTCAAAAATAATTGAAAAAATTACTGAAACATATTAGTAAGGGAGAAAGTGAATTTATAGAATTCAAAACTTCATTCAACAAAGAAACCATCGAAACGCTGGTGGCGTTTTCGAATGCAAAAGGTGGTGAGGTGTTTATTGGTGTTTCAGATAAAAAAGAAATTATTGGAGTCAGTATTTCCGAAGAAAGTATTCAGCAATGGATGAACCAGATAAAACACTCAACCTTTCCACAATTAATTCCGGAAGTTGAAATGGTTACTGATACTAATAAAACGGTGATAGTTTTTAAAGTTTCAGAGTTTCCTATAAAACCAGTTTCTTATAAAAATAAATATTATAGAAGAGTTGCCAATGCAAACCACGTAATGACTTTAACCGAAATTTCGGCAGCGCATTTAAAAACAATGAATAGTAGTTGGGATTATTATCCAGATCCAAATCATAATTTTGATGATATTTTATTTGAAAAAGTAACCAGTTTTATCAATAAAATTGAAGAAAGGACTGATCAAAAAATAATAGAAACGCCCTTAAATTTTCTAAAGAAATTAGAGGTTATCAGAAATGAGAAATTAACTTTTGGTGCTTATTTGTTATTCGCAAAAGAATATTGTGCAATTAGTGATATTCAGATAGGGCGCTTTAAAAGTGATATCACAATAATAGATAGTCTTAGTTTAGATACCGATTTGTTTTCTGAAACCGAACAACTAATTTTGTTTATAAAAAAGCATTTAATGGTCGAGTATATTATAACCGACACACAACTTCCGAGAATAGAACGCTACGATTATCCCTTAGATGCCATTCGAGAAATTGTGGTAAATATGATTGTTCACCGAGATTATCGCGACAGTAGTGCAAGTATTATTAAAATTTATGATGATCGAATTGAGTTTTTTAATCCAGGAAAACTGGTTGGAGGAAATACTTTAAAAGGCCTACTCACAAATAATTACACTTCAAAATCTAGAAATAAATTAATAGCCAAAGCTTTTAAAGAAGTGGGGTTGATTGAGCGCTATGGCTCTGGTATAAAAAGAATACTAAATATTTGTTTTGATTATGGGGTGATAGCACCTATTTTTGAAGAAATTCACGAAGGCTTTAAGGTGGTTTTGTTTAAAGAGAAATTAAATGTCGTAGATAATGTCGTAGATGATGTCGTAGATAATGTCGTAGATGATACTATAAAAGAAAGAAGAAAAAAAATCATTAAAATTATTGAAGGGAATAATAGACTAACAGCAAAAGCGATAGCAAAAGTGTTAGGAACTACAGAAAGAACGATACAAAGAGATTTGAAAAAAATGAAAGAATTAGAGCAAATAGAAAGAATTGGGGCTGACAATACTGGATACTGGCAAATAATAAATAAGAATCTAAATAATTAAATGATACTATAAAAGACACTTTAAATGAAAGGCAAAAAGCGATTGATGAGTTGTCCGAAAAATGTAAAGTAACATTATTAACTATTAAACGTGATTTAAAAAAACTACAAGAATTAAAAATCATTAAACGTGTTGGTTCAAAAAAAACAGGACATTGGCAACTAATTAAATAAAGAATGTATTAAAAAATTAAATGGCCCTAGAAACTAAAATATATAAAGGAGATAATACCAAAACTTGGCTCTACGAGATAACACCTAAAAACAGCCTTTTTAGTTTAAACTTAAAAGAGGTTTGGCAATATAGAGATTTGTTGTTATTGTTTGTAAAGAGAGATGTTGTTACGGTATATAAACAAACAGTTTTAGGCCCCTTATGGTATTTGATACAACCTTTATTTACGTCTGTAATATTTACGTTGATATTTAATAATGTAGCAAATATATCTACAGGAACAATTCCTCCATTTTTGTTCAACTTAGCAGGAATCACAATTTGGAATTATTTTAAAACATGTTTGACTTCAACATCGAACACTTTCAGTTCAAATGCTGCAATTTTTGGAAAGGTGTATTTTCCGCGGATTATCATGCCAATTTCTATTGTGATTTCAAATTTATTAAAGTTTGGTATTCAGTTATTGATTTTCGGAGTATTTTACCTGTACTATTATTTAAATGGAGCAGACATAAGTTTTAACAGATATACTATATTATTTCCTATTATGGTATTATTAATGGGATTGTTAGGGCTTGGTTTGGGTATGATTATTTCCTCATTAGTAACAAAATATAGAGATGTGAAGATATTAGTGACTTTTGGAATTCAATTGTTAATGTATGTTTCTGCGGTGATGTATCCCGTTTCGTTTTTTGTTGAGAAAATTCCCGAGTATGCTTGGGTTGTAGAATACAATCCATTATCGTTTGTTATTGAAACGGTCAGATATATATTGCTTGATGTTGGTGTGCTTGATTGGAATATGTTTTTATATACGGTAATAGTAACATTGTTATTATTGTTTTTCGGAATTATTATTTTTAACAAATCTGAAAAGAATTTTATTGATACAATTTAGATGAGTAATATAATTTTAAAAGTAGAAAATCTTTCAAAGCAATACCGACTTGGTTTAGTTGGCACGGGTACTATTGGGGATGATTTGAAACGCTGGTGGTATAAAGTACGTGGTAAAGAAGACCCGTTTTTAAAAATTGGCGATGTAAATGATAGAAGTGCCAAAGCAACATCTGATTACGTATGGGCAGTGAAAGATATTAACTTTGAAGTGCAAAAAGGAGAAGTACTTGGCATTATTGGTAAGAATGGTGCAGGAAAATCAACGCTTTTAAAAATACTTTCTAAAGTTACAGGACCAACCACAGGAAACATAAAATTCAATGGACGTATCGCTTCATTATTAGAAGTAGGTACAGGATTTCACCCAGAGTTAACAGGAAGAGAGAATATTTTTTTGAATGGAGCTATTCTAGGGATGACTAAAAAAGAAATCAATTCTAAACTAGAAGAAATTATTGATTTCTCGGGATGTGAAAGATATATAGACACTCCTGTTAAGCGCTATAGTAGCGGAATGAGAGTGCGACTGGCATTTGCAGTAGCAGCGCATTTAGAACCGGATATTTTAATCATTGACGAAGTATTAGCGGTTGGTGATGCTGAATTTCAAAAAAAGGCGATTGGTAAAATGCAAGACATCTCAAAAGGTGAAGGCAGGACCGTTTTGTTTGTGAGTCATAATATGGGTGCTGTAAAAAACTTATGTACACGAGTAATTGTTTTAGAAAATGGACAAATGGCATATAGTGGGGAAACAAATGATGCTATTGATTTTTATTTAAAAATTAGTAAAAGTGATAGTAATCAAAATTTGAGCAGTCGAGAAGATAGAGGAGGTGTTGGTAATTTTAGATTTAATGATATTGCTTTTTTTAATGTTAAGAATGAAATTCAAACAGATTTATTATCAGGTGAACATTATAAAATAAAAGTAAAATATATTTCTATTACTGACATACAAGATGTAAAAATTAGAATAAGGTTTTTTGATACACAAGGGAAAATAAGATTTCTATGCAATAATTATTTTTCTGATTTGAGTTCGATTAATTTGCCAAAAAAACTTGATGGATCATTTGAATGTGAAATTCCAAAATTACCATTACCTAATGGAACCTATTTTTTACAACTTACATGTTTTGTGACTAATGGAACTGAAGATGATGTTGAAAATGCAATAGAAATTAATGTTGTTGGAGGAGATTTTTTTAATACAGGTAGAGAGCAAATTTCGAAAGAGGGTGTTTTAGTCGAGCATTCTTTTCAGTTTTAAATAGTTAAAGAATGATAATTAACCATAAGTATAAGTTCATTTTTATAAAAACACAAAAAACGGCAGGTACTTCTCTTGAAATAACATTGAGTGCTCTGTGCACATCTAAGGACATAATAACTCCAATTTCAATTGAAGATGAGAAAATTAGAAAAGAATTTGGGTCGCAAGGTCCTTGCAATTATAAAAATTATTACAGATTATTTAATAAAAAAAACTTCCTTGAATACTTATTTAAGAGTAAGAAGATGTTTTTTTATAACCATATTAGTTGTTTGGAAGTAAAAAACATTATTGGTAATGAAATGTTTGATAATTACTATAAATTTTGTTTTGAAAGAAACCCTTATGATAAAGTCATATCATTGTTTTATCATCAGGGAGGATTCAATAAATGGGATTCAATTGAAGATTTTATAAAAAAAGGTGGGCTTAATATAATTAAGGGTTTTGACCAATATACAATCGGTAAAATTGTTGCTGTGGATGATATTTTTAAATTTGAAGATTTAGAAGATGCGTTAGTTTCTATTTCAAATACTTTAAAGTTATCGGAGTCATTAAAAATGCCAGAACTAAAATTGAAGTCAAAGTTTCGGAAAGATAAAAGGCATTACAGTGAGGTGTTGACACAAAATGAAAAAAAGCTCATAGATATTATTTGGGCAAGAGAAAAGGAATTATTAAATTATCATTTTTAAATAATAATTTTTTGTTATGATATTGGATTGTTTAAAAAGAATATTTGTGAAGCCTCAAATAGTTAAAGTCTATTCTCACACACGTTCTGGAACACATTTTTTAGAAGCCTTTATTACTGAAAATTTTTATTCTAATTTGGATTTTAGTATAAAACCAATTACATGGGGACATTGGTCGAACAGAAAAATAAAGGAAGAAGGGAATCCATACGGTAAAATTTTTGGGAACCATTTGTTTCCACCCAATATAAATGATTCTTCAAGGAAAGTTTATATTAAAAGAGATGGAAGAGCGGTAGCCTATTCAATGTGGAAAACGCCTAATTTTATACATAAAAATTTAAAAAATATTTCGTTTCAAGATTTTTTGGAATTAAAAATAGATTGGATTGGTACACCTAGCAATAAGGCAAATCCAGATTTGACTATTTTAGAACATTGGTGTAAGCATGTTAGATCTTGGGAATATTATGAGCGTATTAATGATAATACTTTAATAGTGAGGTACGAAGACTTAATAGACAACCCTTATGAGCAATATTTGAAAATCTACAAGAAATTTTTTAATTATAAAAAATTATTAACTAAAGATGAAATAACAATTATTGATAAACCGGTTGGTTTATTACCTAATATGGCTAAAGTCGATTCTTGGAAGGAAGAGTTTAATAAATCTAATAATGAAATGTATTTTAATGTTTTGTCGAAATATAATTGCCAATAATGAAATTAAAGAAAGCAATTAAAAAAACATGGATTAGTGTTTTGGCTAAAAGAATACTATATAAGAAACCTAAGAATAATACTTTCCCTGGGTCTGAAAATTATTGGGAAAATAGATATAAATCTAATGATAATTCTGGAGCAGGGAGTTATGGGCGTTTAGCTGAGTTTAAAGCAGAAGTATTGAATAATTTTGTATTAAGTAATAATATTAAATCTGTTATAGAATTTGGTTCTGGAGATGGAAATCAACTGACCTTATCAAGTTATCGACATTATAAAGGTTTTGACGTATCTGAGACAGCAATAAATCGGTGTCTTGAAAAATTTGCTAAAGACAAGACAAAGCAATTTTATATGATGGGTGATAAGACTCAACAAGATACAAAAGCAGATTTGATCCTCTCGTTAGATGTATTGTATCACCTTATTGAGGATAAAGTCTTTAATAAATATATGAAACGTGTTTTTAAAGCTTCAAATAATTATGTGATTATCTATTCTAGTAATTATGATAATCATTTTGCACCTCATGTAAAATGTAGAAAGTTTACCAATTGGATTGAAAAAAATGTTTCTAATGATTGGGAGTTAAAAAAGTATATAAAGAATAAGTATCCTTTTGACGAAAATAGACCAGACACTACATCAATGGCTGATTTTTATATTTATCAAAGGAAATAAAGCAGCGGTATTCTAATTATGAACTATTGAGTAAAAAAATTGATAATACAATTGTTTTTAAAACAAAATCATTTCCCAATGTTTCAGAAACGTTTATAGTTTCTAATATTGTGACTTCAATTAACAAAGGGTACTCTTTTGCTATAATTGTAGATGAGATCAATACAAAAGAAAATACATCACAACTAAATTTGTTGGAGGAATTTAGTTTGTTGGATAAAGTTTTTAAGTTTTCACAACCCAAAGGAAAAAGGAAAAGATATATTAGGACAATTAGATATTTATTTAACCCTATATTATTTTATTACTTTATAAAATACTTTATTTATAAAGGTGAAAAGTCATTAGATTACATTTTTACTTTAAAATTTTATTTGAAATATAGAAAAGCAAGAGCATTTCATGTGCATTTTGCAACTGCCATAAATCCTTTAATTGAATTAAAAGAAATTGGCTTTTTAAAATCAAGAATTATAGTAACTTTTCATGGGTATG
>JASFYP010000054.1:0-43028 GCA_045047075.1 Flavobacteriaceae bacterium
AGGATTGGGTAAAAAACCAATCTTAAAAATTGTTGAAAAATCAAGTACAGGAGCAGGAACAAATATTATTGCAGGTTTAGCAACAGGAATGATTTCTACTTTTCCTTCAGTAATTTTATTTGCAGCTGCAATTTGGTCATCTTATGCTTTGGCAGGATTTTACGGAGTTGCATTAGCAGCTTCAGCAATGATGGCTACAACAGCGATGCAATTAGCAATTGATGCTTTCGGACCGATTGCTGATAACGCAGGTGGTATTGCAGAAATGAGTGAGCAAGATCCAATTGTACGTGAAAGAACAGATATTTTAGATTCAGTTGGTAACACAACAGCAGCAACTGGTAAAGGTTTTGCAATTGCTTCGGCAGCATTAACTTCTTTAGCATTGTTTGCAGCGTATGTCACTTTTACAGGAATTGAAGGAATCAATATATTTAAAGCTCCGGTTTTAGCAATGTTATTTATCGGTGGTATGGTACCCGTTGTATTCTCTGCTTTGGCGATGAATGCTGTTGGTAAAGCTGCGATGGAAATGGTGCATGAAGTAAGACGTCAGTTTAAAGAGATTCCTGGAATTATGGAAGGAACAGGAAATCCTGAGTATGCAAAATGTGTAGATATATCTACAAAAGCAGCATTGAGAGAAATGATGTTACCAGGTTTATTGACGATTGGTTTTCCGTTAGTGATTGTTTTTGTTCCGATGTTATTTGGGATGGACAATATGATTATTGCAGAAATGTTAGGTGGATATATGGCAGGAGTTACCGTAAGTGGTGTGCTTTGGGCAATCTTCCAAAACAATGCAGGTGGTGCTTGGGACAATGCAAAGAAATCTTTTGAAGCAGGTGTAGAAATTAATGGTGAAATGACATTTAAAGGTTCTGAAGCTCACAAAGCTGCAGTAACTGGAGATACAGTTGGAGATCCATTTAAAGATACATCTGGTCCATCAATGAATATTTTAATTAAGTTGACTTGTTTAATTGGATTGGTAATCGCACCAATTTTAGGAGGACATTCTGCAACTACTCATAAAGATGAAACTTTGGTAAATGTAGAAGTTATTGCTACAGAATCTATTGATGTTGTAAAAGCAACTATTATAACTTCAACTACTGAAAATGGTAAAACAGTATCTGAAGAAGTTGTTATTGAAGGAACTTTGGAAGAAGTAAAAGCTAAATTAGAAGCTTTAGAAAATGATATTTCAGTTAAAATAGCGAAAGATAAAAAAGAAATAAAAGTTGAAGTTGAGGAAACTCACTAATTACTTTTCTTTAAAATATAAAAAGCTAGCGAAAGCTGGCTTTTTTGTTTTCCGGTTATTTCGAGTGTAACGAGAAATCTCATTGATTGAAAACGGTATTTTATTTCAATAATTTTTTTAGTAGTTTTTTACGACAATTGTATTAGAATAAATTTTATATATTTGATTACTATGAAAATTTATTATTACACTATTTTATTTTTTATTTGTATATCTTCATTTGCTCAAGGTAAAAGCACCTCAATAAAAAAAACCGATTCAATTTATCAAAATTTAAAAGAAATAAGTTTATCTAAAGCTAAAAGTCTTGAAGTTTTAGGTGTTATAGGTGCTTTAAATTATCCAGTCGAGTCTAAAAAAATTATTGATGAAATATTAAAATTCTCATTAGAGAATAACTACACAAATCAAATAGCAGACTCCTATTATTCAATGGGGAACTACTATTTTTTTAATTCAAAATTAGACTCTTCTTTAATCACTTTAAAAAAAGCAGAAACATATTTAGATAAAACTTCACAACCTTTATTAAAGGCATCTATTGTAATGACGGAAGGAGGTATTTATCAAAGAAAAGGAAATGTTATCAAAGCAAATCACAAATTTTTAGAATCTTTAGAAATTTTAGATAAGGTAGATACGCTCAAATTATCTAAAAAGGAAAAAAGAAATCGTAAAGGAAAAAAAATGGTATTGCTTAATTCTCTAGCAATTTTTAATAAAAATACGGGAGATTATGAGGTAGCAAATACATATTATAATAGCGCCTACAAAATGGCTTTAGATATGGGTAATATGAGAATTGCTGGAATCTTATTATCTAATCAAGGTGATTTGTTGATAAAAACAAAAAAGTATGACGAAGCTTTAAGGGTATTGAAAAAGAGTAAAAAAATTAAAATTGAGAATAGAGATTCTCCTAAATCAAAAGGAGTAACCGACCTTAATATAGCAATGGTTTATACAGCACAAAATAAATTTGATGCTGCATTGACTATTTTTAACAAAATCATACCACTGTTTAGGCAACTTGAGAGTACTTCAAATTTAATGTACTCTTTGGTGGGAAGAGGCCAGTTATACAATAAAAAAGGAGCGTATCAAAAAGCAATTAAGGATTGTAAAGAAGCTTATAATCTAGCAATAGACGGAGGAGATTTAGAATATCAAAATTCTTCTACGAAGTGTTTGTCTGATGCCTACAAAAATAGTGCTGAATTTGAAAAGGCATTTTATTATCAATCTAAATATATAAAGTTTAAAGATTCTATTTTTAATACTGACAATATTAAAAAGATTACGCAACTAGAAATGCAATATGAGTTTGAAAAACAGAATGCTTTAAAGGAAATAGAAATTAAAAATAAAGAAAATGAAAGCTCATTAATTATTAAAAGTTTATTTTTTGGAGTTCTAGGTTTACTGCTGTTATTGGGCTTGCTTTATAAGTTATACTTTAACAGAAAGAAGAATAATAAAATATTATCATCGAAAAATGAAACTATTAAAAAGGCTTTAAGTGATAATGAAACCTTGTTAAAAGAAACACATCATAGAGTTAAAAACTCTTTACAAATGATTTCTAGCTTACTTTATTTACAGTCAGAAAATATTGAGGATGCAGCAGCTGCCGCATCTGTAAAAGATGGACAAATTAGAGTTAAGTCGATGGCTTTAATTCATCAAAAATTATATCAGAAAGATAATTTAACGGGTGTTGAAGTCTCAGAATATATTAACGATTTAGCAGAAAGTATTTTTCAATCTCACAACGTTAATAATAGCGATATACAGCTAAATATTGATGTAGATAAAATGATATTAGACATTGATACTATTACTCCTTTAGGAATTATTATCAACGAATTGATAGTGAATATTTTAAAACATGCTTTTGTTGAAAGTTCTAAAAATCCGCAAATAAGTATTTCATTACATAAGAAAAATGATGTTTTAGAATTAAAGGTAGCTGATAACGGAAAAGGAATAGATTTGAAAGAAAGAAAAGAAAAATCTTTTGGATTAAAACTGATAAAATCGTTGTCTAGAAAGTTAAAGGCTGATTTAAAAATTACCAATAATAATGGTACTTTGGTTGAGTTGAAGATTAAACGATTTGTTATAAAATAATGAGTAAAAAAATATACATAGTAGAGGACGAACCGTTGATTGCAGACACCATCGCACATGCTTTAGAAAAAGATGGTTTTAAGGTCTGTGGAATTTCAGACAACGCAAAAGAAGCTTTGTACGATATAGATGATTTATGTCCAGATTTAATATTATTAGATATTAATATTATTGGAGATATTACGGGCATTGAATTGGCAGAAAAGATTAACGTTAAATTTAAAATTCCGTTTATATTTTTAACTTCTTTATCTGATGAAGACACTGTAAATAAGGTGAAAAGAACAAATCCATCTGGGTTTATTAGCAAGCCATTTAATGAAACTGGTTTACGGACAAATATTGAAATTGCACTATTTAAATTTGAGCAAAAAAACGAAGAGAAAAGATTAATTAATGATTCTTTTTTTATTAAAAATAAAGGAGAACTAGTCAAAATTAATAAATCGGATATAGATTATATAGAAGCTTTTGATAATTATTCTAAACTAGTTTGTTGTAAAAAAGAATACTTATTAAGCTTTACTTTAAAAAATGTTTCTGAAAGATTGAATGATAAAAACTTTGTTCGCATTCATCGATCTTACATGATAAATATTCATAAAATAGATTCTTTATTTGATGGTTATGTCTTTATAACAAATAGAAAAATACCTATAGGTAAATCATATAAAGATTCGTTAATGAATTCTATTTCATTGTTTTAATTCAATATAATTTTAAAAATGACCTTTTTTAATACACAATACCTTGTGTAAATATTGTTCCCTCAAAAAAACACTTTATTCACTAAAAAAACACAGCTACTCACCAAATAATTGAATTGGCAAGTTGTTGTAATACATACTTTTACGTCGTAGGTTAAATGTAATTTATGACAGTTAAAAGTATTTCTACATCGAAAGATATCATTATAAAAACAGAACACGATACTGTTTATACTGTCGAAATAAGCACATACTTAGGTACTATAGTTTTCAAGGATACGATTACTCCTGTTGATAAAACTATTAAAATTAAAGGACTGAGTAAGGGTAAATATATTATTCAAATTTCTAATGATTCTACGTTTACA
The DNA here is from genome assembly GCA_045047075.1 of Flavobacteriaceae bacterium. Classification (GTDB taxonomy): domain Bacteria; phylum Bacteroidota; class Bacteroidia; order Flavobacteriales; family Flavobacteriaceae; genus Urechidicola. The sequence continues at coordinate 4,476 of JASFYP010000054.1, forward strand.
AAAGAACAAATAAGCATATAAAAATAGTATGAACTTTTAAATTTAAAACAATGATCAAAAAACTACTTTACTTAGCAATTGCAGTATTCAGTCTAAATTCATTTGCACAAACAACCTATGTTCCAGATGATAATTTTGAACAAGAATTAATTAATTTGGGATATGATACTGTATTAGATGATTATGTAGTGACTGCTAACATAGCAGCTGTACAAATTTTAGATATACAAGGTAAAAATATTGCAGATTTAACAGGTATTGAAGATTTTTCTGGATTGCTGGTTTTAAATTGTTTTAGCAATCAATTAATAAATTTAAATGTTAGCCAAAACGCAGCATTATCTTCATTGAATTGTAATAATAATTTATTAGAAAACCTCAATGTGCAAAATGGCAATAACAGTAATTTTGTATCTACTATTTTAGGCACAGATTTTTCTGCAACTAACAACCCAAATCTAACTTGTATAAAAGTAGATGACATTGCATACAGTACTGCCAATTGGAGTAGTATTGATGCTCAATCCTATTTTGCTACAGATTGCGGTTTAACCTTTGTTCCAGATAATAATTTTGAACAAGCCTTAATAGATTTAGGTTTAGACTCTGGTGTTTTAGATGATCAAGTTATAACTAGTAATATAAGTTCAATTACCTCCTTAAATGTTTCTAATAAAAACATTACTGATTTAACAGGAATTGAAGATTTTATTGCTTTAACAACTTTAATTTGTAGCAATAATCAATTAACCAATATTGATATCAGCCAAAATATTGCTTTAGATTATTTTGATTGTAACCTCAATCAACTTACAAGTTTAGATATTACACAAAATACTGCTTTAACCCTTTTAGCCTGTAGAAGTAATCAAATTACTAGCTTAGATTTATCAAACAATTCGCTGTTAGAATATTTTTCGTGTCATACAAATTTGTTAACTGATTTAGATGTTTCGCAAAACCCTGCATTGGTTAGATTGTGGTGTTACAACAATCAATTAACAAGTTTAAATGTAAAAAATGGTGCGAACACTAATATTTTAAATAGTGATTTTGATACTACCAATAACCCAAACCTTAATTGTATTCAAATTGATGATTTGGCATACAGTACTACAAACTGGACAAATATTGATGCAGCTTCAAGTTTTAGTGAAGACTGTAATGCAACCTATGTTCCTGATGATAATTTTGAACAAGCCCTAATTGACTTAGGTTTAGATTCTGGTGCTTTAGATAATTATGTCACAAATTCTAATATTAATACAATAACGTTCTTAAATGTTAGTAATAAGAATATTACTGATTTAACAGGTATTGAAGGTTTTACAATGCTACAAGACTTATCTTGTTATGATAACCAATTAACCAGTTTCAATGTAACTGCTAATCTTCATTTAACAGATTTACTGTGTTTTAACAATCAATTGACCAGCCTTGATGTAAGTAATAATAGTAATCTTAGTAGTTTACGATGTGAAGACAATTTATTAACCTCTTTAAATGTATCTCAAAATACAGCTTTACAAACTTTAAGATGTCAAAACAATCAAATAGCATCTTTAGATTTAAGTTTAAATACGTCTTTATACAGAATTTGGTGCGAAAACAATGAATTAACCGCTTTAAATATGAGAAACGGAAATAATACCAATACTTCTAGTTTAAATTTTAAAGCGACTGGAAACCCAAATCTTTATTGTATCAATGTAGATGATTTAGCATATAGTACGAGTAACTGGTCAACAAGAATAGACCCTCAATCTTATTTTAGCGAAGATTGTAATGCAACTTATGTACCGGATGATAATTTTGAACAAGCATTAATAGATTTAGGATACGATTCGGGCGCTTTAGATAATTATGTAACTACTGTAAATATTAATACAGTTACAAGTTTAGATGTCTCTTTTAAATCGATTGCAGACTTAACAGGAATTGAGGGTTTTGTTGCGCTAACAGATTTACAATGTAATAACAATCAATTAACCAGTTTAGATATAAGTCAAAATACGCTTTTAACCAATTTAGTTTGTAGTAATAATTCACTTGGGAGTCTAGATGTATCATTAAACATCGCTTTGACCAATTTGAGTTGTCAAAATACAGATATATCAAATATCGATTTATCGCAAAATGTTGCTTTAACGGATTTGAATATTAAAAATAATCTATTAACTAGTTTAGATGTAAGTCAAAATACAATCTTAGATTTTTTAGATTGTAGAACGAATCAAATAACAGTTTTAGACGTATCAAACAATACAAGTTTAACCTCTATTAATTGTAATGCTAATGAATTATTAGATTTAGATATAACTAATAACCCTTCCATTACATTTTTAAATACTTCTAGTAATTTATTAGAAAGTTTAAATATGGCTAACGGAAATAATACAATTATCACTACATTTTTTGCAACAGGTAACTCGAACCTGAACTGTATAAATGTAGATGATGTTGCTTGGAGTACAGCAAATTGGACTAGCATTGACACGCAGTCTTTCTTTGCTACAGATTGTAACGTAACCTATGTTCCTAATGATAATTTTGAACAAGCACTTATAGATTTAGGCTATGATACTGGAGCTTTAGATGATTACGTTCCAACAGTAAATGTTGAAAACCTAACAGGTTTAGATGTGTCAGGAAAAAGCATATCCGATTTAACAGGAATCGAAGTATTTACAGCATTAACCTTTTTAGATTGTTCTAATAATTTACTAACTAATTTAGATGTAACGCAAAATACAGCTTTAACTTATTTAAACTGTTTTAACAATCAATTAACAGGCTTAGATGTAACTCAGAATATAGCTTTAACCAACTTAATACTGCCTGCTAACCAATTAGCAAGTTTAGATGTAACTCAGAATGTAGCTTTAACTGGCTTAAATTTATCTGATAATCAATTAACAAGTTTAAATGTTACTCAAAATATAGCTTTAACTACATTAGGTTTTGATAACAACCAGTTACCAAGTATAGATGTTACGCTGAATACCGCTTTGACATCTCTGTTTTGTGATAGCAACCTTTTAATAAATTTAGATGTAACACAAAATACCGCTTTGACTTTTTTGTCGTGTAAAAGTAACGTATTAACAAGCTTAAATGTTGTGCAAAACACAGTGTTAACTACTGTTAAATGTGAAAACAACCAGTTAACTAGCTTAAATCTAAAAAATGGAAATAATACATCAATAACTAGTGGAAATTTTAGAGCAACAAACAATCCAGACCTTATTTGTATTGAAGTTGATAATGCTGCTTGGAGCACAACAAACTGGATAACGAGCATTGATGCGCAATCTTATTTTAGTGAAGATTGTAGCCTCTCTGTAGATGACTTTGATATGGAAAGTTACTTTACAATTTATCCAAATCCTGTAAAAGACAGTTTTAGTATCCAAAATAATTCTTCTTATACAATAGATAAAATTGCTATTTATAATATGCTTGGGAAATTGGTTTATCAAACAAAAAATACCCAAAGTAGTATTAAGGTAAATGATCTTTCTAACGGAATTTACTTTGTAAAACTTACAAGCAATAATTTATCTATAATGAAAAAAATAATAGTCAAAAATTAAATCTTATTCAAAAGTAGGTTAGAATTTTTTCTAACCTACTTCAATTCTTCTAAAATAATTAAGATATGAAAAAAATTTTACTAATTATTGTTGTATTTGCATCAATTTATATTTCAAATGCACAAATAGTTAACATTCCCGATGCAAATTTTAAGGCTTATTTAGTTAGTAATAATGCCATTAACACAAATGGTGATTCTGAAATTCAATTGAGTGAAGCAGCAGCTTTTTCAGGAGCTATTTCGGTATCTAATTTGAATATTTCTAGTTTAACTGGAATTGAAGATTTTACTGTATTAACACAGCTTTATTGCGATAACAACCAGTTAACGAGTTTAGATATATCTAAAAATACGGCTTTACAATTTTTACATTGTAATGATAATAATTTAACAAGTTTAGATGTATCTAATAATGTAAACCTAGTAACCTTAAAATGCCAAAACAATCAATTAACAAACCTAAATATTGGTACTGTTTCTTTAGCAACACTCTGGTGCCAAAATAACTTATTAACTAGTTTAGATATGTCTAATGCAAATTGGAATTATATAGATTGCTCTAACAATCAATTAATAAGTCTAAGTGTAGGCACTGGTAATATGGCAAATTTTGAAGGTTTTGATGCTAGAATTAATAATTTAACCTGTATTAATGTAAATGATGTGGGATATAGTACTACAACTTGGACAAATATTGATAGTTTAGTTAGTTTTAGCTTAAACTGTCTAGCTTGTACAGTTGGTATTCCTGATGTTAATTTTAAAAATTATTTGGTAGGAAACTCGTTAATAAACATTAATAGCGATGGTGAGATTCAGTGTAGTGAGGCTTATGCTTTTACAGGTACAATTGATGCTGGCTTTTTAAGTATCACGAATTTAAAAGGGATAGAGGCATTTGTAAATTTACCAATTTTATATTGTAATAATAACTCTTTAACTAGTGTAGATTTAGGAGCTAATATAGCTTTGACTGAACTGTATTGTAGTTCTAACTTATTGGAAGATTTAGATGTAACACAAAACGTACTTTTAACTGTTTTAAACAGTTCCTCAAACCCATTAAACAGTATAGATATATCTCAAAATACAGCTTTGTCAGAATTATGGTGTCGTTATAATAATTTATCCAGTTTAGACCTTAGCCAAAATACTGCTTTAACTTATTTAGAATGTAGAGGTAATCAATTATCGAGTTTAGATCTCACAGATAACACGAATTTAGAGAAATTATATTGTAGAGATAATCAGTTAACGAGTTTAGATGTGAGTTTAAATACATCTTTAATTGTTTTAAATTGTTTAAATAATCAATTAACGAGTTTAAATGTAAAAAACGGAAACAATACCAATTTTACAAGTTTTTTTGCAACAAACAATCCTAATTTAACTTGTGTAAATGTTGATAATACTACTTGGAGCACAACCAATTGGACAAGTATTGATGTACAATCCTATTTTAGTGAAAACTGTGATTGTATTGTAACCATCCCAGACGCTACATTTAAATCTCTTTTGGTGGCTGATGCAACTCTCAACACAAATAATGATGCTGAAATTCAATGTAGCGAAGCAAGTGCTTATACAGGAACGATAGCTGTTTCTTATTGGTCTATTTCTGATTTAACAGGTATAGAGGCTTTTACATCGTTGACTAGTTTGTATTGTAATAATAATAACCTAACAACCCTAGATGTAAGTCAAAACGTAGTTTTAACTTTTTTAGATTGTAGTGATAACCCAATAGTCACATTAGATGTAACTCAAAACACAAATTTAGAGACCTTATATTGTGCTACTAATTCTCTTAGCACATTAGATATCACTCAAAATACATCTCTAATATTTTTAGACTGTAATGGTAATTCATTGACTACGTTAAACCTAACTCAAAATACAGATTTAGAGAATTTACGTTGTTATGATAATCAGATAACAAATTTGGATCTCTCTTTGAATACATTTCTATTCGATTTAGATTGCGGAAATAATTTACTAACCACCTTAGATTTAAGCTTAAATACAGATTTAGGAAGTTTGGTGTGTGGTAATAATTCACTAAGTGGATTAGACTTAAGTTCAAATACGGCATTAGATTTTTTAATTTGTACATATAATAATCCATTAACTTCATTAAATGTGGCGAATGGTAATAATATAAATTTTTCATATTTCAGAGTAGATAATAATTCTAGTCTGTCTTGTATCCAGGTTGATGATATCGCTTGGAGTACTTCCAATTGGTTTAATATAGATGGTGGTACAAGTTTTAGTGTAAATTGTAGTGTACTTGGTATAGAAGAAGCTTTTATAAATGATATTAGTATTTACCCAAACCCTGTTAAAGATATATTTATGGTAAGTATTGACACTCCTATTTTTAAAATTGATATTTATGATAATATAGGAAGACTTGTAGTAACATTCAGTCAACAAGAAAAATATGATATTTCTAATTTAACAGAGGGAGTTTATTTTATTTCAATTCAATCAGAGGATAAAACGTACATAAAAAAAATAATTATTCAATAGTTTTCTATTAATCAAAAAAATAATAAATGCCAGCGAAAGCTGGCTTTTTTGTTTTCTTATTATTTCGAGTAAAATGAGAAATCGTACAGTTCAAAGGCTGTATTTTTAGATTTAAAGTTGGAAAACATTAAAATTCGCACAATACATTCAAACGATAGAGAGGAACCAACAGTTCGCATTTTTATTTGATTCTATCAAGATTATCATCCACATTTTTATTTTTATATGCTGATTTTTTAATATTACCAAAATTATACTTTAATGAAATTGAAGCTTCATGTACATCTGTATAAAAGATACTTGCGGCATTTACATTTTGTAGTATATAACGATCTTTAAACTCCATACTATTAAAAATATCATTTAAACTAAGAGTTACCTCTAATTTCTTAAAGAAGTTTTTATTAAAAGAAGCATTTAAAACATATACTTCATCTCTGTCAAAAACTCCTTCTTGTCGGTTTGTTAATCCCCACCCGTTAATATTTAAAGAAGTTGTATTATTGATTTTAAATTGGTGATTGGTATAAAAGTATAAATAAGGTGACGTGCTTAACGTAACAGCTCTAGTATCATTAATGGTATTGAAATTTAAACTTATAAAATTAGTTGAACTCCAAAATTTATATTTAAAAGGAATATTAAGGTTTAGAGCAAAGCCATATTCCTCTTTAAAATTACTTGGAAACATAACACTTATATCAGTCGCTTCATTATATATTAAACTATAATGAACAGGGTCTTTCATGTAAGTATATTGGACTGTTAACAATTTGTCTTTATATTGAAAAGTAGCTGAAATTTCATCTGTTAAGGTAGGTTTTAGTAATATATTTCCGCGAAATTCTAATACAGGGTTTATAAATGCAGCTGTAGAAGTAGCTGTTGAATAATTAGGTCTTGAAATACTTTTTGAATAGTTCATAGTAACAGTTTTAGTACTGTCAATTGAAAAATTGATATTCCCTTTTGGGAATAAAAAAAAAGTAATTCTATCAATTTCTAACGTGTTGTTTTGTTCATAGCCGGCTGTTACTTTTGTATCTTCTACTCTTACACCAAACGAATAGTTTATTTTTTTAAAAGTACCAGAAAATTGTGAATACAATCCAGTATTATTTTCTGTGTATTTATAGTTTGTGGATGCTTCTTCTATTTCGCTTAATGATTCAGATTTTGTATTAGTATAATTTATGCCCAATTCTAATCTTTTATCCTTTTTAAAGGAAATATCATAATCTGCTTTTGCAGAAAAGCTACCTACTTTAAAATCTTGAAATCTATTTAAAAAAGTTTCTCTTGCAGGATTATCATATGTGTTTTTAATAGTATTTTCGATGCTCTTATTATAATAAGTATACTGCATACCTGTAAAGAGATTGCTTGTTTTGTTTAAAGCAATTAGGTAATTAATATTTGAGCTAGAAAAGCGTCTTCTACCAATATTATCACTATATGAATGGATATTATTTTCTACTCCATTGTCGTTTAAAAAAGTATTCGTGTCAATATAAAAAGGATCTTTTTGAGTTCTAAAACTACTACTTGCAGATATATAATCGGTTTCATTTAATTGATAATATAAACCTCCGCCAAAAACAAATTTAGGTCGTGTAGTAACTGCTTCTACAAGATAGTTTGACTGTATGTTTTTATTTATTATTTGGTAGTCTAAACTATTACTTTCCCAAACTTTTAGTTGATTATAAGTAATGTCAAATTTGAGCTCTAAATTGTTCTTTTTTGTATTTAGATTTGCACTCAAATAGTTGTTAAAATAGGTTTTGAAAGATACTGTTTCGGTTAAAGAAATTTTTGTTCTGTTTCCTGATTTTTTTCGAAGCGTAATTAAAATTACACTTCTGCCTTCTGCTTCATATTTTGCAGAAGGATTGTTTATTATTTCTATTGTTTTAATATTATCAATCTGTAAGCTCTTAAATTCATTTATGGAGATTCTTTGTCCGCTAATGTATAATAGCGGATTACCTTTGCCTATTACTGAAATAGATTCTTTATCAGGAGCTATTTGAATGCTTGGTAGTTTTGAAAGTAAACTAATAGTGCTAGACTCTTTTGAGAGTATGGTGTTTTCAATATTTACTATAATATTTCCGTTTTTATTTTCAATGAGCCTCTTAGTTGCTTTAATTTCAACTTCATCTAATTCTATGGTGGCTTCTTTTAGTATAATCGTGAGCTGTAAATCTGTATCTAAAGTAATTTTTTGTAAGTGCGTTTTGTACCCTAAACTAGCAATTTTTAAATTATAATTTTCTTGTGGAATGGATTCTAAAGAGAAGTGACCATTAATTAGTGACGTATATTTTATGATACTATCATTTTTTAATAATAAGATATTCCCAACAGAAATGCTATTGTTTTTTTCATCAGTTACCTTTCCACTAAGGTTATATGTGTTTTGAGAAAAGGAATAGTTAAAACTTAGCACCAAGGTTAACAATACGAGAAGAAGTTTCATAAAAAAGCAGATTATGAAACAAAGAACTCTAAGAATTGAAAAAATAACTAAAAAAGGAGGTCTGATTTAGGTACTAGTACTGGTCGTATTTTTAAATTTGATAGTTAATTCATCTCTTTTTGAGATGCTTAGCTTTTGATAAATAGTAGTGATATGGGTTTTTACTGTGCTTAAGCTTATAAATAATTCTGCTGCTATTTCTTTGTTAGATTTACCTTTTAGAATTAAATTTTTTATTGTAGTTTCTTGTTTACTTAACAATGAAACAACAGTTGCCTTTTTACGTTTTGAATTTAAAAATATAATTAATAAACCAGCTATAGAAGTTACAAGTATTATATTTAACCATCTGCTATACGCGTATTTAGTTTCTATTTCAGAGATTAAAATTTTTGAAAGTTTGATTTCTAAAAATAAATATTCGTTCGGTTTGATTTCACTTTCTTTTAAATCATTAAGTATTGTTAGGTAAAATTTTTTGTTTTGTAAAATATCTTTATCAAGAAGATTTTTGTTGTTTAACTCTTTAATACTAATAAGCTTTACGGCTAAAATTTGTAGAGAATCTTTAGTAAATGAATGAATTTTGTTTAAGTACTTTTTTTTATCTTTTATTTTAGAAACCTTAAGTTCAAACACTTTAAATTTTTGTAATTCATAGCTTGTAGAATTATAAGTTATGTGCTTTTTTAAAGGAAGAGATTTTTTATTTAAATAAGTAGTATCAATATTTTTTAATGAATTGAACTTTTCATTTTGAGCTGCTAAAGTATTAATGAAGCATATAGATAATATGAAAAGTATTCTTTTCATTTAAAACAATCCATGAATCTGAGCATCGATACGCTCAATAATAGAAGCTAAGTCTTCTGGGTTGTCAACAAAATTAAGATTGTCAACATCAATAATAAGTAGTTTTCCTTTGTCATATTTTGTAATCCACGCTTCGTAGCGTTCGTTCAATCTACTTAAGTAATCAATAGAAATAGAGTTTTCATAATCGCGTCCACGTTTGTGAATTTGCCCTACCAAAGTTTCGATACTACCACGTAAATAAATTAATAAATCTGGTGGAGTTACCAAGTTTTCCATCAAATCAAACAACGAAGAGTAGTTATTGAAATCACGGTTGGTCATCAAGCCCATAGCGTGTAAGTTAGGAGCAAAAATACTGGAATCTTCATAAATAGTTCTATCTTGTATAATGTCTTTCCCGCTTTTACGTAACTCTAATACTTGACGGAATCTGCTATTTAAAAAGAATACTTGTAGGTTAAAACTCCAACGTTCCATTTCTGCATAAAAATCATCTAAATAAGGATTTTCATCTACCGATTCGTAATGTGGTTTCCAGTTATAGTGTTTTGCTAAAAGTTTGGTGAGCGTTGTTTTACCTGCTCCAATATTACCGGCAATGGCTACATGCATAGTTAGAAAATTTAGAAAGCTAAATTAATCATTTTTTTGATGAATTACGGTCTCTGTAATATTTAAATATTGATCGAAGAGCAAAGTTTTGTTTACACCAATCAATTTTACCGAATTAAAATTACTCTCCATTTTTACAGGTTCAAAATCTGTAATTACTTGTGATGAGCTAGTAACTTTTCTCGATTTATAGTCGTACAATTCTAAGGTGTTCTGTATGTCATTATACCTCCAAAGATTGTTAACAATCCCTTTATTTACAAATAAAATAGTTTGTACAAACTGAATTTTAGTAATGATGTTGAGCTGGTTATCTAGGATTACTACTGTATTATAATCGAGATAAAAAATGATAATTTCTCTTGAATTAATAATATCGACTGTAGCAATATCACCTAAAGAATAGTTTTTATAGTCGATTGTTTTATCATCTGCACTTTTAAACAAGGTGTTGTTTTTTAAGCTATAAATAGCTCCAAAAATATCGGTGCCTATAGTATCTGTTTTTTGTTCGTTTTGCGAAAATGAATTACAAATAATAAAAAATGAAATAATAAATAAGAGCTGTTTCATACTTCTCAAAGATACACGTTTTTTGTCATTCCCGCGTAAGCAAAAATCAAGCTTTAAGAGAATTGTGGAATTAACAAATCATCTTATACCCAAACCCACGCACATTTATGATTTCGATGGATTCGTCATCTTTCAATTTTTTGCGAAGTTTAGAAATAAACACATCCATGCTACGCGCATTGAAAAAATCATCATCTCCCCATAATTTTTTTAAAATAAAAGAGCGTTCCAGAGTTTGGTTTCTTTGTTCGTGTAAATGCCAAAGTAGTTGCGCTTCTCGGTGAGTAAGTTTTTCAATGTTAGAATTCAATTCCAATGTTTGCTTTTGTAAATCGAACAAATAATCACCAATATTAAAAGGTTCGTTTCTGTTTTTTAGGCGTTTAAGTAACGCGTTGATTCTGACAATTAATTCTTCCATGCTGAAAGGTTTTTTGAGGTAGTCATTTCCTCCAATTTCAAAACCCTCAACAACATCTTTTATTTGTGATTTTGCAGTTAAAAACAGAATTGGGATGTTGCTATTTTCTTGTCTGATTTCTTTTGCTAGTGTAAACCCATCTTTGATTGGCATCATTACATCGAACACCAAAATAGCTGGATTGTCACTTTTATATTTTTTAAAAGCCTCTTCACCATTAATACATAAAATCACTTCAAAATTGCGCATTTCTAAACTCTCTTTGATGATTTGTCCCAAAGAAGCTTCGTCTTCTGCCAATAGTATTTTGATTTTGTTACTCATTAATTAGGTTAATTTTAAAAACGGTTTTTCCTTTTTTGTTTTCAGAAACAGTGATTGTTCCATCATGTTTTTCTATGATGGTTCTGGTATAATACAAACCAATTCCGAATCCTTTTATGTCATGAATATTCCCTGTTGGAATCCTATAAAACTGATCAAAAATCTTTTCTTTTTGATTTGCAGGAATCCCATTTCCATTATCTTCAATCGTAATTTCAAACGAATTTTTTAGGTTTACTTTTATAGCATCCCCTCCATATTTTAGCGCATTGTCTAAGACGTTATTCAATGCATTTTCAAAATGAAATACATCGACATTAGCAATTATTTCATCACTCTCTGCATTTAAAGAAATGGTTTTGTTTGGGTTCGAAAATTGTAATTTTTTTACACACTTTATTAGTAATTCAGATAGGTTAACTTGCTCTTTACTTAAATCAAATTGATCAGAATTTAAAGTGGCTGTCTCTAATAATTTTTCTACCATCTGATTCAATTTCACCAGTTGTTCACTCGATATCGAAAGGTATTTTTCAGATTTTTCTGGATTGCTAATGGCATCAAAATTTTGTAAACCTTCAAGTGCAACAGATATGGTTGCAATCGGAGTTTTAAATTCATGAGTAATGTTGCTAATTAAATCATTCTTGATTTCTGAGAGTTGTTTTTGTTTAAAAATCACTTTTAACAAAAAGAGCAAACAGCCAATAATAGCTCCAGATAATAATAAAGATAAAATGATACTTCCCAACATTCGTTTTAAAACTTCTATAGTTGTATCGGTATAAAATAATTGTAATTTTGATTGATGTGGTAAGAAAGAAGATTCAGAATATGTGCTTGTAAATTCAGTTGGAAAATCGGTTAGAAGATATTCTTTAATTGTTATTTCATCATTCATCGGATTTTTTAATGCAAACTTAAAACCATACCTAATATTAATACTCTTTAGCAATAAATCTGCATTAAAAAAACTGTCAAGCCCCTTTAAATTTATAGTGTTTTCGCGAAAAGAGAACATGATTTTTGTGGTCAAATTTTTAAAGTCAATACTGTCGAATTCTTGTTTAATTATAGAGATGTATTCTGATTTAGAATTATTTCGCACCATTGAAAAATCTAATGAATCATGATTATTTGCTAACATTAAACTATCTGAAAAATCAACACCAGTAAATATTCTCATTTGTGGTTCTGTGCTACAAGAATCTAATTCTTTAATATTCCAACGTTGCCTTTTTGTGTGCAAATTCTGAATAACAATTTCTTTATCACCTTTAAAAATAGTATCATTATCTATTAAAGTAAGCACATTTGATTTTGCTAAATTGTTAAAATAACTTTCTACAGACTTGTCAAAACTTACCTGTACTTGATTGTTGAGTTGTTGCTTATTTACTTCATATATTTTTGCATTCCAATAGATTTGCACACCAATAGTAGCCACAATGGTGAGTGCAATGAAATAGACAATATTTTTATATTTACTTTCTAACATTGGGTCAAATGTAAGGACTTTAAAAGTATTTTTTAGTCGCTTAACACTCGTTAACACTTATTAACGCTAGGTTGTACAAGTGTACCTTACTTTTGTGGAATAGAAAACTTAAAACAGTATCATGGGAAAATTATTATTAAAACTAATCGCATTGAGTTTAATCCTAATCTCAATGTCAGTATCGGCGCAAGATTTTCAAGGGCAAGCATATTATCAAACCCAAAGAAAAATGGATATCAATTTGGGAGATTCTGAAATGACCGATAATCAGAAAAGTCAAACGGAGGCAATGTTAAAAAAGCAATTTGAAAAAACATTCATTTTAACTTTTAACAAAGAAGCATCGATATATAGAGAAGATGAGCATTTGGGTAAACCAAAAGATGTTAGTCAAGGCAATATGAAAATAATGGTAATGGGAGGTGATACCAATACTAAATTGTACAAAAACACCAAGACTAAAACCTATGCTGATGAACAAGATATTTTTGGAAAGGAATTTTTAGTAAAGGATGATTTAGAAAATTATGATTGGGTGTTAGAAGATGAATCTAAAGTAATCGGAAAATATTTATGTTTTAAAGCAACTGCAAGACGAGAGGTTGAAAGTATGTCTTTGAGTTTTGGAAATGCAGTAGAAGAAGAGTCTAAAGAACCTGAAAAAACAACCGAAACACAAGTTACTACTGCTTGGTACACTCCAGATATTCCAGTGAGTGATGGTCCAGATAATTATTGGGGATTGCCTGGATTGATTTTAGAATTGCATGATGGTGATGATATGAGTTATTTATGTAACAAAATTGTGATGAACTCTAAAGATAAATCTAAGATTGAAGCACCTACAAAAGGCAAAGTTGTAACTAATGAGGAGTATGAAGAAATAGTGAAAAAAAAGATCTTAGAGATGCAAGAAATGTATGGCGGAAGAGAACGAAAAGGTGAAGGTAGTAGAACTTTTAGTATTAAAATAGGAGGATAATTATAAAACAGATTAAACTATTGCCTAGTTTCAAAGTCTTAACTTTGGAATACTAAATAAATAGTTTAATCATGAGAAATATTTTTAAAGAATACTGGCTAATATTGCTATTCGTAGGAGTTAGTTTAAATGCACAAAATTTTCAAGGAAAAGCAGTCTATCAAACAAAAACAACTTTTGATTTGAAGCTAGATAGTACCCGAGTAACACCAGACCAACAAAAGAGAATTGAAGCTAGAATGAAAGACATGTTAGAGAATGTGTACGAATTAGATTTTGACGCTTCAACATCTCTTTACAAAAAGGAAGAAAAATTAGAACAACCAGGGCAAAGTGGAGGTAGAGGTTTTATGGGGTCGCTAGATGGCGGAACTTTGTATAAAGATACTAAGGCTAAAACTTTTATTCAGGCTCAAGATTTAATGGGAAAATTATTCTTGGTAAAAGATAGTTTGACTATGCTAGAATGGACTTTTAAAGACGATTCTAAAATGATTGGAAAGCATTTGTGTTTTAAAGCGGTAGCCAAAAAGGAAGTAACAAACAATCAGTTTAGATTTGGTAGAAGGGGAGCTCAAGATAATGACAAACCAAAAGATTCTTTAAAAGAAATTGAAGTAATAGCGTGGTACACACCAGAGATTCCTGTGAGTCATGGTCCTGGAGAATATTGGGGATTACCAGGATTGATTTTAGAAATTAATGCTGATAAAACTCAAATTGTTTGCACTAAGATTGTTATCAACCCAAAAGACAAGGCAGAGATTAAAGCTCCAAAAAAAGGGACAGAAGTCGGTCAAAAAGAATTTGAAGAAATACGAACTAAAAAAATGAAAGAAATGCGAGAGATGTTTAACAGCAGTCGACGAGATGGGCGTGGAGGTAGTCGCTGATGAAATAGAGGGCATTTCTAACACCAACTAAAATATGAACAAATTATTTATTATTGCACTTTTTTTAATTACTTCTGTTGGGTTTTCACAAACCGTCAAAGTAAATGGAGTTATTAAAGATAGTATCGGAAACCCACTTGAATTGGCAAATGTAATTGCCTTTGTAAAAGGAACAAGTAAAGTAGAATCATATTCAATTACCAATGATAAAGGTGAGTTTAGATTGATATTACCTACGAATGCTACTTATTCTTTTCGTGTGAGTTATATTGGTTTTGAAACACAAACTGATGAATTATTTATTGCTAACAATTCGGATAATATTACTAAAGATTTTGAATTGAAAGAAGAGGAGAACAGATTAGATGATATTGAGATTACCTTCGAAATGCCTATCACTATTAAAGGTGATACGATAGTTTACAATGCAGATTCATTCACCAACGGAACAGAAAAAAAGTTAGAAGATGTACTTAAGAAACTACCTGGAGTTGAAATCAATGAGAATGGAGAAATAGAAATTGAGGGTAAAACGGTAAGTAAAGTAATGGTAGAAGGCAAAGATTTTTTTGATGGTGACTCTAAAGTAGCATCGCAAAATATCCCTGCCGATGCCATAGACAAAATAGAAGTATTACGTAATTATAATGAAGTGGGACCCATGCGAGGTGTTGGGGATGACTCTGATAATATTGCAATTAATATTAAATTAAAAGAAGGGAAAAAGAACTTTTGGTTTGGTGAAATTACGGCAGGTGTAGGGACAGATAAAGGTTATTTAGTGCATCCAAAGTTATTTTATTACAGTCCAAAAACGAGTATTAATATTATCACCGATTTTAATAATATTGGTGAAGTTCCTTTTACCATGCGAGATTATTATCGTTTTACAGGCGGCTTTAGAAATATGATGAGTAGAGGAGGTACAAGTTTTAATGTGAGTTCTGGAGGCTTAGGGTTTTCTACTTTACAAAATGATATGGCGAATGAGATTACCTCAAATTTTGGAGCTTTTAATTTTAGTTTTTCTCCAAAAAAGGCATTGACCTTTAGTGGGTTTTCTATTTTCAATGATTCTGAAGTCGACATGGTAACAGAGAGTTTGATAGAGAATATAGTAACTGGTACTTTAGAAGAACGTGCGAATTTAACACGTCAAAAAACGCAATTAGGATTGCTAAAATTGAGTGTCAATTACATACCAAATAATAATACACATTTTGATTATGATGTGTTGTTGAAACTATCCAAACAATCTGAAAAGGAAATTATCAATTCGGTTGTAAATACTGTTGATGAAAATATTGTAAACAAGCAAAGTCAAAAACCAACATCTGTCAATCAGAATTTAGATTTTTATAAAGTGTTAGATGATAAAAATATTTTTGCTGTTGAGATGCAACATTTATATCAAAAAGAAAATCCGTTTTTAAATTTCTTGCGAGACTCTCAACCTTTTCAAAGTATTATTCCAACTACCCCACAAAACATTTATGATCTTTCACAACAAAAAGATATCACCACTAATAAGTTAGATGCAAAAGTTGATTATTATTTTATTTTAAACAAAAAGAGTAATTTAAACTTAACTGTTGGAACTTCATTAAGTTATCAAAATTTTGATTCAAATATTTTTCAAATTCTTGAAAATGGAAATCAAATCGATTTTGATGAAATTGAATTAAACAACGATGTTTCATACAATTTTACAGATGTATTTGTCGGATTACATTATAAAGCAATTGCAGGTAAATTTACATTTGCTCCGGGTTTTACATTACATAATTATGTAACAAAAGACACACAATTAGGAATAACGAACAAGAACAATGATTTTAATATTACCCCAGATTTTTCTGTGATATACAAGCTAAAACAATCAGAAACCTTGCGGTTTAATTATTCAATGTTGCGTCAATATACTGATGTAAACAATTTGGCTGAAGGCTATATTTTAAACAATTTCAATGCGATGTTTCGCGGAAATAGAAATTTGGAAAGCGCTTTATACAATCAGTTTAGGCTAGATTATTTTAGCTTTAGCATGTTTAACTTTACTAATATTAATGCATCTATCAGTTATTCTAAAAAAACGGATGCTATAAAAAACATTGCAGAATTTACAGGGCAAAATCAAACAATTAGTACGCCATTCAATTCTAACTTAGCAGATGAGGTGGTGAGTGCTAATGGGAGATACGGAAGAAGGTTTGGAAAGTTTAAAGTAAATGCAAGAGCTAATTTGAGTTATTCTAAATACAACGGATTTGTTCAAAATCAACCTGATGTTTCAGAATCGTTTACCCAAAATTATCAACTGAGTTTTGCAACTAATTTTAAGAAAGCACCGAATTTAGAGGTAGGGTATAACAAGAGTTTTAATGATTACTCATCATCAACCAGTGATAATAAATTTACTACTGACAGGCCCTTTGCTAAATTGGATGTAGTCTTTTTAAAAGGCTTTAGTTTTGTGGCAGATTATAGCTATTATAACTACTCTAATGATAACAACACTATTAAAAATACCTATTCTTTTTTAGATGCAAGTTTATATTATCAACAATCGGATAGTAAATGGGAGTTTATAGTTTCAGGTAAAAACTTAACTGATAACAAGTCTATTAATCGTGATAGTTTTGTTCCAAACTTTAGCACAAGCACCTCAAAATATTTGGTACAAGAACGTAGATTTATGTTTACAGTAAAATTCAATTTATAGATTTTTTTGAATGTTGATTATTTGAATGAAAGCATCGAGAAGGATAAACCCTTCTCGATGCTTTTTTGTTTAGGGTTAATTATCATCACTAAGATTTGTAATTAGCGTTGTTGTAGAGTTTGTGATTTTTAAGTATGTTTGCCACCTCAAAAAAATATTAAAAATAACTATTATGAAAAATACATTAAGAATTACAGTCATCCTATTTTTGATTACCATTACTGCGAATGCTCAATTTGAAATTACACCGCAATACGGGTATCAAATCAATTCAAAATTTAAATTTAATACTGGTGAAATAAAAATACCAGCTTCTGGTCAATTCGGAGCTACAGTTGGTTATAACATTGGTCGTGGAATGGCAGCAGAATTTTCTTGGACACAACAGAATAGTGAATTAGATGTAAAAGCTGTTGGGACACCTGAAAATGGCGGAAAATGGGGAGATGTATCCATCAACCATTATCAGTTTGGGGCAGTACAACATTTTGGAAATGATGAAGATTTAAGACCATTTTTTGGAGTGTCTTTTGGATGGTCAACATTTAACCCAGATAATAATTTTAGAGACGAATCAGTTCCTTATTTAAACTCTACATCAACCTTTACTTTTGGCATATCTGGAGGTATTAAATATATGTTTACGAACCATATTGGGCTAAGAGTTCAATCACAATTATTATTACCAGTTTATGGAGGTACTTATTACGGATATCCATCTTATACTGGTTATTCTAATGTTGTAGCAATGCTTAACTTTAGTGGAGGGTTAATCTTTGCTTTTGGTGATCGTGATACAACGACTACATTTAATTAGTACGCAATAAACAAAAAGCCTTTAAAAAAAGTCCCAAAGAAATTTATTTCCTTGGGACTTTTTATCTTTTAAATGTAAACTTTTATCTTTTATTTCGACTAACAAAATATGCCAATCAACCTATTTTATAGTTTGATTTCTATATATAAAAAAGCAGCAGAAGAGTTTAATTCTTTTGCTGCTTTTTACTTTTGTATCTATTACGTCATTACGAAGGAGTTGGTTACTGAGAGGTGTCGAAGTAAACGACTGCAGTAATCTACTCATCAATAAACTGGCAGCCACGTTTTACTGAAAAACGTAAAACTCGTAGTGACAATTATATGTTAAATGCCGTTTTTACTTTCTCAACATAATCTAACTTTTCCCAAGTAAAAGTCTCAACTTCAAGTTCTACTTCTCTTCCTTCTGTAGAAACAAATTTCACTTTTTTCACTTCAGGAGTTCGCCCCATATGCCCATAAGCTGCAGTTTCTAAATAAATTGGGTTGCGCAGTTTTAATCTTTTTTCTATTGCTGCAGGTCGCATATCGAATAATTTTTCAACAATTTTAGAAATTTCACCATCGGTCAAATTCACTTTTGATGTGCCATAAGTATCTACATTTATTGATGTTGGTTGTGCCACACCAATAGCGTAAGAAACTTGTACCAATAGTTCGTCAGCAACTCCTGCAGCTACCAAATTCTTTGCAATATGACGCGCTGCATAAGCAGCAGATCTATCTACTTTACTTGGGTCTTTTCCAGAGAAAGCACCACCACCGTGGGCTCCTTTACCGCCATAGGTATCAACTATAATTTTTCTTCCTGTTAAACCTGTATCACCGTGAGGCCCACCAATTACAAATTTTCCTGTTGGATTGATATGATATTTGATTTCATCATTAAATAACGCCTGAGTTCTTGCAGGTAATTTTGCAATAACTCTCGGAATTAAAATAGAGACTAAATCAGATTTAATTTTTGCTAACATTATTGATTCTTCGTCAAAATCATCGTGTTGTGTTGAGATCACAATCGTGTCAATTCTTTGAGGAATGTTTTTGTCAGAATATTCTATGGTAACCTGACTTTTAGCATCAGGTCTTAGATAAGAGATGTCGTCATTCTCTCTTCTTAATGCTGCTAATTCAGTCAACATACGGTGACTTAAATCCAATGCCAAAGGCATAAAATTTTCAGTTTCTATAGTAGCATAACCAAACATCATTCCTTGGTCACCCGCACCTTGGTCATCATAGTCACCACGGTCAACACCTTGGTTAATATCTTGAGATTGTTCGTGAATTGCGCTTAATACGCCACAAGAATTCCCGTCGAACATATATTCACCTTTGGTGTATCCAATGTTGTTAATCACATCGCGTGCAATTTTTTGAACATCCAAATAAGCGGTAGATTTCACCTCTCCAGCAAGAAAAACTTGCCCTGTTGTTACCAATGTTTCACAGGCTACTTTTGAATTAGGATCAAACGCTAAAAAACGATCAACTAATGCATCTGAAATTTGATCTGCAATTTTATCAGGGTGTCCTTCTGACACAGATTCTGATGTAAATAAATATGACATAGTCTTAATTTTAAAATTAAAAATATGAATCAATAAAAGAAAATGCAAATGCTAAAAGGAGTGACTAAGTACTGCTTTAGCATTTTTTTTTGAAGAGGTTGCAATCAGTTCAAATTATTCCTCTGAGATTCGGGTACAAATTTATAACAATAATTACTAATTAGAGAAAAAAAGATTTGTTTTTTTTTGAATTTCAGAAAACTCAACAAAAATTTGTCGCCTAAAAAATTTATGCTTTATATTTGCATCCAAGTTCAATTACTTATTGATTATGTTATAAAGAAAGGCAGAGGGATTAGACCCAATGAAGCCTTAGCAACCCTTTTCCTGACCACAATTAGGATGAAGAAGGTGCTAAATTCTACCAAGAAATTGGATAGATAACAAAAATGAATTTTTATAATTCTCCTCTTTTTATAATGTTTTCCATTCGTATTAAACATTAAATTTTATACGTTGAAGAATACATTATATCATATTACTATTACCAATTTTATAACTGAAACAGGTTTTAAATCTGATTTTGATTTGACCTATCAATTGTATGGGCAACCTTTGAATTCAGCACCAATTGTTTTGGTGAGTCATGCATTGACAGGTAATTCTGAAGTTGCAGGAGAAAATGGTTGGTGGAGCGGAATCATAGGGAAAGGTAAGTTAATCAATACCGATAAATACACGGTCTTATCTTTTGATATTCCAGGAAATGGCTACGATAGTAAACCTGAAAAACTCATCAAAAATTACAAAGATTTTAAACCGAGAGATATTGCAAAAATATTTGGATTGGGAATAGAGTTTTTGAAAATTGATAAACTGTACGCAATTATAGGTCCTTCATTGGGAGGTGGAATTGCTTGGGAAATGGCGGTTTTGTTTCCAGATTTGATGACACATTTAATTCCGTTGGGCTCCGATTGGAAAACATCAGATTGGATTATTGCTCACAATTTAACTCAGGAGCAAATTTTAAATAATTCGTCAAAACCAATGCACGATGCACGTTTAATGGCGATGCTTTTTTATAGAACTCCGATTTCTTTTAAACATCGATTTAATAGAAGCATCAATCAAGAAAAAGGAATTTTTAATTCAGAAAGTTGGCTGTTGCATCACGGTAAAAGAATTCAAGAGCGCTTTGATTTAGAGTCTTATCAACTTATGAATCACTTGTTAACCTATATTGATATCACAAGAGGGAGAGGCGAATTTAAAGAAGTAGCAAAGTCTATTAAAGCAAAAATAACACAAGTCGTGATTGATACCGATATCTTTTTCGTGGCAAATGAGAATGTAGAAACTGTAAATTATTTAAACGAATTAGGAATTGAGAATGAATTAAAAGAAATAAAATCCATTTATGGTCATGATGGATTTTTAATAGAATTTGACCAATTAGAAGAATTATTGAAAGATATATTTGACGCTTAGCATCGTCATGCTGAACTTGTTTCAGCACCTCATCAAAAAAGTTAAATCATGAAAAAATACAATTTCGAAACAGAAGCTATCAGAACACAAAATGAGCGAACACAGTTCGACGAACATTCAACACCTTTATACCTAACATCGAGTTTTGTATTTGATGATGCCGAAGATATGCGAGCTTCTTTTGCCGAAGAAAAAGAGAAGAATTTGTATAGTAGATTTAGCAACCCGAACACAACCGAGTTTGTAGATAAGGTGGTAAAAATGGAAGGTGCAGAAAGTGGATATGCCTTTGCAACAGGTATGGCTGCAATTTTTTCAACCTTTGCAGCATTGTTAGAGAGTGGCGATCATATTGTTTCGTCGCGCTCTGTTTTTGGTTCATCACATACATTATTTACCAAATATTTACCAAAATGGAATATTGAAACTTCATATTTTGATGTCAATAAAATTGAGGAAGTTGAGAGCTTGATTAAACCTAGTACAAAAATATTATTCGCAGAGTCACCAACAAATCCTGCAGTTGATATTTTAGATTTAGAAGTTTTGGGTAAGATTGCGAAAAAGCATAATATTTTATTGGTGATAGACAATTGTTTTGCTACACCATATTTGCAGCAGCCCATAAAATACGGTGCTGATATTGTGGTGCATTCTGCAACTAAATTGATGGATGGTCAAGGTAGAGTTTTGGGAGGAATAGCAGTTGGAAAAGCTGAATTGATTCGCGAAATATATTTATTCTCACGCAATACAGGGCCAGCAATGTCACCATTCAATGCTTGGGTATTGTCAAAAAGCTTAGAGACTTTGGCAGTTAGAGTTGATAGACATTGCGAAAATGCTATGAAAGTTGCTGAAATTTTAGAAACGCATCCAAAAGTTAATTGGGTAAAGTATCCTTTTTTAAAATCGCACCCTCAATATGAAATTGCCAAAAAGCAAATGAAGTTGGGGGGGAATATTATTGCTTTTGAAGTAAAAGGAGGCATCGCTGCTGGGCGTAAATTCTTAGACGCTATTAAAATGTGTTCACTCTCAGCAAATTTGGGTGATACACGTACCATTATTACACATCCTGCATCTACAACACATAGTAAATTGACTGTTGAAGACCGATTAGAAGTTGGAATTACAGACGGACTAGTGCGTATATCTATTGGTTTAGAAAGCCCTGAAGATGTGATTGTAGATTTGTTGCAAGCACTGTAAAAGTAATTTATTGATGATTATCATTTTCTATGATTTCACTTTTTTGTATCTTAGGAGGATAGAAACATTAATTTATTAGTTATGGAAGTTTCAATTCTTATTTCAAAAATCTTTGGGACAATGTACTTGGCTTTGGGTATTGGTTTGATTGTAAGTAAAGATTATTACAAAAAAATGTTTGATAAATTATTTGACGATTCTCCTGTAATTTATCTTATTGGTTTCATTCTTGTCGTTTTGGGTTGGCTTATGCTTTATAACCATAATACCTTCATTAATGATTGGACTGATATTATTACTGTTATGAGTTGGTTAGTTCTTTTAAAAGGGATTTTACTTTTAGTTTTCCCAACCTATATTTATTCGTTTAAACCTTTGCTAGGTTCAAAATTCATCATTGTTTTATTGTTAATTATCGGGCTCATTTTTGCTAATTTTGGGTTTCTAATGGATATTTAATCGAAAAGAATTCCTCGAGGCTTTGCCTCGGGGTTTCCGTTGAAATTGTCATTCCCGTGAAAACGGGAATCTAAATAACAGAATTTTGGTTTTTGACCTTTTTAAGGTCAAAGCTTGTGCCCAACTTGATTGGGTATGAAACGAGCGAAATACCTCTATGGCTCTGCCTCGAGGATAGTTCGTTTCAAGAAATTCTTTATTTAAAATAATTTTCTGATTAAATTCAAATAACTATTCTCGATACTTTTCCTTTCAGGAAAAACTCGAATGGACGTCTTGTTTATAAGATGAAATGAGATTATTTCTATGATTTTTGAATTATGTGATGACTTTTTCTTTTCCCTATTTATTCTAGAAACTTTATAGAGTATATAAATTTTAGTACTTTTACTCCACTTATAAGAACCTACTTTTATTTATGCTTTCTAAAAAAACCAAATACGGATTAAAAGCGCTAACCTTTTTAGCAAGACAAGATTCAAAACAACCAATTCAAATTTCTAAAATATCTAGGAGCGAAAATATCTCCCAAAAATTTTTAGAGAGTATTTTACTATCACTTCGCAAAACCGGAATTCTTGGATCAAAAAAAGGAAAGGGTGGAGGCTACTATCTTATCAAAGAGCCAGCTGATATAATAATGACTGATGTAATTCGTGTATTAGAAGGTCCTATTGCTATGGTGCCATGTGTGAGTTTAAACTTTTATGAAAGGTGTGATGATTGCCCAGAAGAAGCTACTTGTTGCGTTAATAAATTGATGGCACAAGTGCGAGATGCAACACTCGAAATTTTTAGAAATACAACTTTACAAGATTTGTGTAGTTAGTGTTTTTATTTGTTCAATTCGATTAATATTTTGGTAATTCCTCTACTATAATAAACATACCTCTTAATATTCGAATTTTTAAAGTCCGCCTTTCTTTTTTAAAAAAGCGATATGATGCTCAGAGTTTTCACGTAACATTCTTGCATCACATTTTGGGCATATTGTTTTTTTACAGGGAGTACCGGGTATGTGTAAAACAGTTGTATTGCATTTTACGCAAATACAATTCATTACTTCACCCGATTTATGACCTTTACATTGCGACATATTTTGCTATTTATTAAATTACTTTCATCTGTTTAAGCAAGGTGTCTAAACTATCAGCCACATCAAAGCAAGAGCTTACTTTTTCAACATCAGAGCAATAACGAGAATCTATTTTAGCAGCTTTGCAATTAATTACACTCATATCAATTTTGTTAAACTTTGGGTCTAAAGCTCTACATCTATTAAGTAATCCTTCTAAGTGTTCCTCATCATGTGTTACAAATCCACGGTGGTTTAAATAGCCTTTTAAAAAGCCTTCAATAGCAAATTGCGAATTTTTACAAACTGAGTATGTTACCACATCTTCATTAGGTTTAAACAATTCTTGATTAGCAGCACCTAGTTTTTCTTTGGCTTTATTGAAATTCGTTTCTTTGCTTTTTTCCATAATGGTTGATTTAAAAAGGTGTTGTTTGAGGTGAGGAGTGACATCTATTATGTCAAACACAATATGACATATTGCTACTTACTTCTCAAACAACACCATAATTTTAGTTCTACATATTTCTAAACAGTTCTAGGCGCTCCCATTTAATTTCAACTTGTTCTTGGGCTTGCTCTAACAACTCTTTTCCTAGTTTTGGATCTGCTTTTACAACTCTAGTAAAGCGTGTTTCATTGTACATAAAATCTTCTAACGGAG
This sequence comes from Flavobacteriaceae bacterium, assembly GCA_045047075.1. Taxonomy (GTDB): domain Bacteria; phylum Bacteroidota; class Bacteroidia; order Flavobacteriales; family Flavobacteriaceae; genus Urechidicola. Next base: position 29,157 of record JASFYP010000054.1, read on the forward strand.
CCGCAGGAGCTTTAGAATCTAATCTAAATTTCTTTCCTTTTGGTTTCGTTGGGTCGAATCTAAACAGTGGCCAGTAACCAGTTTCTACTGCTTTTCGCTGTTGTGTAACACCATGTTTTAAATCGTAACCATGCTCACCACAATGCGAGTATGCCACAATTAATGATGGTCCGGGGTACGCTGCTGCTTCTTGAAATGCTTTTTGAGTTTGCACATCTTTGGCACCCATAGCAATTTGTGCTACATACACATTGCCATAAGAAACTGCCTGTAACGCTAAACTTTTCTTTGGAGTTTTCTTCCCAGCAATCGAGAATTTAGCACTTGCGCCAAGTGGAGTTGCTTTTGATGTTTGTCCACCAGTATTAGAATATACCTCAGTATCCATCACCAATATATTAATGTCTTCTCCTGATGCTAATACGTGATCTACACCGCCGTATCCAATATCATAAGCCCAACCATCTCCACCTAAAATCCATACTTTTTTCTTACGGAGATATTGTGTTAATTGATTTAGTTTATTGGCATCTTCATTATTATCTATTACTGATAAAGTGACTTTTAGTCTATCAATATCATCAAATTTTTTCTCTTTTTCGGTCTCAGTAGTTTCTTGATTGTTTAGAATTGATTCTACTAATTCAGTACCTACTAATAGCTCTAAATCTTTTAAGAGTTTAACAGCAATTTCCTCCTTTTTGGTCAATGCCAATTGCATACCCAATCCAAACTCTGCGTTATCTTCGAACAGTGAGTTAGCCCAAGCAGGACCGTTACCTCTGTCATTTGTTTTATACGGAGTTGTTGGTAAATTACCACCATAAATAGACGAACATCCTGTTGCATTTGCAATTAAAATACTGTCACCATACAATTGGGTTAGTAATTTTATATAAGGTGTTTCTCCACAACCAGAACAAGCTCCTGAAAACTCAAATAGCGGATCCAAGAATTGAGCACCTTTTACAGTGTTTACTTTCAATTCTTTTCTGTCGTAATTTGGAAGATCTACAAAATAATCCCAGTTTTTATTTTCTACCACGTCATGCTCTAGTTTCTTGTGCATGTTGATGGATTTTAATCCAGGTATTTCTTTACTTTCAGCAGGACAAACAACAACGCATAAATCACATCCAGTACAATCTTCAGGTGATACTTGTAAAATATATGATTCTGATTTATCAAACGGACGTCCAATAGGATCTACCATTTTTAATGTTGATGGCGCGTTAGATAATATATCTTTAGAAACTACTTTAGCTCTAATAGCAGCATGTGGACAAATAGCAACACATTTGTTACATTGTGTACACAAATCAGCATCATCCCAAATAGGAATGATATCAGCAATTCCACTTTTTTCGTATTGTGTAGTTCCCATAGGAAAAGTTCCATCTACAGGAAAAGCACTCACAGGAAGCTCATCTCCCTTACCAGATAAAATAACTTCCAATACTTCTTTTACAAATCCGTCAGGAGCATTTCTCATGGCAGATTGCAAACGTTTTTTGCTGGTAATTTCTTTTGGATAATCTACTTGAAACAGGTTTGCCAAAGATTTATCTACAGCATTAAAGTTCATTTCTACCACCTTATCTCCTTTGTGAGAATAAGATTTTACAATCGCATCTTTAATTTTTTGGATGGCTTCATGTTTAGGCAATATTCCTGAAATAGCAAAAAAGCAGGTTTGTAAAACTGTGTTTGTTCTTTTACCAAGTTTAGCTTCTTGAGCAACTTTTGTTGCATCTACTACATAGAATTTTGCATTTTTTTCAATGATTTCAATTTGCATTTTCTTAGGTAGCAAATCCCAGATTTCATCCTTAGAAAAAGGAGAGTTTAATAAGAAAGTTCCGCCTTGTTTTAAATCTTCAATCATATTGTATTTTTCAATAAAATTGAATTGATGACTCGCAATAAAATCAGCTTTGTCTATAAGATATGTTGAGTAAATAGGAGTTGGTCCAAAGCGTAAATGTGAGATAGTTTGGGCACCTGCTTTTTTAGAATCGTATACAAAATAACCCTGTACATAATTGTCAGTTGTTTGCCCAATAATCTTAATGGAGTTTTTATTTGCTCCTACTGTACCATCAGACCCTAAACCGTAGAACATACAATTAATAGTGTCTCTTTTTACTTTAAAGTCTTCGTCAATATCTAAACTAGTATGGGTTAAATCATCTTTAATACCAACAGTAAAATGATTTTTAGGCTTGTCTTTTAATAACTCATCATATATTCCTTTTACCATTTTTGGAGTAAACTCTTTTGATGATAATCCGTAGCGTCCTCCAACAATAGTTGGTAGTTGTCTATCGCATTCAACAAATGCACTAATTATATCTAAGTATAAAGGCTCTCCAACACTTCCCGGTTCTTTAGTTCTATCTAGAACTGCGATTTTTTTAACAGTATCTGGTATTTTTTCTAGAAGATGTTTTGCTGAGAACGGACGGTATAAGCGTACAAAAACGGCACCTACTTTCTCGCCATCAGCAACCATTTGGTCAATAGTTTCTCTTACTGGTCCTTCACCAGAACCCATTATAATACTCACTCTTTCTGCTTTTGGATGACCTATATAATAGAACATGCTATATTTACGACCTGTTAAATCGTAAAATTCATCCATTACATCTTGAACAATACCTGGGGTATTTGTATAGAATTCATTAGCAGCTTCACGTGCTTGGAAAAACACATCGGGGTTTTGAGATGTTCCTCTAATTACAGGATTGTCTGGATCTAATGATCTGTTTTTATGATCCATGATATTTTCTTCTGGCATCATTTTTTTGATAACATCATCTGGAATAGCATCAATTTTAGAAATCTCGTGCGAAGTCCTAAATCCATCAAAAATATTTAAAAAAGGAATGCGACTTCTTAAAGTAGCAACCTGAGTTATTAAGGCAAAATCATGAGCTTCTTGAACACTACCTGCGAATAGCATTGCATATCCTGTTTGGCGTGTTGCCATAACATCACTATGATCACCAAAAATTGATAAGGCATGAGTTGCGATAGTTCTTGCTGCTACATGAATTACGTTTGGTAATAATTCACCTGCAATTTTGTACATATTCGGAATCATTAATAACAAGCCTTGCGATGCTGTAAATGTGGTGGTTAAAGCTCCTGCTTGCAAAGCTCCATGAACAGCACCTGCGGCACCACCTTCACTTTGCATTTCAACAATTCTAGGAATATTACCCCAAATATTATGTTCATTATTTGCACTATATTCATCTACATGCTCACCCATTGGTGAGGCTGGAGTAATAGGGTAAATCGCGCAGACCTCATTTGTTTTGTGTGCAATACGAGCCACAGCTTCGTTGGCATCACAGATTAATTTTGAAAATTCTTTTTTCATGATATGAAATTATTGATAAGAGACTGAATAAAAATTCTATTTTTCGTAATGACTATTCTTTATAGTCAGCCACATAATCAGTTAAGCGTGGGTAAAGGTAGAAGGGAAGGGAGTTTTAAATTATGACTTATATCAGTTTGAGAAAATTATTTTTAATTGATGTTTTTTTTGGCAAAATTATTTTCATTTACGCATGAAATAGGTATTGTCTGATTTGGAGTTTTTTTAGCCGTAATGATGTGAATTATTATGGATATCTCTATTAGATAAACAAAAAAAAGCATTTAGAGATTTTAAAAATCTCTAAATGCTTTTTGAAAAGAAAAAGAATTGATTGCCTACTCAGCGTGTAACCAAGCTTTTTTAGCTAACAATTCATCTTCAGTTTCTTTATTGTCTTCATCAATAATACAACAGTCTACAGGGCAAACAGAAGCACATTGTGGCTCATCATGAAAACCTTTACACTCCGTACACTTGTCAGATACAATAAAATAAAACTCGTCAGATACGGGTTCATTACTTTCATCAGCATCAACTTCCCTTCCATCAGGAGTAGTTGTTGATCCACTTAACGCTGTTTCATCAGAATAAGACCATTCTTCATCTGGTTCGTAGATAGCATTGTTTGGGCATTCTGCAATACATGCATCACAATTAATACATTCGTCTGTTATTATAATAGCCATAATTTAATTTTTGAGTTATAAATTGATTTCAAAATTAAAGAGTAAAAATAATAAAAATAGTGATAAAAATCATCTTTTAAAAAATTAATCATTTCTACATTTGAAACTTATTTTAAAAATAATTTTATAAATTTAAAGAATATTTCAATTCAATCTTATGATATCAGATAAAACAGTAATGAAACCTATAGGTACAGAAGATTTAAATTCTGTAGTGATTAGATTTGTAGGAGATTCGGGAGACGGAATGCAGCTTACAGGCACACAATTTACAGATACATCTGCAATGTTTGGAAACGATATTGCGACTTTTCCTAATTATCCTTCAGAAATTAGAGCTCCTCAAGGGAGTTTATACGGAGTTTCAGGATTTCAAGTTCATATTGGTAGTGTAGAGATTAGCACCCCTGGTGATGATTTAGACTTATTAGTAGCAATGAACCCTGCGGGATTAAAAACAAATTTAGCTGCTGTAAAAGCAGGACATACTATTATAGTAGATACAGATTCGTTTTCTAAAAAGAATTTGCAAAAAGCAGAATATGAAACGAATCCTTTAGAAGATGGTTCTTTAGATAATTTTAGAGTGATTGAAGTTTCAATGACATCTTTAACTAAAGAAGCTCTAAAAGATTTAGGATTGGATAATAAATCTGTTGTTAGGTCTAAAAATATGTTTGCACTTGGGATGGTGTATTGGATGTATGACCGTGATATGGATCATACCTTAAACTTTTTTGAAAAGAAGTTTAAATACAAACCATTAATTGCAGAAGCGAATGCTAAAGTTTTAAAAGCAGGATTTTATTTTGCAGAAACTTTAGAGTTGATTCCGAATTCTTATACTGTGGCACCTTCTACGATGCCAAAAGGTACTTATAGAATTGTAAATGGGAATACGAATACTGCATGGGGGTTTTTAGCAGCAGCTGAAAAATCAGGATTGGAATTATTCTTAGGATCTTATCCTATTACTCCAGCAACAGATATTTTACACGAGTTGGTAAAACACAAGCATTTCGGTGTAAAGGCATTTCAAGCAGAGGATGAAATTGCGGGAGTTACATCGGCAATTGGAGCTTCTTTTGCGGGTGATTTAGCAATTACAACAACATCTGGTCCAGGGCTAGCTTTAAAAGGCGAAGCGATTGGTTTAGCAATGATGACTGAACTACCGTTGGTCATTGTAAATGTGCAACGTGGTGGACCATCAACAGGATTACCTACAAAAACTGAGCAGTCAGATTTACTCCAATCAATGTATGGAAGAAATGGCGAGAGCCCAGTAGTAGTGATTGCTGCAAGTACACCAGCCAATTGTTTTGATTATGCTTATATGGCTTCAAAGTTAGCATTAGAACATATGACTCCAGTTATTTTATTAACGGATGGATATATAGCCAACGGTTCAGAACCTTGGAAAATTAAGTCGATAAACGACATGCCAAGTATCAAAACTAGATTGGTAGATGGTAATTCTGAGTCTACAAATCCTTTTGGTAGAGACAATGAAACGCTGGCACGTAATTGGGCAATTCCTGGAACTCCAGGTTTAGAACATCGTGTAGGAGGTTTAGAGAAAGATCAAACAACAGGAAATATTTCATATGTTCCGGATAACCATGAATATATGACCAATATCAGAGCAGAAAAAGTAGCGCGCATTGCGAACTACATACCTGATTTAAAATCTGATTTTGTAGAAGAAGGTGATTTATTGGTTGTTGGTTGGGGTGGTACTTATGGTAGTTTACATTCAGCCGTAGGTAAATTAAATTTTGCAGGTTACAAAGTAGGGCATGCACACTTTAATTATATTAACCCTATGCCAAAAAACACTAAAGAAGTGTTTTCTAAATTTAAGAAAATTATAATCTGCGAATTAAACAAAGGACAATTTGCATTTATTTTAAAGGGAAAATATCAAGAAATTGATTTTATGCAATACAATCAAATATCAGGATTGCCATTTTCAGTTACAAAAATGGTAGCGAAATTTAAAGACATGTTAAAAGAAGAATAAGATGGAAGCAACTATAGAAAAAAAATATACGTTCAAAGATTTTGCAAGTGATCAGGAAGTAAGATGGTGCCCAGGATGTGATGATTATGTAATTCTTAGAGCAATGCAAAAAGCGCTTCCAGAAATGGGAGTAAAGAAAGAAGATGTTGTTTTTATATCGGGTATTGGGTGTTCGTCACGCTTTCCTTATTATATAGACTCTTATGGAATGCATGGTATCCATGGTAGAGCAGCTGCAATATCGAGCGGAGTTAAATTAGCAAATCCAGATTTAAGTGTTTGGATGATTACGGGTGATGGCGATAGTTTAGCAATTGGTGGTAATCACTTTATTCATGTGTTGCGTAGAAACTTAGACCTTAATATAGTCTTGTTTAATAATGAAATTTATGGATTGACTAAAGGACAGTTTTCACCTACATCTTTAATAGGTCAAAAAACCAAATCATCTCCTTTTGGAAATACGCAACCTCCATTTAAACCAGGTGAATTAGCCTTAGGAGCTAGAGCAAGATTTTTTGCAAGATTAGGAGGAAACACACCTAAAGAAATGACACAACTGTTTATTGAAGCAGAAAAGTTTAAAGGAACCTCTTTGATTGAGATTCTTCAAAATTGTGTTATTTTTAACGATGGATGTTTTACGCAATATACGGACAAAGCTGTTAGAGCAGACAAACAAATTTTCTTAGAACATGGCAAACCAATGATTTTTGGTAAGGTAAAAGACAAAGGAATTGTATTAAACGGGTTGAAATTAGAAGTAGTTACTATTGGAGAAAATGGTATTACTCAAGAAGATCTTTTAGTGCATGATGCAAAATGTGAAGATAACACGATGCATCAAATGTTGGTGAAATTAGAACATCCTTTGGCAACAGGAATTATTAGAAGTTTTGAAGAAGATACTTTTGAAGACAGAGAACAACAACTTACAGATGAAGTTCAAAAAATATCTAAGTTTTCTAAAGTAGATGACCTGTTTTTTGCAGGAGAAACTTATGAAGTAAATTAAAATAAAAAAAACCTCGATACAATGTGTCGAGGTTTTTTTTATAGATTAAAATCATAAATTGCAGTAATAAATATTTATTAAATAAATATTTCCAAATATGATTTAAGTCATAAATAAACAATATGAATATCTTAATTTTGACATAAAATAACAGCAAATGGGTTACGAAGCAATTCTTGTTTTTTTTATTTCTGGTGTAGTATTAGTCGCTGGGGCAAATGCCTTATCGAATTTAATTTCACACAAATCAGATAATCCTGCAAAGAGAGAACCTTACGAATGTGGGATAGAAACAAAGGGCCCAACTTGGGTACAATTTAAGGTAGGATATTACCTTTTTGCAATTTTATTTTTACTGTTTGATATTGAGGTAGCATTCTTAGTGCCTTGGGCAGTAGTTTTTAAAGAAATGGGAACCATAGCATTGGTAGAAATCTTAATTTTCTTATTTATTTTAGGATTAGGATTGGCTTATGCATGGAAAAAAAGAGCATTAAAATGGGAGTAGACGACAAACAAAGATTTATAAATCAAACAAAACCTGACGGTTTTAATGAGGTGGTTCCAGATGATTTTCCAGGAAAAGTAATTCCGGGAGGTAACGGAGCCAATATTGTAATTTCTTCTTTAGATAGTGTAATTAATTGGGGGAGATCAAATTCTTTATGGCCGCTCTATTTTGGTACTAGTTGTTGTGCTATCGAAATGATGCAAACAGGAGCGTCGAAACATGATTTTTCTAGATTTGGATTTGAGGTTGCAAGACCATCTGCAAGACAAGCCGATTTAATAATTATCGCAGGAACCATTGTCAATAAAATGGCACCGGTACTGAGAAGGTTATACGATCAAATGGCAGAACCCAAATATGTGATTGCCATGGGAGCTTGTGCTATTTCTGGAGGTCCTTTTTATTACAATTCATATTCGGTTGTAAAAGGTGCAGATCACGTTATTCCTGTAGATGTTTATGTCCCTGGTTGTCCGCCAAGACCCGAAGCATTATTGGAAGGAATGATTATGTTACAAGAAAAAATCAAGACAGAAAATATGAAGGAAAAAATTAATCCGATTGATGGTTTTGATGAAGGTAAAATCTAAGAAAATGACAAACGAAGAAATACAACATATTGTAAGTAGTTGGAGTGATACACTCACCTTTTCTGAAGAAGCTTCAGAGTTTTTAAATATTGAAGTTACTGTTGATGAATTGCATAAAATATGTAGTCAATTAAAATCAAATCCTGATTTAAAATTCGATTACCTTTTTTGTGTTACTGGTATGGATTGGGGTGAAGATTTAGGTGTTATTTATCATTTAGAATCTACAACTTTTAGACATAGTATAGTAGTAAAAGTAAAAACATCAGATAGAGAAAACCCAACCATGGATTCTGTTACAGATATTTGGCTTACTGCCGAATTGCACGAAATGGAAGTGTATGATTTTTTTGGAATAAAATTTAATAATCATCCTAATTTAAAACGTTTGTTTTTGCCTTTAGATTGGCAAGGTTGGCCGTTGCGAAAAGATTATGTTGATGAGGAAAATATGATTATCAAATAATAAACCCCTATGGAGCCAACTGTAAAAAATAATATCAAAACAGAAGAGTATTTTATAAATATGGGGCCTCAGCATCCTGCAACACATGGAGTGTTAAGGTTGATGTTGACCATAGATGGTGAAATTATTAAAAATGTAGAACCAGATTTAGGTTATATTCATCGGTCTATAGAAAAAATGTGTGAGCGTGATAGTTATCAGCAAATTGTGCATTTAACTGACAGGATGGATTACCTTTCATCACACATTAACAACGAAGCAGTTTGTTTGGTAGTTGAAAAAGCCCTCGAAATTGAGGTGCCAGATCGTGTAAAAGTTATCAGAACTATTATTGCAGAATTGACCAGAATCGCATCGCATTGTTTATGGTGGGGTGTTATGGGAATGGATGTTGGTGCATTGACAACGTATTTTTATGCCTTTAGAGATCGTGAATTAATCAATGATATTTTCGAAGAAACTTGTGGTGCTCGACTCACAATGAATTACAATATTCCAGGTGGATTGATGTTCGATATTCATCCAAATTTTGTAAAACGGACCAAAGAGTTTATAACACATTTTAAAACTAAGATTCCTGAATATGATCGTTTGCTTACGGGTAATGTTATTTTTCAAAAGAGAACAAAAGGAATCGGAGTTTTAAGTCCAGAAGATGCTATTTCATTTGGAGCATCAGGGCCTGTTGCAAGAGGGTCAGGAGTTAATTGTGATATTAGAAAAATCCACCCATATAGTGCTTATGATTTGGTGAATTTTGAGGAGTCACTTCAAGCAGACGGAGATTGTTTGGCACGTTATAAAGTGCGCATTCAAGAAATGTGGCAATCACTTTCTATTATAGAACAATTGATAGATAACATTCCAGAAGGAGATACAAAAGTAGTAACCAAAGCGGTGATAAAATTACCGAAAGGAGAATATTATCAGCGAGTAGAAACACCTCGTGGAGAACTGGGATGTTATGTAAATAGTACAGGAACAAAAAATCCATACCGATTTAAATTTAGATCACCAGGACTTTCGAATTTAGGAGTGATAAATCAATTAGCAACAGGTTCAATGATTGGAGATTTAGTTGCGATTATGTCAACTATAGATATTGTGGTACCTGATATTGATAGGTGATGGAAGCTAGAGGACTGAAGAATAAATAAAAGAATAATTTTAATAAGTTATGATTGAAACAATACATAATTGGCTCTATTCAATAATGCCCGAAGGGGTTGCAAGCATCACCGAGATGGTTTTGATAGCAACTGCTTATTTAGCATTGTTTGCCTTAGCAGGATTGTATTTGGTGTATTTTGAACGTAAGGTAGCCGCATGGTTTCAATTGCGATTGGGACCAAATCGAGTTGGTCCTTTCGGATTGTTTCAAACCATAGCAGATGCTTTAAAGTTGCTTTCTAAAGAATTGACAAGTAATGATAGAATTGACAAGTTTTTGTACAATTTGGCACCCTATTTTGTGATTATTGCAGCATTAATTGCTTTGGCAGTATTTCCGTTTTCAAAACAATTCCAAGCATTTGACATTAACATTGGTATCTTCTTTTTACTTGCAGTTTCATCAATGGGGGTTATTGGAATCCTTCTTGGAGGATGGTCAAGTAATAATAAATACGCATTGATTGGTGCGATGAGAAGTGGTATCCAAACCATTAGTTATGAGCTTTCAGTTGGATTGTCTTTATTAACAATGGTCTTATTAACAGGTACATTACAACTTTCAGAAATTATAGAAGTTCAACGTACAGGAGGATGGCTGATTTTACAGGGCCACGTTCCAGCAGTTATTGCTTTTATGATTTTTATGATTGCAGGAACCGCAGAAACAAATAGAGCACCGTTTGATTTGGTAGAGGCCGAATCAGAATTGGGTGCAGGTTTCCATACCGAATATTCAGGGATGAAATTTGCCTATTTTTTCTTGGCAGAATTTATTAATATGTTCATCATTGCATCCATAGCAGTTGTGGTGTTTTTCGGAGGATGGTTATCACCATTTGGAATTACAGATGACATCACTTGGTTTCCACAATTTATATGGTTTTTTATAAAAGTATTGGGAATCATCTTTTTGATGATGTGGTTTAGATGGACATTCCCTAGATTAAGAGTAGATCAGTTATTAACCTTAGAATGGAAGTATTTATTACCAATAAATTTGGTAAACATAGTGTTAATGGCAATAATAATCTGGTTGAATTTGACCCTTTAAAATGATTGAATAAACTATGAGTTATTTTTCAGATATATACAACGGAATAAAAACCTTACTCACCGGAATGAGTGTTACAGGAGGATACGTTATTCGTGCTAGAAAAGGAGCACTCACACAGCAATATCCCGATAATAGAGATACATTAAAAATGTTTGATCGTTTTCGTGGTGAAGTTGTAATGCCTCATGACGATGTGAATGAGCACAGATGTACAGGTTGTCAAAAGTGTGAAATTGCTTGTCCGAATGGAACTATAGAAATTATTTGGGATCGTGGAATAGATGAAGAAACAGGTAAAAAGAAGAAAAAAATAGATCAACATATTTACCATTTATCAATGTGTACTATGTGTGGTTTATGTATAGAGGCTTGTCCAACAGATGCAATTGTTTGGTCGCAGAATTATGAAAACTCGGTGTATGATAGAACTGCTTTGACAAAAGTTCTAAATCAACCAGGGTCAAAAGTAAAAGCAGGAATAGAAGATTAATTGAAAAGATACTCACGAGTATTTTGACTCGTGAAACAAATGAATTATCATTTCCATGAAAATGGGAATCTAATAATAAATTATGGAGAGAATCATATTTTACATACTCGCATTTATCATGGTGTTTTTCGCTATTAAAGCAGTATCAAGCAGAAAAATGTTACGCGCAGTAATTTATTTATTGTTTGTACTAATCGGGATTTCAGGAATTTATTTCATGGTAGATTATTCCTTTTTGGCAGCAGTGCAATTGGCGGTTTATGCTGGAGGAGTTATTGTACTGATAATTTTTTCGGTAATGTTGGTGCATCATATCGAATTAAAATTAGACGAGACTAATTTAAAACAACGAATTTTTGCAGCCATGTTAAGTATAGGAGGAATCCTATTGACATTGTATGCAATTTTCACTTATCAATTCAGTCCCGCAGAAAAATCAATTACAATTGAAGTGGAAGATATTGGTAGAGGCTTATTGAGTGTTGGTGATGGTGGTTATATTTTACCATTCGAGGTGATAAGTATATTGCTAGTAGCAGTAATGATTGGAGCAATTGTAATTGCAAAAGGGAAAAAATTAGAACAGTAATTTACAAGTTCAAAATAAAAATATAATGATAAACGGAATCAGCATATATGAAATTTTAACCATCACCACCATTATATTTTTTATTGGCGTGTATGGTTTCTTGACTCGTAAAAATTTAATAACAATGTTATTGTCAATAGAATTGATATTAAACGCATCGGCTGTAAATTTTGTGGTAATCAATACCTATTTATTCCCTGAAAATTTGCAAGGTGTTTTCTTTTCAATTTTCATCATCGCAATTGCTGCGGCAGAAACAGCATTGGCAGTCGCAATTATTATCAACTTGTATAAATTGGTTACCTCAGTTGAGGTAGAAGATACAGAAACAATGAAATATTAATTATGGATTTCACTTATACAATTCTCATCCCGTTAATTCCCTTTGCAATTTTCTTGCTCTTAGGAATTAATTACAATAAAATTACACCAGAAGTATCTGGTGTAATTGGTTCATTGGGTTTATTCACATCCTTAAGTTTGTCTTATTATACGGCTTATCAATACTTTTTTGTTGTTGGTAAGGTAGATGGAGTTTATCAAACTTTTATCCAAAAATGGAGATGGATGAGTTTTACAGATACACTTTCTATTGATATGGGAGTGTTGATTGATCAGATTTCTGTGATGATGCTAATTGTAGTTACAACCATTTCATTTGTAGTACATATTTATAGTAGAGGATATATGAAAGGCGATCCAGGATATACAAGATTCTTTGCCTTCCTTTCACTATTTACCTTTTCTATGTTAGGACTGGTTTTAGCAACTAACTTATTTCAAATATATATCTTCTGGGAATTGGTAGGAGTTTCTTCTTTCTTGTTAATCGGATTTTACTATACAAAACCATCCGCAGTTGCGGCAGCAAAAAAAGCATTTATCGTAACTCGATTTGCAGATTTAGGTTTTTTAATTGGAATCCTAATTATTGGATATTATACAGGGACTTTTGATTTCATGGAATTGACAAACCCTGAAGGAGCAGCCATTACAAATTGGGCTTCTACTTCATTCATGGGATTGTCTGTTATAACATGGGCATTGATTTTAATCTTTATGGGTGGCGCAGGTAAATCGGCCATGTTTCCACTGCATATTTGGTTACCTGATGCCATGGAAGGACCAACACCAGTTTCGGCATTAATTCATGCTGCAACCATGGTTGTTGCCGGGGTGTTTTTGGTAGCACGATTATTTAACATGTACTATTTTGTTGAAGATGGCTTCGCGTTGAATATTGTGGCTTGGGTTGGAGCAATATCCGCCTTAATTGCGGCAATCATTGCCTTAACACAAACTGATATTAAACGTGTCTTAGCATTTTCTACCATGTCACAAATTGGATATATGATGATGGCATTGGGAGTGTCGAATTACGAAGGTCATGAAGGGCTAGGGTATATGGCTTCAATGTTTCATTTGTTTACACACTCCATGTTTAAAGCCTTATTATTTTTAGCTGCAGGTTCTATTATACATGCAGTCCATAGTAACTATTTACAAGATATGGGAGGCTTGCGAAAGTATTTACCTATCACACATATTACCTTTTTAATTGCAGCATTATCCATTTCTGGAGTTCCAGGATTTGCAGGATTCTTTAGTAAGGATGAAATATTAGTCGCTGCTTATGAGCATAATAAAATCATTTATTTTATAAGTGTTTTTGTAGCAGGATTGACAGCCTTTTATATGTTTAGATTGTATTTCGGAATTTTCTGGGGCAAGGATAAAACCTATGAACATCTACCTCATGAGTCTCCAAAATCAATGACGATTCCGTTAATGATTTTAGCATTTATGAGTATTGCCACTGGGTACATCCATTTTAGTGAATATGTAACTGCCGATCATCAAAGTTTTGAAGCACATCTAAATTATCCG
>JASFYP010000055.1:0-11014 GCA_045047075.1 Flavobacteriaceae bacterium
CATAACAGATACCCATAACTCACGTTGTGCGTCAAGGTAGGTCATATTCGCCTGGAAATATGTCCGCTGGACACTTAACAAGTCTAACACGCCAAACTCATCAGCTTTGTAACCAAGGCGAATCAGTTCCAGAGTTCGGCTTGCATTATCTAAAATCCCATCTTTTCGCGAATATTTATCGACTTGATTACGAGCGCTTTCGTATCGCTGAAACGCGGATGCTAATCGAGCCTGTAGATCCAACATAAGACGCTCCACCGCCCGCTCCGAAGCAATTGCTTCGGCTTTCTATTTTATATTAATTGACTTGAATTAGTTTCCAGTCACTTTTACATTTTCGATTTGGAAAGTGGTAGTTATACCTCCATCAGCACCTAAATATTTAAATGCAACAAATACATTGCCTTCTAAACAAGAAATATTGATTGAACCAGATTCTGTAAAAGTACTTCCATAACCACTTGATGGGCTATCGGATAAATCAGCATCTACCAATGCCCAAGTTGCAGTATCAACATCACCTGTAAAATCTGTAGATACAAATACACTTAATGCATCACCATTATGATAACCTACTTTAGTTTCAAAAGTTAATTCTTCATCTGTAGTAGTGCTTAAATCAATTCCTGGTGTTATTAACCAAACTTCCATAGGGTTTTCACCAGATCTAAAGGCACTTGCTTGCATATAGCTGTTACCAGAAAAGCTGCTTAATGAAAAATCATTAGAACCACCGTTTACATTTATGTTTATCCAACCATCTGTTGTTAACTGTCCTTCTGAAGTCCCTTCAAAATCTTCATCAAATAATACTACTGAGCCACCTACAGCACCTGTACCACAATCTAAAATAACTGGGTCACATCTATCAGTACTAGAAAAATCCACATCTGTTGGAGTGTTAATAATCATTACAAAGAAATCTGCTCTAAAATCTTTTGCTAAAACAGCTGTAATGTTTCCTTGACCCGTTGCTACAGTATGTGATTTAAAATCAGAAAATGTACTTGTTTGCAGTGTTGCTGTTGATTCATCAGCACAACTCAATAAAATTCTAAACCCGTCAAATGAATCATTAGCTTCACCAGCATAGGTTTTACCTAATTCATTTCTTTCAAATTGCATTCCTTGAATTTGAATCATGGTGTTTAAATTGTCTTGATCAAAATCTTCAATCGCAACTACAGTTGGTACAATTGTAACAACTTCTAATGAACGCATGATATGATTTGCATAAGAAAATTGCGGAATATCATCAACACTTCCACCAATTAACGATCCTAAGCTATAACGTCCTGCTGTACCATCTGTTGGGTCGTTATTATCACCATCGTCATAAGATACAGACAGTCCATTTAATTTAATATATACTTTACGACCGACCTCGTACGATTCGAATAAGGAAGTTTTGTCTACCAATACTTCAACACCAAATTCTGGGTTTTCAGGAGCATCTTGTACCACTAATGTTTTGTAAAAGTTTCCTCCATAATCACTAGAAACTACATAAGCAGCTAAATATAAATCACCAGCATCCGTTGGGAAAGTATAAATTTCTTCACCTGAGCTAGCATTGTGTTGATCCCATGCAGATCTTACTGCGCCAATACTTGAGTTTACAGTTACATCTGGTTCTGTACCTCCAACTGCTGGCACATCATATTCATCATCTTGTACACAAGATATGGTCAAAGCTGACATAGCAGCAAATGAGATTAATTTTAAAAATTTAATTGTTTTCATTGTATTCGTTTTTTGTTCTGTTTTTCTATTTTATTAAAATCTGAAGTACACATTTAAGTAATAAGATGCACCATAACCATACCAGTATTTTGATCCAAATACAGGAGTATCTCGCTCTTTATCGTCTTTTAAAACTCTATAGTTAGCGTTACGTGATTGTTCAAAACCACCCGTTTTATATTTTTTATCTAACACGTTATTAATAGTGGCAAAGAAGCCAATATAATAATCGTCTATTCTCCAAGATTTTCCACCTACTACATTTACAAGCATATAATTGTCAAACTTTTCTTGCGCCAATAACTCTCTTGCAATTGCAGGGTCATAATCGTTAAATGGTACACCATCAGAATCTAAGCCAAAGCTTTCAGTTCTTGTGATTGGGGCAACATCAACATAGGCGTTTGAAAAGAAATTGGTTGTTGCGCTAAACCACCAGTAATCAGGGTCTCTATATTCAAAGCCAACAGAAACTGCACGTTGAGGACCACCTGCAACATGATAGTTTTTTAGGTTTGTTTGTCCAAAATCAATTTTATTTCCTTCATTTACTAAATTTCCATTACTATCAGTAAATTCTTTAATAGCTGAAGATGTAGCATAAACATTAGCATTATCAGAATATATATAATCTCCTAATGCCAAGGCTCCTTTTAATTTAATTCTAGAAGTTACCTGAGCAGAAAGTCCAATTTCCATTCCAATATTACGTTTGTCGATACCTGTAACAACTTCTTGCACAAAGGCATTGGTTTCTGTTTGAGCTCCTTCAACTAGTACTGTTAAACCATCAGCATAGAAAAAAGAAATTTCTGTAGCATCTTCAAACTGCGTATAATATCCGGTAAACCTTGCCTGAATCATTGGAGTTCTTAAAATATAACTCACATCGAAAGAAGTAATTTTTTCATCTGTTAAACCAACAACTACATTGTTATTTTCTCTTGAGTTTGAGAAAGAATTACGAATAGTTGGTGCTTTTGTTCTATATCCTAAGTTAGCAGTAAACAAATGACGTCCAGATAATTTATAGGTCAAGCCACCTTTAACACCATAATTAGTAAAGTCTAATTTTTCACTTTTACCGAAAGAGTTGTCTTCGAAACGACCGTTTTTATACAATCCATTTCTTTGGTAATTAGTAGTTGATAATTGACCACCTACATAAAAATCGATTTTATCATAAGAAAATTGCGCTTGTGCAAATCCGTCAATAATATTTGCATCGATTTCGAAATTGTATTTATAGGTATCACCTACACCAACAATTCTGTTTCTGTT
Organism: Flavobacteriaceae bacterium; assembly: GCA_045047075.1. Classification (GTDB taxonomy): domain Bacteria; phylum Bacteroidota; class Bacteroidia; order Flavobacteriales; family Flavobacteriaceae; genus Urechidicola. The sequence continues at coordinate 3,025 of JASFYP010000055.1, forward strand.
ATTTAAATCATTTTGAGCTTCATCAACAGTATCAGAAAAAGAATCGGCATCTAAATACCCTGTTCCACCTAAAAGGTCTAACATGTTTGCAAAGTTTTTAGACTTTAAATTACGATAGGTTACTGCTGCATTGATGTCAATATTCTCATTCAATTCTGTTCTAAAAATTGTATTTGCGGTGAATTGATTGTCATCATTTCTATCTTCATACAAAGCATAAACAGAATTTTTTCCTTGAGCGCCAGCACTTAAGTTAGCAGAATATAAAGAGTTCCAGTCAATTTGACCATCATTCTTAAATTCTTGTTCAGCTAAATACGCTTGCTCATAATCAGGATCGTCTACATGACGTAAATGATAACTTGGCAATTTTTGATAATAAGTTGGGTCAGGGTTTGAACCACCACCAACAATAAATTCTTCACCAGAGGTGTCTGTTACTAGAGTTGTCCCACCATAATCTAAACGACTGTTCCCAATTTTACCAAATTGATAAGCAACGTTTGTATTCAAGGTTGTTTTATCATTGATATCCCAATAATGGTTTAACATTAAAACAGGCTCTTCAATATTTCTTTCTCTAGAGTTTCTTTTATTAGAGTCTTGTTTACCCCAATATGAATTGTATTTCGTGTTTTTTAAATCATACACCTCTTGTGTATTTGGTGATGATTTACCTCTACGGTTTGGTGTATAAAAACCTGTAAAGTTTAAACTATGATTGTCATTGATTATTTTTTCTACTGAAACTGCAAAAGAATTTGCATCATATAAAGTAGCGTCATTATAACCTTCCGTTCCAAAACGTCTAGCGGCTAAAAATGAATATGCCCAACCTTTTTCGTTTAAGCCAGAACTGTAACTTGCCATCACCCTACCAGTATAAGACCTGTTAGACGAAGCATAAGATACTCTACCACCTTGACTGTATTCCGAAGCTCTCATTATTACATTGTTAGACCCTCCAACACCACCAAAAGTGTATTCTGAGGCTGCTAAACCATTGGTTAAAACTTGATTTCTCATCAAGTCATTCATACCACCCCAGTTACCCCATTGAGGGCGACCGTTGTAGATTTTGTTCATTTCGATTCCGTTGATTAATAATTTTCCGTTTTCAGAATTGTAACCACGAGCTCTAAAAAAAGTAGCGCTAAATTCGTAAGCAGCAGTACTTAAAAATATATCTCTAGACGCTTGTAACAATCCAGCAGTATTATCTGCGGCACCTTCATCAGCACTCAACTCGTCTTCAGAAAGAGAGATGACACTTAAATCGGTTTGGTCTAGAGCAACTTCGTATAAAAGTATACTTCCTAAATCTACTTCGCCTCCTTCGCTAATAGTGATTGGAAAATTCTGAGTTTCATACCCTTCTAAGCTCAACTCTAAAAGTTGATTACCCGCAGGAGCATTTTGAATCAGAAAATTACCTTCAGCATCTGTTAGCTGTTCAATTGTGGTTCCTATCAAAGCTACTTTCACGCTTGCCAATGGGGCTGCATTATAACTATCAGAAACACTTCCTTTAACAATACCCAATGATTGTGCGTTCGTAACAAATACGGTCGCCAAAGTAATGAGCATTGAAGTAATAATTTTTCTCATATTTTGAATTAAACTAATTTATTTATTGTTGGTGCAATTTTGCCTCCAAAAATAGTGATAATATATACATTTTAACTTATTTTAACATTATTATTATTTTGCTTTCAAAATTGTTCCTATTTTTGATGATTCATTAATAAATATTTTTATGACTCGTTTTTTATTTACCCTTTTGACTGCCTTAGTAATATCTAACAATTCTTTTTCGCAAGACAAACAATATAAGATTAGAACAGTTGCTTTTTACAATCTTGAAAACCTTTTTGATACTATAAATAATCCCGCTAAGAATGATGAAGCGAGTCCGATGATGGAGATGAAAGGCAATAAATCAAAAGTATATTGGGATAAGATTGATAAGCTAGGGAGTGTTTTGGCAGATATTGGTTTAGAAAAAACAAAAAACAGCCCTGTATTAATAGGAGTTGTTGAAGTTGAAAATGACACTGTTGTAAGAGATTTGGTCAACGGAAAAAATTTAAAAGATAGACATTATAGTTTCGTTCATCATGAGTCACCAGACAAAAGAGGGATTGATGTAGCATTGCTATATCAACCACGTTATTTTAAACCTGTAAGTCAAGAAGCTTTCCCGCTAATGATTTATAATAATGAAGGAGAACGCGTTTATACACGAGATCAATTATTAGTTACGGGGTATTTAGATGATGAATTAATTTATATTATTGTAAATCACTGGCCATCTAAACGAGGAGGGACACGCAGTATTCCATTTAGAGAAAAGGCTGCCGCATTGAATTTAAAAATCATTGAAAAAATTAGAGAAAAAGATCCAAACGCCAAGGTGATTTCAATGGGAGATTTTAATGATGATCCTAACGAATCTGGATTTAAAAAGATTATAAAAACAAAATCTAAAAAATCTAATGTTGCTGAAAATGATATTTTCAACCCTTATGAATCAATGTATAAAAAGGGACTAAATACTGCGGGGTATCGAGATAATTTACATTTATTTGACCAAATTCTTTTAAGCTCACAATTAATAACAACCGAGAAAGATTTTAGCAGTTTTAAATTGTTAAACGCACATATCTACAATCCAAAATATTTAATAAATAGTAAAGGGAGATATAAAGGATATCCTAAAAGAAGCTTTTCTTATGGGTCTTATCTTGGGGGGTATAGCGATCATTTTCCGGTGTACATTTATTTAATAAAAGAGAAAAAATAGAATTTCACACTTTAAATCAGTACTTTAGCATCATACCATTTTTGAATTTCATTCAAGAATGAATCTCAAGTAATTTATTAAGTAGCACTAGTTTTTAATAGTGTTCAACTGTTTTTGCTATGAAACGGATACTTTTTACTTGTGGGTTTATCCTTACATTCTTCTTTTGTACCTCTCAAAATCAAGGAAAGAAAAGCTATGTAGTTAACACCATTGCTTTTTACAATCTCGAAAATTTATTTGACACGATAAATAATCCTCAAAAAAAGGATGAGTATAGTCCAATTTTAAAATTGAAAACTAATAAATCTAAAGCATATTGGCAAAAAATTGATAATATGGCAAGAGTGTTATCAGAAATTGGAAAAGAAAAAACAGGAAAGACTGCTGCGGTTCTTGGAATCTGCGAAATAGAAAATAGTGATGTATTAGTAGATCTTTTAAACACATCATATTTTAAAAACCTACCCTATGATTATATTCATCAAGAATCTCCTGATTGGCGTGGAATTGATGTTGCTCTAATTTACAATACAATTTTATTTAGTCCATCTGATTATAAATCATTTGAATTAAAAGCGTGGAATGATAAAGGCTATCGTGTTAAAACTAGAAATCAATTATTAGTATCTGGATATTTAGATAATGAGCTTATACACCTAATCATCAATCATTGGCCATCACAAAGAAGCGGGAAAGAAAAAACCGAATATCTAAGAAAAAAATCTGCGGAATTAACCCTGAGTATTTTAGATGAAATATATAAAGAAGAATCGAATCCTAAAATAATTATTATGGGCGATTTTAATGACAATCCAACAGATAATAGTATCAAAAAAACTTTAGGAACAAAGTCAGAAAAAAAGAAATTGAAAGAAAATGAACTATACAATCCTTTCGAGAATATGTTTAAAAAAGGCATGGGCTCACTGGGGTTTAGAGACAATATAAATTTGTTTGATCAACTCATACTCACTTCAAATCTATCGACCAATAATTATAAGGAGTATCAATTTTACAAATCAGGAATTTACAACCCTCCATATTTAACAAACAAACAAGGGCGTTATAAAGGGTATCCCTTTCGGAGTTTTTCTAAGAATCAATTTAAAGGAGGTTTTAGCGACCATTATCCAGTGTATATTTATTTAATTAGAGAAAAATAATTATTCTCCCTGAACGTCCTTCAACATTAATTGCAAAGATGTGGTTCCGTTCCAATGATTTTCATCAATGGTGAAAGCTGCTTTAAAAGGAGTTCCATTTCCTGTTAATGATAATTTGTCTCCCAGTCCAAACCCAATAGCATTATAGGTTTTTTTATCAGCACCAGATATAATATTTAATTTAAGGTGTGTTTTATCAGCACCCACTAGCTTGCCATAGCCATTATCTCGTAAGCCACTTGCCATAAAAACGGGATGCATATTTTGTGGCCCAAAAGGAGCAAACTGTTTTAAAATTCTAAACATTTTAGGATTAATTTCACCCAAATCTATTTCTGAGTTGATGGACAATTGCGGAGTTCTCAATTCATTAGGCATTGTTGCTTTTACAACTTCTTCAAATTTTAATTTAAACTTCTCGTAGTTTTCTGGCAACAAGGTTAAACCTGCCGCATATTTATGCCCTCCAAATTGCTCTACAAATTCTGAACATTGATCTATAGCATTATAAACATCAAAGCCCTTAACCGATCTTGCCGAAGCAGCTAATTTATCGCCACTTTTTGTAAAAACTAAGGTAGGTTTGTAATAGGTTTCTATCAATCTAGAAGCCACAATACCAATAACACCTTTATGCCAAGTTTCGTTATAAACAACAGTCGAAAAGCCTTGTTGTTCATTATTTTCTTTAATTTGTTCGAGAGCTTCATCTGTTATTTTTTTGTCGAGTTCTTTTCTGTCAGAATTAAATTTTTCAATTCCACTTGCCAATTTTACAGCGGTGTCAAAATCTTGCTCAGTTAAAATATTAACGGCATGTTGACCGTGTTTCATTCTGCCAGCAGCATTTATTCTTGGCGCAATTACAAAAACAACATCGGTAATTGTCAGCTCTTTTTTGTTTGATTGATGAATCAAGGCTTTAATTCCCACCCTAGGATTTTTATTGATTACTTGCAATCCATGGTACGCCAAAATACGATTTTCTCCTGTCATCGGAACAATATCTGCAGCAATTGCTGTAGCAACCAAGTCTAAGTACGGAATCAAATCATCTATGGTTTGTTCCCTATTTACTGCCAATGCCTGAATCAATTTAAACCCAACACCGCAACCACATAATTCATCATAAGGATAGTTGCAATCATTACGTTTTGGATCTAAAACCGCCACTGCTTTCGGAATTTCATCACCAGGCCTGTGGTGATCACAAATAATAAAATCTATGTTTTTCCCTGATGCATATTCGACTTTATCAATGGCTTTAATACCACAATCCAATGCAATAATTAAAGAAAAATCATTGTCATCAGCAAAATCAATTCCCTGATAAGAAACACCATAACCCTCACCGTACCTATCCGGAATATAGGTTGAAACATTTGGACACAGCGACAACAAATAAGAAGACATTAGCGAAACAGCAGTCGTACCATCCACATCATAATCGCCATATACCAAGATATTTTCGTTGTTGGCAATTGCTTTTTCAATTCGTGTAACTGCTACATCCATATCTTTCATCAAATATGGATCGTGTAAACTATCTAAGCTAGGTCTAAAAAAATGTTTAGCATTTTCAAAAGTTTCAATACCTCGCTGTACCAATAATTTGGAAATAAGTATATCTACTCCCAAAGATTTTGAGAGAACATTTACTTTTTCAGTATTTGGTTGTTCTTTAAGAATCCACCGCATTTTTATAGCAATTTTTTATTGTCTTTGCGATGAGGAACGACGAAGCAATCTCATTTTAGCATCCAACTAACAGATTCCTTCGCTACACTCGGAATGACACTTTTTACTGTTCTATATACTCAACATTGACAGTTACATCCGTAAATTTACGAAACATTTCCATCACTCCACAATAGCGCTCAACTGATAGGTCAACCGCTTTCTGAATCTTATCCTTTTTAAAATCCGATCCAAAAAACTGATAAATCACCACTACATCTTTATATATTTTTGGATGCTCATCAGTCAACTCAGCAGTTACCACTACTTTAAAATCATCTACCTCAGCACGCATTTTTTTTAAGAGCGAAACGATATCTAACGCTCCACAACCTGCAAGCGAACTCAGCATCAATGCCTTCGGACGTACACCACTACTTTCAATTCCTTCTGAGGGTGCATCAATCATAATTGTATTATCACCTTGGTTAGATTCAAACAAATTATCACCTTTCCAATTCAATTCTATTTTAGCCATATTATAAGTTTATTAAGTTTCAAAATTAAGCAAATAATAGGTCGGATTTTCGTAATATTGTTTACAATTTTTAAATTTTCTATTTCATGAAAAAGATTCAAGGACAATTTGTAGATATATTAAGTAAACGTATTTTTTCTGCTGAAGTAAGTATTGAAAATGGGAAAATAAAATCCGTTACAGAAAAAGAACACTCCAATAAAAATTATATCCTTCCTGGATTTGTCGATGCCCATATCCACATAGAAAGTTCAATGCTTGTTCCTTCAGAATTTGCTAGAATAGCAGTTTTGCACGGAACCGTTGCAACCATTTCTGATCCACATGAAATTGCGAATGTGTTGGGTAAAGACGGTGTTTATTATATGATAGAAAATGGGAAAAAAGTTCCGTTGAAATTTCATTTCGGGGCTCCTTCTTGTGTTCCTGCTACCAGTTTTGAAACTGCTGGGGCTGTGATTGATTCTGACGGAATTAAAGAACTAATGGCGTCTCCAGACATCAATTATTTGGCGGAGATGATGAATTATCCCGGAGTTTTGTTTGATGATGAGGAAGTGTTGAAAAAAATTGCTTGGGCTAAACATTTTAACAAACCTGTTGATGGTCATGCTCCAGGGTTGAGAGGTGCTGATGCTAAAAAATATATTGATACCGGTATCTCTACAGATCACGAATGCTTTACGTATGATGAAGCAAAAGAGAAATTATCCTACGGAATGAAAATCCTTATTAGAGAAGGTTCTGCAGCTAAAAACTTTGAGGCTTTAATTGATTTATTGCCAGAATATTATGAAAATATGATGTTTTGTTCTGACGACAAACATCCTGACGATTTAATTGTAGGACATATAAACTTACTCTGCGCGAGAGCAGTTGCCAAAGGAGTCGATGTTTTTAAGGTGTTGCAATCGGCTTGTATTAATCCAGTAAAGCATTATAATATGAATGTTGGATTATTAAATATTGAGGATGCCGCTGATTTTATTGTGGTAGAAGACTTAACCAATTTCAAGGTGTTACAAACCTATATTGATGGCGAGTTAGTTGCTGAAAACGGTAAATCATTTGTAAAACAAGTTTCGTTTGAATCTCCGAATAATTTTAATGTTGATTCAAAATCTGTTGAAGAATTTAGAGTAGATGCTACCGGAAATAAAATTAGAGTGATTGAAGCTTTAGAAGGGCAGTTAATTACCAATGAGATTCATGCTGATTCATTAATTAAAGATGGAAATTTAGTCTCGGATATAGAAAACGACATTTTAAAAATGACAGTGGTGAATCGTTATAAAAACACAAAATCCTCCATTGCTTTTATTAAAAACATTGGGTTAAAAAAAGGAGCTATTGCCAGTTCAGTTGCTCATGACTGCCATAATATTGTTGTGGTAGGGACGAGTGATGAAGAAATTTGCAAAGCAGTAAACCTAATTATTAAAAATAAAGGCGGAGTTTGTGCTGTTGATGGAGAAATTCAAAAATCATTAGCATTACCTGTCGCGGGAATCATGAGCGACCAAGATGGATGGACTACAGGAAAAGCCTATCAAGAAATTGATGCCATGGCAAAAGAGTTGGGGTCTAATCTAAAAGCACCATTTATGACTTTGTCTTTTATGGCACTTTTAGTAATTCCAGATTTAAAATTATCAGATAAAGGATTGTTTAGTGGCTCTAAATTTGAGTTTGTTGATTTGCAGATGTAATAATTCAAAGCGAAATATCATTCCTGTGAAGGCAAGAATCTAAACAGAACCTTTCACATTCCACGAATTTTTATGGATTCCCGTTTTCACGGGAAAG
>JASFYP010000056.1:0-7665 GCA_045047075.1 Flavobacteriaceae bacterium
GGTTTTAGGCTTTTTATATTTCTTTTTAATGGTTCTTTTATACGAACCACCTAAATTTTCTTTTCTATTTTTCTCCTTCTTTTCGTGGAAACCTTTACCCGAATCGTCCAAATTCAACGGATTATTACCCTCCTTATGTTTTGGTTGTTCGTCGTAAGTTAATATTTTAGAAATTTCTATTTCTGAAGGCATTTCTAACAACGGAATTTCAACTTCCATTAAAGCTTCTATTCGTTCCTTTAATGGAGCCTCTTTTTCAGTGTAAAGTAAGATGGAATTTCCTTCTTTTTCAGCTCTACCAGTACGACCAATACGGTGCATATAGTTTTCAGGAAATGGAGGTGTATCAAAATTCACCACGTGCGAAATCTGATCTAAATCCAGTCCACGTGCCATTATATCTGTCGTTACTAAGATTCTAGTTTCTTCATTATTGAAGTTTTCAATAGAACGAATACGATAATTTTGTGTTTTGTTTGAATGAATTACAGCTACTTCGGAAGTGAAAATATCTTCCAATTCAGTAAACAACAGATCGGCACTTCTCTTATTGGAAACAAAGACCAAAACTTTACTGAATTCTTCGGTATTCTGAAGCAAATGAGACAGTAAATTTATTTTCGTATAAAAATTAGGAACCGCATAACATGACTGCTGAATATTATCCAAAGGAGTTCCACTAACCGCTACCGAAATAGTCGTTGGTGCTTCAAAAAAGTCGTGTATTAATTCATTTACATCATCAGTCATCGTTGCCGAAAACATGATGTTTTGTCTTCTATTTGGAAGTAATTCAAAGATGTTAATTAACTGAAATCGGAAACCTAAATCCAGCATTACATCTACTTCATCAATCACTAATTTCCTTACCGATTTTAATTGTAATGCTCTACTTAATACCAAATCATATAGTCGTCCAGGTGTTGCAACAATGATGTCACAACCAAGAACTACGGCTTCTTTTTGGCGATTCATATTTACTCCACCATAAACGCCTAATACTCGAATGTCCATATATTTGGAAAACTTTTCAATTTCATCTACCACCTGAATTACCAGTTCTCTAGTAGGTACGATGACTAAAATTCTTGGGTTTAATTCTCTTGAAAATGGAAGTCCTTGTAATAAGGGCAACATAAACGCAAAAGTCTTTCCAGTACCTGTCTGCGCAATTCCTACCATATCTTTTCCAGCTTGAATTACAGAAAAAGATTGCGACTGAATTGGCGTTGGTTTTTCGAAACCTAAATCATCAATCGCATAATGCAATTGCTTAGAAATGTTGAATGTTGAAAAAGATTCCATTTGAAAAAATTTTTGCAAAAATACTACTTTATATTAGTTCGTCAACTATATAGCTATTAAACCTTTGATTTCTCTATAAGATATTAGCCACTTAGTGAAGCCAAAGTACTGAAGTATGTCACAAATATTACTTTAATATAGTTTGGTAATATATTCAAAAAGAAAACCTCTAATAATTAAACTTACTTTTAAGTAAGATTCAAAAGAATATATTTTTCCATGCTCTTTATAAATGTAATTAGTAGTTTAATGTTTCGACCAAAACGTCCGTACTCAACTAATTAAACATCTTATTAATTTTATGAAAGCATCAGACATTTTTATTAAAGCCTTAGAAAATGAAGGCGTAGAATATATTTTTGGAATCCCGGGAGAAGAAAATCTCGATTTCTTGGATTCTATGAAAAATTCCAAAATAAAATTAATATTAACTAGACACGAACAAGGAGCAGGCTTTATGGCAGCAACTTATGGCCGCTTAACTGGAAAACCTGGAATCTGTTTAGCTACTTTAGGTCCAGGTGCAACTAATTTTACAACACCTGCAGCTTATGCACAATTAGGAGCAATGCCCATGATGATGATTACTGGGCAAAAACCTATTAAAAAATCGAAGCAAGGGCGTTTTCAGATTGTAAATATTGTTGAGCTCATGAAACCCATTACAAAATATACACGGCAAATTGTAAACAGTAATAATATTGCTTCTATGGTTAGAGAAGCCTATAGATTGTCTATTGAAGAACGACCCGGAGCCGTTCATTTAGAATTACCCGAAGATATTGCTGCTGAAGATTGCGAAAACCGAATCTTCAAAGTTGTTGGACACAGAAGACCCGACGCAGACGAAATGGCAATACGCGAAGCAGTAAGTATGATTGAAGCTGCAAAAATGCCCTTATTACTTATTGGTGCTGGTGCTAACAGAAAAACAACAAGTCAGGCTTTACAAGCTTTTATAAATAAAACGGGGATCCCTTTTTTTAATACCCAAATGGGAAAAGGTGTTGTAGATGAACGACATCCAAAGTTTTTAGGAACGGCAGCTTTATCGGATCACGATTTTCTGCATTGTGCCATAAAAAGAGCGGATTTAATTATTAATGTTGGTCATGATGTTATTGAAAAACCTCCATTTTTTATGGAAGAGGGTGGTACAAAAGTTATTCATGTAAATTTCTTTCCTGCTCAAGTAGATCAAGTATATTTTCCACAATTAAATGTTATTGGCGATATTACTTCTTCGGTAATTCATATAGCTAAACACCTAAACGACTGCTCTAATTGGGATTTATCTTATTTTGAAAAAATAAAAGTAGAGGTTGAAGACCATCTTTCTAAATATTCTGAAGATCATCGTTTTCCTATTTTGCCACAACGTTTGGTACAAGTGATTAGGGAAGAATTACCTGACGACGGAATAGTAACTTTAGACAATGGAGTTTATAAAATATGGTTTGCCCGTAATTATAAATGTTATCAACCTAACACATTACTTTTAGATAATGCACTTGCAACCATGGGAGCTGGATTGCCCTCTGCCATGTGTGCAAAATTAATAAACCCAAATAAAAAAGTGATTTCTGTTTGCGGTGATGGAGGTTTTATGATGAATTCACAAGAGTTAGAAACCGCAGTTCGTTTGGGGCTAAATATGGTAGTAATCATTTTAAATGATAGCTCTTACGGAATGATAAAATGGAAACAAGAAGGAATGGGCTTCGATAATTTTGGCTTAGACTATAAAAATCCAGATTTTGTGAAATACGCCGAAAGCTATGGATGTATTGGTCATCGCCCAACATCTGATAGTGATTTTAGAGAAGTGTTAACTAAATGCCTAGCTATGGATGGTGTACATATTATTGATTTATCGGTAGATTATTCGTTAAATCATTCCATTTTAAATGTCCTTTTAAAAGAAAAGACCTGTATTCTTTAAAAGTCAAAAACATTTCATTAAAACCACATAAGAAAGATTAAAATTATGCTAAAAATACGATCACCTTATAACTTAGAAGTAATTAAAGAAATTCCCTTAGTTGGTTCTAAAGAAGTAGAAAAAGCGCTTTCTACAGCTTATAACTTATTTCAAAATCAAAAAGGATGGATTCCAGCTTACCAACGCATTTCAATTTTGGAACGCACTGCAGAAATAATGAAATCCAGAATTGAAGAACTAACCGAAATAGCTGCACAAGAAGGAGGAAAACCTTTAAGCGATTCGAGAGTTGAAGTTTTACGAGCGATTAATGGAGTTAAAATAGCTTCAGAACATATAAGTCAGCTTAAAGGCGAACAAATTCCTATGGGATTAACAAAAGCTTCAGTAGGTAGAATTGCTTTTACAACTAGAGAACCCATTGGTGTTGTAACATCTATAAGTGCCTTTAATCACCCCTTAAATTTAATCATTCATCAAACAGTCACTGCAATTGCAGCTGGCTGTCCTGTAATTATCAAACCTGCTTTAACAACTCCATTATCATGCTTAACGTTTGTAGAAATATTAAAAGAAGCGGGCTTACCCGATGGTTGGTGTCAAGCAATAATTTGTGAAAATGAAGCAGCAGAAAAATTGGTTGTCGATAATAGAGTTAATTACTTTTCATTTATTGGATCCTCGAAAGTGGGTTGGTTTTTACGATCAAAATTATCAGCAGGAACTCGTTGTGCATTAGAACATGGAGGTGCTGCACCTGTTATTGTAGAGCCCGATGCCGATTTTAACGAAATGCTACCTTCCCTATTAAAAGGTGGATTCTATCACGCAGGTCAAGTATGCGTTTCAGTTCAAAGAATATTTGTTCACGAAAGTATTTGTGATGATTTAGCCTCACAATTTTCTCAAATGGCAAGTCAACTTATAATTGGTAATCCAATGAATGAAAAAACAGAAGTAGGTCCATTAATTCTACCAAGAGAAGTTGACAGAGTAGAATTATGGGTTAATGAAGCAATTGAAGCAGGTGGAAAATTATTATGTGGAGGAAAAAGAATTTCAGGAACTTGTTATGAACCCACAGTAATACTAAATCCACCTCAAAATGTAAAGGTCTCTATTTCAGAAATATTTGGACCTGTAGTTTGTATTTATTCATATTCAGACATTGAAAAAGCTATAGAAATAGCCAATAGTTTGGAAGTACATTTTCAAGCTTCTGTATATACAAAAAACTTAAACGTAGCATTAGATTGTGTGAAAAAACTAAATGCTACAGCTGTAATGGTCAATGATCATACCGCTTTTAGAGTAGATTGGATGCCTTTTGGCGGAAGAGATACTTCTGGTATTGGAATGGGAGGAATTCCATATACTATGCACGAAATGACAAGAGAAAAATTAATGGTTATTAAAAATTAAATTATGAAAGTACGTGAGAAGTTTATTTTGTTATCAATTATTATTTTAATTGCAATAGCAGGAATTTACACTATATGGAAACCTATTATTTGGAGCCTAGTTTTCTTTGGTCCCATCCTATTAATTGGTTACGTAGATATTTTTCAAACCAAACATACGATACGAAGAAATTTTCCTGTTATTGGAAATTTCAGGTATTTATTAGAAGCTATTCGTCCAGAAATAATGCAATATTTTGTAGAAACAGATATTGAAGGAACTCCTATTAATAGGGAGTTTCGGACATTAATATATCAACGTGCAAAAAAAACAAACGATACCACCCCATTTGGAACACAAATGGATGTTTACCGAGTTGGTTATGAATGGATGAATCATTCCTTATATGCAATAGATCAAAAAGATGTAAATCCACACCCAAGAGTACTGGTTGGTGGTCCTGATTGTAAAAAACCTTATCATGCTAGTTTATTAAATATTTCGGCAATGAGCTATGGGTCTTTAAGTAAAAATGCGGTATTGGCATTAAATGGAGGTGCTAAAGCAGGGAATTTTGCTCACAATACAGGTGAAGGCTCTATAAGTCCTTTTCACTTAGAACCTGGAGGAGATTTAATATGGCAAATTGGAACAGGTTATTTTGGTTGTAGAACACATGAAGGTGATTTTTGTGAAGATACTTTTGAAAAAAAAGCTACACTTGATAATGTTAAAATGATAGAAATTAAATTATCACAAGGTGCAAAACCAGGACATGGAGGTATTTTACCTGCCTCAAAAAATACAGAAGAAATAGCAAAAATCAGAGATGTAAAACCATTTACAGATGTTCATTCTCCACCTAGCCATTCTGCCTTTTCTACTGCAGAAGGACTCATGAAATTTGTAAATTTATTAAGAATAAAATCTGAAGGAAAACCAATAGGCTTTAAACTATGTGTCGGAAATAAAAAAGAATTTACTGACCTTTGTGATGCAATGATTTCTACAGGTATAAAACCAGACTTTATTACTGTTGATGGTGGTGAAGGCGGTACAGGAGCTGCTCCTGTAGAGTTTTCAAATTCTTTGGGAATGCCACTAAGAGAAGGATTAGCCTTTGTTTACAATACTTTAGTTAAATATGACTTAAAAAAGGATATTAAGATAATTGCTTCTGGAAAAATATTTACAGGATTTCATATTACAAGAGCTATTGCTTTGGGTGCAGATATGGTAAATAGTGCCAGAGCTATGATGTTAGCAATTGGTTGCATACAAGCTAGAGAATGTAATACAAACACCTGCCCTGTTGGCGTTGCTACTCAAAACAAGTCTTTAATGAAAGGATTAAATGTTGAAGATAAAACCCAAAGAGTTACTAATTTTCATCACACAACCTTACATAGTTTTAGTGAGTTAATTGCAGCTTCTGGAATAAAAAATGTAGAAAATTTAAACAGGTCTCATATTAATAGAAGAGTTAATATGAATACAGTAATGCGATATGACGAGATATATCCTTATAATAATTAAATGAAACAGAATTTAATTTACACTACTTTTGAGCTTTGTTATTAACTTACACAAAATGTAAGTAAATTTTAAAGTTTCATAATAGTATGCATCCAAAAAACATTCATAATCAGTCCTATAATTTTGAGGAATTAATCGCTGTCATTCCAAAATTAAAATCGTTTGTATTTGTTAACGAACACGGTACACAAACCATCGATTTTTCAAATAGCAAAGCCGTTTTACAGCTTAATAAAGCATTGTTAAAACATCATTATGCTATAGAAAATTGGGGAATTCCCGCACATTATTTATGTCCTCCAATTCCAGGGAGAGCAGACTATTTGCACTATATCAACGATTTACTTATTGAAGAAAATAAGACCAACAAAATACTAGGATTGGATATTGGTGTTGGTGCAAATTGCATCTATCCCATCCTTGCTACACAAATTTATAATTGGAAAATGATAGGTTCGGATATAGATGAAAGCGCTATTATTTCAGCAAAGAGAAATGTAGAAGCTTCCGAAAATTTAAAAAACAATATTGAAATTCGTCATCAAGAAAATAATGCCAATATTTTTGAAGGAATTATAAAAGAAGGAGAATATTTTCATTTTACAATGTGCAACCCTCCTTTTCATTCCTCTGAAGATGAAGCTACCAAAGGAACCCTTCGGAAATTACGAAATCTTCAAAACGAAAATCAGCCCTACCAAACAAAAAAGGAAATTGTTTTAAACTTCGGTGGGCAAGCAAACGAACTTTGGTGTAATGGTGGTGAAGCCCTATTTTTAAAGAGAATGATAAAGCAAAGTGTTGATTTTAAATCGCAGGTTGGTTGGTTTACTTGCTTGGTTTCAAAAAAGGAAAACCTTCAAAAAATCAAGAAGCAACTCAACAAATTAAAAGCTACACACCGAACCATTCCGATGTCGCAAGGCAATAAGAAAAGTAGATTTATTGCTTGGAAGTTTTAATTAAATATTCAAAGAATTAATTCTTAAATAATTTATTTCGCATTTAAACTAATTGCAATGAAAAACCATATTACCCTACTCCTATTATTAATATCTTTTGTTTCTCAATCACAAGATTTATCTAAAATTTATGAAAAAGTAAATCCTGCTGTAGTTGAAATTATCACAGAAGAAAAGGTAATTGTAAACAATGGTTCAACAACTCAAACAGGGACTTCTAGTGGTTTAGGATCTGGATTTATGATTTCAGATACTCAAATAATTACTGCAGCTCACGTTGTACAAATAGCTAATAAAGTGGTTGTTCGTTTTTTAGATGGAGAAGAAATTCCTGCAAATGTAATTTCATCTTTTAGTAGTGCTGACGTTGCTCTTATTGAATTAGTTTGGCCAAGAAAAAATGCAGTAATAGTAAAATTAGGCGACTCTGATAGAGCAAAAATAGGTTCAAGAGTGTTTGTGGTGGGAGCCCCTTTTGGATTAGGACATTCTTTTTCTTCTGGTTATGTAAGTGGATAT
>JASFYP010000057.1:0-15778 GCA_045047075.1 Flavobacteriaceae bacterium
GATCAAAGTGTCCGAATTGTGAAAAATGCAGCAATAAAGTTCACGATCATTATACCCGAACACTATCAGATCTTCCTGTATTTCAAAACAAAACCACTATTATCCTAAAGATACGCAAATTTAAATGCCAAAACCCACAATGTAACCGAAAAGTATTCTCAGAACAAACACCATATATTTTGAGGTATTCTAGAAGAACAAAAAAGGTATCAAAGATACTGGATTCCTTGACAATTGAATTAACAGGAAAATCGGGCAGTATGCTATCCAAACAACCACTAATTTCGGTTAGCAATTCAACCATTATACGAATAACGCACAGGCAACAACTACCCCAAATAATAAAACCAAAGGTACTTGGCGTTGATGATTTTGCATACCGAAAAGGGATAAGTTATGGAACCATTCTCATTGACATGGAGACTTCAGCCTATTGATATTTTACCTTCGGGACAGGGCAAAGGGTTGAAAAAGTGGCTGTCAAAATATCCTGATGTGAAAATTGTTACTAGAGACAGAGCCAGTTCGTATGCTTCTGCTATCAATGAAGTTTGTCAAAATACTGAACAGGTCGCGGACCGATTTCATTTATTAATGAACCTATCCGATGCTTTGAACAAGTATTTCAAAAATGTGAATCCAAAAATTAAAAAGCTTATTAAAGATAAAAGCAATGAGCTTTTAAATATGTCCGATGGTCAGAATGCAGGCTGTGATAAGGAAAAAAGGTAGCAATCATTATCAAAAGCCCAGGAAATAGTTGAAATAAAAGTAGATCAGAGGCAGGATACCTTCAATAAGGTTAAGGAATTACAGACTAAGGGCATATCCAAACGAAAGATTTCAAGGGATTTAGGCATAAGCCGTAATACAGTTCATTCATATCTCTCACTAGAATCATTACCTCCCAGAATAAGCTCTAAGTCAACCAATATTGAGTTATTTTCACAGCACATTGTTGCTCGATTAAATGACCAAGGATATATGATGAAAGATATAATAGACGAGATCTATGAATCTAGGACACAACGGAAGTAGAAAGCAGGCCTACCACAATATGAATATCATAAAGGAAAAATTTGAAATACGCACGCTGGATTTCGCACAAATTAGAAAATCAAGAATCCCTTATATAAAACCCTTAAGTTCAAGGACGTTGGCAAAATATATTGGCTCTTGTTTAACTGTTATTAAGGGTTTTGATAAACGAAAGTATTTACAAACACTATTAGATTATATCTCAGAACTACAGGTCATTCGAAAATTGGTGCAAATTTTTAAAACGATGTTAAAAAGAGGATGTGGTAAAATAAACCGATGGATTGAATTTATAAAACGTTCAAAATACAAAATGCCGAGTTTAACTCTTTTGCCAAAGGCTTATTGAGAGATATTAAAGCCGTTAAAATGGAATTAACAGCCCTAGAGTAATGGTGTTGTGGAAAACCATGTAAACCGGATAAAGAGTATAAAAAGACAAATGCATGGCAGGGCTAGCTTTGATCTATTGCGTAAGAAGGTGATATTATCTCAAACTAGTTGATGTTTCCCCAAACATGAGGCAGAACCTAACCAACCATAATGGGTGGCACAAATCGAACCGTGTTAACCACATATGCAACACGGAGACAACTTTATTCCTCAAATTATATTTATTTTGTTAACAGTTTTATCTGCTTATTTGAAAAGGACTGAATGGTTTAAGCAGAAAAAGAAAACGATTGCCTAACACTGCAAATAAAAAATAGCAAATAAAGTGCAGACCATTTAGGTTTGTGCTTTTTTGTATTTTTGTACAAACCGATAAATAGGCGTCAATAAACCTAATGTTTTTCATATTATTGACGTTCGCATATTTAAAAATAATGATAGAATACGAACCAATATTGAATAATATCAAAAAGTATGTTGACTTAAACAATGAAGATGAACAGCAGTTTATTTCTATTGTTAGAGAAACGCATATTAAAAAAAGACAATTCATAGTGCAACCAGGTTTTGTTTGCTCTCATCAAACCTATGTTGTTAAAGGTGCATTTCGGTCATACTTTGTGAATGATGAAGGAATAGACCATACTATTCAATTTGCAATTGATGATTGGTTTATTAGCGATTTTAACAGTTATATTTCTCAAACTCATTCTTCTTTGTTTATTGAAGCATTAGAAAATTCTATTATTCATCAAATAGAATATAATCAAGTAGAACAACTTTGTTCCGAAAATCCAAAGTTTGAACATTTTTTTAGAATTGTCGCTCAAAAATCATTTGCCTTTTCTCAAAGACGAGTTTTGTCAAATCTAAATAAAACTGCGGAAGAAAGATATTTAGAGTTTCAGTCTATGTATCCCGACATTATTCAAAGGGTTCCACAATATGCTTTAGCATCATATTTAGGTATGACACCTGAATTTTTAAGCAAAATAAGAAAAAAGATTGCTTCGTAATCTTAATCTACTTCAATCAAATTTCCTAATGTAGTCCATTTTTAAACTTTCAAGTTCTCTTGACCTTTGTGGTATTATTAATTTAAAATATTTCACAATGGAAAAAAGAACAATTCCCTCATATAAAGAAGGACTAAAAGAATTGAGAGGTCAACTAAAAGAAATGTTACCTTCAAATGCATTATCAACATTTGATAATGATGCTGAACAATTAGGAAATACTCACACATCAATCCTAAAATTAAATGAAGGAGATAAAGCACCTGATTTTTCATTAGTCAATGCAGTTGGAGAAACTGTTAGATTAAATGATTTCCTTCAAAAAGGGAAAGTTGTATTGACGTTTTATAGAGGGACTTGGTGTCCGTATTGCAATTTGCAATTAAATCAATACCAACAAATATTGAATAAGATAAAAGAGAAAGGTGCTTCTCTAATTGCGATTTCTCCACAAACACCAGATTCGTCTTTAAGTATTAAAGAAACTAACCAATTGGAATTTGAGGTACTAAGTGATAACGGTAATATTGTTGCTCGTCAATTTACAAAGGTCTTCAAAAATGGAGGTGCTCCAATTCAAGCAATGGCAGATTTAGGATATGATTATGATGAGTTTTATGGAGACGATTCAAAAGAAATTCCTACACCAGCAGTATTTATAATTGACCAAGACGGAATCATAACTTTTGCAAGAGCAGAAAGTGGTGATTATCGAAAAAGAGTTGAACCTAAAGAAATATTAAATGCACTAAATAATTAAAAGATGAAATACACAAATTTAATTTTAAAAATAATCTTAGCATTACCGCTTTTGATATTTGGATTAAACAAAATATTTCCTGAACCATTTATTAATATGCCACCACCTCAGGGAGAAATTGCACAAATTTATATGACAGCATTATTTAGTTCATATTTAGCAAAGACAGTTGCAATTATTGAAGTTTTAGGAGCAATCTTAATATTTAGCAAAAGAACAGAATTATTGAGTTTACTTTTATTATTACCAATCACAGTAAATGCTTTTTCTTTTCATTTATTTCACGATTTACAAGGCATAATACCAGCATTAGTAGTTTTTGCTATTAATATCATTCTATTAGTAAAAAACAGAAGACAATTATCAATTTTAATAATATCAAAATAATAAAATATGAAAATCACATTTATAGGGTTAGGAATTATGGGAAGCCGAATGGCTTCTCATCTTGCTAAAAATAATGTAAATCTAACTGTTTACAACAGAACGACAATTGACAATAGTTTATTTAACAACAAAACTGTAATAATTGCTAACTCATTACAAAATGCTGTTAAAGATGCAGATATTGTATTTAGTATGTTATCTACACCAGAAGCAGTTGAAGAAGTGTTTTTCGGAGAAGAAAGCACCCTGAACTCAATGAAAAAAAATGCAATTTGGGTAGATTGTTCTACTGTTAATCCATCATTTAGTTTAAGGGCATTTCAAGAAGCAAAATCACACAATATTAGATTTTTAGATGCTCCCGTTGCAGGTTCAAAACCTCAAGCACAAAATGCTGAATTAGTATTTTTTGTTGGTGGAAAAAAAGAGGTAATTAAAGAAGTTGAACCTTATCTGAATATGATGGGTAAAAAGGTTTTATCAATTGGCGAAATTGGTAAAGGAGCATCATTTAAAATGTTGGTAAACATAATGCTAGCTCAATCAATGTTGATTTTTTCAGAAGCGGTGTTACTCGGAGATAAAATGGGAATTTCTAAAGACTATTTACTTGATTTATTACCAAACTTAGTAGTTTCAGCACCATTTACAAAATTTAAGGCAGAAGCAATAAAAAACAACAATTACGATGTTCAATTCCCTTTAGAATGGATGCATAAAGATTTACATTTAGCAACACTTACTGCTTATGAAGAAAATCAACCTTTGTATTTAGCAAATCTTACAAAAGAACTATATGCCGAAGCCAATAAAAGCGGAATGGGAAGACTTGATTTTTCAGCAATATTTAAGTACTTAGAAAAAACGGATCCTAAAAATATATAAAAATAATAAGGGTTTTAATGCTTAAATCAAAGTTTAGTACTTTTTATAAAGTCCGCAAAATTATAACTTTTGCGGATTCTTTATGTAAGGAAAATTGTAAATTTGGTTCAATGCTAAACCGAAAAGTAAGTGTTTCAAAACCCCTTGCTATTCTGGCAATTCGTTAGTCATAATTAAAACCATTTTTCACTTAAAATTTCAATTTCTTTTTTAGACGATTCTAACATTTTATCTGCTTTATCCGAATATTGCTGCAAACCAAATGCTGTAATATTTTGAGAAGGAATTCCCATAAGTCCAAAACAAGCGTTTAATAATGGCGTTGCGAAATTCATACTTTTTAAAGGCTCGGTACTGAAATCACTACCACTTGTCATAAGTACTAATGCTTGTTTATTTTTACACAATCCTTTTGGTCCAATTTCTGTTTGTGTAAATGTTTTACCAGCACTAATCACTGCATCAAACCAAGACTTCACGGTTGCAGGTATTGAAAAATTATAAAGTGGACTTACCAACACAATGAAGTCTGCCTCTAATAATTGACTTACCATTTTATCATTATGAAGCATTTTATTTTGCTCGTTCTCACTTAAAATAACACCGCCAAAATCTCTTTTAACATATAGATTAAGATTTTCTTCCAATAATAAATCGGGTGGATTTTTTGCCAAATCTAAAACTGTTATTTCTGTTCTAATTTGATTTAGTTCTTTAAAATAATCAACTAATTTTTTGGTGTTTGAACCAATT
The DNA here is from genome assembly GCA_045047075.1 of Flavobacteriaceae bacterium. Classification (GTDB taxonomy): domain Bacteria; phylum Bacteroidota; class Bacteroidia; order Flavobacteriales; family Flavobacteriaceae; genus Urechidicola. The sequence continues at coordinate 5,233 of JASFYP010000057.1, forward strand.
CTTGGTGTATAATTTACAATTAATGTTTTTTTCATTCTTCTTATTTTTTGTTTGCATCACAAAAGTATGTAATTTCGCTATACAAAGTATATCAACATACAAAATATAACACTATACTTTTGGATAGTATCAATGATTGTTATGAATTTAAAAAACGAAAATAAAGACATCTACACACCCCAAGAGTGCAAAACATTTATACTTCCTGTGCGTGATGTTATTGAATTAATAGGTGGAAAATGGAGACTACCAATAATCATTGCTCTATCTTTCAAAAATCATAGATTTAAAGAGCTAGAGCGTCAAATAGAAGGAATTACACCGAGAATGTTATCTAAAGAATTAAAAGATTTAGAAATAAACGGGTTGGTAAATAGAGATGTTTCTAATGCTACACGAGTTACTGTAGAATATAGCCTAACAAATTATGGGAAATCTTTAGACGAAGTAATTGAAACAATAAGAGATTGGGGTTTAAAGCATAGAAAAAAAATAATGACAAGTAGTTGAATGAAAAGAAAACGAAAAAGTCTATTATGAACATAGAAGAATACAGAATTTATTGCCTGTCTAAAAAAGGAGTGACAGAAGAAATACCTTTTCCAAAATCACCCAATATATTGGTTTTTAAGGTGTCTGTAAAAATGTTTACGGCAACTGACATCAATACATTTTCAAGTTTTAGCATCAAATGTAAACCTGAAACTATTGAAGAATTAAGAGCGGAATACCCATCTATGCAAGAGCCATCCTATTTTAGTAAAAAGCATTGGAGTAATGTATTAATGGATGGAATAATTTCGGACAAATTACTTTATGAATGGGTAGATATTTCTTATACTTTAGTATTGAAAAACCTTCCAAAAAAGTAAAAATGGAACTCGAAAATAAGTAAAAACATCCTGTAACAATGGTGATCGTTGCACAACTCATTATTTAGATTGATTTGATGGTTTTTGAATTATTTGTAAAATAAAAAACACTAACAATCAGGTGGTTGTAAATTAAGTAAATTTCAAAAAATAGCTTTTTTAATGAATTTTGTAGTTGTGCAACAGCCACAATGTATAAAAATAATAACCGTTATAGCTAACTAAAAAAAATGAACATTAAACCAATCATAGAACATTTTTCAAACTATCGACCTTTAAGTGAATCTGAAATTTTAGAACTTGAATCTAAGTTGAAAGAAAAGAGAGTAAAGAGAAGGCAGTTTATCCTCCAAGAAGGAGATGTGTGTAAGCATTTTACTTTTGTAGTAAACGGTTGCTTTAAAATGTACAAAGTGGATGTTAATGGACTTGAACATAATTTACAGTTTTCAATTGAGAATGGATGGATAGCTGATGTTGGGAGTTTTTATTCAAACAAATCAAGTGAACTTTATATTGAGGCACTTGAACAATCTACAATATTACAAATTGCAAAAACTGACTTACTACATTTGTATTCTAATTATCCAAAGTTCGATAGAATTTTCAGGGTTCTCATAGAAAATGCTTTTGTAAACCTTCAAAAACGTGTTTTACAAAACATTAGTTCTACAGCAGAAGAAAGATATTTAGATTTTTTAAAAAGCTATCCAAATTTATTTAACCGAATATCTAATGTTCAAATTGCCTCATTCATAGGCGTAACTCCAGAATTTTTGAGTAAAATAAGAAAAAATATAGCCACTAAATAGATTTACCCTTAACATAGATTAAGTTTTTTTCTTAACCTACCTTATAAGTACCTTATCCATTTTCGATTCACCTTTGTGGTATGAAAAAATTAATCATATCCGCAATCGTATTAAGTCTTGTTAGTATTGGATGTACAGAGAAAAAGCAAGACGCATCTATTAATCAAGTAAATAATCAAAAAATGGAAAAAAAAGACAAAGAACAAATCGAAAAATTATTAATGTTTTATAAAGAATCATTAAATACTTCTAATGTAAGTAAAGCCGTAAGTTGTTATACAACTGATGGAGTTTTTATGCCTTCAGGAGCACCAACAGCTAATGGGAAAGAAGCAATTAAAGGAGCTTATGAGTTTGTGTTTTCTCAAATTCAATTAAACATTGAATTCTTTATTGAAGAAATAGTTATTGAAAATGACATAGCTTTTACAATAACAACATCAAAAGGCACGACTCTAATTCACGCAACAGGAGATACAGTACCTGAAGAAAACAGAGAATTATTTGTTTTTGAAAAAGACAATAACGAGTGGAAAATAGCTCGATATATGTTCAACAAAATGAAATAATAAGTACCTAATCATAAAAACATCAAAATGAAAAATAGAATATTAAGTATAGCAATTGTAATAGTAGTAGCATTTATAGGCCTTTCTTTTACATTAAAGAATGGGACAAAAAAAGAAGTGAAAATAGAAAAAAGTAAAGTTGTTTGGAAAGCTTACAAAGTAACAGGGTCACACGTAGGAACGATAGCTTTAAAAGAAGGCTCTTTAACTTTTGAGAAGGACAAATTAATTGGTGGAAAATTCACAATTGATATGACAACCATTACCAATACAGACCAAGAAGGAGAGTATAAAGAGAAATTAGAAGGACACTTGAAATCGGGTGATTTCTTTGACGTTAAAACCTATCCTACATCATCACTAATATTCAAAAAGGTTAGGGCAATAGGAAAGAGCTCATATAAAGTTACTGGAAATTTAACTATTAAAGGAATAACTAATCCTATTGATTTTGAAGTCTCCATTTATGGAAAAAAAGCTACCGCTACATTAAAAGTTGATAGAGCAAAATACAATGTTAGATATGGTTCTACAAGTTTTTTTGACAATCTAAAGGACAAAGCTATTTATGATGAATTTGATTTAATAGTAGATTTAGAATTTTAATAATTAACTCATAAATAAGAAGGCTACCTACAATACAGGTGATTGTTGCACAACTCATTATTTAGATTGATTTGATGATTTTTGAATTATTTGTAAAATAAAAAAACACTAACAATCAGGTGGTTATAAATTAAGTAAATTTCAAAAAATAGCTTTTTTAATGAATTTTGTAGTTGTGCAACAGCCACACTGTATAAAAATAATAGCAAAGAAGCACAAATCATTAGGTTTTGTGCTTCTTTGCTATTATTCTTATGCCGACAGAAAATGTGGTGCTTCAAAATCCGATACTTTTCATATACTAAAATCGTTAGCAACAAGCAGGAACTAATCCAATAAAATTAAAATTTCATCTACTGAACCTAATAATTCTTTAGGTTCAGATTGAACTTTTGCGACTACTTTAAGGCCATTATAAAAAGTATAAAATAAACGAGAAATGGGTTTAATATTTTTACTTTTTGGTATTTCTCCGTTTTGTTGTCCTTTCAGAAGAAAATCATAAAAAATACCTTCAAATACTTTTTTGTTCTCTTGAAGAATTTTTAATAGTTCATTTTCTCCAGGAATTAATTCTGTAGTTGTGTTTACCACAAAACATCCTTTTTTATCTTTATCAGAAATCGACTCTTTAATTCCCATTTCAAATAATGCTCTAAAACCTTTCTTAATATCATTTTGACTTTCTAAAAATGCAGTAACGCCATCGACATTATTTTTACGGTATAATCGGAATGCTTTGTCAAATAATTCTTTTTTCCCACCATAAGTATCGTAAAGACTACCTCTGTTTATTCCTAAAAAGTTCACTAAATCTTGAATAGAAGTTGCGTGATAACCTTTCTTCCAAAATAATTCAGTTGCTTTGGTTAGTACTTTATTCTCGTCAAAAAGCTTTACTCTTGGCATAGTTTAGTTATAAGTTGTATCACAAATATAGCCTAATCAGAACAACTGTTCCAATATTTTATCGTGTTTTTCTTGCCACAAAACGAACAACAGAACCTTTTCCAATATGAAATTGACCTTCAGATAAATTAACTTCTATTTCTTCTAAAATTGATATTTTATAGTTGGGGAAATCTGATTTCAATTCATCAACTGAAAAAAGCATATCTAAATCTTTTGGACCACCTGCTTTTGGATTTATTGAATTGTATTTTAAATGATTTTTTCCAAAAGCTTCAAAAATAATAGTGCCTCCAACCTTTAAATAGTTGTTGACTAATTTGTGGTATTCAGATTTCTTATTAGGTGGAAAATGGGCATATATTAAAGCAATAGCATCAAAATATTCATTTTGATATTCTAATTTTCCAAAATCACCAACTTTATAATTTATTAATACATTTTGTTTCTTTGCAAATTCATTGGTTTTAGCCTTGCCTTGCTCACTTAAATCACAAGCGAATACTTCCCAATTGTTCTTTGATGCGTAAACAGAGTTTCGTCCCTCCCCATCAGCAGGAAGTAGTATTTTTTCGCTATTCAACTTATCTAACTCTTGCTTAAAAAATACATTTGGTGCTTCCCCATAGGTAAAACCTTCTTTTGAATATCTGTCGTTCCAAAATCCTTTCATTGTATTCATTTTATAAGAGGTCTTGTGGAAATTAAAATTCCCACAAGACCTTTCCTGATTTTATCCTAATAATGGATTTATGTTAATCCCTCCATCAATATTATATTCACTTCCTGTTATAAATGATGCCTCATCAGATGCTAAGAAAGTTACTAAATTTGCAATATCTTCTGGTTGTCCAAAACGTTTTAACGGAATCCTATTTTGCATTGCTTCTGCAAAACCTTTTAGTTGTTCTTCTTCCATACCTGTTTTTTCAAAAATTGGCGTGTAAACGGGTCCAGGATTGATTACATTAACTCTAATTTTTCTTGGTGCTAATTCTGTTGCTGCTGTTCTTGTGTAAGAATTCATAGCTGCTTTAGATGCAGCATAAACTGCGGTATTTGGCATTCCTGTATAAGCATTTACAGAACCAAGGTTAATTATTGATGATCCTTCATTAAGGATTGGCAAGAATTTTTCGACTGTAAATAATGCTCCTTTAAAATTAATTCCCATTTGGTTATCAAACATTTCTTCAGAAATTTGTCCTAATGGTGCAGGTGAAAAAATACCTGCATTTACAAACAGAATATCTACATTTCCGAATTCATTTTTCACTTGATTTACAAGTGTATCTATTGCAGATAAATCTTTTACATCTGCAACAATTCCAGTAACCCCAAGTTCATCTGATGCAGTTTTTACTTTTTCAGACGAGCGACCTGTAATAATTACAGTTGCTCCATTCTCTTTTAACTTTTTGGCTGATGCATAACCAATACCACTATTACCACCAGTAACTACCGCTACTTTACCATTTAATTCTCTCATTTTTTTTATTTTTTAATTGAATAATAAATATTAGAACGTTCGTTCAAAATGTAAATATATAAATATTTGAATGAACATTCCAAATAAAAGACAAGAATTAGAAAAATTAATTGTCTTAACAGAAGTTATAAGTTGAGAAAATAGTCTTACAAGGTTTTTTACTCAAGGCTTATGTTTTGTAATAAGTTGTTAATTTAAACACACTCTTTTAAAGGATAAATGATATTATAAAAACTCTGAAATTTATTTTTTAAATATTGCTATAAGACAACTTTTATTTTATTAATACTTTTTAACTTTGTTTGATTATTACTGCAATAAATAAGATGAAATGTATAAACAATTAGAACAATACATAAAAGATAGAGTAAGCATTGACAAAAAAACATTAGAGCAAATAACGACTCGCTTCAAATTTATAAAAGCAGACCGAAATGAAATGTTATGCAATATTGGTCAAACGTGTAAGTATTTTTATTTTATAAATAAAGGATGTTTACGGATGTATGAGATTGATAACAAAGGAAATGAAGTTACAGGTTATTTTGCGTTAGAAGACAGTATAATGTCAGCCATAACAAGTTTTGTTTTACAAAAACCTTCAAGGGATTTCTTGGTAGCACACGAAGAATCAGAATTGTTAGTAATAAATAGAGAAGATTTTTTTAAGTTGGTAGAAACAGTATCTCAATTTGCTACAGTTTATCATCAATTTATGGAATTTGCCTTTATCCATTCTCAAATGAGAATTTATAGTTTTTTAGGAATGGAAGGTATTGATAAGCTACGTTGGGTTATTGAACACGAACCAAAATTATTAACACACATATCAAGTAAAGCAGTAGCATCTTATTTGGGAATGACAAATTCAACGTTAAGTAGATTGAGAACAAGGCTGAATGTTTTATAAAACATTATCATAGTACATAATTGTTCAAAGACATTTAAATTGAAACAATGAATTTAAAGAGTAAAGTTGCCATAGTAACAGATTCAAGTAAAGGGATTGGTTTAGCAACGACAAAATTATTGCTCAGCAATGATGTGAAAGTAGTTGGTTGGAGTCGCTCAAAAACCGAAATAGGACATCCAAATTTCAGAAACATTCAAGTAGATGTCAGTGATAATAGGTCTGTAGAAAATGGTTATAAAGAAACAATATCACATTTCGGAAATGATATTCATATTCTAATTAATAATGCTGGATTGGCGTATTCAGCTCTCTTCGAGAACTTAAAGCTAGAAGAATGGAAACAGATGTTTGATACCAATGTAAATGGTATTTTTTACACCTCTCGACTGGTATTGCCACAGATGAAAAAAATAGAAGAAGGACACATCATTAATATTTCATCTGTTGCAGGAAATACAGGGATTGAAACGTTAAGTGGGTATTGTACTACTAAATTTGCTATAAGAGGTCTTTCACAAGCCTTATACAAAGAAGTAAGAAATGACGGAATAAAAGTTACTTGTATTTATCCTGCTTCAGTGCAAACTAATTTTTTTGATGAAATAGATAGTATTATAATATAAATATGATGCAACCAGAAGATATTGCATGCACCATTTTACACTGTTTGCAATCTTCACCCAATTACCATCACGTTGATGTAGAAGTAAGATCTTTACATCCTAAGGGTAAAAAATAGATGAAAGCGATATTCTATTTAATTATTGCCACTATTTTTTTAGGATTAAATTTTCATCTAGCAAAAATAATACTCAAAGAAGTTGATTTTATTGAAGCAGGCTTTTAGCGATTTTTATTCGGAGTTTTTGCCTTAATCATTTTAGGCTTTAGAAACTTACCACCATTAAAAACAATCAAGAAAAATATAAAAGGCATTTCTCTTACAGGATTTATAGGTTTGTTTGGGTTTAACATATTTTTGTTTTTAGGGTTAATGAATACCTCTGCGGTTAATGCCGCATTAATTGTCAGTTTTAATCCAATGCTAACAATTCTGTTTTCACATAAAATATTAAAAACCACAATCAAGAAAACCCAAATAGTAGGCATTATTATTGCCCTTGTTGGAGTAACCTACTTAATCTTAAAAGGAAATATTACTGATATTAGTAATCTACAATTTAATTATGGAGATATTCTTATATTAATAGCAAACATATTTTTTGCATTACATCATGTTTGGACTAAAAAATATGTTACAAATATTTCAAACCTAAACTTTACACTTTTAACGAGTTTGTGCTGCTTAATAGGGTTCTTAATCTTAATACCCATTAATGGAATAGAAAATATAACAACACATACATTATTTTTTTGGGAAGCTATATTTGGTATTGGATGTTTGGGTACAGCATTAGCTTATTTCTTATGGCAAAAAGGAGTTTAAGTTAAAGGAGCAGATAAAGCAGGTGTTTACATGAATATTATTCCACTATCAGCAATATTATTTGCTTTTTTTTTTAATAAAAACTTACATTTATACCATTTTATTGGTGGGCTATTTATTGTTATGGGTCTTTTTATTACCAAAAATAGCAACCCAAAATTGCTCAAAACATTGTCATAAGGCAACGATAAACTTTTAGTTATACCACACCTTTGTACTGTTGTTGAACAACGAAGTTCACAATTTAAAATATAAATATTATGCCATTAACATTGACATTAACCGAAGGTGTTTTACCCGTCGGAAAAGAAAAAGAAGCTATAGCACAAATTACTGATGCTTTTTTGAAAAATCATGATTTAACAGGAAATAAAGTAATGACACCAAACGTAACTGCTACTGTTACAGTATTACCTAAAAGTTCAACTTTTTCTGGTGGAAAAGAATTTTCTGGAGCGTGGGTTGAATGGAAAGTTCCATCATTTGCACTTGCTGATAGAAATGTTCAGAAACAATTTTTTGCAGATGCAACTGAAATTATCCATCAATTATCAGGAGGAACACAACCTAAAGACAATATCTATGTAAATGTTCTTCACACTGTAGATGGAGGTTGGAATTTAGATGGTGTTGCAATGACTAATCAGGAATTAGGAGAAGCAATTAGTAAAGGATAATTTGTAGTTAAAAAAAGAGGAAATATGATTGTTTCCTCTTTTTTTAATTTAAAAACAAATAAAAAATGAAACACGTACTATTTATTGCTACCAGTACTGATAAAACAGGCACTGGAAAACACACTGCTGGTTATGAATTTTCAGAAATAGCAGACCCTTATTATGAATTTGTTAATAAAGGATATACTGTAGATTTTGCAAGTATTCTTGGTGGGAAACCTCCATTTGTAGGATACGATTCATCGCAAAACACCAGTAAGAAATTTAAAGAAGGAAACGGATTCAAACGACTTAATTTTAGTCATAAACTAAATGATGTAAATATTGAGGCTTATAATGCGATTTTCTTTCCTGGTGGTTTAGGATTAATGACTGATATGATAGACAATCCGTTAGTAAAAGAAATTATTAAACAAGTTTACGAGAGTGGACGAGTAGTTGGAACTGTTTGTCATGGAGCTACAGCCCTGCTTAACGTAATGTTATCTGATGGAAGTAACTTATTAGAAGGGAAAAAAATTAATTCGTTTACAAAAGCAGAAGAAGATATTGACAAACATTTATTAGGGGATGTAATTCCTTTTATGCTTGATGAGGCGTTGATAAAACAAGGAGCAATATTTTCTAATGCAGCACCTTTTGAGCCTTACATTATTGTTGATGGTAATATTGTTACAGGACAGAACCCTGCATCTGCGACAGGTGTTGCCACTGAGATAATCAATCTATTAACAGAATAAATAAATGTTAGGATTACATTCTATTAGTAATGTAATCCTAACTTAATATCTCAATTTAATTTTACGGAACCATAAAACTAAATAGCAGTAGAAAAAAATAATCCATTCCAAAGCATAAATAATCCATTTTAGAAAATATAATGTCAGTGCATCTTTGCACTGTCAATAACGACACATTATATATTCTTAAAAAAATGGAAACAGCAGCATATTTAGCAACAACATTTTATGTTTTGGCACTCAATAGTATTTTAGCAATGGTTTTATTATTACTTCTTAAAATAGAAAAAGCAAGTAAAACAACAATTACTATAACAGGAATTGTCTAATTTCTATATATTGCTCTTGAACATTGGGGAATTGGTGGCGGAAATATTTATCCAAAAGATATATCAGGAACAACTTATTATATTATAATATTAGTTGGTGCAAGTTTAGGAGTTGGATTGCTATATCTAACATTAAGAAAACCCTTTTTTAATCTATCGCAAGAGCATTTACAAATGACACAAGGTATACGTGTTTTTGTGTCAGCAGGATTTTTTACAGAAGCCGCATTAGGAATCATTCCACTAGAATTTGGAATAATGGATGGCTTTATGCACGCAGCATCTGCATTTACAGCATTAATTGCCGCTACATTGTATGTTAAGAATTCGGTTTTTAAAAACAAAGCATTATGGATTGCAAATATTGTAGGAGTGACAGATATTTTAATAATTGTAACAAGTATTTGTTTTTGGGTATGGAAAGATATTGGACCAAATCATAATATGCAATATGTAGTATTCTTTGGTGGTGTAGTGTTTTTATGGATACATTTTGTATCAATTTTTAAACTAATAAAAAACAACAAATAAAATGGAAATAGCAGAAGGGATACATCATTTTGATTGCGGCCCATTTAATTGGTACTTAATTGAAGAAGAAGGAAGATTGACTATAGTGGATGCAGGTTTCCCCGGTCATTATAGTGTCTATAAAAAAGGTCTTGCAAGTTTAGGTAAAACAAGTAAGGATATTGAAGCAATTGTATTAACTCACGCTCACGCAGATCATATTGGTTTTGCCGAAAAAGTACGAAAGGAAACAGGAGTCCCTGTATTTGTTCATAAAGAAGATGCAAAAATGGCGAGTAAACCATTGCAACTACCTTGGTTTGGGTTACTTTTAAATGCTTGGAGAGCATACACAGCAAAAATGTTAGGTGTAGCAATTGTAAATGGCGTATTTACTTTACCGCATTTAACAAAAGTACAAACTGTTATGGATGGACAAGTACTTGATATACCAGGAAAACCAAAAATATTGCACACGCCTGGACATACTGATGGAGAAATTTCACTCTTATTGGAAGATAGAAACGTTATCATTACAGGAGATACTATCGTAACAAGAAATTTATTGACAGGAGAACTTGGCGAACCACAAATTGTAAATCCAATATTAACAAATGATTACAAACAAGCATACCGAACGCTTGATTTGTTAAGAGAAATAGGAGAAGTAACA
>JASFYP010000058.1:0-27678 GCA_045047075.1 Flavobacteriaceae bacterium
ACTGACTACTGACTACTGACTACTGACTACTGACTACTGACTAAAAAAACTAATCCTCCTTATAACATTTCATTTCTTCGTCATAAAAGGCAGAAGCTTCTTCAATTAAAGTAGCTACTTCAATTGCTAGGGCTTCTTCATCAGATCTTTCAAAAGACTCCCACCAATCAATTTCATCATCAACCAAATTGATAATAAAACGTGGATACTCAGTATGAATTACAAAGATTGCGTCTTGATGCTCGGTGTTATCACCCATTAAAAATTTAGGTAGTTCCATGGTTGGTTCTTATTAATTTATTAGTTAAATAATGAAAGCGTAAAAATAGTAAAATTGCGGCAGCTGTGAGTCCTGCAAGTAGCCCAATCCATATTCCAAAACTACCATACTTTTCTGCATCACCAAAATAATAACTGATAGGAAAACCAATCATCCAATAGGCAATAAAGGTTAGCACTGTTGGAATCAATACATCTTGCAAACCTCTTAAGGCTCCTAAAGCCACGACTTGCAATCCGTCAGAAATTTGAAAAATTGCTGCTGCAAATAATAGTTTTGCTGCTAATTGAACTACTTCTGTATTATCTGCAAAATTAACAACATCATGCATATCAACATACATTAATGGTAATTGTTTGTGGAATAGTAGAAAAAGTGCTGCAAATACTATCTCAAAAATTGTAGTCAAGAAAAAAATAGAAAATGCTATTCTTCTCAACTCTTTAAAATTCTTTAATCCTTTTTGATTCCCTACTCGTATCATTGCAGTAACACTCATCCCCATAGCCACCATAAAGGTCATAGAAGACAAGTTCAATGCAATTTGATTTGCTGCCTGCGGATTTTTACCAAGTGTACCACTCAACCAAATAGCAGCAGTAAAGATTCCGACTTCAAACAACATTTGCATAGCACTTGGAAAACCTAAACTCAATATTTTTTTAAGAACAACACTTTCTAAAACAAACAATTTAATGTTAGAAACCAATGCTTTCGATTTTTCTTTTCCGCGTAATAACCACCATAAATATAGGAGCATCACAAATCGTGAAACTAAAGTTCCGTAGGCTGCTCCTACAATTCCATATTCTGGAAATCCGAACTTACCAAAAATCAATATATAATTTAATGCAACGTTTACAATATTACCTACAAGTGTTGCATACATAGGCAATCGCGTCATTGACATACCATCAGAAAATTGCTTGAATGCCTGAAAAACCACCAACGGAAACAATGAAAACGCAACCAATTCTAAATATGGAATTGCTAACTCTACAACCTCAGGCGGCTGCTTCATCATATACATTAAAGGTTTTGCTAATAAGATCAACAAAAACAAACCAATCCCTAAAACCGTACATAAAAAGAGGCCGTGTTTAAAAGTGGACTTGGCTTTTACAGCATCGTTTTCTGCATCAGATTCTGCTATTAATGGAGTAATTGCTGTGGAGAATCCAATCCCAATAGCCATCCCAATAAAAATAAAGCTATTGCCTAAAGACACCGCAGCCAATTCTGCTGTACCCAATTGCCCCACCATAATATTATCAACAAACCCAACAAAAGTATGCCCCAACATCCCCAACATAACTGGAGCTGCGAGTGCTAAATTCTTTTTAATTTCTGATGTATATTGGCTAAATATCAATTGATAAGATTTTCGAAATGCAAAAATACGATTTGTAATTGAAAAATTGAATTATTAAAAGATTCAAAAAAATATTCTCATTATCATTGAAATCAATTAAACAATAACTCTACTATAATCACAATCTATTTTAATATAAATTTTAAGAATAAAACACAGCAATAAAAACAAGTAAAATCTGTAAATTTGCAGTAGTGAAATTAATAATCATTAAAATAAAAAATATGTCATTAGTAGGTAAAAAATTTCCAAATTTAGAAGTAGATGCAATGAATGAAATGGGCGACACTTTTAAAGTGAACGTTCTTGAAGAGGCAAGAAAGAATAACAAAAAAGTAGTGTTGTTTTGGTATCCAAAAGATTTCACATACGTATGTCCAACAGAGATTTTTGCTTTTCAAGAAGCATTAAAAGATTTTGAAGACCGTAACACAATTGTTATTGGTGCATCTTGTGATACTCCAGAAGTTCATTTTGCTTGGTTAAGTACTGCAAAAGATAATGGTGGAATCGAAGGTGTTACTTTCCCACTTTTGGCTGATACAAACAGAAATTTGTCTAACCAATTAGGGATTTTACAAACTGGTGAGCAACATTACAATGAAGAAACTGACACTTACACAATGGACGGTCCTTTCATTACTTGGAGAGCAACTTATTTAATTGATGAAGAAGGAACTGTATTTGCTGAAAATGTAAATGTTGAGCCAATTGGAAGAAATATTCCTGAGTATTTAAGAATGGTTGATGCATATACGCATTTCCAAAAACATGGCGAAGTTTGTCCTGCAAACTGGAAAGAAGGTGAAGATACTTTGAGTGAAAACAGAGATAGTGTTGCTGATTATTTAGCAAAGCACTAAAAGAATAAATACCAAAAATAATTTCGTCAGTTCGAGTGATTTTTGACGATAGGAAAAAATTGTATCGAGAACCGCTTTTAAGAAATAATACTTCTCGATACAATTCCGATAAAAAATCGGAATTACTCGAAGTGACGTTAGTTAAAAATTTATAATTTTTTATTATGTTGACAGAAATTACAGACGACAGTTTAGCACAAATTGTAAACGACAATCCAAAAGTAATAGTTCAATTTTCGGCATCATGGTGTGGAAATTGTAGAATTATGAAACCAAAATTCAAGAAATTAGCATCAGAAAATGAAAGCATTGCTTTTGTATTAGTTGATGCTGAAAAATTTCCTGAATCGCGTAAATTAGCTACGGTGGATAATCTACCAACTTTTGCAACTTTTGAAAATGGTACTAAAGTAAATCAAGTACAAACAAATAGGTTTGAAGGATTGAAAGAATTGGTAAACGAAATTATATAATTTTAAATTGAAATCATGAAAATACCAATCATAAAACAGTTGACAACATTCATCGAAAATAACGATGAAGATTACATCAACGAAACATTAGAAGTATTAGAAGATCTAACCGAAGTTTCATCTTTAAAAGATGAAGAATTGGATATTATTGGTGAGCTAATTTCGAATATGTATGGCGCTTTAGAGGTACATGCCGAAATAAAAAATGGCACACCAAAAAAGGAAGCTTTAAATGGTTTTATGAAACGTGTTTTAGGATCGATAGACCAATAAAATCTGTTAACAAAACAGCTAAAAAACTCTCAAAATTATTCGGGAGATTTTTATTTTTAACTTACTTTTGAATACAAACATTTAAATAAAAAAATATGGCATCAGTAACTTTAAAAGGGAACCCAATTCACACAATTGGAGATTTACCTAAAATAGGAGAACAAGCTCCAAATTTTAAATTAGCAAAATTAGATTTATCAAATGCAACTCTTGAAGATTATAAAGGACAACGCGTAATTTTAAATATTTTTCATAGTATTGACACGGGCACTTGTGCAGCATCAGTTAGAGAATTCAACAAGGTTGCATCAGAACTAGAAAACACAAAGATACTTTGTATTTCTAAAGATTTACCATTTGCAATGGGGCGTTTTTGTGGTGCAGAAGGAATTGAAAATGTAGAAATGCTTTCTGATTTTAGAGATGGATCTTTTGGTAAAGGCTACAATTTATTATTTGCTGATGGTCCTGTTGAAGGATTATTATCAAGATCAATTATTGTTTTAGATTCAAACCACAAAGTGCTGTATTCTGAACAAGTACAAGAAGTTGTTGAAGAACCAAATTACGACAAAGCTTTAAACGCTTTAAAATAATCAGTGGATAAACTAGGGAAAGACTCTTTTTTAAAAGGTAGATATAAAAGTATAAAGTTTGCCGCTAAAGGCGCTTGGATATTAATTACAACTGAGCATGCAATTATTGCGCAAATTATTGTTGGATTAATTCTGACTGCTTTTGGCTTTTGGGTTGGATTAACTCCAACCGAATGGATGTTTCAAACGCTTGCAATTGGACTTATCATTGTTGGCGAAGCTGCCAATACATCCGTTGAATATTTATGCGATTTTATTCACCCAGAGTACCATAAAAAAATTGGATTTATCAAAGATATTGCTGCAGGAATCTCATTTCTTGCAGCAATATTTTCAGTTATAATAGGTTTGATAATCTATATTCCAAAATTTATTGGTTAAAACACAAGTTCCCTTTTTAATTTCTATATTTTTGTAATAATATATCACTGAATGGCAAGAAAGAAAAAAAGCACTAAAGCAACAAAGAAGGATCCTAGTTTTCAAAAAACAAAAACCTTTTTAAGTAACAAACAAACTCAAACTATTTTTGGTTTGTTTTTAGTAATCTTCGCTATTTTTTTATTCGTTGCCTTTACCTCTTTTTTGTTTAATTGGAAAGCCGACCAAAGCGAATTATCGGAATTCTTCAACAAAGATGCTACTGTTCACAACCTTCTCGGAAAGTTCGGACACATTTTCAGTGTCTATTTTATGGGAAAAGGATTTGGAGTAGCAGCCTACATTTTTCCAATCTTATTTTTCTTTAGTGGCTTGTATTTATTGTTTCAAGTGAGCCTTATAAAATTAAGAAAATCATGGTTTTGGGGAATTTTAGGAATGACTTGGTTTTCTATGTTTTTCGGTTTTTTCACAAACGGGAATTCTCTCTTATCTGGGATTGTTGGTTATGAACTCAATAATTATTTAGAACCTTTTCTTGGTCGTGTAGGAATCATGCTTATTTTAATTTTTACAATCCTCACCTATTTAGCCATCCGGTTTAAATTGAATTTTGGGCACATAGTTGCTCTTTTTAAACATAATGGAAAAGTTATAGAGGATAAATCATCTATTGATCAACCATTACTTGAAGCTACTGAATTAAGCGTCACTTTTGTTGAAAAAGAAACAACGGATTTTGAAACAGAAATTGAAAATCAAAAACCTACCATTAAAAATCACTTAGGGAAAAAAGAAGAAAAAGAAAAAAGTACAGAAGACGATATGCTTTTAGAGATTACTAAAAAGGATGAAACTGAATCTGAAGAAGTAGAAATTGCTGTAGATAAAATTGTTGAAGAAAAAACAGAAACTGAAAATTTATCAGATAAACTCCTTAAGGATTTTGGAGAGTTTGATCCAAAACTAGAATTAGGAAGTTACAAGTTTCCAACACTCAATTTATTACGTGAGTTTAATGAGAGTATTGCTGTAGATCAAGAAGAATTAGAAGCCAATAAAAATAAAATTGTACAAACATTAAACAATTACAAAATTGGTATTGCAAAAATTAAAGCTACCGTTGGCCCTACTGTAACGCTTTATGAAATTGTACCAGATGCAGGTATTAGGATTTCAAAAATTAAAAATTTAGAAGATGATATTGCCTTGTCCTTATCAGCATTGGGTATCCGTATTATTGCACCAATTCCGGGAAGAGGCACGATTGGTATTGAGGTTCCTAATATAAATGCCACTATGGTTTCGATGAAATCTATGATTTCATCTAGCAAGTTTCAGAAATCTGAAATGGAGTTACCAATTGCTTTTGGTAAAACTATTTCTAATGAAAGTTTTGTGGTTGATTTAGCAAAAATGCCCCACCTACTAATGGCGGGTGCTACGGGTCAAGGAAAATCTGTGGGACTGAATGTTGTACTGACATCACTACTTTACAAAAAACATCCAGCCGAAGTGAAGTTTGTTTTGGTTGATCCTAAAAAAGTGGAACTCACATTGTTCAATAAAATTGAACGTCATTACTTGGCAAAACTTCCAGATTCTGAAGAGGCTATTATTACCGATACTACTAAAGTTATAAATACCTTAAACTCTCTTTGTATTGAAATGGATGACCGTTATGATTTGCTAAAATTGGCAATGGTTAGAAATATAAAAGAATACAATACCAAATTCAAAGCACGTAAATTAAATCCTGAAAATGGTCATAAATTTTTACCATACATTATTTTAGTAATTGATGAATTTGCAGATTTAATAATGACAGCTGGTAAAGAAGTAGAAACTCCAATTGCCCGTTTAGCTCAATTAGCACGTGCTATCGGAATCCATTTGATTGTTGCAACTCAAAGACCATCGGTAAATGTAATTACAGGAATTATCAAAGCTAATTTCCCTGCACGTATAGCATTTAGAGTGACTTCAAAAATAGATTCGAGAACTATTATAGATAGTGGTGGTGCCGATCAGTTGATTGGTAAAGGTGATATGTTATTCTCTGGCGGAAATGATTTAATTAGAATCCAATGTGCATTTGTTGATACACCTGAAATTGAAAAAATTACCGATTTTATTGGATCTCAAAGAGCCTACCCAGAAGCTTATCAATTGCCAGAATTTACTGGAGAGGAAAGTGGCTTAAATCTTGATATAGACATCAATGACCGAGACTCACTCTTTAGAGATGCGGCTATGGTAATTATTATTGCACAACAAGGATCCGCTTCTTTGTTACAAAGAAAATTAAAATTGGGCTATAATAGAGCGGGTAGAATTATTGATCAATTAGAAGCTGCAGGCATTGTGGGTCAATTTGAAGGAAGTAAAGCAAGACAAGTTTTGGTTCCGGATGAAATAGCCTTGAACGAATTATTAGAAAACGAAAGAAATTAAAAAAATGAAAAAATATTTATTCCTATTATTAATAATATTTACTACAGTTGGATTTAGTCAAGATGCAAAAGCATTGTTAGATAAAGTTGCTAATAAAGTAAAATCTTACGACAATATTTATATAGAATTTGAGCATAAAATTGACAATGAAGAAGCTGATATCCACCAAGCAAATAATGGTAGCGCAACTTTGAAAGACGATTTATATCATTTTGAATATTTAGGTGTTCAGCAATTTTTTGATGGCAATAAAATTTATATGATAGTTCCTGAAGATGAAGAAGTAGTTATAAAACAGCCAAACTCTGAAGATGAAACTACCTTGACTCCTTCTAGAATGTTAACCTTTTATGAAAGTGGTTTTACTTATGAAATGGATATTGTACAAAAAGTGCAAGGAAAAAAAATGCAGTTTGTAAAATTGACTCCGACAGATACTGAATCTGAATTAAAATATGTTTTGGTTGCCATCAACAAAAAAACAAAACACATTTATAGAGTTATAGAAACTGGTAAAGATGGAACGGTTACTACTTACACCATCAATAAGTTTCATACAAACCAAGCTATTTCAGATTCGCTCTTTACTTTTGACCGCAAAGCATTTGAAGATAAAAATTACTACATCAGTGAGCCAAAATAGATCAATTTGAAAAAACTCGACATCTATATTATCAAGAGCTTTTTAAAGCCCTTTTTTGCAACATTCTTTGTCATTCTTTTTGTTTTGGTAATGGTGGCTCTATGGGGAGGTTTTGATGAAATCTCAGGTAAAGGTGTAGACATGGGCTTTATATTAAAATTTGTAGGATATCTTGCTTTGACCGTGGTGCCACTTGCAATGCCCATCGGAATTTTATTATCGTCTATCATGGCGGTAGGAAATTTTGCTGAAAATTATGAAATGGCTGCAATAAAATCTGCAGGTATATCTTTAAGACGATTTATTTTACCATTGGTAATTCTCACCCTTTTTTTAAGTGTTGTTGATTTTATGTTTCTCAACTACGTATATCCACATGCAACGCTGAAACAGAAAAATATGTTTATGAATATCAAAAAGAAGCAACCCGCTTTGGCCTTGATTCCAGGAACATTCAATACCGATATTCCTGGATATGTAATTATGTTTGATGAAAAATATGGCGAAAAAAAGAACCTTTTAAAAAATGTTCAAATTTCTGATTTAAAATCGAATGTTGGAAAAGTAAAGATTATTACAGCAGAGAAAGGGGAAATTGTAACAGAAGAGGGTAGCAAATACATGACCTTTATTTTGACCAATGGACACTATTATGAAGACCATAGTACTAGACGTGATAAAAAAGACAAAAGAATAAAAATGCCTTTTTCGAAGGCAACTTTTGAAACCTATGAAATAAACATTGATGTTTCATCTTTTAGCGATGATAATTTGGGTGATGAGAACTTCAAAACACTTCAATCAATGTTGAGTTTAAATCAATTGACTCAGTTTTCGGATTCTACAAAAGTTGTATATGATACTTATTTAAAAGGAAGAAGCAAAAATTTTGTTTTAGCAATTGGGGCTGATAAATTAAAGCCCTATCCAGATTCTTTGGCTAACAATAATTTGAATCAGGATATTTTAAAGAATTTTGAAGTTAAAAACAAATCAGTTGTGCTAGATAATGCCCTTAGAAATATTGAAAGAGAACTCAATAACATGCAACGCACTACCAAAAGTTTTAAAACAAAACGGAAGCAGCTAAACTTATATGACCATGAGTATCATAATAGAATTGCATTTTCATTGGCTTGTTTAGTGCTGTTTTTTATTGGAGCACCTCTGGGCTCAATAATCAGAAAAGGAGGCTTCGGTTTGCCTATGGTCTTAGCAATTGTTATTTTTGTAGTCTATAATATCATAACTACAGCAGGTAAAAACATGGCTGAAGAAAGTGCCATATCTGCAGCGTTAGGAGGATGGTTGTCTACCTTGTTTTTATTACCATTTGGAATATTAGTTACGCGTAGAGCTGCAAAAGACAAAGGAATTTTTAATATCAAATTGTTCTTTGATTCAGTTAGTGCAAAATTTAAACGCAAAAAAAAGAATTCATAAAGTAATGAAAGCTACAACAGAAAAAGTGAAGTTGAACTCGATAGAAGAAGCAATTGAATCCATTAAAAAAGGAGAGGTTGTAATTGTTGTTGATGATGAGAACAGAGAAAATGAAGGCGATTTTATTGCTGCTGCAGAAATGGTTACGCCAGAAATGATCAATTTTATGGCCACCAATGGAAGAGGTTTAATTTGTGCTCCTATTACCGAAGACAGAAGAAAAGAATTAGACCTTGAAATGATGGTGCAAAACAATACCGTAATGCACCATACACAATTTACAGTGTCAGTAGATTTAATTGGTCATGGTTGTACCACCGGTATTTCTGTTCATGATAGAGCCAAGACCATTAAAGCTTTGGTAAATGATGATACTAAGGGATTTAATTTAGGAAAACCAGGGCACATATTTCCATTAAGAGCAAAAAATGGCGGCGTATTAAGAAGGACTGGACATACTGAAGCTGCTGTTGATTTGGCTAGATTAGCTGGATTTAAACCCGCAGGTATTTTGGTAGAAATCTTAAATGAGGATGGCTCCATGGCAAGGTTGCCTCAGCTTTTTGATGTTGCTAAACAATTTGATTTGAAATTAATTTCTATCGAAAACTTGGTTGCATATAGAATGAAAAACGATTCACTTATTGAGAAGATAGAAGATTTTGATACCACTACCCGATTTGGAAACTTTAGATTAAGAGCCTATAAACAAACCAATAACAATCAAGTTCATATTGCCCTAACAAAAGGAAATTGGAAACCTAATGACAGTATTCTGGTAAAGGTGAATTCTACTTTAATTAACAATGCTTTGGGTGTACTTACTCAAAACTCTGATGAAAAATTTAAACGTATTTTTGATTTACTAAATAAAGAAGAAGCCGGAGTCATTGTTTTTATCAACCAAGATAATCAGCCTATCAATTTCTTAAATCAATTGTCTAAATTGAAGAAAGAAGATTTTTCGAAACCCAAAGAAATGGATAAAAAAGATTATGGTATAGGTGCGCAAATATTACATGATTTAGGCATTTCTAAATTGCGTGTCTTATCGAATGCCAAAAACATTAGTAAACGTGTTGGAATGACGGGTTATGGCCTAGAAATAGTTGAATATATTAACTACTAAGGTGTTATTTACACTTAAAGATATTACATTTCTCTTTTTATTCTTATTACTTTTCTCTTGTGATAAACAAACTGAAATTTCTATTTCAAAAGCTCAATATACTATTGGTATTTATGTTGATGATTTTGATGGGAAGAATGTTTTTTTATATAAAACCTCTCCTGAATTTTTACTTGTTGACTCCACTTTAATCATCAATAACTTAGCACGTTTTAAAGGGAGAATTGACTTTCCAGAGCGATATGCTTTAACGATTGAAGGGGTTAAAGGTGGTAAATTATTTATTGTAGAAAATGACAGTATTGAAATTATAGTTGATAAAAATAATTTGAAGCAATCGGTAATTAAAGGCTCAGAAATTAATACAGATCTGGTTCAATTTCAAAATAAATCAAAACAAATCATTGCAAAAATTGAGAGTTTTTTTCCAGATTTACAAAGAGCTAGATTGAATAATGATGTAGAAATGCTTAAAAAAATAGCATCTCAAATTTTGGCTATTGAAAAAGAAAATATCAATTTTAATTTTGAATATGTAGCTCAACATCCTACTTCATTTATATCTGCTATGATATTAAATGACTTATCAAAAAGAGAAGAAATTAATGTAGATAGAATCTTTAAAGCATTTCAATCACTATCAAACAATGTAAAGCAAAGTGTTGATTTCAAAGAAGTTGATCTATTTTTAGCTTTGCAATTGTAAAAAGCTTAAATCACTTTCTGTCTGATATTCAACTGGATGTTTATCCTTTAAAAACAAACGAGCTGGTAAATTACCTTTCAAAGTAACCTGCTCTCCTTCTACTTCTAACCAACTTCCTTCTCGCAACCCTAAAACAGGTATTTCATTAAACTGATGAAACTCTTTGATTCTAGTTTCGCGAGTTTCTCCCATATGCTTAGAATTAAGGTCTGGATCTAAATAGTGTGGATTCAAATTAAAATTTATCAACCCCAAGGTTTTAAAACTCGGAGGATAAACGATGGGCATATCATTGGTGGTTTTCATAGAAACACCTGTAATATTACTACCAGCACTGGTGCCAAAATATCTGACCCCGCTATCTACAGCTTGTCTAATCTCACTCATTAAATCATATGCATATAATTGAGAAACCAATTCAAAAGTATTGCCACCACCTATAAAGATTCCCTCGGACTTAATAACTGCTTCTTTAGGATTATCAAATTCATGAATTCCTTTTACCCTTATATTAATAGATTCAAATCCTTTTTGTGCGATAGTAGTATATTCATCATATGAAATGCCTCCTGGTCTTGCAAATGGAATAAAAAGTAGTTCAGAAATTCCTTTAAAAAAGTTAGACAACTCTGGCAACATATATTCTAAATATGCTTTGCCATGAACTGTTGACGTACTTGCAATCAACATTTTTTTCATGCATTCTAATTTTAAGTAAAAGTAGGTAAAAATCTATTTTAACAAAAGTTTACAAATGCTTTAATACTATTTTAGTACTTGGTGTGCTTTCTTTGTTTTTAATGAAGCTTAAACTAACTATAACTTTTATTTTTTTATGGATACTTACATCCTACTCTCAGAATTACTTGGGAGAAATCAGTGGTAGGATTATGAATTTTGAAAAACCAATTACTGATGTTCATATTTATAACTTGACTTCAAAACAAGGTACTAGCAGTAATACAAATGGTGAATTTAGTATAGAAGTAAAGCTAAAAGACACCTTATCAATATCTCATATCGAATATACTACACGAAGAATTATTGTCACAGAAAAAATGATACAGCAATCATTTTTTGTTGTCTATTTAGAAATTAAAACCAATTATTTAAATACTGTAGAAATTAAAAATCATACTCTTTCTGGATTATTATTCACCGACGCTAAAAGTATTAGTAAAGATTCTATTATGAAAGCTTCTAATTATATTAGAGAAATTATTCGGCTATCAAAAATGTACAGTAGTAATACTGAGCTTTATAATAGATCTGCCTCTTATGTAAATGATGTTGACCCAATAAAAATGAATGGTTTTGGCTCTGGTGGTGGAATTCCAATAAGAGATAAAGCAAATGAACTAAGAAGAGAATTACGCCTAAAGAAAAATACTCCTGAGCGTATCATTTCCGATTTTGGTGTTGACTATTTTATAAAAAAATTAAAAATACCAGAGGATAAAATATTTAACTTTTTAACCTATTGTGATTATCGAAATATATTTGATCTCTATAATAACAATGAAATCATAAAAGTGTTAAATATCCTTACAATTGAAAGTGCATCCTTTAACAAAATAGAGGAATAAAAAAACGCTCGCAAAAAGCGAGCGTTTTAAAAAAAAACTATTTATAGTCTAAATATTAGTTTTGTGTAACAACATAAGTTACTTCACCTGTTCCAGTATCCGTAGATTTATTTACAGATACAAAAGTGGTTTCAGAACTTACACCTGACAAATCCATTTCAAATACCTCTAAGGTACCATCTGGATGCATAGCAAACATAATTCCCGTAATAGTTGATGTAGAAGTTGACCAAGGATCAACAATTACATTATAATCATCATCTGGATCAGAATCTAACAAAGCAACATCTTCATAGTTACTTACAGAACCTGAATAATCGTAGGCTACACCAGCAAAATTTCTCAATCTTAAATCTAAATCATTACCACCAGAGTGATTAGGACTCCAATCAAATAAGAAATTTATTTGACCAGCAGTCACTGGCGGAACTTGATTATATAGAGTAGCACTAACAGAAAGTGATCCTCCTTTTAACACGACTAGATTACTAGGTCTATCATCAACATCAATTTCAAAACTAGCATTAAAATCAATCTGAGCTGTTAATGTTGTTCCATTGTAAGGAATATTTCCCCCTGGAGCTTCTAATTCAAATTCAATATTAGTTGCACCAACTATAACTTCAGTATCGCCTGCTTCAATAACATATTCTGAGCCGTCGTAAATGATAATTATATCAGAGCCAAAATAAGTATTTGAAAACTCGGTCAATTTAAATCCTAATTCTACATTAGCAGTATTTGAACCAACCTGTCCTGTTATTTGTATTGCTGTAGCAATAAAAGGCTCAACAACAACTTGAATATTAGTTGATGCAGCAGCTACCGCCGCATCATCATCCTCACTACAAGAAGCAAAAAGAGCAACTACAGCAAGCATTAGTATATATTTATAATTATTTATTGTTTTCATATTATTATTATTATTTAAATTAAGTTAGATTAAAATACTGGCTCAGTTGGTACCTGCGTCATAGTGTACTCATCTCCAACTTTATCAAATTTAACCATATAATTAAAATCAGTTCCAGCATCAATCGTATCACTAAATATTTCAACCGTTCCGTTAGGGTGTACAACTGCTATTAAAACTCCAATAACAGGATCAGAAGAAGCCCAATCTCTAGGCAAAATATTGTATGTTCCATCAGGGTACCCATTAGAAAAAGAAACATCTTCTAAAGGAGATACTGACTGACTTGTTTCAAAACCAATTGTTGGTGGGTCATCAGTAATCCATAAATCTAGGTCATTTTCAGCAGGGTTATCCCAAGTCATCACTACTTGCAAAGCATTTGGATCTACATCAGGAATAGTTAAAACAATAATTTTAATTGTTTTTTTATCTTGATTTATTACTGGGTCAACAAATGAAGGTCTATTTAATACAGATATATTTGTCATTGTAACTGTTAATACAGAACCGTTTTCAGAAATATCTAATGGAATACTTCCAGAAGTATTTCCCCAATACATAGTTGATCCACCGCTCGCTCCATTAACTGTATATTCAATAAGTGCATCAGAGCCAAATATTTGATCCGCAAAATACTCCAAATCGTATGGTGTAGCACTTGCAGATACAATTATCTCTGAATCATTGAAAGAAACTGTTTTTGTAACAATAACTTGTGCAATAATAGCATCATCATCATCAATAGCACACGACGTAGCAATAAAAGCTAAAGCTATTAGAAAAAATGGTATAAATTTTATTTTTTTCATAATTAATATTTTATTTTTTTATTTTAAGTTAAAAGTTAATCTAGCAAAAAGGAATCTACCACTTGTACCAAATTGTTGTGCTCTACGAGAATAAACGAAACGACCACTACTTGTATTTCCATCTACAACCTCATCTGGGTATACATCAAACAAATTATTTGCTCCTACTGTAGCAACTAAATTATCAGTAAAGTTGTACCCTAAAGATAAGTCTGTAACAATTCTTGGTGCAAACACTTGGCTTGTAGTACTTGTTACTTCTCCAAAGTAAACATTTCTTAAGAAGATATTAAATTTATCTACAGTAATTAAATGAGATAAATTAATTTTTGCTCTTGGCACAGCTTCTTCTAAATAAATTCTTGAAGATTCACTAAAGTATCTATCTAATTGACCTCCATCAGCTAAAATTTGAGATGCATGAATATCATCAACTTGTCTCGTTTGTGAGAAAGTCATTGCTAAATCATTTCGTACAGAAGCTTTATCTCCTTTAAATTTATGACTAATTACAATATCAATACCTTTAGATTCAGTATCAATTGCATTTGCAAAAAAGGCTGCTTTACTAGCTCCTGCATCAGCAAAAGCTGACACCAATTCTGGAGTAGTTGCATCAAACGTGTCTGTTAAAGTAACTCTATCTTCAATAGCTATAAAGTAACCATCAATAGATATTTTAATATTAGCTTCTGGGTATGTAAACGTAAATCCTAAACTTCCACTTGCTGATTCCTCTTGTTTTAATTGAGGGATCCCTAGAACTTGTGCAACTCTACTATCATTTGAGAAAGTTCCAACTTCTTGTGGCACTCCGTCATTATCAAACTGCGTTGCAGTTGCATTGTAATAAATTTGGTGTAAAGAAGGAGCTCTAAAACCGGTACTAAATGCACCACGTATATTAAAATTATCTGTTACCTTTACTCTTGTAGCAATTTTATAATTAAATGTAGAACCAAAATCACTATAATTTTCATAACGTAATGCTGCTGTTAACAAAAAGCCTTTCGTAATATTTGCTTCAACATCTAAATAACCTGCAACACTACTTCTGTGTTCATCTTTTTCATTTTCTGGTCTAAACCCAGGGAATACTTGAGCGCCTCCTGGATAAGATCTTCCAAAAAAATCAGGCTCAGCACCATAATCAGTATAAGAAGCTTCTTCACCAGCTACTATAGAATAGTTTTCCAATCTATATTCACCACCGTAGGCTATATTAACACCTTCCATATAATCCTCAAAGTACTTTGATACATCTAAATTAGTCGTGTTTTGTGAAAATGCAAATCCACCAGAGTTAAATGTTGAAGATGAAGCTAAACCTTGAGAAGCATTAAAAGAGTTTGAAACAGTAAAGTCAAAACTATTTTGTCCCCAAGTATTACTAAAGTCAACATCCCAATCACTAATTTTACCTCTAATACCAACAGCAAAAGATTTGTCTTTAATATCAGAATTAATATTAGGCAAGAAACCATTTAAGTTAACTGAAGAGAAAGATCTTGATTGATGTGGTAATCTGTAGAATCCTGCAGCATTACCTTTTCTGTAACTCATACCTGCAAAAGAGTATAATTCAGTTCCGTTATCATCTATAGGTAAAGATAAGTTTGCAAAAAAGCGACCTGATCTTAATTTAGATTGTCCTACTCTCATGTTATAATCAGAACGAACTTGACCTCTAGCAGATAATTCTGCTTCAGTAAAGTCAATTGGACTACCATTATTAGATAATAAGTCAACAATTTGATCTTGTGATGTTGTTGCATCAATAGCTTGTTTTAATTCAGGTGAAAAATGATCTACATTCTGAGAGAAAAATTTGATTTGCTCAAAAGACATCGTTTCTGGATACACACCACTAGCAGCAGCAACCCTTTGAATTGAGTTGAATCCGTGAAAAATCATTCCTGTAAAACTACCCATTCTACTTGTTGGCTCTCTTAAATCAACATCTCCAGTAAAGTTAATAAAACCTCCTTTATCTCCTAAGTCGATACCGTAGTTAACACCTACATTTACAGTTTCTCCGTCTACACCACCTTTAAGGTCGTTAGCGTTTCTAGAAAAATTAGCACCTGTCGTTACTGCAACGCTAAGTTCTCCTGTATTTCTTTTTAATACGATGTTAATCACACCTGCTATGGCATCAGAACCATACTGTGCAGATGCACCATCTCTAAGCACCTCAACACGTGCAATAGCCGCTGTTGGAATAGCATTTAAATCTGTACCAACAGACCCTCTACCAAATGTACCATTTACATTTACTAAAGAACTTGTGTGTCTTCTTTTTCCGTTAATCAATACTAAAACTTGATCTGGTCCTAAACCTCTTAGTGAAGCTGGATCAACATGGTCAGTACCATCAGAAATCGTTTGGGTATTAGATGAAAAAGAAGGTGCAACATAATTCAAGATTTGATTTAAGTTAACCTGAGGGCTAGAAGCAATCAATTCCGTAATATCAATTACGTCAACAGGAACTGGCGTATCAAGCGCTGTTCTGTTTTTGTTTCTTGACCCTACAACTACAACTTCATCAAGTGAAACTCCTGAAGTCATTGTAACATTAACCGTAGCCGATCCATCCATTACAATTTCTTGGTCGTCAAAACCAACAAAAGAAAAAACTAATACATCACCTTGTGCAACTTCCATAGAATAATTTCCATCGAAATCCGAAGATGTTCCATTAGTTGTACCCTTAACAACAATAGTAACTGCTGGAAGTGGTTCATTGTCATCATCTGCTACAACTCCACTAACTTGGTACGATTGTGCCAAGGCAGA
The DNA here is from genome assembly GCA_045047075.1 of Flavobacteriaceae bacterium. Lineage (GTDB taxonomy): Bacteria > Bacteroidota > Bacteroidia > Flavobacteriales > Flavobacteriaceae > Urechidicola. Next base: position 16,724 of record JASFYP010000058.1, read on the forward strand.
TAAAGAAACAAAAAACAACATAGTTAAAAAGTAAACTTTTAATTTCATAATTATTTTGTTATTTAAATTAGTTAATCTAGCAAATGTATTCTTTTTTAGCTAAAATACTAATATAATCACAAAAAAAATATGAATTTATCCTTTATATATAAGGGATATTTAAAGGAAATATCAAATATTAAGAATTATGCTTTTTATTTGGTTTTTCTTAATACAAAATAGACTCCAATCATAATCATCGGAATGCTAAGTAATTGTCCAGTATTTAAACCTAAAAGCAAATCTTCTCTACCTTCTACTTGCGCTTCTTTAAAGAATTCAATTACAAACCTAACAGCCCAAAGTGAAATCATAAACACACCAAACAAAAATCCTGGTTTGTTTTTCTTATCGGTTTTCCAATACACAAACCACAATACTAAAAATACACATATATATCCTAATGATTCGAATAGCTGTGTAGGATATCGCAACGGAATATCTGCCAACACATGTTTGTATTGAGAGCTAGTTTCAATTAATTCATAGGCACGTTCATAAGTTTTAGAGCCTGTTATTTGCATAGCTTCTCTTTTAGTAATATCACTTCTGATAAATCTAAACCCGAAATCTGAATTGGTTACCTTACCAACAATCTCCGAATTCATTAGATTTCCTAACCTTACAAATACAGCACCTGATGCGACAGTAATTACAACACGATCTAAAATCCACAACAAACTTTTATAATTGTATTTTCTACGATACAGAATCATAGCAATTACAATTCCGATAGCTGCACCATGGGATGCCAATCCAGCAAAACCTACAAATTTATAACCAGTGACAAACCCGAAGATTGAGCCATTCGGATCTTTTGCTATCGGCAATAATATTTCGACTAAGTTATTTTGATAATAATCCCAACTGTAAAAAAACACATCTCCCAATCGCGCTCCCAATAAGGTTGCAATTACGGTATACATGAATAAGGAGTCAACATACTCAACATTTACACCTTCACTTTTATATATTTTTTTCATGATTTGAATCCCCAATAAAAAAGCAATCACAAACATTAATCCGTAATAACGAATTGATATTGGTCCTATTTTAAAAATTTCTGGTGATGGATTCCAATCTATGGCAAGTTGTAACATGTGATTTTATTTTATAAATATATTTGTAAATATAGATGATTAAAGGATATTATGAAAAGTGTATTGCAATTTGATTATTACTATTTGAGTTTTGTCATTTATTTTTTGGGATTCCCTTTTTCAGGTACAGGATCATAGCCTCCTTTGCTCCATGGATGACAACTAAAAATTCGTTTTATTGATAACCATCCTCCATAAAAAACTCCATGTTTCTTTAAAGCTTCAACAGTATAATGTGAACAACTTGGTGAATACCTACAACTAGCCGGTGTATAAGGCGAAATAGCCACCTGATAAAATCTAACCAACATGATAAATGGAAATGCCAATATTTTTTTTAGGATGTTGAGCATTAGTTTACCGAAAAAGTTGTTCCGTCTTTACCATCTTTTAATTGAATACCTAAAGAGAGCAACTCATCTCTAATTTCATCAGACAATGCCCAATCTTTATTATCTCGCGCATTTTTCCGCATCTTAATCAACATCGCAACAACACCACTCAATTTATCTTCTACCCCATTTTCATTTGAAACTGAATTGTTTTCCAATCCTAAGATGTCAAAAATAAAAATCCGCATAGTGTTTGATAAAATCTTTAAATCTTCTGCAGAAATGGTTTCATTTTCTTCTTTTAATTGATTGATAAATTTAACACCCTCAAACAAATGCGCTATTAATATAGGTGTATTAAAATCATCATTCATAGCATCATAACATTGCTGTTTCCAAGCCTCAATATTTATAGATGATGAATCTGTAGTTTTTAATTTATTAAGCTCACTATAAGCTGTCATCAATTTTTGATTGCCTTTTTCTGAAGCCTCTAATGCATCACTAGAAAAATCAAGAATACTCCTATAATGCGCCTGCATACAGAAAAACCGAACAACACTCGCACTAAACGACTTGCTCAATTTATCATTCTCTCCTGATAATATTTCTCCAGGCAAAATACTATTCCCTGTAGACTTTGACATTTTTTGCCCATTCAAAGTCAACATATTTGTATGCAACCAATAATTTACTGGGTTTGTATGATTACACGCTTTTGATTGCGCTATCTCACATTCGTGATGCGGAAATTTTAAATCCATACCACCACCATGAATATCAAAAGTTTCTCCTAGATATTTTGTACTCATTACTGTACATTCTAAATGCCACCCAGGAAAACCAACACCCCAAGGCGATGGCCAACGCATAATATGTTCTGGTTTTGCTTTTTTCCACAATGCAAAATCTTGTGGATTTTTCTTTTCTGATTGACCATCTAATTGACGTGTATTGGAAATAACATCCTCCATGTTTCTTCTGGATAAGATTCCATAATCGCCCCCTTCTTCATTGTATTTTAATACATCAAAATAAACAGATCCATTTGATTCATAAGCCAATCCGTTCCCTAACATTTGCTTAATGGCTTCAATTTGTTCAACAATATGGCCCGTTGCTGTAGGCTCAATACTTGGCGGTAAAAAATTAAATTCTTGTAAAATCTCATGAAAATCCACCGTATATTTTTGAACGATTTCCATCGGCTCTAACTTTTCTAACCTCGCTTTGGTAGATATTTTATCTTCAGCATTATCATCCGTTAAATGACCCGCATCCGTAATATTACGAACATACCTTACTTTATATCCTAAATGCAAAAAATACCGGTATATCATGTCAAAAGACATAAAGGTTCTTACATTTCCTAAATGTACATTGCTATAAACCGTAGGTCCACAAACATACAAACCAATATTACCTTTATGGATAGGTTTAAATTCTTCTTTAGATTTCGAAAGTGAGTTGTAAACTTTTATTGAGTTTGTTTTATACAATTCCATGGAATAATAAGGTGTTTTAAATCAGTTGTAAAAATACTAACATTTTTTAAAAGAAAAAGTTAAAAGCTACAGTCCTTTTTAAAGTTAAAAAATTACAACTCATTTTAATTTTGTAATTTCGTTTGAGATTAAAAGAACAAAAATCAACCATTGAATTCAATTAAAAACGCATCTTCAAAACAATTTATTCAACAAATAACAAATGGCAATATTAGCTTTTTGAGTAAAGCAATTACGCTAGTTGAAAGTAACAATCAAAAACATTATCAAAAAGCATCTGAAATTTTAGAAGGTTGTTTGCCACATGCCAACAAGTCTATCAGAATAGGAATTACAGGAGTTCCAGGTGTTGGAAAAAGCGCTTTTATTGAAGCTTTTGGAAAACATTTAACGAAGCTAAATAAAAAAGTAGCTGTACTAGCAATTGACCCTACAAGCAGCTTAAACAAAGGAAGTATCTTAGGTGATAAAACTAGAATGGAATCTTTAGTAAATGATAAAAATGCATTTATTAGACCTTCGCCATCTGGCGACTCTTTAGGTGGTGTTACTAGAAAAACTAGAGAATCTATTACTTTATGCGAAGCTGCGGGATTTGATTATATTATTGTAGAAACGGTAGGCGTTGGTCAATCAGAAGTTACGGTACATGGTATGGTTGATTTCTTTTTACTCCTAAAACTTGCCAATGCTGGTGATGAATTGCAAGGTATAAAACGTGGCATTATTGAAATGGCAGATTTGATAGTTATTAATAAGGCTGATGGTGACTATGAAAAACAAGCCGAACTTGCCAAAACCGAATTCAAACGTGCTCTCCATTTATTTCCAGCTAAAGAAAGTGGATGGGTTCCTGAAGTGACCACATCGAGCGCACTGAACAATACCGGGATTGAAAATATATATCAAATACTAAATACCTATTTGAAATTGACCAAAAAGAATGGTTATTTTTACCAACAAAGAAAATTACAAAGTAAACAATGGTTTTATGAAGCCATAAACAATGAGCTCAAAAATCAATTTTATAAAAATGAAAAAGTAATTGAGTCGATTTCAGAATATTTAAACAAGATTGAAAAGGACGAAATAAATCCTTTTAAAGCAGCACAAAATCTACTAAAAAAAATTATTAAATGACATACGACTTCACAATTATAGTGCCTGTTTATAATGAAGAAGATAATTTAGACCGAGTAGAAAAAGAATTGTCTGCTTATCTAAAAATTGCTGCAAAAAAAACCAAAATTCTTTTTGTAAATGATGGAAGTCAAGATCAGAGTCAAGCTATAATTGAACGTATTTGTGCTGATAATAAAGACTTTTCATTTATCAGTTTTAAAGAAAATAAAGGACTGAGTGCAGCAATTAGTGCAGGGTTTAAAAACACTTCTACCGAACTAGTAGGTTATATAGATTCTGATTTACAAACCGACCCAAAAGATTTTAATTTATTGCTAGAGGAGGTTCCTGAATACGATTTAATCACAGGAGTTAGAGCAAACAGAAAAGATTCTTTTGTAAAAAACATGTCTTCGTCTATTGCTAACGGAATACGTCGATCTTTTACTCATGACGGAATGGACGATACGGGTTGCCCACTAAAAGTAATTAAAACCTCATATGCTACAAACATACCAATGTTTAAAGGTTTACATCGGTTTTTACCTGCTATGGTTTTATTGCAAGATGGAAAAGTAAAACAGATTCCTGTAAGTCATTTCCCAAGAATTGCGGGTGAAGCAAAATATGGGTTATGGAATAGGCTATTGGGTCCATTAATTGACTGCTTTGCTTATCTCTGGATGAAAAAAAAATACATCAACTACAACATTGAAAAGCAAGGCTAATGAAACCTTGGATTATTTACAGCATCGGTTTCATTGCCCAAATTCTATTTTCAGGGCGCTTACTAGTTCAATGGGCATTGTCAGAAAAAGCAAAGAGAGTGATAACCCCTTCGTTATTTTGGCAAATGAGTTTGTTGGCTTCCTTTTTATTATTTGCCTACGGGTATTTACGCAATGATTTTGCCATTATGCTTGGGCAATCGCTCACCTATTTTATTTACATCCGCAATTTACAGCTTCAGGGTAACTGGAAAAAAATGCCAAAACCTGTACGCGTTTTTATTTTAGTCTTTCCGGTTTTATTAATTATTTACGCTTTTAACAATAACAAAATTGATGTCAATAATTTATTTAAGAATGATGCTATTCCACTTTGGCTACTCATTTGGGGTTCTGTAGCTCAGATAATTTTCACTTTACGTTTTGTGTACCAGTGGATATACTCAGAAAAAAACAAAGAATCTATTTTACCTTTCGGATTTTGGATGCTTAGCTTAATCGGATCTGTTACCATATTGACTTATGCCGTTATTAGAAAAGATCCTGTACTTTTTATAGGCCATATTTTTGGAAGTATTGTATATATTAGAAACCTAACTTTAATCTATAAACATCATGATTAAATTGATAGAAAAAAATCCTGTAATATCCATCATAACTTTTAGCTTGGTGATGCTACTCCCTAATCTAGATAGCTTGGTGGTTACTATTATGGAAGCTCGTAATTTTATAACTGCTAGGGAAATGGTTAATGACAATCATTGGATTTTAACAACTATGAATGGTGTTGCTCGCTATCAAAAACCCCCATTACCTACATGGCTTACAGCAATTTCAGGAATGCTATTTGGAATGAAAAGCCTATTCGCCTTGCGACTTCCTGCAGCTTTAATGGTCAGTTTTTCTGGGGTGTTTATGTATTTAGTTTCTAAAAAAGTATCCATATCTAATTCAGTTAGTATACTAATTGCATTTATTTTTATTACTTCTTTTTATGTGGTTGGGATAATTAACGAAGCTCCTTGGGATATTTTTACACACGGATTTATGCTTGCTGGAATATATTTTTTAATTCATTTTTTTCAAACTCAAAAAAAATACTGGAACCATGCTTTGGTAGCTGCATTCTTTGTAGGGTTATCTCTGATGTCTAAAGGTCCTGTTTCTCTTTATGTCCTATTTCTCCCTTTTATCATTTCATATAGTATCGTTTACAAATATGAAAAATTTAAATCTAAAAGAATTGCACTTATAGCATTTATCATCCTGTTTTTAATCGTTGGCGGATGGTGGTTTGTATATGTTCGTGAAATGGATGCAACAGCTTTTGAGAAAATAACCGCTAGAGAAACTTCTAACTGGAGTAGTTACAATGTGCGTCCATTTTATTATTACTGGAGCTTTTTTATACAATCTGGTATGTGGACAATTTTAGCTTTTATCAGTTTATTATATCCATATTTAATTAAGAAAGTTGAAGATAAAAAGTTGTATCGTTTTTCTTTTTTATGGACAATCATTGTTGTAATTTTATTGTCAATTATTCCTGAAAAAAAATCACGCTATTTAGTTCCTGTTTTATTTCCATTAGCAATGACTACTGGAATCTACATCAACTATCTTATTAAAAACTTTAAGACACTTACATCTAAAAAAGAAACCTATCCTGTATATTTTAATTTTGGATTATTTGCTATTTTAGGAATTGCCATACCCATTACATTCTTTGTTTTGTTTAAAGACAAACTCGATGGCTACTGGTTTCAATTTAGCTTATTGACTGTTGCTCTTATTGCAATCGGAGTTTTTATTTTCAAGAATATCAAACAAAAAAATATTAAAAAATCTTTTTATGGAATGGTCTTTTTTATGGGTGCTGCCTTTCTATTTGGTCTGCCCCTTTCCAACTCTTTTTACAACAACCAAAAATTCTCATCTATTGCAACATTGACAGGAACCTATGAAGATGAGTATAAAATTAATTCCTATGCTTATAAAGGTTTATCACCTGAATTAATTTGGCATTATGGTAAAAACATCAATATTATTAACTCAATAAAAGGGATGCAACTAGCGCCTATTGAAAGATTTGGCTTGTTAATAGACCCAAATGATGAGCAAGAATTAGGGAAACTACAAGGAACACACACAATAGAAAAGGTAGCAACTTTTGATATGAATTATGATTCAAAAAATAAAAGTCGACTGATTCGAAACTATTATATCATAACAAAAAAGAGTACTTTTGAATAAATTTATTTGAGATGTTTAAAATAACAAAACCAACACGTACAGAATTATTAGGCTATAGTTTTTTAGCATTAGTCTATGCACTTGGAATTTATTTTTCTAACACAGATGTTCAATATTTTGAAGATTTTTATGTCCGTGAAGATGGGTTTATCGAGTATGGAACCGCTGCAATGCTTTTGTGTATTAGCATACTATCTTTCACGCGTTTGGTTAGACTCTGGAAATCTACTCCCATCCTTTGGAAAGTTGGCACATTAGGATTTGCGCTCATTTTCCTTTTTGGTGCTGGAGAAGAAGTGTCTTGGGGGCAAAGAATTTTTGGATGGGAATCTTCTGAGTATTTTGCTCAAAACAATTTGCAACAAGAAACCAATCTACACAATATGATGATTGGCGAAACCAAAATAAACAAACTTGTTTTTACACAAATTCTAATTTCTATTTTGGTGATTTACCTCCTCATCCTACCAATATTATATCGCAAAGTTAAAGCCGTTAAAAACTTAACAAACAGTTTTGCAGTACCCATTGTACAATGGACTCAAACAATTGCTTTTATAATTTTTACTGTTTTATTGGCTTTTATGCCCTCTCATAAAAATCCTGAGATTCATGAGTTGGCTTTAGGAGTTATATTCTTTCTGATTTTCATCAATCCATTTAATAACAAAGTTTTTCTCAGTCATGACTGATTTTGATTCTGAAATTTTTAAAGGAATTGATTACACTAATAATAGACTTCCAATTGGCGAATATGATAATTGCAATTTTATAAACTGTAATTTTTCTTCGTCTGATATTTCTAACTGTACTTTTATTGAGTGTAAATTTGAAGATTGTAATTTGAGCAATACACTCACAAAAAATACGGCTTATCAAGAAGTAGATTTTTTGAATTGCAAAATGATGGGGTTAAAATTCAACTCTTGCAACTATTTTTTATTGGCCATTTCATTTAAAAACTGCCAACTGAATTTGAGTTCTTTCTATCTGCTCAAAATAAAAAATACTCAATTTGATAATTGCAACTTACAAGAAGTCGATTTTACTGAATCTGATTTAACGAGTTCTGCATTCAATAATTGTGATTTAAATAGAGCTATATTTGAGCAAACAAATCTAGAAAAAGTAGATTTTAGAACTGCAACTAATTATGAAATTGACCCAGAAAACAATCGAATAAAAAATGCTCGATTTTCTTCAGGTGATTTAATAGGTCTTCTAAAAAAACATAGAATCAAAATTGATTAACGACTAGTTCTCAGCATCAATTTTTCGAAAGACAACTCTTATCAATAAATATAATAGTACTGCTATTAAAGCTCCGAAACTAAATCCGAATAAAACATCTGCAGGAAAATGAACTCCGATATAAATTCTGCTATATCCAACAAACAACGCCCAAATCATTAAAAAATAAGCGACCCATTTCACATATTTTTTTAATAATAAAATACTAAATACAGCAATTGCCATAGACGTTGATGCATGTGCAGAAAAGAAAGAATATTTACCGCCACAGCTCGTTTTAACCACTCTAATTATGTCTTTGATATTTTCGTTATGACAAGGTCTTAATCGCTCAAAACCATATTTAAATAAGTTTGCTGTTTGATCAGAGGCTGCAATTATTATGGCAATAAATAATAAAGTATAAAGTGTTTTTTTTAGTCCAATATATTTATAAAGAAAAAATAATACAAGCAAATAAATTGGAATTGAACTGAATTTATTGGTAACCAACATCCAAAATCCATCCCAAGCTTCTGTGCCCAATCCATTTAAATAAATTAGCAACTCAGTATCTAGTTGTATTATTTTTTCTAACATTTTATTCTGCCTCTTTCGGATACATTTCTAATTCGAAAATCAAATCAGATTTTGCTGGAATCCCTCTTCCCCCACTTGCGCCATAAGCCAAATGATATGGTATAAAAAGCACTGCTCTATCTCCAAATTTCATTTTTTGCAATCCTTCTTTAAATCCTTGAATCAATGGAGCATCCATACTATAAGTACTTGTAAATGGTTCATATCCTTTCTTTTTATCACGCTTTGGATTGTAAGTACTATATTCCATCGCTATCTTTTTTCTATTGGTATCTAACAAATTACCATTGGTAAAGAAAACCGAATAGTGAATTCTAATATCTGCTCCAATACCTGGTTTTAGACCATCCCCTTTTTTAAGGAAATAGATTTTTAATCCTGACGGTGTTGTTTCAGCATCAGTTTCATACTCTTCCATCTTCACTAAAAATGCATCAATTAAAATTTTCTTTTTAGCAGCCAATTCTTGATTTAACACATTACGCTTATCATACTCTTCTATAAAAACTTGGGGCGCATCAAAACTATTTGCCTTATACCCAATTTTAATAATATCAATTTTATTAATAACTGTACTTTGAACAATAGAATCTTTTACAATGTTCATACCCTCAGTTACCTTACCGAAAATAGTATTAACTCCATTTAAATGTGATGTTGGCACAAGCGTTATAAAAAACTGACTACCATTGGTGTTTTTTCCAAAATTCGCCATCGAAACTACACCACCAACATTATGCTTTAATACTAAATTATCTGTAGAGTCTTTCGGAAACTCATCATCAAATTTATATCCAGGGTATCCCGATCCATCTCCTATTGGGCAACCACCTTGAATCATAAAATCTCCACTATCTCCATTGGCAAAACTTGTAACTTGATGAAATTTTAATCCGTTATAAAAAGGCTTTCCTTTCATAGAATCGGTTACTTTCGGGTGGGTCCCTTCAGCTAACGAAACAAAATTTGCCACAGTCAAAGGCGTCTTTTTATATTCTAATTTTATTAAAACATCACCCGCATCCGTTTGGATATCTGCATAAATGCCATTACTAAGCCCTGAATATTTATCTGAGCTACAGGAATAAAACCCTACCAAAACAACTAAAACTAATAACTTCAAAATTTTCATCTACAAAATTATTTTACTAAAAAAGATTACTTAACAATCTCAATTAACTCTACTTCAAATACTAAAGTTGCATAAGGCTTTATAGGGCCTCTTGGGTTTGGATTTGCTCCGTATGCCAATTCTTGTGGGATAAACAATTTGTATTTAGCACCAACTGGCATCAATTGCAATGCTTCAGTCCATCCTTTTATTACTTGAGTAACTCCAAATTCTGAAGGCTCTCCTCTATCAACTGAACTATCAAAAACAGTCCCGTCAATAAGAGTACCATGGTAATGAACTTTTACTCTTGATGCTGTTGTTGGTTTTTCACCATTCCCCTCAGTCATTACAAGATATTGCAAACCACTCTCTGTTACCTGCACACCTTCATTTGATTTATTTGCTTCTAAAAAGTCTTCACCTTCTTTTTTAACTACATCGAATTTTTTTTTATTTTCTAACTGCTGTCTTTTAGCAAAGTAAGTACTAATCACTTTGTTTAAATCTGCCTGTTCTAATAACACATTTGTTGAATCAATTCCATTACTATATCCTTGGATAAACAAATCTCTATCAACTTCACTAAAATTCGTTTTCAATTTCATTGCCATATCTAACCCGATGGCATAACTCACTGAATCTAATTCGGTCTCTAACGATTTATTTGTTACTCCGCTATTATTACACGAGAACAACAATGTTGCAAACACAACTACTACAAACAATTTTACTACTTTCATTCTACTAATTTTAAATTTATTTATTTATTGATACTTATTAATTTTACGCTATATACTAAAGGTTGTTTAATCCCTATTTTCTCTTGATCTCCAGTAAATCCAAATGCTTTGAAAGACGGAAATAAAAATTGCATCTCTTCTCCTTCTCTCATCAATTTTAACCCTTCTTGCAATCCTGTTGTTAAATTTTCT